>JAFRAO010000038.1 GCA_017405375.1 bacterium
GCTCGGGCATCTAAAAGCCTTCATTTGTAGCATATTTAAAGGTGAACTGTCCAAAGTTGACAGTGAACAGAGTCGTCAGTTTACCCATAACAGTTCACTATCAACCGTTCACTCATTCGCGTTTACTTTAGCAGAAACCCTAATTGTAATGGGTATAATCGGTGTTGTCGCCGCGCTTACTATTCCTAATTTAAATAACGCAACTGATGATACATATGAAGTTGCAAAATTTAAGAAATATTATGCAGAGCTTGCTCAAGCACATGAGGAAATGATAGTTAATTACGGGCCGATAGAAGAATGGATTTCAGGTGGAGATGAAAGATATTTTAATAGAATAACAGAATTTTTAAAAGTAACAAAAAAGTGTGATAGCGATGATTCTCACAAAGTTGAATGTGTATCCAAAGATACAAAAAGATGGTTGGACGGCAGTACTCTTAGCAGAACAAATAAAAAATCAGCAATTTTGGCAAGTGGTGCCAGTTTTGGAATTAATTTAAACAAAGACTGCACTACAAAGACTTATAACGATAGACCAAAAGATATAAAAGACAATTGTGGTATTTTGTATTTAGATATAGATGGACCTAAAAAAGGGAAAAATACATATGGTATTGACTTGTTTTCTTTAAGAGTAACAATGAAAGGTTTACTTCCGTCTTATACTACAAGTAAATATTTAGAATACAGTATGTATGAATGTATTAATCAAGGTGCTGCTTGTGGGCGATGGATAATGGATTTTGGTAATATGGATTACAAATACGTAAATAGAAGTAATAGTAAATGCAAAAATAATAAATCAAAAGTCCTAGGTTATGGTGCAGGCAAAGTCCAAAGCTGCAAGTAAAACAAGTTTGTCATGCTGAAAGCGTAGAAAATAGGGATATAACAATTTGTCTATTCCGAACTTGGTTCGGAATCTAAAACAAAGAATAGACTCTACGGGAAACCGGACATTTTTCAAAAAATCAAAGATTTTGGAAAAAGTAGTCAAACCAGTTCAGGGTGGACAAGGAGTTTATAGATTCTGAAATACGCATTAGATTATCGTATCAATACAAAGTCAAACCCACTATTCATCGGCTATTCATGATGACACAAAAAAATAATCTGTCTATGCTGAATATAAAAATTATGCGTATATTTTCTAAATTTTCAGTTATAACCAATTTAGATACGCTTTTGATATTTTAAAAATAGCATAACTTAACAGAACATAATTAAGTTTCTTCTATCTCTTTTTTATTGCCAAATCGTTTTTGGTAATGATTAAATATAGAGTCGCCTGTTCTGTTTAATAAAAATGCTGATATTGCAGCCAATGAAATATTTGTTATACCGCTTAATGCTTTTGATGCAGAATAATAATATGTCGCAACACCACCAAGAATAGGCATTCCATATTTTAAAGATGAACCTATTTTTTCTTTATTATCTTCAGATTTTGCTATGTGATATGCGCCTGTTCCGACAGCAAGACCTTGGAAAAATATATCTGTAGGTATTGCTCCGACTTTTGCTTCTGAATATTTTTCAACCATATTCTTCATTTCCGTATCAACTGCACTATTAAAATATTCATTTAATTGTTCTGTTTTAGCTTTCCATATTTGATAATCTTCTTTAGATAAAATTGCTTTCATGTCAGTTTGAATATCTTGTATAATACCTTTTCCTGAATAATCCGTCAGAATTTCTTTCATAGAATTTGTTAATTTTTGTATTTTGTTTATTTCTTGTGTTGAATATAATCTCTGTTTACTATTTTTATTCGCTTGTTTTATTTTTTCCATTATCAAGTCAATATCTGATAAAATATCTTTTCGTAAAGATTCAATACCGAATTCACTTAATTGTTCTACTTTATTCAATGTGCTAATAAATATTCTTCTGCTTGAAATATCTTCTACGTTCAAATTGTGTTTTAAATCATTCAAAGACGTTTTAAGGTTTTTCGCTACATCGGTAATATCATTTGAGAAAGCTATTCTTGCTCTATTAACAATCTGTTGATGTTCAAGTCTTGCAATGGCAGATTGTGACATGGTTATATATTGCGAATAATTTTCTTTAAATAAATCTTTGGATAGTTTTAGTTTTTTTGATAACGGAAGATTATTTTTTTCGTAAATTGCCTCAAAAGGTTTTGCAATTTTATCGTTAACTTGTTCAGGCAAATTGGAAATACTTTCATTAAATTTTTGTAATCTGCCATTTCTGGAAATTTTACTAAAACCTTCCATAAAAATTGAAAACGAACTTTTTAATTTTTCAATCATTTTTTTCTTTTCAGCCGGTGGTAATTTGGATTTTTCTATATTTGTAACTCCGGTTGCAATGTAGTTATTAAGATATTTCCATACGTTATCATATTTTGAATCAATAGCGTTATCTGTTATTTTTAATATACTACTTGTCATAAAATCAAAAAAACGTGTAGGAATGTTTACTAAATAATTCCAACCTTTTGCTAATTTAGGGAATTTTGAAGATTCAGGTTTTTTTACTTTTAAAAAGTTTAATGAATACATTTTTTTGAAGAATGAATCCTTTACGGCATTAAAATTTGCGATAATGTTACTCAAAGAAAATAATCGTTTAATAGCTTTTGAAGATCCGTTAAGACCTTTATCCAAATATTGTGCAATTTTATTGTCATCTGCATGCATTAATAAATCATTTTCCAATTTATCTGCATAAGAACCAATCCATTTTGCAGTTTTTCCGGAAAGTCCTTTTGTGAAGAAAAGTGTTCCTGCACCGATGGCAAGTATTCCATATAACGCTTTTTTCTTTAAAGGTGCTTTTTTCTTTTCTTTGGATTCGCTTGATTTATCTGAAACTATGTATGTATCTTTTGTAATTTTCTGAACTGAAAAAGTTTTATTTTTATCTTTTAAATCTATATTAAGATTTAAATTTGCAGGCGTATTATCCGGCATTATTTTATATTCGATATTATTGTTATAATCATCTTTAATGCCGGAAGCAAAAGTTACATTTCGCTTAGTGTAATCTAACATTATATCTACCACCTTGTAAATATATAAAATTCAATAAATATTAAAATTGCCAAAATATTTGTAATTTAATTTATTTTGTTACAGAATGTAACATGAAAAATGCATGATACACAAAAATTATTGTAGAAATTAGTCTATAGTAGGATAACTATAAGTCTTGACAAATTAATATCATTACAATAATATATAAATAAAGTGCAAATGGCGACATGGCCAAGTGGTAAGGCAGAAGCCTGCAAAGCTTTTATCCCCCAGTTCGAATCTGGGTGTCGCCTTTTTTAAAACTCCTTTAAGGGGGTTTTTTATTTTGTGCATTTTTCTTGTAAATATTTATAAAATTTTAGGCATGGATTTGAAAATATAATACAATATTTATAGTACAATTTTAATTATAATAAAACTATCACAATATATATGGGAGGTTATCGTGAGCGTGGAAATGCAAGATAAATTAGAATTATCGGAAAACGCAATTAAGGTACTTGAAAAAAGATACTTAAAAAGAGATAAAGAAGGAAAATGTACCGAAACTCCGGCAACAATGTTCAAACGAGTTGCAGATTCAATAGCAAAAGCAGAGTTAGAGTACGGCAAAACACAAAAAGATGCTGACAGTTTATCTGCAAAATTTTATGAAGCAATAACAAAGAGATATTTTATGCCGAATTCACCAACTTTAATGAATGCAGGCAGAGAACTCGGACAATTATCAGCATGTTTTGTTTTACCTGTTGAAGATTCATTAGAAGGTATTTTTGAAGCAGTAAAAAATACAGCATTAATTCACAAATCAGGTGGTGGAACAGGTTTTTCATTCTCAAGATTAAGGGCGAAAAACAGTGTTGTTAAATCAACTATGGGTGTTTCTTCAGGTCCTGTGTCTTTCATGGAAGTTTTCAACGCTGCAACAGAAGCTGTTAAACAAGGCGGAACAAGACGCGGTGCAAACATGGGTATTCTAAGAGTTGACCATCCTGATATTTTAGAATTTATAAACTGCAAAAACGATACCTCAAAATTAAATAATTTCAATATTTCCGTTGCTCTAACAGATAAATTTATGGAAGCTGTTAAAAATAATACGGAATATGAATTGATAGCTCCTAATACAAAAGAAGTTGTAGGAAAATTAAATGCAAAAGAAGTATTTGATAAAATTGTCAATAATGCTTGGTCAACAGGTGAACCGGGAATTATTTTTATCGACAAAATGAATGCGGATAATCCTACACCTTTAATAGGTGAAATAGAATCAACAAATCCTTGCGGGGAAGTTCCTCTATTGCCGTTTGAAGCGTGTAATTTAGGTTCAATTAACTTAGGATTAATGGTTGAAGACGGAAAAATCAATTGGGATAAATTAAAAGAAATAACAAAATTATCTATTATTTTCTTAGATGATGTTATTACGGTAAATAATTATCCGTTACCAAAAATTGCAGAAATGGTTCAAAATAATAGAAAAATCGGCTTAGGAGTAATGGGCTGGGCTGATATGTTAATGAAAATGGAAATTCCGTACAATTCAGAAGAAGGAATAAAACTGGCAGCCCAAGTTATGGAATTTATTGATTACCATTCAAAAGTTCAAGCTATTGAATTAGCAAAAGAACGCGGTTCATTTGCCAACTTTAAAGGTAGTATTTATGATAATCAACATTTCTTAGCGACTAAATATGCAGGTAAATCTGCAGGCATGATTACTGATGAAATGTGGCAGGATTTAGACAGCCAAATTGAAAAGTACGGTATTAGAAATGCAACAACAACTTGTATTGCTCCAACGGGAACAATATCAATGATAGCTTCTGCTTCAGGCGGTGTTGAACCTTTATTCGGTCTTGTGTTTATGAGAAATGTTATGGACGGAACAGAAATGCTTGAAGTAAATCCGATTTTTAAAGATTATGCAATTAAACATAATTTTTATAATGAAGATATAATGCGTCAAATTTCTGAAGAAGGTACAATTGCACATGTAAACGGTGTTGATGAAAAATCAAAACATTTATTCTCAACAGCACATGATGTATCTCCATACTGGCATGTTAAAATGCAAGCAGCATTCCAATTACATACAGATAATGCGGTATCAAAGACAGTAAACTTTGTTGAGAGTGCTACTCGTAAAGATATTGAAGATACATATCTTTTGGCGTTTGAAAATAATTTAAAAGGCATTACGGTTTACAGAAATAACTGCAGACCAATTCAACCGATGAATTTGACAAAGAAAAAAGAAGAAAAAGTTGAAGAAAAGGCTGAAGTAAAAGAAGAACCAAAGGCAGAAGAATACAATCCTACAGGGGAGATAAAAGAAGTAACTTGTCCTGAATGTGGAACAAAAATCCACATGGCAGAAGGATGTTTCATTTGTCCAAATTGCGGATACTCAGGTTGTTCTTAATGGAGTGAACAGATACCTGTGAACTGTGAACAGAAGACTAAAGTTTCAGTAATTACAACAAGCTATAATTATAGTGAATATATTTCGCAAACGATAGAGTCTGTGCTTGCACAGACTTTTTCGGATTGGGAGCTTATTATTGTAGATGATGCCTCAACAGACAATTCGGTTGAAATTATAAAATCTTTTTTAAACGATAAAAGAATAAAACTTGTAGTTCATGATAAAAATAAAGGTCTTAGGGAAGCTATTAAAACCGGTTTAGAACAAGCGCAAGGAGAATGGATAGCTTTTTTGGAAAGTGATGATACACTAAATCCTGATACTTTGCAAATGCGTATTAATGAAGCAAACAATGCTGATATTATATTTAATGCGGTAAATCTTTTTGGAGATTCTGAGAAGATGCAAAATAAACTTAGATTTGTTAATGAAACAGAAAATATTTTAAATAAAATAACTTTTCCTGCAAATGTTTTTAAACTTTTTCAAACACGAAACGTGATTTTAACATTATCAAGCGTAATGTTTAAAAAAGAATTGATAAATGAACAGGCTCTTAATGCGCCGGTTGATGAATTTTTTGATTGGTGGTTTTATATTCATATAACTCAAAATTCAAATGTATATTATATAAATCAAAAACTTACAAATTGGAGAATACATTCTGACAGTTACATATCAAGAAGCAGAAAAAGAAAGTATAAACTTGTGAATGCAATGGCTTATTACGATATTTTTAAACAGAAAAAAAGTTTTGAATTATTTTTATTGGCGCTAAATTGCTTTGTAAAAATGCTGTTTGTGCGTATATGGGTAAACGTATCAAAACTAATTAAATAATTGCGTATGGGTTTAAAAATTTTTTCTTGCGAAAATAAAAGATGTTTGTAATAAGATTTAATTAATTTGTCGCTGTCATTGAAAAAAGGTATTATTATAATTGTTTTCTACGCTTCCTGAATGGCACGATAAGGAAAAAATAACTTGTCTATGTCGGATAAAAATTTATTTCAAGATAAATTACATATTTTTTTAACCAAACAAAAATCCCTTTGGATATATTCTCTAAAAATTTTTATGATAAAATTGTATAAGTGAAAATTAAGGGAGAAATTTATGTATAATACAAGAAAAATAACAGAAACTTTGAGTTATATTGGTGTTAGTGATAGAAGACTAACTTTATTTGAAAATATATTTCCAATAGAGGGTGTTTCTTATAACTCTTATTTATTAAAAGATAAAAAAAACGTATTATTTGATACTGTCGACATATCTTCTTGTGAACAGTTTTTAGAAAATTTGGAATATGAATTAAACGGCAGAAATCTGGATTATATTGTTGTAAATCACATGGAACCTGACCATGCATCAACTTTACAAATTATCGCAAACAAATATCCAAAAGCAGTAATTGTAACAAACAAAAAAGCTCATACAATGATTAAACAATTCTTTGATTTTAATATTGATGAAAGAATTTATCTTGTAAAAGAAGGGGATACACTAAATATCGGAAAACATAACTTAACGTTTGTAATGGCACCTATGGTTCATTGGCCTGAATCTATGGTTACATATGAAACAACAGAAAAAATATTATTTTCGGCAGATGCTTTCGGAACTTTTGGTGCATTAAACGGAAATATTTTTGCGGATGAAGTTAATTTTGAATACGAATGGCTTGATGAAGCAAGAAGATACTATACAAATATTGTAGGTAAATATGGCACACAAGTTCAAGCATTGTTGAAAAAGGCTGCAAATTTAGAAATTAATATGATTTGTCCTTTGCATGGTCCGATTTGGAGAAATAAAATCGGTTGGTTTGTTGAAAAATATCAAAAATGGAGCACTTATGAACCGGAAGAACAAACAGTATTAGTGATTTATGGTTCAATATACGGACATACCAAGAATGTTGCAGAAATTGTAGCATCAAAACTTGCACAAAAAGGCATAAAAAATATAAAAATGTATGATGTTTCAAAAACTCACTTTTCGGAAATTCTTTCGCAGGCATTTAAATGTTCTCATATTGTTATAGCATCTGCAAGCTATAATGCAGGTATTTTCTTTAATATGGAAATGATTTTAGCAACAATGAAAGAACATAACTTGAAAAACAGAAAAATTGCAGTGATAGAAAACGGTACTTGGGCACCAACAGCTGCAGGTTTAATTCAAAAAACTTTTGAGGGTATGGAAAACATTGAAATTATTGAACCTATAATTACTGTTAAATCTGCAATGAAAAAAGAACAAATGGAAACAATTGATAAATTGGTGGATAACATTGCAAACAGTATTGTTATAAAACCATCAATTACAAATCCGCTGTCTAACATAAGTTATGGACTATATGTTTTAACTTCTCACGACGAAAAAGATAACGGTTGCATTATAAATACGGTAAATCAAATTACAGATAAACCAAAACAAATTTCAATCGCAGTTAATAAATGTAATTACACTTGTGAGATGATTCAAAAAACAGGAAAATTTAATGTTTCTGTTTTAACAGAAGAAACACCGTTTTCAGTATTTAAAACATTTGGATTTTCTTCAGGCAGAGAAGTTAATAAATTTGAAGATTGTAACTATGCAAAACGCTGTGATAACGGCATTTTAGCTTTGAATAAATATACAAATACCATAATATCTGCAAATGTAACAGAAACAAAAGATTGCGGTTCACACATATTGTTTGTTGCAGATGTAGAAAATGCAGAAATAATATCTGAAGTTCCGTCTGTAACTTATGAATATTATTTAAACAAAATAAAACCTGTCGTAAGACCTGAAAAGAAAAAAGAAGGTTGGATATGTAAAATTTGCGGTTATGTTTTTGAAGGAAAAGATATTCCGCAAGATTTCATTTGTCCATTGTGTAAACATGGTGTAGAAGATTTTGAAAAATTGCAATAGGAGAACATAAGATGAAAGTTTTATTAATAAACGGAAGTGCGAATATAAAAGGATGCACTTATACAGCTCTTTGTGAAGTTGAAAAAGTTTTAAATCAACAACATATAGATACTGAGATAATTTCTTTAGGTAACAAACCCATAAGAGATTGTATGGGTTGCCAAACATGTCGTAAAAATGGCGGAAAATGTGTTTTTGAAGATGATATAGTAAATGAAATTGCAGAAAAAGCAAAAAATGCAGACGGATTTATTTTCGGTTCACCTGTTTATTATGCGCACCCGTCAGGACGCTTATTATCGGTAATGGATAGAATGTTTTATTCAAATTCTCAAGCATTCAAATTTAAACCGGCAGCAGCAATTGTTTCAGCAAGAAGAGCCGGTACAACTGCAAGTTTAGATGCTATTCAAAAACATTTTACAATAAATTGTATGCCGATAATTTCGTCAAATTACTGGAATATGGTTCATGGAAATACTCCTGAAGAAGTTTTGCAAGATAAAGAAGGTTTGCAAATAATGCGAACATTAGGATTAAATATGGCTTGGATTTTAAAATGTATTGAATTAGGAAAAGCAAATAATATTTCTTATCCTGAATTAGAAAACAAAATTATGACAAATTTTGTAAGATAAAACCCTAATCAAAATATTAACCAAAGAAAAATTTTTATAAAAAATACACTTATTTTCCGCAACAACACCCGCCTGAACAAGATTTACATTTATTGTTTATTTCTCCTGTTTCGAGTGTTGTTTTGCAGCTTTTTATCCATTTTGGTTCAGAACAAGAACACTGTTTCATAAAATCAAGAAAATTAACAAGTCTGCCTAATACATCTTCTGTCATTGAATATTCCATTTGTTCCGCATTATATTCTGCATCATCAATATCAATGTTTAAAACTTTATTAAAAAAGTTTGTTATCGTATTATGACGATATCTTTTAACAATAACCACCCTTTCTCCGTTTGCAGTTAATGTTATGTTTCCGTAAGGTTCATAATTTATATAACCTTTTTCTTTTAATTTTTTTATTGCATTGGCAGTAGAAGCACCGCCATAATTTAGATATGTAGCAACATCTTTAACAATTATTGATTCTTTTTCATTTAACAATGAATCTATTGCGAGTAAATATTTTTCAAGACTTTTTGTTAATGTATTTTCCATAAAGACAGTTTATCACAAAAATAATAAACTTGCTAAAACATTTTGTTTATAATATGTTATGGTATAGCATAACAAAGACAAGATAAGATAAGATAAGGATTATTTATAATGAAAGTTTTAGTAGGTTTATCAGGTGGAGTTGATTCGGCAACAACAGCAGCAATTCTTAAAAATCAAGGATACGAAGTTGAGGGAGTAACAATGGCAATATGGGGTGATAAAAAAGTTTCTTCGCATAAAGGAACCCATGGCGCATGTCTTGGACCAAACGAAAAAGAAGATATTGAAAGTGCTGAAAAAACAGCTAAATTCCTTGATATTCCTTATCATGTTATTGATTGTTCTAAAGAATATGATGAAATTGTTTTAAAATATTTTAAAGAAGAATATTTATCAGGTAGAACTCCAAATCCTTGTATTCGTTGCAATTCATTAATTAAGTTTGGTGTTTTACCCTATGTAGCAAGAGAAAAAGGTATTAAATTTGATAAATTTGCAACAGGACACTATGCAAGAATTATTGAAAATAATGGGATATATAATCTTGCGCAAGCAAAAGATAAATCAAAAGACCAGTCATATTTTTTGTATAAATTAACGCAGAATCAATTAAAAAATATTTTAATGCCGCTTGGCGAATATACAAAATCGGAAGTTCGAGAAATTGCAAAAGGTTTTGGACTTGAAGTATCTGATAAACCCGACAGTCAAGATTTTTATGAAGGTAATTATAATGAACTTTTAGGAGTAAAAGATAAAAAAGGAAATATCATTGATAGTGAGGGAAAAATATTAGGTAAACACAATGGCATTTGGAATTATACAATAGGTCAAAGAAAAGGTTTGGGAATTTCATCAACAGAACCGTTATATGTAATAAAACTTGAAAAAGATACAAATACTGTGGTTGTTGGAAATTTAGATAAAACTTTTAAAAGATTCCTTGTTGCAAAAGAAATAAATTTCCCATCGGGTATAAAAATTACAAATGGAAATTATACCGCTAAAATTCGTTCGAATCAATTACTGCAAGAATGTAACATAAAATTTATAAACAATAAATTAGAAATAGAATTTGTTAATTATCAAAATTCTATTACAGTTGGACAATCAGTTGTAGTTTATGATAATGAAGATATTGTTGCAGGTGGTATAATTGATGAAGTAAAGTAAGGGAAAAATAAAATGACAAAATACGAGAATTTAATAGAAACTATTGGAAATACACCACTTGTAAGAATAAATAAATTGTCAAACAATAATAATTTATATGCAAAAGTTGAATATTTTAATCCTGCGGGTTCAGTAAAAGACAGAGTTGCTCTTGCTATGATTGAAACGGCGGAGCAACAAGGTTTAATAAACGAAAAAACAACTATAATTGAACCGACAAGCGGAAATACAGGAATCGGACTTGCTTTCATCTGTGCTATAAAAAATTATAGATTAATTTTAACAATGCCCGAAACAATGAGTATAGAAAGAAGGAAATTGTTAGCAGCATACGGAGCAGAGCTTGTATTAACAGAGGGCACAAAAGGTATGAAAGGTGCAATTGATAAAGCAGAAGAATTACATAAAGAAATCAATAATTCTTTTATTCCTCAACAATTTAAAAATCCTGCAAATCCGCAAAAGCACTACAATACAACAGCAAGAGAACTTTGGAATGATACAGAGGGTAAAATAGATATTTTTGTTGCCGGTGTTGGAACAGGCGGAACAGTATCAGGTATTGGCAAATTTTTAAAAGAACAAAATAAAGACATTCAAATTGTTGCAGTTGAACCGGAATCAAGTCCTGTTTTATCAAAAGGTGTTGCAGGGGCACATAAAATTCAAGGAATCGGTGCAGGATTTGTGCCTGATACATTTAACAGAAATGTAGTTGATAAAATTATTACCGTAACAAATGAAAATGCAATGGAAATAGCAAGAAAATCTGCAAAAACAGAAGGATTATTAATAGGTATTTCATCAGGTGCAAGTTTGTGTGCAGCAATAGATTTAGCGAATGAAAATCCTGACAAAACAGTTGTTGTTCTTTTGCCGGACACAGGCGAAAGATATTTGTCAAGCGAATTATTTGAAAGTTAATTAAGAACAAAATATATGAATTTGTGTGATATTATCAAGCTGTTATTTGAAAATTCATCTTTTTAAATGATGAGATATTTGAATATTATTATAGAATAATAAAGTAGTATTATACGAAAATGACGAATTAATTATTCTGGACAGGGGAATGACTGAACAATTTGATAGTTCTTATAATAATATAAAAAGACTTTCTGATGAAGAGTTAGAATCGCTTTGGAATAAATATTTTGAAGACAGAACTAATAAAACTTACAGAGATTTATTAATAATGCAATATATTTATCTTACAAAGTATGTTGTCGGTCGTATAAAAGTGTCTTTGCCTACTACGTTTTCTTTAGAAGATATATCAGGATATGGAATAGAAGGTTTAATAAGTGCTATCGAAAAATATCAGCCTAATAAAGGCGCAAGATTTGAAACGTATGCTCTTATAAGGATTAGGGGCTGTATTATTGATAAAATCCGTTCGGAAGATTTTTTACCACGTAGTGCCAGAAAAAAAATAAAAGATGTAAAACAAGCTCAAGAACATTTAAGACAAAAATTGGGCAGACCTGCAACAACTCTCGAAGTTGCTGACTTTTTAGATATGGAACCGCAAAAAGTTGACCAAATTTTATCTGAAGATACAACGATAGGTTCTTTATATGATAAAAAAGGTTCCTCTGATGATAGTGTAGAAATTATTGATACTATTCAAGATCAAAACAGATTAACTCCGGCAGAAGCAATGGAAGAAAAAGATGTAAAAGCTCAACTCGAAAATGCCTTAAAACGATTGCCGGAAAGAGAAAGAATGATAATGGTTCTTTACTACCATGAAAATATGACATTAAAAGAAATAGGCGATACAATCGAAATTTCCGAATCAAGAGTTTGTCAGTTACATGCTCAAGCTATTATGAAACTTAAAAATATCTTGTCCAAAAATCGACTTGAAAGATTACACAAATCTATTATTTAGAAAATGGATTTTTATAAAAAAGTCATTAAAAAATTTATATGAAAAAAATCATTTTATTTTTATTTATCTTTTTATTTGAGTTGTCTGCGTATGCTGACCCATTACAGGGAAATATAACATACGATATTAAGCAAACTGCACCGAAATCTTCTTCAAACATACCTTACGAAAAATTTGAAAAAAATTATTGTGATAAAGATTATAATGAGAATTATAATTATTTATTAAGCGGAAAAACAGAGTTAAAAGATAGAACACTTGCTCTTTTTTCTGATGGTACCTATGCCGTACAAAATCATGAAGATTTATATAATGTATATTATTATGATGGAAATGGTGTCTTAACTCATATTGAGCATAAAGAATCTTTAAATTATCCATATAAAAGCAAAAAATATGACGTAAATGGCAAAATAGTTAATACAACCTTAAGAATATCAAAGGAAGAAACATATATTTATTCAAAAGATGGGAATCTTCTTGCTCATTGGTTAAAAAATAATGCGTATGATGAAAACGGAAACATAATCATGACAAGAAAATATGTTGAATAATTAAGGTTTAAACATTTTTTGTATTCAATTTGAACGATTTTTGTAAATAAATGTAACAACATAAAATAAAAGTCTAAAGATTTTATATTTTTAAACCGATATTTTTTATGTAAGTTAATAATAAAAAGATTAGGGATATGTGTTATGTATAAAGAAATCGTAAATTTACAAAATAAATTGGTAGTATTATCAGCAAGATTAAAAGATTTTGAAAAATGTGAAAAAGATGATGATATTTACGAATACTGCGATTTTATGAAAAAGAATTTTTTACAGTTATCCGGTAATAATTAATTTGGATAATTGATAATTTTATTCCATTATTTCCTTCCTATTATAACGATTTAAAGAACGATTACACGTTCTTTTTTTTTGTGAAAAATTTTTTAATAAGATTTATATAAAAAGTTTTAGGCAGAATATTATCAATAAGAATAATAGAAAAAACAATAATTAAGCCTAAAATAAATCCCCCCAAAACATCTGTTGTATAATGAACACCTAAAATGAGTCTTGATAACATAACAAGAAAAATCCAGCAAACACAACAAATTTGTAAAAAATTTTTCAAATATTTATTGTTGATATATTTGTAAATAAAATAAATGGTTAAACCTAAAAGAACAGTATTATGAAAACTGTGCCCGGACGGAAAACTGTAAGTTTGATGATGAATAAGGGCTTGATATTCAATTGGCGGTCTTGGTCTTGCTATAAGATTTTTAATAAAATCTTTGAGAAAAATGCCATATTTTACAGAAATTAAAAACATTATTTCCAACAGAAAATCATAATTTTTAAGAAGAACAATGGATGTGACTATTATCAAAAGAAATTTCCATAGATTTTGATAAAAAAATTCCGAAATAAAAAAAGCTGTTTTTGGTGAAATAAAGCTAAAAGTTTCTTGAATTTTCCCTAAAAAATATAAATCATATTTTGTTATATTTGGAATAAAATACACAGATAGACTTAATATAATGAAAAATAAAAATAAAAATAAAATGGTGTAAAAATTTTTTTTATTCATGAAATAATTTTACACTAAAAATTTTTAACAAAGGAAAAAAATAGATTGTTGATTAGTATATTTATGATAAAATTAACATATTGAAAGGATTTTTTAACATATGAATACTAAAAAAATCGCCTCATGTGAATTAGAACAAAAATTATTTGAAAGTGTTTATAATAAAACACCTGATTATATAAAAAATCTTAAGTTAATGGATTTTTCCAATAAAGGAGAATTTACTTTTACTCTTAAAAAAGAACATTTATTACCTTATGATGAAAAAAATAATCCCGAAGGTTTAAATTTAAAAGAATGGTTTGCAAACTATGCAAAAGAAGCAAAAGTTTCAACAGCAGGTATTAGAGGCCCGCAAAACATTTTATTTCCGCAAGATACACGTTTCCCGATTAATTTAGTCGGAATTGTTCTTGCAACATTGGCTAAAGCTCTTGTTGCCGTTGAAAAATATCCTGATAAACAAATTTTAAAACTTGCAGGCAGAGAAGTTAGATATAATTCGGATTTGTTCTTGGATGCAATAGCAAGAATTCAAGCAGCACAAGAAATTAAAACTCTTGTTCCTGTTGAAAAAAGAACTATTCCAATTTGGTTGGCATCTTTCTTAGCATTCAAATTAGATTTAGTTGGTGGAGAATACATTACATCAAGTCATGGTATTTCAGTTAAAAACGCTACAAAAGATTTAAATTCACAAGGAAGTCAATATTTACCTGAAGAATCTGCTGAATTTGTTCAAAAAATTCAAGAAATTTTTGACAAAACAGAAAAAGATGGAACTTATGAAATAAAAATTGCAGCAGAAAATAATCCGTTGATTGATGAAAAAATTATGGATAAATTAAATGACGGTGTTGATTTATATGTTGAATACTTAAAATCAGGTGTTGCAGAAAAAGATAACTTAGATTTTATTAAAAAAGCACAAAACAAAATTGTTATTGAAAATGTTGGCGGTTCAGCTTACAGAACATTAAGCAGAGTTTTGAAATCTTTGAATATTTCTGATAAATTTGTTTGGCTAAACGAAAAAGAGGACCCGTTTTTCCACTCTATCGGTAAATATGATGTTGACCCAAAAGGCAACAAAACTTTTTATGATTATTCAGTAGATGCTACAGTTTTGGCAAAACGTTCGAATGGAGAAAGTTATTTTCCTGTAATTGAAACATTGCATTATGACAAAGTTTTGACGGATTATCCGATTGGAACAGTTGTTCTTATTACGGACCCTGACCATGACAGATTAACTGTTACTCAAATTGAAAACGAAAAAGAAATTTCAAAACTTGATGCATCCGGTATTGCTTATGTTAAGTTGGGTAACGGTAGAGTTTTGACAGTGTTCACCGCAAACCAAGCATTTTTGATGTTGATGGATTTCAGGATGAAAATGTTGAAATCACAAGGAAAATGGAATAATCATCCAAGATTTATGATTAAAACAACAGCATCTGCAATGAGTTGGGATGAATGGGCTAAATCAAATAATATTGCAGTTGTAAATGTTCCTGTTGGTTTCAAAGAAATTGCAAATATTATGAAAAAAGTCGAACTAAAACTTAAAAAAGCTCCAAACGAGGAAGTGAAAGTTTTTGATGTATTTGGTCAAGAAATAAACTTAGGCAAATCTCCAAGATTGATTTTCGGTGGTGAAGAATCAGGCGGAATGATTATGGGTGGAGAAGAAATGATTAAGTCATTATCCGGCCGTGAAGCAATTGCAATGAGAGAAAAATCTGCAACAGAAGCAATTTTAGTTGCATCAGCACTATCTTCAAAACTTGAAGAAGAAAATAAAACAATGTCCGAATACTTATTAGAAGTATTTAAGGATAATGGGATAAACGGTCAATTTGACACTCGTGTAGATATTGCATATTACAATGAATCAGAACCTGATATTGACAAATTGAAACAAGCAAAAGTTGAAGGCGAAAAATTAAGAACGAAAAATGACTTATTTTATTTGTCTTTAGCTATTGCAATTCGTTCAGGCAAAATGTCATTTGAACAGGCAAAAGATGTTTTAAAAGATACATTTAAAGACTTGAATTTTGACAATTTAGTTGCAATCAAATTTGTAGGAGATGGTACGTATCTTGAATTTACGGATAAGTATATAGAAATCAGACCATCAGGCACTGATGCAAAAACAAAAGCATATGGTGCGGGCTTAAATTTGGCAGAAATTATTAAATTTGCACAATTAATGGGTAACTATTCAGGAGATAGGACCGAATTACACAAAAAATACGTTTCAGATGAAATGTATGAAAAAACAAAAGAAACAGCAATGGATTATTACTTAGAGTTTGTAAATGTTGATGCAAATAACGAACAATTTGTAATACCTGAGTATAAATTTTAGAAAAAAATAGGGCGGATTTTGACAAAGTCAAAATCCGCCTCCAAAAAATGTCGATGTGATGGAATGGTAGACATGCATGCTTGAGGTGCATGTGGCGAGAGTCGTGGGGGTTCAAGTCCCCCCGTCGACAATTAAAAAAGGACAAGAAAAAAATCTTGTCCTTTTTTAATGTTATGGGGAGGGGTTTAACCACTCTTTCTGGGGTTCAGCGCGAGTGAGCTGAGGGCGAAGGCTTATTTGCGAAATAAATGAAATTTATGAAGCAAATAACCGTAGACCCGTTAAACGCGAACGAGCAAGACAGAGGATTTTCGGTAGGGCGATGCCGAGCGATAGCGAGCAAGCCCGTAAGAGCAAATAACACGAATGAGCGACTAAATCCGTTAGGATTTAAAAGCGAAAGTAGTGTTATGCGTACCCGAATAATCCGATACAGTCCCCCCGTCGACATTACTTTTTTTAGAGTCCGTAAAATTGGGCTCTATTTTAGTATTTAAGAGTCTTTTGCGGGTTCCATTAAACTAATTTAATTTGCTATCAATATGCCTTATTACTCTTGCAGGGTTTCCTGCTACAACCACATTGTCTGGAACATCTTTTGTAATAACACTCCCTGCACCGATAACAACATTGTTACCGATAGTTACATCCGATAATACGGTTACATCACCGCCTATCCAAACATTGTTTCCTACTGTTATAGGTTTTGCATATTCTAAACCCTTATTTCTTATTTCGTAATCAATCGGGTGTTCAGCCGTATAGAATGAAACATTAGGTGCAATAAACACATTATCACCAAAGACTACTTTTGCACAGTCTAAAATAGTAAGGTTATGGTTAGAATAGAAATTCTCACCGATTTCAATGTTATATCCGTAATCACAGATAAAAGGTTGTTCTATCCAAATCTTATTTCCAGTCTTGCTGATAATCTTTTTAATTAGTTCTTTTCTTTGTTCTAATTTGTCGGGTGAAAGGTTGTTAAACTGGTAGCATAAGGTTTTACACTTTATTCTTTCATTGAATAAAACTTCATCATTTTCAGGCATATATAATTCACCGTTTAACATTTTTTCTTTTTCAGTCATACTTTACTCCTAACTCAATAATATTACAAACAAACCTTTAAGCACACTTCATCCGAGTATCATTTTCATATTGTAATATTCCTGTAGACTGTTTCATAATGGATACAATCTGCTGATAAATGTTATCAAAAAGTTCCAAAGCTAAAACTTTATAGACACCACTAAAATAATGGCTGGGACTATGTTCCAGCTTTTATTATGTACTTGCTCAATCTACATAGCTTCTACATAGCATTAACGTTATAATAATAGTATTGGAGCACTCCAAGCCTCTTGTCTTATGATAATGCTAAAACGGGGTGCCTTTATTTTATAAGGTATATGTATGGAAATATTCGATAAGGATGCTTTAACGGCAGAGGAACAAGTAGGTTTTCCACGCAGTTGGGAACATTTCTCCGTTACAAGACTTAAAAAACATGAAAGCAAGAACACTCCTAACTTAGTAAGATAATATAAAATGAAAACAGTGTATATATTGATTTTGATACAAGAAATTTTGTTGGGTTTCACCCAACCTACGAACTGATTATTTATATAAGTTTAGATATTGAAGTTATTGATACACCGTTTCCCAATCCCAATTGGGTATAATCATTTGCTTTTAATTTAGCAAGAGAAATACTAACTTCGCCAAAGCCTGCTTCTAATCCGGGATTATCATAATTTTGCGCTCTAGGATCATTACGATGATCACCACGAGGGTCTTTTATAATCATCTCGTCACCCTTAATAATAGCTGTACAAACATGACTACCCATACCATCAACATGTATTGATATATTATATGCTTCACCGTCATTTTCAGCACTAAGCGAACTTAAATCTACCTTTTCAACAGGTCTTCCGGTTAATGATAAACTCATATGAGAATCACTACCCCATTCATTATCAGTAGAAATAGGATCTAATTTAGATAAATCTTTAGGAATAACACCATCTTTTATTGCTCTATAATTTGCTAAATCAATTGCTGCCATAATTAAATTTGCACGATCATCATCAGTTAGTCGTCCCAAATCAGCCCGATCCATTATTCCTGAATCAATATTATAAGCGCCATTTATACCTTCATGTTTATTGCCAACTGCAAATTGTGCTACATTATAAGCAGAAATTGAATAAAAATGATCAAAGGCATCCTGACCTTTTAATTTTATATAAAACGTATTAGTTTCATCATCAATACCTATTGCGTTATCTAAAGCTTTACGGGCATCATCACTTCCGGCAACTAAAGTCCTTACTGTTCCTGAAACATAACACGTCGCAATCGCACCTTGTTCTGAATTAATTTTATCAAACAAATGTTCATTATATCTACCAATAATTTCTTGTGCCTCTTTTTTTGCTTTAGGAGAAATTTCTTCATAAACCTCTGTATTTACAATATTTTCACGAAATTTAAATGTTTTAATCTGCTCCGGAGTATATTTTGGATAGCTAAATTTATGTTGATCTTCCACACGAGTATTATAAAAAGTTTCAACTTTCATATCTGTCAATTTTTGGTCACGCTCACTTCTATTATAATGTGAGTCAAAACTATATTGTGACACATCAGGACTTACACTTTCATTAAACAATTTTTGAGCTTCAGCTTTTGCAGCCTCTTTTTTAGCATTAGCAGCATCAACTTCTTTGTCACGAACAAATTGTGCTTGGTCTCTTAGTTCACTTAGCTCAATTTCTTTTGCTGCTAAGTCATTTTGCGCTTTCGTTGTTGCATCTTTAGCATTTTGTAGATTTTTTTCTTCTTCTTGTGTAACTTTTAGTACTGTTTCTTTGGCTTGTTGTAATTGTTGCTCTAAGTAAGCGATTTTTTCATTTTCAGCATCGATATCAAAAGGTTCATCCTCGCTGCTATACTGTACAGAATAGCTTGGTGATTGACATTTTAAAGATGACAATTGTGTTTCTAGAGAAGTAACAGCTTGTTGTGCATTTTGTATATTTTGTGTTCCAACTTGAGTAACTATATCTTCGTTACTCTTAGCTTCGGCAGCACTTTTTCTTAAAGAAGTTAGTGCATCACCACTCTCAATTGCTTCAATAGATTTAGAAAGCTCTGTATCTGCATTAGCTACATCTCTTGAGTATTCATCCTCAATTTGCTTAATAGTATCATTATATTTTAATTGATGCGGTATTACACCAGCCGTCAACTTTATTTTTGCAAATGCTTGATGTCTCTCATATTCTTGCGCAACCTTAGCTACTTCAGGATTATTTGGATTAAGACCTCTTAAATAATCAGCCATAAAAGCCTCCTCCTTTATTTTTTAATAATATATTCATGATATCGGCATAAATTTTTTATTCTTAAATAATATTCGCTGTTTGTAAATAAATATTACGTAGTTAAACTATATGCAAATTTTTCTGCGATATTCTATTAATACCTCTGTGTCATAAATCTTTGTCTTGTCCATCAATATCTAATAAAATGAATTCACTATCATAATCGACTTCAATACTTGCACCATTTGCGAAAACAATACAAGATGTATAATCAGAATAATTACAGGGACAATCCTCATCACCCCCACGACAAGATTTTGTAACTTTCATAAATTCAGTTAATCTATCCATAAATTTTTTAGAACATATATAGCTACCATCTGCACTATCTAAGCAATCGTCAAAATTTATATTGTTGTACCAAGTTTTTACTGGACCATATACTGCAGTAGCTCTATCAAGGGCTTCATTTAGTTCGGCATATATTTTCTTAAATCTTGTTACTTTTTCCATGTTGCTGGTGTTTTTGTTTACGTTAGGAATAGTTAATGCAGCGACAACACCGATTATGCCCATTACAATAAGGGTTTCTGCTAAAGTAAACGCGAATGAGTGAACGGTTGATAGTGAACTGTTATGGGTAAACTGACGACTCTGTTCACTGTCAACTTTGGACAGTTCACCTTTAAATATGCTACAAATGAAGGCTTTTAGATGCCCGAGC
>JAFRAO010000039.1 GCA_017405375.1 bacterium
ACTAAATGAGGCTCACAATAGAGCAACGGCTGTGTATGGTCCTGTTGAAACATGGTTTGTTAATGATAATGATTGGGAACAACGTACAAAACGTTATTTTGATAGATTAACAGAATTTTTGAAAACTACAAAAATTTGTAGAGATTCAAATAATGGTTGTATGACAGAAAATGAAGATTCAGGAACTTGCGTACATTTAAGAGCCGGTTATTGCGATGGTGATTATGCAGATTACCCTCAAGCAATATTATCTAGTGGTACGAGTATAGCTATGGGTGACATGGGTATTTATAATAAAACTTGTAATGGAACGTATAGCAGCGATACAGATAAAATAAAATGTGGTGGGATGTATGTAGATATAGATGGTCCAAATAAAGGTAAATATAATTTTGGAACAGATGTATTTACCTTTGATATAACTAAAGATGGTATATTGCCATCATATACAGCAAGTTATTGTAGTAAGAATAATAATATTTTTGCTTGTATAGACGAAGAATCTCGTTATGGTTTTATAACTTGGGTATTAGAAAAAGGGAATATGGATTATTTAAAAACTGATTCTAATCTAAAATGCCCTGATGAGACTCAACTTACTTGGGAAAAAGGCAGCTGCAAATAAGGATTTATTTTATTTTTTTCAACGAAGAAATAAAGTTATTTGTTTGAACATCTCCGTCAACTTTTGTTAAAAATACTTGTGCGGTTTCTTCACCTGTTTCTAGTTTTGGAAGCATAGAAAGTTCTGAAGCATAATAGCTGACTTCTTCTGCGTTTATAACTGCCTTTTTTGTAAGCATGTTTATTGAAATATTACGTAAAAATCCTGATATGCCTTTATTTTTGTTACTGAATTTTGTATAAATTCTTAGCGAAGAATCAAAATTTTCTAAATTAATTTTTCCGACAATAAACGCACTTAATTGTGGAGAAGAAGATTGTATCATCATCCGTTCAACTATATTATCTTTAATTTCCAGTTTACCTGATATTTTTTTGAATGAACCATCAGGAACATTAATCATATCAAAAAGAGTTGTAGGACTAATCATTACTATCGGATTTCTGAATATTGCAGCAACATTCAAAATATATTGAACTAATCCTAATTTTGAAATAGCACCATTGTTTACGGAAAATTTTATATTACCGTTCAATTTCATATTTTTATCCGTATTAAATTCCAATAATGCATTTGTTTTACCTGAAATTTCTTTAGGAAGATTCAAAATTGACGTTGAAATTAAATCTGAATTTACATCTTTTGCACCCAATTTTACCGAATACAACTCTTTTGCCATATCACAATAAACTTTCAAAGAAGAGATTCCTTCTGCAAAATCAAATCTGTTCGATTTTATTTCTAAAATTCCTTTTTCTGTCAATGATAAATCAGCGTTTAGGTTTGCGAAATTAAGAAGTTTATATTGACCTTTTTTTACATTAAATCGGCAATTTTTTATCGCAAACAAATTCGGTACAAATTTTATCGGTTCTTCTTGTGTTGCTTCATTTTTCTTTTCGATAGAACTTTGTTCCACTTCAAAATATTTTGTTGAAACATCACTTCTTGCAAATTTCATTTGTGCCATTCTCTCTTGCAATTTCTTTCGCTCTTCTTCTGTTAACGGTTTTCTTGGCGCAAACGTTTGCATTAATCTTTCAACATCAATTTCATCAATATCAACATTGACATTTTTTACAATTATCGGGAACAAAATTCTGTTTTTTATATCACCGTCAATTTTATATTCAACTCGTCTTAATCTGCCGTCTGCTTTGATATTTATATCGTTATTTGTCGTCGTTAGCACGCCATGTTTTACACTCAATCCCTGACCTCTTACACGAACATCATCAAGTGTCATCTTGCCTTCAACTTTCGGATTTTTGGTATCGTAATTGTTATATTTTATTTTTCCGCTAAATGTTCCGCCGCGTAATAAATTCTGATTAATCAAAGCATTAAAAAATTCACTTGGTAACGGTTCAGGTATATCAAAACTCAATTCTTTCAACCAACCGCTTGCTAAATCAACCTTGCTGTTCATTGTTACCAATGGTTTAAAAACAGGTTTTCCTTTTGTAGAAATAAAATCGGATATGTAGTAATTTAAGTGTTCAATATTCAAATCATTTTTCAAAATATTTAACTTAAAACCCAAAGCTCTATCAAATTTTGATGAACTTATTGATGAATTTTCAACCAAAAAGTCCGAACCTTTTGGTATTTTTGTACTGCCAATTACAACAACTTTACCTGTTGTATCATAATTAACTTTCATCGCAAATTGAGAATTTCCTTTTAGTAGCAAATTACAATTTGCAACTTTGGATAAGTATTTTGAAAACTCACTTTCTACAATTCCTCTTATGCCGATTTCTGTTTTTGCCGTTTTAGTATAATCTTTTACATCGCCAAAACATTCAAATTTGTTTGTAATTTTTGAACCGTAATAGCCATTTACATTTGATATTTTTATATCGTTTTTGTTTAATTTAATTTTTCCTTTTGTTAACGTTATTGGTATATTTGCCAACGGGATTAATTTTAAATTAACTTTATTAATATCGACATCACCGTTTAAATCTTTGTTAGAAAGATTTATGTTAAAATTAAACGTTCCGCCTAAATCCTTAAAACAAGACAAAACCTCTTTACCGTTTGGTATTATTAAATTCGATTCTAATATACTTTTTACACTTTGAACTTTAAATTTATTTGATTTAACATTCAATTTATAGTTGTTTTTCTCGTCAAGATAACCATTTACGGATATCATTGTTTTATCAACTATAAATTTAAAGTTATCAATGTTAATTTTTTTATCTTTAAAATAAATCGTATTAAAATCTTTGAATAACATTCTAAATCGTTGATTATCGTATTCAATATCGGTTAGAATAGAGAAATGAACATATTTTGGGTTAATTTCTTTTGTAAGCTCTAAATCACGCGCAAGAAGTTTTATTAAAACATTATTAGGCGCACGATACAAAATCATACATTTTTTTAAATACATATCTGATTTAAACCATAGAATTTTATATTCAAAAGGTTTTTGTTCTTGCTCTTGGTCTTTAAAAGTTAATTTTTGAAGATTATTTATATCAATAAACAAATCATCCGCGCCAAGTTTTCTTAAAATAATCTTTTTCTCCAATATTTTTTTCAAAGAAATTACACTATCTAAATTTTTTGCACTTAAATATGTATTGCCGTCTTTTATCAATAAAACTTCATTTGATTTAAAAGTAATTGTCAAATCTTTTGATATATTTAGCGCAGGCGAATTTATAATCAAATCCGCATTGTAATTTTTATCAACGTAATCCTGAACCCAAGATAAAAAATTTGGATTTTGTACAATTAGAGGAATACCGTAAAAAACAAACAAAACGGGCAATAAAATTAATATTGCCAAGATAAAAAATACTATTGATATTATTTTAACATTTTTGTTCATTTTAAATTTAATCCTACTTTGGACTTGAAAATTATAACATATTTTATGATAATATACGAGTATGAAAAAATTTTTAACCTTTTTACTATATCTTTTAATTATTCAATGCAGCGCTATTCAAGGTAATGCCATAGCTGCGGATGTTTGCGATAATACGAAATTGATAGTATATAATTTAAACAATAAATACGGATTAAAAGATTCATCAGGTAAAGTTATTGTACATGCTCAATACAAAAAATTAATCCGTCTTGGTAAAAACGCATGGATAATACAAAAAAGAAATAAATTTGGCTTAATTAATAACGAAGGAGAATATTTAATAAAGCCAAAATTTAATCATGTAGAAAGAGTTTTTGATAAATATGTTAAATTGGGTAATGATAAAAATTTCGGACTATATGATGAATTTGGGAATATAATTATTCCGCCTGAATTTACATCTATAGAACCTCTTTTTGGCAAAAAATATGTTACTTGTAAAAATCATAAATATGGAATTTATAGTCAAGACGGACAATTACTTTTAGATAACGAATATGATTTTATTTATGCACCAAATCCAAAAGCACTCCGAATACAATACAAAGGTGAATGGTACGAAATAGAAGCTATTTCCGATGGGGCTATTGATATTCCTGAAGACCAGAAAAAAGTAAAAATTGGTGATAAAGAATTTAAAATGACAAAAATAATAATAAATACCGGTGTTGGTGCAGGATATTCCGTTTTAACTGCAACTGATTATATTCTAAAAGGGGTTTCAACAATTTCAACAGCCTATGAAGATACTATTGATGAACTCATGCTCTCACAAGGTGCAGAAACTGTTTCTATTTTGATGAAATTGGGTTGGCTTCCGAAATTTCCGATAATTTACGTAAAAAAATATTATAACAATATATCAACACCAAACAAAAGTCCTTTAGCAGAAATAAGAAACAATGTTAAAGAACAAATGAAGTAATACTTTCTCCTTAATATTCTTATTTGTTGTATAATTTTAATAACAATAAATGAGGTATATAATGGAAAATTTTTATTTAACAACTGCTATTGATTATGTAAACGGTGCTCCACATATTGGACATGCTTATGAAAAAATTCTTACAGATATTATCGCAAGACATTTTAGAAAACGCTGCGAAAACGTATTTTTCTTAAGCGGAACTGATGAACACGGTATAAAAATTCAAAAAACATCTGCTTCTAAAGGTATTACACCAAAAGAGCTTTGTGATATAAATTCCGGAAAATTTCAAGATTGTTGGAAAGATTTAGGTATCAGCTATGATAAATTTATTAGAACGACTGACGATTATCACAAAAATGCAGTTCAAAAAATATTTAATAAACTATTAGAAAAAGGTGATATATACAAACATTCTTACACAGGTTTATATTGCCAAGGCTGTGAATGTTTTTTAAACGAAAAAGATTTAACAGAAGATGGTCTTTGTCCTGATCATTTAACTAAGCCTGAAGAAGTTTCAGAAGAAAATTATTTCTTTAAACTTACAAAATACAAAGATGCAATTGTTAAACATATAAAGGAAAATCCTGATTTTATTGTTCCAAGTTTTAGAGCAAACGAAGTTTTAAACCAATTAGAAGATATTCAAGATATATCAATTTCTCGTTCTTCTTCTAATTTACAATGGGGTATTCCTGTATTAAATGATTCACGACAAGTAATTTACGTATGGATTGATGCTCTTTCAAATTATATTACAGGTTTGGGTTATGATACTGAAAATAATAGTGATAATTTCAGAAAATATTGGCCTGCAAATGTACAAGTTATCGGAAAAGATATTCTGAAATTCCATAGTATCTATTGGTTAGCTCTACTTATGGCATTGGAATTACCTCTACCAAAACAAATTCTTGCACATGGCTGGATTACGATTGACGAAACAAAAATGTCTAAATCTTTAGGTAACGTAATTGCACCTCAAGATATTTTGAAAAATTTTGAACTTCAAAATGCGGATGCTTTACGCTACTACATGGCAACTTCTGCTCCTTGCGGAAAAGATGGCAACTATTCCGATGATGATTTTAAAGAAAAAGTAAATGCCCATTTAGCAAATTCTATGGGTAATTTATTAAACAGAACCCTTTCAATGCTTGTTAAATATTTTGACGGAGAAGTTAAACCAGAATTTAAGACAGATGCAAGCATTTTAAACACTGCTAAAAATACTATTGATATTGTAAAATCTCATTTTGATAAATATGAAATTGCAGAAGCGGGAAATGCTATTATTCAATTAGTTGACGTTACTAATAAATATGTAACAGACAATGCACCTTGGACTTTAGCAAAAGAAGAAAAAATGACAGAATGCGGACAAGTTTTAACGTCTGTTCTTGATGTAATGTGTGTAATTGCATCGTTAATTGAGCCATTCTGCCCTAATATTGCAAAAGATATGGCAGAACAATTATCCTTTGATTTATCTATAAAATATGATGATTTAACTATTGATAATATCAAGATTGGTAAATTAATAGAAAAAGAAAACATACATCCTGTATTTTTACGTATGGATTCAGAACTTGCCGATAAATCAGGCAAACAGAAATAAATTCAGGGTAGACAGAAAATTTACTTAATTTATACCATACTGAAAACGTAGAAAATACATTAACTCGAACATGTATTTTCACGTTATTCAGCATCTGTTATTTTTTTATAACAAACAGGCAAGGTACATTTTTTCACCTTGCCTGCCTTAATATCCAATAAATGTTATTTTTACGTTTATTAATTATTTATTGTTATTTTTCCCTTTTTAATATATTTATCAACAATTGAAGGATTTACATATTTAGCTTTTCGCACAGCCATAACTTCGCCGGCTATATCGTATTTTTTAAGTATTTCTTCTTTGTGTTCTTTATCTTCAGCAATTAGTCCTGATTTTAAATCTACACTGTTTAAAACATTCTGTCTTTCAAAAGGTTCTAATTTAAACTCACCTTTTGCTATTTCCATTGTTGTTTTATATAGTGCATTTAAATTTCCGCAATCAGCCCAAGGCTCACTTGTAGGTATTGCGTATATTTTCTGATTTTTTAGTACTTTTTCAGCCTCAATAACAGCTTTTTCTATTTCTGTTTGATTCTGTTCTAATACTTTTTTCGCTTCTTTTAGTTGTGTAAGTTTTCCCAAAATCTCTGCTTTTTCATTTCCATTTTTAGCATTTTCTAATTTTAATTCATAAATTTTTATATCTTTGTCTGTTACAAATAGAGATTTTATTTCTCTATAAGCATCTACTTCAGAACTCTTTTGTGTTAATGTCATTAAAATAGGAATATATGTCTTTGACCAATCTCTAGATTCATTTTTTCCTCCTGATGGTAAGAAAGGTTCAATTTTTGAGAGTGCTTCAAAGGCTTCTTTACTTACAGCAAATTGGAATGTATTTGTTAGACATTTTCCGTTTTTTTGTATGTAATTCGCAGGAATGTCTTTAGGCTTTTCCATAAATCCCAAAATTTCGTTATCATCACTGGATACCTTCATGATTCCAAATTTACCTTTTGCTTCATTCGGAGAAATTTCTTTTGCAATCATAGCAACTGCAGCTGTACCATCATTTATTTTCGTATACATCTGTTCTATTGCAGTTGTCATTCTTGACATTGAGTCATTCGGAAAAATAGCTAATGCAGTTCTTTTTATATTACCATTTTTATCTTTTAGTATATTTCCGTCTTTATCTTTTACTGCATTCATCATATTGTATAAATCCATGGTAAATCCGCCATTACCATTATTCTTTGTAGATTTATTTAAATACAATTTGACATTTTTACCAATTTTAAATCGTTTTGAGCAATCTAATAAACCTGCATTATGCAATGTAACAAAAGTTGTTTCCATAGGAGTTAAACCTGTTGCAGTTCTAAACACACCTTTTGTTGATTGAGAGCCTTTTTCTGTTCCGTTAAATATTTTTGAAGAACTTGCATTTGTATATTCTGCTCTGGAACCATATCCACCGGCTAACATAGCAAGCTGAATTTTATTTTTAGCATTTTTGCCTTCAAATTTCTTTAATACAATTTCGCCACTTTTGAGTTTTTTTGTGAAATTTTCTATACTTTTAATTATTTCAGGTACAAAACGTCCGTCTTGCATACCAATAACAATTTCAGCGCCTTCCCCCTTAGGTTTTTTATATTCTTTGTTTATCTTTGGTACTGCCGGTATTTTTTCTGCATCTATAGGACAAAATTTTATATCATTATCACTTAAATCTTTTTTCTTTACTTCTATCTCTAGGTTGCTGGAATTAGTGCTATTATTTTTTGATACTTTACCTAAATTTGTTAATATGACATTATTACCGTCCTTGACTACAGGAACTATAACTCCTTTTGTATCTAACATATACGCAGCTTCTTTTGAATTCTCACCTTGAGTAATGTATACTGACTGATCTAACGGAAGTTGGCGATTAAACGGTTGACCTTTATCTCTATCTTGTCTTACACCCATATCAAACAATATACCTTCACCATTCTTACGTTTTAATTGTACTCTTGCTTCTTTTAATGATTTGTCATCTTCCTTTATATTTATTGATGTCTTTATTGCATCATCGTTATACACCAAATCATTACTAAATTTCTTCATTAATTTAGATACATCTATTCTATAACCTGCATTTTCACCATTTTTGCCATTTTTATCCGGGCAAGTATATAATTGCTTTTTGAATTCTTCACTATTTATTGCTTTATAAAAACTTTGACCAAAATTTAAAGTTTTCGCAGTTTGAATACCGTTTAAACCTTTATAAGCATCAACTATAGCATTAACTGAATATTTATTTGGAAATTCTGTTAATCTTCCATCTTTTACTTCATTTTGCTTAATAGGATTACTAAAATTTTGATTGTTTAAAAAATTATTAGCACCAAACTTAATTAAAGGTACTGAAATAGACATAAATTCCCCTTTCATAAAATTGTACACATGTATAGTATATTAATTACTGTAAAAATATATGTTGCTAGCTCAATCAAAAAATCTTAACATTAATTTACATTACAAATGAGGTTGAATTTAATAGGCAATCGCATCACTACAATGCTGAAATTTACAAAACTTTACGATATATACAAACAAGCACATTTTATATATAGTTTATATATAGTTCAAACTTGTAAGGAAATATCACCATGAAAAAATTAATACTGGCATCGGCATCTCCAAGAAGGGAAAAAATCTTTGAAGAACTTAATTTGGATTTTGATATTATAAAGTCAACATTTGAAGAAAAAATATCTGATTATAATTTTTCGTATGCCAAAATTGAAAATTTAGCTTATAACAAAGCACTAGATGTCGCTTTAAAAATAAATTACCCTGCAGTTATTATTAGTGCCGATACAGTTGTAGTTTTGGATAATACTATATTATGCAAGCCTAAAGACAAATCAAATGCATTCAATATGTTAAAAAGTTTATCCAACAGACAACATTTTGTTGTTACATCAATTTGTGGAATAGATACCACTAATAATCGCAAAAAAATAGTTTCGACAACAAGTTATGTTCAATTTGAAGAATTATCTGATGAAATGATTAACGATTATATTGAAACATTTAACCCGCTGGATAAAGCAGGTGCCTACGGCATACAAGAACTGCCAAACGGATTTATAAAATCAGTAAATGGCAGTTTTGAAAATATTATAGGATTGTGTCCAAAAGCATTGAAAAAAGTCTTAAATGTGCTTAAATTTGATATTGAACAATCCTTAAATAAGGATTAGCACTTAACCGTTTGATTTTGTAAAATATCATTTTTTATAGCATTTAATACTTCATTAACTTTATCTAAATTTTTCACAGCACCTTGTGCAAATTGCGGACGCCCACCGCCTTTACCGTCTGTTGCAGCTGCAATTTCTTTTACAATGTTACCTGCATTTATTCCTTTTGCAACAATATTGTCAGAAACTTTTACAAATATTGTAGTTCCGGCAACTACTGCTATAACAGAATCACCAAGTTTATTTGCAAGCATTTCTACACCCTCTTTAAGTGCATTTGAATCAAGCTGATCCATTTTTTGAACAAATAATTTTCCACCGTTTATGTCAACAGCATTTGATGCAAATTCTTTGAATTTTTCTTTTGCTTGTTGATTTTTTAGTGTAGATAATTCTTTTTGAAGTTCTTTGTTTTCTTCTTGAATTTTATCAATTCTTGCTTCAACTTCGTTATAATGAGCTTTGAATTTTGCTGCCAATTTATCCAAAGTGTTTGCCTTATCAGACAAATATTTTAAAGCCGATTTTGCGACAACAACTTCAATACGTCTTGTACCTGCTGCGATAGCAGATTCAGAAACTATTTTTGCAAGTCTTAATTGTCCTGTATGAGAAGCATGACATCCTGCACAGAATTCTTTTGAAACGTCATTACCTATTGAAACGACTCTTACTTCATCTTCATATTTTTCACCGAATAAAGCCATTGCGCCTGTTTGACGAGCTTCATCAATATTCATAACTTTTGTTGTTACTTCTAAATCTTGACTAATCCATTCATTAATCAAATCTTCCGCTTTTTGAATTTCTTTTTCCGTCATTGCTCTATCGAAAGTAAAGTCAAAACGCATTCTATCTTCTTCCACTTGTGAACCTGCTTGGTGAACATCACCCGAAAGGACTTTTTGCAAAGCTGCTTGAAGTAAGTGCGCAGAAGTATGATGAACTTTTATTTGAGCACGTCTTTCTTTGTCAATGCAAGCATGAACCGTTTGTCCGATTTCTATTTCACCATTTACAAGTTCACATCTGTGAACGAACAATTTGTTAACTTTAAATGTTGTTAAAACATTAAGTTTAACCGAATCGTTTTCGATTACCCCTGAATCGCCTACTTGACCACCACATTCAGCGTAAAATGGAGTTTTATCCAAAACAACATCTACAAAACCTTCACCGTCAAGGGTTTCAATTATTTTTGCATCGCATTCAAGTTCATCGTAACCGACAAAATTAGTTGCTCCAACTCGTTCTTCAACTTTTGCATATTTAATATCACCCGTTACGGAAATCTTTTGAGTAGCGGCTTTTGCTCTGTCTTTTTGCTCTTGCATGGCTTTTTTAAATCCGGCTTCATCAGCTTTTAAACCGTTTTCTTCCGCAATTTCTTTTGTTAATTCAAACGGGAAACCAAATGTATCATATAATCTGAATGCGCTTTCGCCGTCAATGTCTTTTTTGTTATCAATAAATTCGTTTAATAATTTATATCCTCTATCAAGAGTTTTGTTAAATCTTTCTTCTTCTTTTTTGATAGTATCAATAATTTTTTCTCGATTTCTTCTTAAATCAGGATATGCATCGCCGTAATTTTCAAGGACAACATCAACAAGTTTGTATAAGAACGGTAATTCCATACCTAAGATTTTACCATGTCTTAACGCACGTCTTAGAATCATTCTTAATACGTAACTTCTTCCTTCATTTCCCGGAATTACTCCGTCATTAATCAAGAAAGTTACACATCTTGCGTGGTCAGTGATAATTCTTAAAGAAATATCAGTTTTTTCGGATTGTTTATATTTAACTCCACTCATTTCACAAACTTTGTCTAAGATAGGTTTTAATAAATCCGTTTCAAAAGTTGATGCAACACCTTGGCAGACCATCGTAATACGTTCTAAGCCCATACCTGTATCAACATTTTTCTTTTCTAACGGAGATTGATTACCATCTTCATCTTGGTATAATTCAGTAAATACAAGGTTCCAAATTTCAACCCATCTGTCGCATTCGCAAGTATCAATGCCGCAATCGTCAGAACATTTGTATTCTTCACCTAAATCGTAATGAATTTCTGAACATGGACCGCAAGAACCTGATGCCCCCGGAGGACCCCAGAAATTGTCTTTTTTCCCTTTACGCTTAATTCTTTCGTCTGGTACACCTATACTGCGCCAAATTTCATATGCTTCATCGTCAGTTTCAAAAATGGTAATCCATAATCTGTCTTTATCAAGTTTTAAGACGTTTGTAACAAAATCCCAAGCCCAAGGTATAATTTCCTTTTTGTAGTAATCACCAAAGGAGAAATTACCTAACATTTCAAAGAAAGTATGATGTCTTGGAGTTCTTCCAACATTTTCGATATCAGAATCTTTTCCGCCTGCGCGGGCGCATTTTTGGCAAGATGTTGCACGAGCAGGATCATAAGGCGGTTTTACAATACCCAAGAAGATTGGTAAGAATTGTAACATGCCTGCTGTTGTTAAAAGAACTGTCGGATTATCCGGTACCAAAGACGAACTTTCGACAACTGTATGTTGGTGTTTGTCTTTAAAAAAGTCTAAATATAATTTTCTGATTTCATTTCCTGTAAGCATAATAATTCCCTTTTTCATAAATAATTTATAAAAAAATTATACATTAAAAAATTATAACCTGCACGCGTAAATTTATTTGTATTGCGAATGTAACAAAATATATATTTAATCAATGTAAACTTGCAAAAAGAATTAGAATAATGTATTATGGAGCAGTTAATATTTAAACACAAGGTGAAATTTATGAGAAATGTGAAAAGTAGCATAAAACCAGTCGTAGACTGCATTTTAGCTAGGGGGGGGGGGGCTAAACTCTCTCGTAGCAAGGCTTTTAGCCTGCTTAAGCATTTAAAAGCCTCTGTTTGTAACTTCTTTAAAGGTGAACTGTCCAGAGTGAACAGTGGTGAGAGGCGTCAGTTTACCTATAACAGTTCACTCACACGCATTTACTTTAGCAGAAACGCTAATTGTAATGGGCATAATCGGCATTGTAGCTGCACTTACGATACCTAATGTAAACAAAAACACAGGTGAAGCTGAAAAGGTAGCTAAGTTTAAGAAACTTTATGCTGAATTATCAGAAGCACACGATAGAGCTACTGCTGTTTATGGACCTGTTAAAAAATGGGGTATAACAACTTCTACAGAATTAAAAAAACGTTATATGAGTCGATTATCAGAATTTTTAAAAATACAAAAAAGTTGTGGTTTCACTGCAGGTGATACAAATTGTAGAGGAATAATTTATGCAGATAATTATGCTACTAATTTAACAGGATATCGGGATTGGCAGAATTTAATGCAAAGTGATGCTCCTTCTATAATATTGAATAGTGGTGCAAGTATTTACTTTACTGGAAATGATGTTTCTCTTAGTACAGATGGTATTGGGACGTTACTTTTAGATATTGACGGTCCTAAAAAAGGTAAAAATGCTTTTGGAATTGATGTATTTTTATTACAAATAACAGAAAATGGTATAACACCAGGTGGTGTTGGATATTCTGATTTATACGGATATGGTGCTGGTTGTTTAAGGTCTGGCAAAACTTGCGGACAGTGGATAATGGATTTTGGTAATATGGATTATTTGAATATAAACCATGATAAACCTTATGCATGCAAAAATAATCCTTCAAAAGAATTAGGCTGGGAAGCAGACAAAGCCCATAGCTGCAAATAAACCAACAACAAAAAATTTTAATTATAACAAATACAATCAAGAACCACAACTACAATACTGGCAGTGGTTCTTTTACGTTTAAAGAATATTATGAACAATCAAAGCGTCAAGAATCCAGTTGCAGAGATAAATTATTGGATAAATTTAGCAGACAAGAATTGCTTCAAATATCTGTTATTCATATTCTTAAGTATTAAAAATTCTATAACCTTGGAAATATGAAATAGACATTTAATAGCCATAAAATTTATACTATTAGCGAATATAATTTTATGTTATTCAAAATAAAATTATCAAAAAGGAGTCATTATGATTACAGAATTAGATAATAACAATTACGAAGAAGAAACAAAAAACGGTTTGAAATTAATAGAGTTTTCTGCGGATTGGTGCGGCTTTTGTTCAAGACAGAATATCATACTGAAAGAACTGGATAAAATTTGGATTGGTAAAGTAGATACCGATAAAAACAGAGAACTTGCCAAAAAGTATAATATAACTGCATTACCATCATTCGTTTTACTAAAAAACGGAAATGAAGTCGAAAGATTCAGCGGTTTGCATTCCAAATTTGATATTATGAATATTATTACCAAACACTTGAAATAACCTAAATTATTCATTAACAATTCTAAGGTGTCTTGAAGGTCCGTCACCAACACTTTCACTCTTTAAATTATGTTGCTCTACAAGCTCATGCTGCAACCTGCGAATTTGCTGGTTCTGTGGTGTAAGCTCTATGCACTTTGTGCCGGATAAAACTTTATTTATTGCATTTTTTGCCTCATCTAAAGCCTTTTCCGTTTCATCTGAATACCCTTGAACTATTTGTGCACTTTCTTTTATATCTAACGCCTCTTTTATTACTTTTTGTATTTGTGCCATTGAATTTGTTTTTACATAAAATATCTGTAATCTGTAATTATTTGCCGTATTTAAAATTTTAGCCCCGCCTTTTGCAAAATTTTTATGCGCAATAACTAAATCGGCATCATCTATATTCTTCGTTATCTCTGCATCCAAATCCAATCTTTCAATAATTTTTTCAACAATAGACCTTGAAACAGCATATAAATAAATCTTTTTTATTTTTTTGACTTCCTTTACGTAATCTTTTCTGTTAAAACTAAATTTCAAACTGTCAGAAGGATTTTGTTGATTAAATTTATTATTGAAATTGTCTATTATATTTGTTTGTTCTTTGTTTTCAGTAAATTTATTTTTTTCATCAACTGTGATATCGGAAGGTGTTTCGCTCTTACAAGTTGTTGTATTATCATAACTTTTGTCAACTTTTCTTATCTCAGGACGAATTGGCCACCCTCTCAAAATATAATCAACAGCCTCTGAAGCATTTTTATAAACAGCTAAAGTGTTTCTGTCCAAAATTTCTATTATAATGTCAAAAGTCGGTTGTTTTTCTCTTTCCAACACAGTCTTTTGTGAAGCTCTCCTTTTTGCTTCATCATCCCCAAGTGTTACGGATTGTACACCACCAACCAAATCGGACAATGACGGATTTTTAATCAAATTCTCTAAACTTTGTCCATGCGCAGTTGCAATAAGCATTACACCGCGTTCAGCGATTGTTCTTGCAGCTTGCGCTTCCTCTTCTGTTCCGATTTCGTCAACAACAATAACTTCAGGAGTATGATTTTCAACAGCCTCAATCATAATATCTTTTTGAAATTCAGGCTGTCTGACTTGCATTCTTCTTGCTCTTCCTATCGCAGGATGAGGAGTATCTCCATCACCGGCTATTTCGTTCGAAGTATCAACTATGACAACCCTTTTGCCAAGCTCATTTGCTACAAGTCGAGAAATTTCACGCAATTTCGTAGTTTTTCCTACACCGGGACGTCCAAGGAATAAAATACTTTTACCCTGCGTAACAAAATCCTTTATACAATCTATTGTCCCTGTAACAACTCTACCTATCCTGCATGTTAAACCTATTACACGACCTTGTCTGTTCTTTATTGCACTAATCCTGTGTAAAGTACCTTCTATTCCTGACCTGTTATCTGATGTAAAATCTTGAATTTTGCTTGTAACATAATCCAAATCAGCATATTCAATAGGTTTGCAATTTAAACTCTCAATTTTTGCATTCGAATAGCGAATTTCCGGAAGTCTGCCTATATCAAGAACAATTTCAATAACATCTGATAATGAGTCCCGAGTTATCAGACTCGTTATTTTGGGAGGTAAAACTTCGATTAATTTGTCAATATCATTTTGCAGCAAATCGTTCATCTAATCCTTTTTGTACGTGATGCACTTCCAATAATATAATACCACTTTTTATATATAAATTATCAACATTTTTACATTAAAAATCTTCTGTGTAATAAATCTTTACATTTAATTCTTTTAATCATATTTTTTATTACTCTATTTTAAAATAAGGGCTGTAATTTTGAAATCTTCACTCATTTCTTCTGTTATATAATCGCCATATATAACCTTTGTGTTATCAAAATTTGTATAATCAGCAATACTATTTTTAATTTCTTCAATAATTTTAGTAATATCTTCTGATGTGAATTTCCCATTTTGTTCTATTATGAATATCAAATGTGTAGCATCTATAACTTCTTTTTCTCTTAAAAGCCCTGAATATGGTATTTCATTATTACTTCCATCGATTGACGTAAATACAGTATAACTACAATCTGATGCCATTTTTAAAGCATCCGTTATAACTTTCTTATCAAGAAAAATTGTATTTTCTTTCTGATTTAAATTTACTAATTCGTTTGTAAAATATTCAATAACAACGTCAGAAAATTTTTTGGATAATATTGATGTTAATGTTTTGTATTTTGGCATTATTATTCTCTTTTTGCTTAAAACATCATTCCGTTCCAACCCCATAAATCAACAGGGTGATATGTTACATAAACTTTAGAGCCATCAATACCATAATCAGAAGATAATATTTCACAAATATCTCCGGTTAAATTCTGACAAGATGATTTTTCAGGTTTTCCTAAAAGTTTTATTGAAATGTATGCTCCTTTATCTAATTCTTCTCCCGCCATATAAATAGATTTATTGTCTTCAACTTCCGCCATTATGTAGGCTTTTGGCTTTGAAAAAGCTGATGATACCGCATTAGTCAATTTTGCTTGCAAATCATTTTTTTGATTCTCGTCTAATTTTGAGCTTAATCTTACATTAATGTATGGCATATTATATCTCCTTGTGTTTTAGTTATACTAATAATTTTATGATAACATAAAATTATTAATTTAATCAGAAAAACTTAATACGCAGGTGAAAATGTATTTTGAATATGGCGAAAAAGAAATTGAATATTTAAAATCAAAAGATAAAAAATTGGGTTGTATGATTGAAAAAATCGGTCATATATACCGCGAGGTCGATTCAGATTTGTTTTCCGCCGTTGTTCATAATATTATTAGCCAGCAAATATCAACAAAAGCTCAATTAACTATTTGGAATAGAATGAAAGATAATTTTGGAGATATTAATTTCGAAAATATCTGTAATTCTGATATTCAAGAAATTCAATCATTTGGTATAACTTTTAAAAAAGCAGAATATATAAAAGATTTTGCATTAAAGATTAAAAATGGAGAGTTAAATTTAAAAAAAATATTGAAATTATCTGATGAAGAAGCAATAAGAGAACTTGTAAAACTAAAAGGTATAGGAATTTGGACTGCGGAAATGATACTGCTTTTTTGTATGCAACGTCCAAATATATTCAGTTATAATGATTTAGGGATACAAAATGGATTAAAAATAATTTATCATCATAAAGAAATTGATAAAAAATTATTTGAAAAGTATCGTAAAAGATTTAGCCCGTATTGTTCTGTTGCAAGCCTTTATCTTTGGGAAGTTGCAGGAAACAAAATATCAGACAATAATTAGCATTTTTTTAATGATTCAATTAATGTTTGCATTTCATAATCTGTTGCATTCAAATTGTGTTGATGCATTTTTAGAGCATTAATTATTTCCTTAAACGTAACCTTCTTTCCTGCAGGAGTATTATCACCCGCTGTTCCTAAAATATTTTTAATTTTTCTAAATGATGCTCCGCGGCTTCTGTCAGATAAGAAATCAGCAATTATTGACCATCTTGGGTCATTATTGTTTTTAATTGATTCATCAATCATACTTCTTGCAGAATTATTATAATATTTTCCAATGCTTTCAAGAATTTGTTCTTTTGACGGTAAATCAAATAAGAATTTTTGTGCAAATCTGTCAAGCATTGCAGAATCTAACATTTTACCGTCTAGCATTGCTTTTCTCGCATCAATAGATAAATTAGTAGCACCCATTACAATAATATTTTCTTCTTCCAATAATTTATTAAATCCTTTTTTAAAAGCATTTAACATATCATTAGAATGTTTGCTGTTTGCTCCTACATCTCGCATCATAACGGAATCTATTTCATCAATATATACAAATATTTTTTCATTTTGATGACCTCTTGCATATTTTACAACAGATTCCATTAAACCTAAAGCATTTTGTTCAGATTCACCAAACCATTTTGAATTCATTTTTGAAATATCCATTTCAATAAATTTGGCATTATTAAATTTTTTTGCGATACCATATGCAAACGTATTTTTACCAGTGCCGGGCGGTCCGTAAAATAGTATTGAGCAGCCTTTAGTTCCGCCCTTTTTTATAACTTCTTCGTAATTTTCAACTCTTGATGTTATACTTTGAACTATATCTTTTTGAGTTTGAGTTAGCGACATCTCGCCAAGTGATAATTCTTTAGATAAATTTTTAAAATCTAGTTTAAATCTTTTTAATAATCCTGATGAGTGCAAATACATAGCAAGACTGCCAATCGCACTGAGCCCTATTGCTCCCAAAACTATGTCTGAAAAATATTGACGAAATTTTTGTTTTCTGTCTAAATCAGAAAGATATTTTTTTATGTTATCCGCTTTATCTTGTTTTTTATTTTCGCTAACAAATTCATCAGGAGCATTATCTTTTACTGGTAATTTTTGAGCTTTAAAATTAATTATCTTGTTATTTTTATCGGAACTAACAACATTTGTTCCAAAATTTTTAATTTCGTTCATTAAAACTCCTTACGCTAACACACCTAAGATATTTAAAACAAATTGCGTATTAAAATTGCGTATATAATTTAAAATGTAAAGAATAATTAAGATATGTAAATTTATTATTATTTAAAAATAGCTTTAAATGTAATAAATACTGTGTTCTATAATATTAAGCAAAATTTGTCAAATTGAAATTATCGTTTGTAAAATGTTTTTATATAAGTGTATAGCTTCGTATTAAGAATTAGAGAGAGTCTATTATGCTTATACCTGATAATTTTGATAAAAAAAATAATAATCAGTTAAGATTAGATCAGTATAATTTTGATAAAGAGGAAGAAATATCAAGAGTTGCTGAGGAATATAATGATAGTTCTATATGGATTCGCACTCGTAATACCGGCGATAAGAGTGATATGTTTGTATGCGCAGAATATTATATTACTGAAAACGAAAAAAATAATTCAGGTGAAGTTTGTGGATATTTGCAGGACAAAGATTTAACGGTACTTCCGCATTTTCATTCAAGTAGTGACAGTACTGTTGATAATACAGGTAAAATATTAGCTTATTCTGCAACATTTAATGTTAATTTTAAAGGGAAACAATATACAGAAGATACAGAATCTGTAACTGAATCAGAAATAGCTCAAAAACAAAAGCAAGCAGAAGTTGATAAAATTGCAGAATCAATCCATAAAGACATATATGCAAAAAATTTATTTGGTTTACCGACAACCGGTAAGCATATAAAAGAACATGTTCAAGAAATTACAAAAGATAATGTAATTGAAGTAATGAATGAATACTATAAAAAATCAGGTGATGACAATGAATCATTGGTAGAAGGAATATTTCAAGAGTTTGGATTATCAGCAAAAGACAGGGCAAATATGGTTCAGCATATTGAATCATGTTTATTAGAAAGATATAAATCTATGGGGGTATATGTTGACGATATTGAAGCATCAATAAAAAAAGAAATAAAATACCAAAAAGATAAAATTGGTTTAATGGATACTTCGTTCCTTGATAGAATTAATACTAAATTAGAGCATAGATATGATGGTTTACAGATGTTTCAAAGAGTTATAGATGCGGATGAAAATATTAATAATCCGAATTATCAAGGCAGAACAGGTGATTGCTGGTTACTTTCCGCAATAAACGAGATTGGTAATTCTCCTAAAGGTAAACAAATTATTAACGATTCAATAAAAATTAATAGTGATAATTCGATTACGGTACATTTAAAAGGTGTAAAAAAGACATATACATTTACACAAGAAGAATTACTCGGTTCAACGGAGCTATCCACAGGAGACATGGATATTAGAGCATTGGAAAAAGCAGTTGAAAGATATACAATTGATTATTACCATCGAGATATAAATGGTAATAATTCGGCATATGCATATGAAGTATTACTTGGAAAAGATCATATTGAGGTTTGCCGTTTCAGCAGTATGCGGAAAAAAGGTAATGGGCTTGACAAATCTTATTTAAAAAAAATTAATGATCCAAATACAATATGTACAGCCGGAACACCAAAGATTTCAAAATCAGGTAATCCTGTTTTATTTACAACTCCTGAAGGTACTGAAATATTTTCAAATCATGCATACAGCGTTGTAAGATGTGATGATAAATATGTATATCTAATAAATCCTTGGAATAATCAGAAAGAAATTCGTATGGGATTTAAGGATTTTAAAAATACATTTGATTATTATTATAACATTAGATTGTAATTTAGGAAAAATCAGATTAGATTTCTAACATTTTAAAGCTAAAATTTAAATAGTGGTTGTTTTTATTGAAAAAATATTTTTACAAAAACCGTGTAAATTTATGTTAATATTTTTCATTATATTTAGCATTTTTAATTCATTTCATTTACAATGACCTGGTAAATAGTTTTGTGTTATATTAAATAATAAAGACTAAGGGAAGCGAAAAATGATTAAAGTTAGTGGTACATTACCGCCAAAAGCGCAGGTTTATACTCCGGTACAGTTTAATAAGTCGTGCGTTGATAATAACAATTATCGTTCATATACTCAAAATCAAAATATTAATTTTGGACAAAATAGTTTTATTACAAAGAATAATGCATCAAAAACTAAACTTGGTTTTATTGCTTTGTGTTCAGCTGCACTATTCAGTATCATTGGTTTAAATTATAAAAAACGAAATACATTTGAAACTATACTTAATAATTCTCAACCGATTGCAACTTGTCAAGTGAAAGAAGTTGAAAAATGTAAGGATTTAGTAAATGAATATAAAAAGGCTTTACCAAGCAGAAACATATTTAATTTTGATGAACCTGATTTAGAAAAAATCAGAAATATTAGTGAATCTATACGGGTATGTAGAGATGAGGCAGAGAATGAAATATATGATAACAATCTTGTTGAAAATCATGTATGTCAATATGTTTTGGATTTAGACTCTATAGATCCGATTAATGATGTGTACGATAAATTTGATAAAATGTTAAATTTAGACAAAGCAACACTTGAAAAAATATATTATTAAGCAAAAAGTAACATCAATGGAGTTACCGAGTTCCTTCGATTGGTTAACTATATAGTAATGTAAAATAAAATTAATATAATAATTTCAAATTAAGCAATTTTTTAATAAAAGAATCCTTTATATTTATATAAAGGTTTTTTAATTATATAGGGAATTGTGATGAATTTAATACAAAAATCAGCTAAATCAGTAGTTTTTGGCGATAATGTAACAAAAAATTCGGCAGATAATACTCAAAATGCGCCTTATTTTCCTCATTATAAAATGGGAATGCCTCAAGATACTTTTAGCAAAGCATTAGATGAAAAACAAAAAAAACTTGATAAAAAAGAAAAATTCTTGACGTATTTTAATGTTATAACAACAGCACTACTTGTTGGATTTATTGGTTTTCCTATAGTATCAAAATTATTAAAGGATAGAAAAATAAACAAAGAAGTAATGAGTCGTATTGATTTAGGAAAAATAAACCATCCTGAGTATCGTGCAGCTATTCAGGACCATCTTGCAAATGGCAACATGCATGCTATTAATCAACTTTTAGAACTTGATAAAATATCAGCAACTAAGCATGGCCTGGTAAACATTGAAGAAGTTACAAAAAAGCTAAATGAGAACATAATAGGAATGGACAGTGTAAAAGCAGAATTAAGAAAATTAGCTGTTCAAATGAATCATAATGTCGAACATGGAATAAAAAGTGAAGCACCATTGGTAATTTGTCTTGCAGGACCGCCAGGGACAGGTAAAACGTCTGTTGCAAAAGCGTTTGCAGAAGCATTAGGAATTCCTTTTCATAAAATAGAAATGGGCGGTGCAAGCGGTGCAAGCAAATTAAGGGGCGTTGAAGGGCAATATGTAAATTCTTGTGCAGGTGAAGTTGCAAGAGCACAAGTAAACAATGGCACAAACAGAATATTATATTGTTTAGATGAAGCGGAAAAAGTAGCGAAAGATACACAACACGGTGATCCGCATTCAGCACTTGCTTCATTGACAGATAATTCAGGAAAATTTGGTGATGATTTCTTAAAAGCAAGTGTAGATACAAGTGATTCAATCGTTATAATGACAGTTAATGATAAAAATCAGTTACCTGAATACATAAGAAACAGAGCAAAAATAATTGATATTCCGCCATATACGCAAGAAGTTAAAGCTAAAATTGCAGATATAAAATTAAGGCAACTGCTAAAAAATAAAAAATTGGAAGATTTAGTTCAACTTGATACAAGCGCTAATAATAATGTATATGAAGAAATTATTAGATTAGTGCCAAATGATGAAGGTGGAAGACAGACTGTGAAAGCACTCAATGAAAGTTTATTGCCTGCAATAGAACTTGTATTAAAAGGTGAAAGAGCAAATAACTCAGTATTTTTTAATTTAAGAAATTCTGCACAAAAAATTGAAGTTGCAAAACTAAGTCCTGATGGCAAAATAATTATTGATTCAGATTTTGTAAAAAGATGGCTTGGTCCTGACAGTGATAATTTGTGGAAGGACATCGTTATAAATTAAACGTGCTATTTACAACTTCTCACTTCACCTAAGTTAGCATTATATCCTAACTTTTTACCGTTTGGACAAGTTCTTGACTTATCATATGTTGAACGATCTTTTGCCAATAAATAATCCATATTATCATTATCCATTATCCATTGTCCGCAAGCAACACTACCTAAATTGCCATGTGTACATCTGCTCGCAAGTTCGTTAGAATCCGTATTAAAAAATGCACTTGAACAAAATGCAGGTTTTATGCCTTCTTTTGTTATTGCCAAGACAAATAAATCTATTCCAAAAGTATTTTTTCCCCTCTTAGCTCCATCTATATCCAGTAAAATACGTCCACATCTAATTTGCTTTGTATTAGTATAACTGGATATGTAGTAAAGACCATCACAAGATGTCGATTCAATCTTGGTAGAAATACTAGCACCACTTTGTAAATCTGCAGAAGCATGATCTAAATAGCTTGTATTAGAAACTGCCAAACTCGGGAAAGGTCCACTTCTTTCTCCCCATATCTTTGTTACTTTCAAAAACTCTGAAAGACGATTTATATATTTTTGTGCCCTAACCCAATAGTTATCACTTGATTTAAACCACTCATCTACAGGGCCGTAAGCAACAACTGCCTGTTCATGTGCATTAGAAATTTCGTTATAAAGTTTTTTAAATTTAGCAACTTTTTCAACATTATTTATATCTCTGCTCATAAGAGGTATAGTGAGTGCTGCTACTACACCAATTACACCCATAACAATAAGTGTTTCTGCTAAAGTAAATGCAAGGCTCTTTCTTAAGTAAGTACCGGAAAATAGCTTTTCTATTGCTGATTTCATAAATTTCATTTTTAACACCTCAATGATTTTAATTATAAAGTAATACTTTCATATTTGCAAATTTTTACTTTGTAAAATCATTTGAATTCTTATCGCTTAGCCATTTTCTCATAAGGTGATACTCATAGCTGAGAGCAAAGTTATACAGTGCATTTATTAATTTTTGACCGCTTGGAGAACGAGCAATAAGTATAAATTCATTTTGACTGTTTTTCGCATACGCAATTTCTTTATGGATAATTTTTTGAACATTATTTTTAGGCTCTTTCTCAAGAATTGCAATAATCCATGCGCAAAGTAAACTGCAAGTAGTTTTATTTTTTATAATATCCTCATCGTGGTGATGTAAAAATTTCGCAAATTCTGAAATTATCATTTTTAAAACCTTACACTCGCTGTTGCCAGACATGTTATTTTGTTATATTTATTTTTTTGTAACTCGGTTATTATTGATTCAAATGTAGAACCTGTAGTACAAATATCATCAATTAACAGTATATGTTTATTACATTTTATAGACGAATTTACCTCAAATGCATTCTTAAGATTTTCTAAACGCTGAACTCTTTTTAAATTGTATTGGGGCTTTGTATTTTTTATTCTTTTGATTAAATCTAATTCTACAGGATAATTTGACATTTTACTGAATTCATAGGCAACCAACTCCATATGATTATATTTACGTTTTTTCTGTCTAATTTTGTGCAATGGAACCGGTACAATTACAAAATCCCCTTTCAAATTCAGTTTCTGCCAATATTCCCACATAAATTTTGCCTGATAATATGCAAGCTCTTTTTGATTATGATATTTTAATCCCCGAATTAATTTTTGCAAAACTGTTTCGTAAACCCCGCAAGAATATACATCTATTCCAAGAATTTCTCTATCTGCACTCACGTTATTAAACATCATTTTTTCATAACATGAATTGCACATTTTTAGTGAATCTTTTGATTTTCCGCAAAAGTAACATTTTTTCTTGTATATCCAATCTAATAAATTCATTAAAAAATTTTTCATGATAAAATATTATACGAACAAAGGAGATATTATGTCAATTTTAATAATGTTATTACTTTTAAGTGTATTAATTCTTGTACATGAAGCAGGACATTTTATAGCAGCAAAAGCGTTTGGAATTAAAGTAGAAAAATTTGGTTTCGGATTACCAATCGGACCAACGCTTTTTGAGAAAAATATAAAAGGAGTAACCGTACTTGTACATGCATTTTTGTTAGGCGGTTATGTCGCATTTCCTGATGATAATAAAGATTGTGATTTGCCGATTGATTCTGATGAAAGATTCATGAACAAGCCTATATATCAACGTGCAATAGTTGTTTCTGCAGGTGTTATATCAAATGTTATTTGTGCATATTTGATTGTACTTTTTGCATCATTCTATTGGGGATATTTACCTTCAGGTAAATATGACATATACGTAAATGATATAAAGGCGGATAAATCAGCATCAATATGGCAATCGGGAATTCAAAAAGATGATCAAATTTTGTCAATAAATAATACTCCTATAACAAATACTGCATCTATAATTTCAATAATATCAAATAGTAAACCGGCAGACGGTTATTATAATAAAACATTGGCAGATGAAAATTTAGCAGAATTAAAATCAAATAATTTAGCGTTTACGGAAGATGAAATTATTCCAAGCGGAGTTACCATAAAACTTCCGCCGAAAAAAGACGAAGCTCCGATAATAATGGAAAAAGAAGCTGAAAAAGGTATTGTTTCATATAAGACAAAAGATATTCAACTTGATAAAAATTTGGTAAATCTTAGAGATGAACTTTATAGTAATAATAAACAATATTACACAGGTAATGATAAATATTCGCTAGCAGATATAGCTAAGGCGATGTCAGATACACAGCACCCTTTATACTTCAAAATAAAACGCGGAAATCAAATTGTTGACTTGAAACCTATGTATTCGGATAGAGAAGGTAAATTAGGGATTGAACTTGCTCAAAAAAATTCATTAATTAAAACAAAAACACCTAAAGATATAGTAAAATACAGCACTATTTATCTGTATGAAAATACTTATAATATGGTTTATGGTTTGGGACAAATATTTACCGGCAGAGTTCCGTTAAAAGATTTACACGGTATTGTTGCAATAACCAAAGTAGGCGGGGATATTATAAGTAATAAAGGTATGTTTTACGGATTATTATTAACCGCGATAATATCTATGGATCTTGCTATCGTAAACTTTTTACCGATTCCGGCACTCGATGGCGGACATGTTATGTTTTTAATTATTGAAAAAATTACAGGCAGAAAATTAAAAGAAGAAACAGTAGAAAAAATAGGAACATTTTTCTTTACGCTGTTGATTATTTTAATGGTTGTTGTAATATTCAACGATATAATTTGGTTAAAAGGTTAGTTAGATTTATATAAAATAATATTCTCTGATAAACTCTTGACAAAAGGTTTAGGTCAATATAGATTATGTATATGATGAATATAATTGATAAAATTAAATATTTTAAAAAGCAGTTAAATGTCAAAACAGAACAGGCTGTTGCAAGAATTTTATTTAATTATTCAATAAAAATTTCTACTGCCGAATCTTGTACAGGCGGTTTATTGAGTTCAAGATTAACGGATATTGCAGGAAGTTCATCTTATATAAAAGAAAATTTTATAACTTATGCAAATGAATCAAAAGTTGAGATTTTGGATGTGTCACAAGATACAATAGATAAGTACGGAGCCGTTAGTGAAGAGTGTGCTCTTGAAATGGCAGAAGGATTGTATAAAAAAACAGGTTGTGATATTGCTATTTCTACAACAGGTGTTGCAGGTCCGACTATACCGGAAAAAGGAACAACTGTCGGAACTGTGTATGTTGCGATAAAGAATAAATATATTTCAAAAGCGAAAAAATTTGAAGTAAATCCACATCATAGCAGAAAAATGATTAAATATTTATTTTCTCAATCTGCATTAGAGTTTTTAATTGAATTTTTAAATGAAAATTATGTAAATTCAATTAAGCAAGTAACTGATGCATTACCTGAGGATAATCATTAATTATTAATCTTGCCATTTCTTTCGTATCCATTTGAGTTAAAACTGTTGCCATTAATTCTTGAGGAAGATTTGAATTCATATTTACAAGTGTTTCTTTTTGTAATGCATTAACACATGGCATCATATCTTCTTTGTCCAACGTATATAACATCATTAAATATGATTCACCAGGAAATAACTGTAAAACTTTTTCGTCATCTTGGTACATGTTCATTACCATTACGCGTTTATCATCAGGATTCATAGCAATAAGAGCTTCTTTATATGATTCATCATCTAATCCATAAAGTTTTTCAACAAGCATATAAGGATTTTCTTCAAAAACAGGTTCACCTGTTGCAGCTTCTATCATAATTGCTAAGGTTTCAGGTGGCATTTTTGCTAAATGTGCTCTTAAAAAGTCAGGATCTAATTCTTTATTTAAAACAAATTTATTCAATTCTTCATCAGGCATCATTTTCATAACTTTTTCTAATTTAAAACACATTAATGTCGCATTAACAATTTCTTCAATAGAAGCGTATTTTTGCATTAATGCCAATATGTTTTCTTGCGTAAAGAAATATAAACCAAGTCGTAAATCATCTTCTTCTAAATAATTTAAAAGCTCCATTTGCTCAATCTCTTGCAGTGAGCTAAAAATATTAAATTTATTACTTGGGTCATTTAATTCAAAAGTTTCAATAAAAAGATCAGGTTTATTTCTTAATTCGCGTTGGAAATTAATAGCATTTTGATTTCCTTGTGCAGATTCGCTTTCAATAATTTCGTCTATTGATTTATTGGTATAATTCTGCATACGTTCAGAGGTTATATTTAACCTTTGTCCAAGAGAATATATATTTGTATCAATAGCTATAGACATTCCTCGACCTCTTTAATATCCATCTATATATATTAACAATTTTTGTTAATAAAAATTGCGTAATTTCATAAAAATGTAACATTTGTAATATTTCAAATTAAATATTAATATTAATATTATAATAGAATAGTAAAATAGTGGGGTAAAATATGAAAAAATTTTATATAACATCTCTTTTTTTAATATTAATTGCAGGTTTAATATTAAGCGGCTTAAATTCATTTGCTGCAGATTCCAAAAAAGTTAAAAAATTATATACGGTTCGAGAGTATAGTACAACAACAAAGGACAATCATATCATAAAAAGTTATTTGAGTTATCCGAAAACAAAGCAAAAGAGTTATCCCGGTGTAATCATGCTACATTCATTCGGGTATAACAGTTCTTATTGGCAAAATTTGCAAGAAGAATTTAATAACAATGGTTATGCGGTATTAAGAATTGATTTAAGGGGTCATGGCAAGAGTGTTTATGACAGCAGTTTTCATCAACGTTCTTGGCGAGTATTCAAAAATGATACTTTTGCAAAATACCCTGACGATGTAATGCAGGTTACTGAGAATGTACAAACAGAAACTAAAAAATTTGATTTTAATAATTACATAATTATTGGAGCCGATATTGGTGCAAACACGTCTGTGCTCTTTGCAGAAAAAAATAAAATTAAACCAAAAGCTATGGTATTAATTTCACCATCAATGACTTTCAAAGGTCTTTATATTCCTATAGCTTTGGCCGAATTGGACAAAACACCTATTTTAGGAATATGCAGTAAAACAAACAAGAAAGATGCAGATGAATTAATTAAATTATCCAAATTCGCACAGAATACTTATGATGTTTTGTATACGGACAAAGGTAGCAGCGGAATGTTATTATTGAAGCAATATAATGAATTAAATAGTAAAATTTTTAATTGGTGTACAAAATATCTTAAAAAGTAAGTTGTTAGTAAATAATCTGGAATGTGTTGGATTTGGCAAAAACTTGCAAAATATATAAAAATATGACATAATATTGTTACCTTGTATAGATGTTTATTTTGTTCCTACATTTATTAATATCGGGAGAAATGACTCTAATGGCATTGAAGTAGACCGACCAATATTTATATTGCCAGTCGGAAACGGATTAGTCAAGGCGTTCACCCACCTGCGAGATTCCGCAGGCAACAAAATCACATTTATGCAGGGTATTTTCAAATTATTAATTTTAATATCGAGGTATGACAATGATTGTAGTAATGGAACCGGGAACAAGTGATAGCAATATTCAAAGAGTAATTAAATTCTTGGAGCGGCATAATTTTAGAGTAGTATTAAACCAAGGTGATTATATGACCGTTGTTCATGCAATCGGTAACAAAAGATTATTCAATCCAATGTCGTTGGAATCACTGGAAGGTGTAAAAGAAGTTAAAATTATTCAAGAGCCGTATAAACTTGCATCTCGTGAGGCACATCCGAAAGATACTATTGTAAACTTTGATAATGGGGTTAAAGTCGGCGGATACGAAAGACCTGTTGTTATTGCGGGTCCATGCTCTGTTGAAGCAGAATATCAAGGGTTATTAGATGTTGCTTATGCCGTAAAAGAAATGGGCTGCCAATTTTTGAGAGGCGGTGCATTTAAACCAAGAACTTCACCTTACGATTTTCAGGGATTAGAAGAAAAAGCATTAATTTATTTAGCAAGAGCAAAAGAGAAAACAGGATTATTGATTGTATCTGAAATAATTGATGCTGCGGATATGCCAATGTTTGAATCTTATATTGATTTAATTCAAATTGGGGCAAGAAATATGCAAAATTTTTCTCTTTTAAAAGCTGTTGGAAAATCAAAAAAACCTGTACTGCTAAAACGCGGATGTTCTGCATCTATTAGAGAATTTTTATTAGCTGCTGAATATATTATGTGCAACGGTAATGAGAATGTTATTTTATGTGAGCGTGGAATTAAGAGTTTTGACCAATCTTATACTCGAAATGTTTTAGACCTATCAGCGGTACCGATAATTAAAAAATATTCTCATTTGCCTATTATTGTTGATCCGAGTCATGCAACAGGCAGAAGATATTTGATTGAGCCAATGTCAAAAGCGGCATTAGTTTCTGGTGCACACGGTGTTATGATGGAAGTTCACCACGACCCTGATAATGCTTCTTCTGATGGAGAACAAAGTTTATCTGTTGAACAATTTACAGATATCACAAAACGCCTGAATAAATTAATAGGCCGCATTGATTATGATAATAGAATGACCAAGCAGGAATTAAATATTAAATAATTACATGTTATTTTTTAAGTAATTGTAAAAAGTAACAATTTTATCCTTTATTATGCTGCCGACGTCTTTTGCTTTATCTGCAATTTTTTGGTATACTGTTTTTTCTTCGACTTCGTCTATATCAGGGATATCAATTTTATCAGAATCATCTATATTTGAATCATCATCTAATTTATTTATTGCTGCATTATAGAATTGTCTTCGAATATCAGCATCTTTGTATCTTGAAATATAATCATAATTATCAAAAGGATACCAAGTATAGTATGGATTATAGAATCTCATATATGGTGGTGGCATCATCATTCCATAATACCCTGAAGGTGGCATCATTCTCGGATACATACTATTGTAACTATATGGTCTTGGTCTGTTGTAATATCCGCCGGGATAAGGTCTTGGACCATATTGCGGATAATAATTATTATAAGGCATACCAACAGGTGCAGGCTGATTTTGACCTTGCGGTTGATTATATTTTAAATTTTTAAAATTTATTGCTGATATTTGCACTTGTTTCTTTACCTTACTTTTTGTTTGCTAATAAAGTTTAATTACTTTGATAATCTAAAATTTTTCCGTCAATCATAGAGATATTTTTGAATATTTTATTATTGCCGTCATCTAAATAATATTCTACACGTACAAAATCTTTATCCTCAGATGGACCAATATATGTAACTTTTACCGAATTATCATTCAATTTTTCTTCAATACATTGGTACTTTGTATCATCATTAGCTAATGCAATTACTTTATTTGGGGTTTCAATTTTTATAACTTTGCCTTCCAAATTAAAGTAATATTTCGTATCTCCGACTTGGTTTGTTTCGATGGCTTTATTTGAATAATACGTTTTAATTCCATCCAAATTTTGTACATTTTCCGGAATATTAAAATATTTTGTAGGTTTTAAGTTTACGTCATCTGCTTCTGATGTTTGTAATCCGACCATAACTTTATTTTTAGATATACCAATAGGTGTATCATTATAGTATTTGATAGAAATTTCGGATTGAGTATTTATATCTGATTCGTTAGCATAGTTTAAATGTTTTTGTTCATCATACGCAAACAATCTTTTTCTGAAACCTTTATCTGCTTTTTTTGAAAAATCTTCAATTATGCTGAATTTATTGTTAATAGCATCATTTATAAAAATTTTGGTAAGACCGTTATCGAATTTTACACTTTTTGATTTTTCAATTAGGGTTAATTTATCATTGTCGTTCAAGTAAATTGATTTATAAACATTATTTTTATCAAATTGACTGACAATAGTATAAGGGATATTATTAATTTCATTGAATTTAGTAACTTGTTCCTTGAGAATATTACCGGATTTATTATCAAACAATCTTACGGTTTTGTATTTATCGTTGTAATAAATATATTTGTTATCTTCATTTTGTTTAATAACAGCAGTCAGTTGATTATTTGACGAATATATTTTATCTCCGTCTAATTGAGATAAATTTTTGGGGTATTGAATTATATCAATTTTAGGAATATCAAAATCATTGTTAATATTCATTGAGCTAAAATTATAATTAGCTAAAATATCAAAGCCATCACTTGTAAAACTATTTTTAGCAATATTGCTGCCAAAATTTTCGAAAACTTTGTGCTTATAAATTTTTGGCGGATAATTTATATTAGATTTATTTATTGATTCTACGCGTAACACTAAAGGATTCCTTTCATAAAAAACAATATATAAACATATTCACAAATTTAAAACATGTGAAGATTTTTTTTTGCCTAATTTCATTATATTAGCAAAAAAAATTTACATTTTTTAATTTTTTAACAAGATTTTAGCAATACGCTCTAATAATTACTACTATGACTTATTACCTGCTTAACTATATTTTAATCATCGATATTACAATAATCATCATCTGGAACATCTATACATATACGTTGATACTCCCAAGAGTTTGGTTTATTACTAATTAATCTGCGCTCTTTTATCGGATAATACGCAAGTGACTTATCTGTAGTCTTATCACTTGATTTCTGTATTGATGAACTATCATTATCCTCGCTCTTTTTGTAAATTTTTGTGTTAGAATTTCCGCAAAATCTTAAACTCGTGCACTTGTTAAATTTATGGACATTAATAAAAAAAGATGAATTATTTATACTTGGGATCATAATGTATACTTCCTTTCTTCACATTAACTTATGTACACTGCTTTACATGAATTTAATAATCCGTAAATATGTTTTTTGCCATAGATAAATAAAATAGTTACATATCTTTACAAAAAAATATAAAATTTCTTAATATTTTTCATACTCAATGTATTTTTAATTCACCAAATTTTTTTTGTAAAGTTATGCAAAGATTACTAAAGTTTAACAATATAGTTTACGTTAATACCTATATATATAGTATGAGTATTATTTGAGGAGAAAGCTTTATGACAAGAATTGATGCGTCTAATAATGGGCCGGAAAGAGCCGGCAAACCCGTTAAAACCGGTAAAGTAAAAAAAACTAAAGTACAAACGCAAAGTCAAAAGCCCCAAAGTGCAGCCCCTGCTCAGCAAGGCTCGTCAGATGTTCAGGCATTAAGACGTGAAGTTGAAATTAAAGAAGGCGAAATTGGTAAATTGCAAGAAGAAGCGACTCAAGGTCATACTGATGCAGATAAAGCTGCAAAATCGGCTGAAGATGCAAGCGCTGATGTTAAAGCTGCACAGCAAGGAGAACAAAAAGCTGCAGCAGATTTAGCAACAGCAGATAAAGGTGTTCAAACTGCGCAACAGGAACTTAAAAAAGCTCAAACACCGGAAGAGAAAAAAGCTGCAGAGGAAAATTTACAAGCTGCGTTGGACAAACAAAAAGAAGCTCAGGAGAAACAAAAACAAGCTGCTGCGAATTTGCAATCAGCACAAGATAAAGAAAAAGAAGCTAGTAGTGCGGCGGCAGCATCAGCTGATGTAGCAAAACAAAATGATACAAAAGTAGAAGAACAGCAAAGTCAGCTAAATGAAATTAATGAGCGTTTAAAAAAAGCAGAGCAAGATTTAAAACAAACCGGAAACGCTTTGCAACCAGCTGAAGTTGACAGAGGAGAAGTTGTCATTGATGATATTGATAGTTTTGAAGATTTTGCAGATACATCATTTGTTATTGGCGCAGATACCGAATTTACTTCATCCAGCATTTCAGCAAATAGAAATGGTTTTTCCGGAAAGTCTTCGTTTCATGGTCAAGTTGGAGAAACTGATGTTGAACTTAGAAGACAACTTGATGTTGGTAAAAATGGAACCGGAACAACAACAGCAATAAATTTAAGTAAGGATAAAAATAGCTTAGATGTAGGCGTTCGAAGTGATTCAAATGGTGAACAATTTTTCGCAAAAGGTACATTGCAAACTGATTCTACACTTATAACAGCTAAAGGTACATATAGACCGGATAAACAAGAATATACTGCTGATGCAAGTTTAGTACACGTAAATTCTGATGGTAGTTCCAGCTTTGGAGTAAGTGCTCATGCTGAAGGTACAGCCGGGGGAGAACATACTCAACAAGTAAATGCACGAGTAAGAGGTCAAAATTTTGGAGCAAGTGCATCTGTACGTACAACAGAATCTCCAAATAATGGAACATCATTAGATGCAGCCGGGCAAATAAGCTATTCAAGTTCTGAAGAACAAGCTAAAATACAAGCTTATTATAGAAGTGGCGGCAACTACGGTGCTGATGCTACATATGGACGACGTGTTATACCGGGACTTGACATTGGCGTAGGAGCGGGTTTTGATATTACAGGAACAGGTAAGACAACTGGTAGTCTTGATGCAATGGCAAAAAAGGCTTTATCAGATGATACAAATTTATATGGTGCTTTCCAAGTACGATATGAGAACGGTGAACTGGTTGGCAAGGGTACTGCCGGAGCAGAATATCAATTCTTGCCTGGACTTCCAAGTGCATATGTAGAAGTTTCACAAGACACAAACGGAAATTCACAGGTATTTGGCGGTTTAAGAGGAACATTTGGTGGCGACACAACACACCACACAAGACATCGCAAACCTTAATATACGATAACGTAATTAGTATTTAAACTATGCAATATATGTATGTATTTGCAATAAAGTAAAGGTAAAACTTATTTTATTGCAAATGTTACGTTTGCAACCGCTGTAACTTTCTTTTCTATAGATGACAAGTCATTGTAGCCTGAATCACTTACATCATTTGAATCAACAGGTGTAATTTGGAATACACCCATTTTCGCTGAACGAATTTTTCCAATTCTGTTTTTATTGGATTTCAACATTGAATTTGCTCTGTTTCTCGCATCTTTTGTCGCATCATTTAATAATTTAACTTTTAATTCAGCAAGTTTTGAATAGTGGTATTGTGGCTGTTCATAGCTTGAAATATTAATACCTTTTTCTACTAATTCTTCGTAACTTGTTGATAATTCTTTTATTTTTTCAACATTATTCGTTGAAACTTTTATTGGTTGTTCATAGTTATAATATTCAACAATATTAGTCGAATAGCCGGTATTAGGATTTGATTTGTATGATTCGTAAGTATTAGAAAGTTTTGTTTCTATTTGTTCGTCTGTAAAACCTTTTGATTTCAGATATTTTATTACAACAGGAAGCTGTTCTTTTATTGTTTTATATGCTTGGACTTTTGTTGGGGCCTTTGTTTTTATTGAAAATACCCAGTTTGCAGAGTCTGATTTAACGATTTCATAAGCGGAACCCGTTACTGAAATATTATCTTTTGATAAATTATTTGTAATTATTAGCGCAGATAAAACGGCGCCTATCGCTATACATATACCTAATATTGCTATTTGTAAGTCTTTAAATCTTTCGTACATAATAAACCTCGCTTTATATATCACTTGCTAATAATCAGATGTAAGTCAGAACAATAAACTGCAATAACGTAAAATTAACCTCTTTCAACAACCATAGCAATTAGTTCACCATAATTGTTTACATGCCCGTCTGTTTCTTTAATTTCAAAGTATATGCTTGAATCTTCAGCTTTGCGTTTTTGTGCAACTTCTCTGGCTTCTTTAAGAGTATTATATTCACCTTCTAAATCCGGTGCAAATGAATTTTCTGTTTCAATAAATAGTTGATACATATTTTTCTCCTTTTTCTATATTATAATACAAAATTAATTTTTGGAATTTTAAATAATCTTTTAATTTTTGTTTATGTTCATTATGCTTTTTAGTAAAATTAGTCAGATATTTTGAATTTTAAATGTCTATATATCTGTGTCTTTAAGTTTTTTCATGTTATAATTAAGTCGTCAATATGTTATCGGAGTATGAAGTTGAATTACAAACTTATAGATATGAAAATCTTTGGCGATAATAGAGGAAAATTAATTTCACTTGAAGGCGAAAGTGATACTATTCCTTTTGATATCAAAAGAGTTTACTATATTTATGATACTGCGCCTGAACAGGATAGAGGAAGGCATGCTCATAGAGAATTGGAACAAGTTATTGTTGCAATTGATGGAGCTTGCCAATTTGTTCTTGATGATGGTAAAACTCGTGAAAAAGTTTGGCTAAATACACCTGAAAAAGGTCTGTACATCGGCAAAAACATGTGGAGAGAAATGAAACATTTTTCGTATGGGTGCAAACTAATGGTGTTAGCTAGTACTCATTATGATGAGAAAGAGTATATAAGAGATTATCAGGAATTTTTAAAAGAGGTTAATAATGACTAAAATTTTAATAGCAGGAGCTGGTGGTGCTCCATCGGAAGGGGTTATAAATTCCTTATTATTATCTAAAAAAGGGGAAGAAATAATTGGTATGGGCTCTGAACCTTCAGATTTAGTTTTATCAAATGCTAAAAGAAAATATTATGTTCCGTATGCAAATACTCAGGAATACAAAGATGCTCTTTTAAAAATTTTAAATAAAGAAAAACCTGATTTAATTCATTTTCAAAATGATTTAGAAGTTTTTCATGCATCTTTGTTGCGTGATGAAATTCACAAAACCGGTTGTAAAACGTTTATGCCGGAGCATAGTGTTATTGATACTTGTGTTAACAAATGGAAATCTTATCTGGCATTTAAATCTGCCGGTGTAAAAGTTCCTGTAAATATGCTGATAAATAATGAAGAAGATTTAAAGGAAGCCTTTTCAAAATTGTCAGACAGTAATGGTAATGTATGGTTTAGAGCTTCATCAATCGGTGGTGGCGGAAAAGGTTCTATTCCAACAAATGATTATCAGTTGGCAAAGTGTTGGATTGACAGAGCAAATGGTTGGGGAGATTTTATTGCTGCGCAGATGCTAACTCCTGAAACTGTAACTTGGTTATCAATTTGGTATGAAGGTGAGTTAGTTGTCGCTCAGACAAGAAAAAGAACCGGTTGGATTCATGGTAACAGAAGTGCTTCAGGTGTAACCGGTGTAACTAAAGTTGGAACAACTTGTTCTGATGAATTGGTGAATAAGATTGCAATTGATACAATAAAAGCTGTTTCAGACAAGCCTCATGGAATTTTTGGTGTTGATATGGCTTATGATAAGGAAGGCATACCTAATCCAACTGAAATTAATATATCCAGATTCTTTACAACAGTATTGTTCTTTACTCAAGCAGGGTTAAATATGCCTGAAATATTTAAAGACTTAGCACTATATCAAGAATTTCCGACTTTAAAAAATAAAATTAACCCTCTTGAAGATGGTCTTTTGTGGTTAAGAGGTATGGATACAAAACCAAGATTAATGAGAGCAGAAGACTTTGAAAAAGAGGTGCTTTATCTGTAATGAATATTTTAATTACCGGTGCAACCGGTTTTATTGGTAAAAGTTTCCTAAAATATATTAAAGAGCAAAAGTTATTTGAACAGGATAATATTATCTTGTTGTCTTCAAAAAAAATAGACGATTATCAATGTATTTTACATAATAACTATACTTTTACAAAAGAGGATTTTATAAAATCAGGTATAAATGCTATTGATATTGTTTTTCATCTTGGTGCAGCTGCTCCAAAAACTAAAAATGAATTTGGGGTTGAATTCGGATATAAGTTTTCGACAAATGTCATAAATACTGCGTATTTATTAAATAATTTGCCATCTGTTCCAAGCAAATTTATATTTATAAGTAGTACTTCAGTGTATAAGCAGGAAGCCAAAATAGATGAAAATACTCTAATTCAAACTGAAGATTTGTACGGTGCATCAAAAATCCTATGTGAAAAATATTTGGAAGAAAAATCTCGCGAATTGGGTTTTACTTTGCAAATATTGAGATTGGGACAAATATACGGAGAGGGTGAAGAATCTTATTCAAAAATTGTTTCATTTTTTGTAAAACAAATTTTAAATGATAAGCCTATTACCGTTTTTGGAACAGGAAATGAAACACGTAGTATGCTGTATGTAAAAGACTGTGTAAAGTGTATTGCTAAGGCGGTTGATTTTGATGAATATATAGGACCATGTAATATTGCGTCTTCTCAATCAATTGCAGTAAATGAGTTAGTTTCTTTAATATATAAAATATTAAAGAAACCTGAAAATGTTACTATTAATTCAGAATATAATTCAACATCAGTTTTGTATAATAATAGCAAAATGAAAAAATATTATAAAATTGATGAAACTCCTATTGAGCTTGGTATAGAAAATTATGTTAAATACTATGAGGAGTTGTTATGCAAGTTGTAGATTTAATTACTGAATTTTTAAAAAATCATAAAGTAAAGCATGTTTTCGGATATCAAGGTGGTGGAATTTTACCATTAATTCATAGTATTTGTAAGTCAGATAGCATTGATTATGTTCAAACATACCATGAGCAAGCTGCAGGTTTTGCAGCAGACGGATATGCAAGAATTACAGAAAATTTGGGAGTGGCACTTGCAACCAATGGACCCGGAGCTACGAATTTAGTTTCAGCTATTGCTAATTCATATTTTGATTTCAGTCCTTGTATATTTTTTACCGGTCAAGTGAATACTTTTGATATAAATAAAGTTGCAAATGTAAGGCAGAACGGGTTTCAAGAAATTGATACAGTTTCTTTGGTAAAAGATATAACAAAATATGCCGTAAGAATTGAAAAAGAATCAGAAATATTGAATGAATTACAAAAAGCATATAAAATTGCTACAACAGCCCCAAAAGGACCTGTATTAATAGATTTGCCGTTAAATATACAAAAAGCTGAGATAGATGAAAACTTATTAAAATCTCACAATGTGTATAGTGAAGTTAATAATCTTTCACAAAAAAGTATAAATAAATTTATTGAAATGTTATCAAATTCTGTTAGACCTGTTGTTGTTGCAGGTGGTGGTATTAAATTATCAGGAGCACAAAAAGAATTTGCTGAATTTATTGAAAAAACGAATATTCCAAGAGTTTCCACCTTAAATGGATTAGATGTTTATTCTAAAAATAATTTTGGTTTTTGTGGATTATATGGTTTAAATGAGGCAAATTTAGCTATAAATAAGTCAGATTTGCTAATTATTTTTGGTTCGCGTTTATCAAAAAGACAAATCGGGATAAAAGATAAATATGCACCTAATGCAAAAATAATTCAAATAGATGTAAATACTGATGAACTTGGCAGAGTTTTAGAAAATGAATTGAGTATAAATGCGGATATTAAAAACTTTTTGTCCTATTTATTGCAAAAATTAAATAGTGAAAATTTAAAAAATTATAATGGCTGGTTAGAGGAAATAATAAATTTAAAACAAAAGTATTCTTCAAAAATTGAGTATAATAATAAAGATGTAAGACCGGTTGAATTTGTAAAAACCGTATCAAATTATATTTCAGATTCTGCAAATATTATTTTTGATGTAGGGCAAAATCAAATGTGGTGTGCTCAAGCATTACATGTAAAAAAACGTCAAAGTATAATCTCTTCGGGCGGACTTGGTTGTATGGGGTTTTCGTTACCTGCTGCAGTTGGTGCATATTATGCAAATGGCAATCAGACTATTGCTTTTATGGGTGATGGGGGATTGCAGATGAATCTGCAAGAATTACAGTTAGTTTCTCAAAATAAATTACCGATTAAAATTGTTGTTTTTAATAATACTTCATTGGGTATGATTCAAGAAGTTCAAATGAAATTTGCAAATAAAGAATATTTTGGAACCAAAATCGGATATAGTACTGTTAATTTAGAAAAATTAGCGAATTGTTATGATATAAATTTTGTGTCAATCAAAAATCAAAATGATATAAAAACATTGGAAGAAAAATTTAAAGATAATAATTCATATATTGTAGAAATAGTTATGACAGAAACTCCGACAAGGTTACAAACTCAGTACGACGAGGTTAAAGAATATGAAAACTAATATATTTTTTGATTTTGACGGAACTCTTGTTGATGCTTCGGATAGACTCTATAATTTGTTTATAAATTTGATTCCTGAATGTAATTTTACAAAAGACGAATATTGGAATTTGAAACGAAATAAAATTAACCATCAAGATATAATAAAAAAATATTTTCCTTCTTATGATTATGAAAAATTTAATAAAAATTGGTTAGATTTAATTGAATCGGATGAATATTTGTTATATGATAAATTGTATCCTGATGCTGTAGAACTTTTACAGAATTTAAGTAAGAACAACTGTTTGTATTTAGTAACTGCTCGTCAGTCAAAAAATAAATTAATATCAGAGTTAGAAAGGTTTGGTATTTTAAAATATTTTACGGAAGTTTTAGTTACTGAACAAAAATATACAAAAAAAGAGTTGATAAAACCTTACTTAAGCGGAGAAGATTTAATGATTGGTGATACAGGCAAAGATATAAATACAGGAAAAGAATTGGGTATGAATACTGTTGCTGTTACTTATGGATTCCTGTCTGAATCAGCATTACAAAAATATAATCCTGATAAAATTATCAGTAATTTATATGAAGTAGTTAATTATGGCTAAAATATTATCGATTAGGGAAATCTGTTTTAGTGAATAAAAAATTTATAAAAAAGTGTGAAAAATTTATAGAAGAAAATCAAAAATGTCTTGAATATCAGATAAACAATTTGGAAAATATTGAAGATATTGAAGAACGAATTGATTATGCAACCGGATTAGCAATAGAGCTTACTTATAAAAATATTGGTTATTTTTATTCGACAAAGTTAGAAAAAGTTTTTACTGATTTTGCCAAAAGTATAAATGTAGATTTACCGGCAGAATACAAAAAAAAATCTTTTTTGCATGTCGCTACAACTTTTTATAAAACCGGTGGTCATTCAAGAGTGATTGAACGTTGGATTAAATATGCCGATGAAAATCAATCACATTCAATCGTATTGATAAATCAAGGTGATTTAGAAATCCCTGATTACGTAAAGAATATTGTAAATAGTAAAAATGGCAATATTCATATAATTGAGTCAAGTCTTTCTGTGAAAGAAAAAGCTATTATGCTAAGACAGTTGGCATCGAAATTTGAATATATAGTTTTGCATACGCACATGGAAGATCCGGTTGCGACTATAGCTTTTGGAACGAATGACTTTAAAAGACCCGTATTATTATATAATCACGCAGAACATTTATTTTGGTTAGGTAAATCTGTTGCTGATTTAGTTCTTGAAATAGGTGCTTCAAAAGAAATATCAAAAAATAAACGCTTAATTGGTAATACTTTTGAATTTGGAATTCCACAAGAATTTGAATATGTGGATAAGTCAAAAGACATGTTTGAATGCCGTAGAAAATTAAGTATTAATGAAAATAAAAAAATAATCACATTAATCGGCGGCGAAAATAAATTTATATCCTTTAACGGTAAAAATATTTCGGATATATTAAAAAAATTAGTACTAAAAAGAAATGACCTTGAAATTTATCTGATAGGCCCGTCAAATACTAATCCTTATTGGGCAAAAGTTGAAAAAAAATCAAAAGGGAGGATTCATGTCATAGGGCAGGTTGATTACGGTAATGCATTATACGATTATATTAATTCTTCAAATTTAATAATTTCTTCTTGGCCTATGGGAGGTGGAACTATTGTCAATGATGTTTTATGCTGTAAAAAACCATATCTTCATTTGATAAATCCTTTCGGTCATTTAAAATATTTAGAAAATACTGATAGTATTTGTAAAGACGAACAAGAATTAATTGCTCAAGCATTGAAATGTTTAGATAATTCGGATTATGCAAATAGCATATTTGTAAAAATTCAAAATAGTTTTGATAAATATTGTAACAAGGATATATTTAAGCAAAAATTAGAAGAATTAATAACGATAGTACCAAATGAACACAAAGTTTTGGATTTAAGTCATGAAATTGAGCCCAAAGATATTGACGAGCATGTACTATTGTTAAATACTGTTTATAACGAAGATTTCAAAAATTTTGTTAAAAGAAACAAGTTTAAATTATTTGATATAACAAAAACTAAGACCCAAAAAACATTTACTGTTTTCGGAATTAAATTTACAATAAAAAGAAAAAAACGAATAAGAAAATATAAATATTCATTATTTAAGAAAAAATATGATTTGATTGTATCAATAGGAGAAGATTGTGCTTGCTCATCTTATTTAAGAAGATGTGCTTTACAAAATTATTCTTACCCGTTTGATTGGCTTACGAAAGCTCCGTTTAAAAATAGAATAAAATTGTTGCTAAATAACTTTGATGGTTTTATGGATAAAAATAATCTTCATAAAATTCCTAAGAATACAATCGGACCTGTTGACAAAAAGTGTGATTACTATGAAGATACTCTAAATGATATTTATTTTTATCATGATTTTAGAGTTAACCATAATTTTGATGAAGAATATGATATTGTAAGGGAGAAGTTTGATAGAAGAATAAATAGGTTATATGAAGAAATTGAAAAATCAAATCAAGTGTTATTTGTTTGGTGGAGTAGGGATAAGCATATAGAAAATGCCATATTAGAAAAAGCCTATGAAGATTTATCTGTAAAGTTTAAGAGGAAAAATATTAATATTCTTGTAATTGAATACGGTGATAAAGAGAATGTTGTTGAATTAAAAAATAAGCATATTTTAAAAATGCAGTATGATAATATTTCATACAAATCAGATCCGGCATGGAGTATTGTTATGGGTCATGAAGAAAACAATATGAATGTTTTTTTGAATATAAAATTAAAACATGATTTAAGTTGGTATTTTAAATCTGCAAATTATGAAATTAAAAAATATTTTATAAAATTTTTTCCTTTCATTTCTAATAAAGATATGTTATTAAAGAATTTAGAATTTGAATTTAAGAAAAATAAATTATAATACGGAGAATAAAAAATGGTAGATTTTTTAAATTTAGGAAAAATAAATAATCGTTTTAGAAATGAAATTGATAACAGAATTAAAACTATTTTGGATAAGGGTTGGTATTTACAAGGCGAAGAAAATGAAAAATTTACGTCTGATTTTGCAAAATTTTGTGGATGTAAATATTGTGTTGGAGTAGCAAATGGTTTAGATGCACTAAATTTAATAATTCGTGCCTATGGATTTGGTGTTGGTGATGAAATTATAGTTCCTGCAAATACTTATATTGCATCTATTCTTGCAATTTCACAAAACGGTTGTACTCCTGTTTTAGTTGAACCTGATATTAATACTTATAATATTAATCCTGATTTAATAGAAGAAAAAATTACTGATAAAACAAAAGCTATAATGGTTGTGCATTTGTATGGTCAAGCTGTACAAATGGATAAGATATGGGAATTGGCGAAGAAATATAATCTTAAAGTAATAGAAGATTCGGCACAAGCGCATGGAGCTATGTATAACGGAAGAAATACCGGCAATTTAGGTGATGCTTCAGGATTTTCATTCTATCCCGGTAAAAACTTAGGCTGTATGGGTGATGGTGGTTGTGTAACCACAAATGACGAAAATTTATATAAAAAAGTTAAGGCTATTGCGAATTATGGTTCAGATAAAAAATATCATCATATCTATAAAGGTGTTAATTCTCGTTTAGATGAAATTCAAGCTGCAGTTTTGGATATTAAGCTAAAATATCTGACAAAAGACAATGAAAAACGTAGAGAAATTGCAAAATATTATAGAGAAAATATTAAAAATTCGAAAATAATTTTACCAAAGGTGTATAGTGAAGATGCTCATGTATGGCACGTATTTGTTGTAAGGACTGAAAATAGGGACAAATTACAAAAATACTTAAAAGAAAACGATGTTCAGACATTGATTCATTATCCTACACCTCCGCATAAACAAGGCGCATACAGTGAATGGGAAAAATTTTCTTATCCTGTTTGTGAAGAAATTCATAGAACAGTTTTAAGTTTGCCAATTTCGCCGGTATTAACTGATGATGAAATTATAAAAGTTGTTGAAGTTATAAATAAATATTAAAGAGGACAAAAGATGACATATACGTTAAATGATATACAGGTTTTTATGCCGACTTATAACAGGCCTGAGCTTTTAAGAGAAGCTATTAAAAGTTTGATTAATCAATCAGCCGGTGTTCCAAATATTACTGTTATTAACAATGGAACACTCCAAAAAACTACTGATATTATTAATGAATTTAAAGATTATGGAGTTAGTGAAATTAAATCAACAGGTGAATTATTTTCAAGTATGGATAAAGCTGCAGAATTAGTCGAATCACCTTATGTTATGATATTTCACGATGATGATATTTTAAATTCAAAATATCTTGAGTATGCTATTAAAGCATTAAATACATACGATAATATTGCATTTATAACAACACGAACTAAAGATTTTACAAATCAAGATGAAATTGATTTATCTCCGGCCGGTGATGACTTTTATATGTTCGATAGTAAAAAAGAATTTTCTCAATTTATGTATTTGAATGAGCTTATTGCTATGCAGACTGCAATATATAACGTGAATTTGTTTAAAAAATACCGGAGAAATTTTGATTTGTACGGTAAATTCTGTGATTGGCCATATTTGGTTAAATTGTCTGAATATGGTAAAGTTATTGTTTTCAATGATAAAAAGATGTTCAATGTCCGTATTCACCCTGCACAATACACAAATGATTCAACTTCAGGATTAAGTTTAGAACAGTTAATAAATTGGCATAAGCAATTTTATGATTCAATGGAAACCAGTGAAAATAACTTGTTGTCAAATTATATTTTCTATACAAAATTTCATATATTGTTTGAAGGTGCATACAATAATTTGATTAGTTCAAAGGCAAGAAATGAATTTTCTTTTGAAAATGCTATCAAAAAAGCTGAAAATATAATTGGATTTAATCTAAACGATTTGTTGTATAATAAATCTATTTTAATTGTTCCTATACAAAAATATATTGAAAATAAAAATTATTATAAAAATTTTCAAAAAATTCCTGAAGATAGAAATATAGCAGCTTCTGATTTTGCAAAGTTTGTTTTAGTTAATACTATTGAATATATTAAAGATGTTTATATTGATAAAAAAGATTCCCATAAAACAATAAACATCTTTGGTGTTAAATTTAAAATAAAAAAATCTCTTTTACCAAAAATAATGCGTTAAAATGGTAGAACTTTCATCTTTAGTATGTTGAAAAGGCATACATAAGTTCCTGATTCTGTTTTCCAATAACGAATTATGTAAAGAGATAAAATTCGTAAAAATATTTCTAATCGTAATTTAAAACCAAATTTTGACAGTAATTCAAAAATATAATGAATTTTGTTAATTTTTAAATATTTCAATAAAAACAGATGATTAACAAATTTATGCATGCTTCCATAGCCAACTTTATCTGAGAAAGGTATAATTTCCATGCAGTGGTTTATTAACTGTCTGTCTTTTAATAGGCTTATAATATTAGACCAGCCAAGAATCCAAGATGTATCTTTTCTTCTTTCTAAAATATTTCTTTCGTCTTGTCCTCGAATTAAACTAACTTCTTCTGTTGTTACCGTATCAACAAAAATTCCGTTTATCATAACTTGTTTTTTTAATACGTAAATACTTCCTTTTTGATTTATGCAATCTGCAACCGGACATATTTGTTGAAACATTGTATAGATAGAGTCATACATGTTCATAAGAACATTGTTTGTTATCAGACTTGACTTATATATTCCTGCAGGGACAAAGGTTAATTGATATAATTGATATGCTTTATCGTCAAATTGCTCAGGTTTTTCAAAAACGTAGTTAGAAAGACAAATTATATCGGTACCTTTTTCGATTTGTTCTTCAACTTCATACCAATTTGAAAAATCAAAATAATCATCATCACATAAAACCCAAAAATATTCTTTATTACAAGATGCACCCATTTCAAAAGCTCTGCAAATATTAGGATTACCACCAATATTAATAGGATGTTTTATATGCGTAATATTTGGATGTTTTTGGCGATAATCTTCTATTAATTCACTCGTACCGTCAGTTGAAGCATTATCAAGTATTGTTATATCTAAATCTTTTATCGGAGAACTGTCAGCGAAAATGAAATCCAGTGTTCTTTTAAATTTTTCTTTTCTGTTGTATGTAATTATATATATTTGTAATTTTTCTTTTAGTTTCATTATTATAATACCAATACTTCCGCTTAATTAACTTTAATATTTATGATAGCATAAATATTAACAAATTGTATAAACTTTTCTGTAATATAGAAACATACCACAGATTGTAAGAATAATATTAGGAAGCCAAGCTGCAAGAAGTGGTGTTAGAACACCTGTTTCGCCAAATGAGATTGAAAGGGCTCTTATTAAATAGTAGAAAAATATAATTAAAATACTAAACAAAAATCCTCTGTTATAGCGTACTCTGGGAGGAGTAATTGCAAGTGGTACCCCAATTAATACAAAAACTATTGTTGTTATTGGCAATGCGATTTTGTCGTGTAGTTCTATATATAATGAATTTTTTTCTTCTTTTTCAATATTAGGTGTTGTTGCGAGATATTTTATTAACTGTATAAAGTTTTGCTCTTTTGCAATATTTTTATCCATTTCCTTAGATAAATCCATACCAAATTGAGCAACAGAATGTTCAAACATAGTTGAATTTAATATTTTTCCGTCTTTATTAACCGTATAAATAGCACCTTTATCAAATTCCCAACCTTCAGGAGATGTTGTTCCGAAACGTGATTGAAGTACCTGAATTGTATTATCTTTAGATACGTCTAAAACAGTAATGTTTTTTAGAATGTTATCTTCACAACTTCCAACATAGAACAACCTTTTTAACCCTTTAGATTCATTAATTTCTTTAAAGATAAAGTTTTGTTTTCCATTAGGGATATTTTTTTGACCAAAAGCCCACAAAGCCAAATCTTTAGACTGTTTTGCAGCAGCCGGTACTATTGTTTCATTAATAAAGAAACTTGTAATTGCCATAATTATTGCAAATATAAAAATAGGTTTTGCAATACGATTTAACCCGATACCGCAAGAGCGCATTACTGTTATTTCGGATAAAAGACTTAGCCTGTTGAGTGTCATAACAGTAGCCAATAACACACCCATTGGAATTGTCATTACAAATACAGATGGCAAATTTAAAATAATCATTATTAACGCAACTTTGAACGGAATACCGTACATAGAAATTTGTTTAATTAGCGTGATAAATGTATCTGATGCAAAAATAATCGCAGTAAATACGCACACACCCATTAAAAACATCTCAATAACTTGTGCCAAAATGTATTTATCTAAATATTTTATTCTTTTTAATAATTCAATAAACTTTTGCATAAATTTATTTCCGTTTGCATTAATCAAATTTTAAAAGTATTTTTAGGGTATCTTTTTCCTTATTTTTTTCAAATGCTTCAATTGCATCATCAACATTGTAAATACCTGAAATAAACGGTTTAAAATCAATTCTTTTATTTTCCAAAAGCCTTAATGCAGGTTTAAATTGTCCGCAACGAGAGCCCAAAACAGTAATTTCATTAATTACAATCGGTGCAAGATTAATTTCTTTACTTCCGGCAACCGTACTTTTTAGAACTAAAGTTCCTCTTGGTTTTGTTAAAGCCATAGCATTTTCAAAACCTGTAACAGAACCGGTTGCTTCTACAACAATATCCCAAGTCGGTGTAACTTCCAAATCTTTTGAAAGAATTGTTTTAACACCTTGTGCCTTAGCAATATCCAATTTGTTTTGATGTCTGCCAACGAGTGTAACATCATAGTTATAAGCGTTTAAACATAAAGCTGTAGTTAAACCTAATTTTCCGTCACCTTGAACTAAAACTTTTTGGATTGGTTGAATATGTAACTGTTCAACAATTTCACAAGCTGCTGCAAGCGGTTCAACAAATACAACCTGTTCATTAGTAACACTATCAGGTACTTCAAATAAAATTTCAGTCGGAAGTGTTATATATTCAGCAAAACAACCGTCTTTTTTCCATATACCAATGGTATGTCTGTTTGGACAATGTCTTACCAGTCCTTGATTACACCATTCACAATCAGGTTGATGACAGCCATAGCTGATTTCTGCAACAACTCTTTTCCCTACTAGACTTTTATCATCAGAGTTTACATCTTCCACAACACCTACAAATTCGTGTCCGAGAATTCCCTTGTAACCCATATAACCTTTAGTAATTTCAAAATCAGTATTACAAATACCTGCAAGAGATACTCTTATTAACGCTTCACCTTTTTGTGGTATTGGTTTTTCATAATTATTATCAAGTTTTAAAACTTCATCAAAAACAACAGCTTTCATATTTATCCTTTCTTTGCTATTATTCTATCGCAAATAAAAATCTTATTCAATTCAATATTACCATTCTCACATAAATATTTACACAAAAATTATGATTTATGCTATTATTAGGTTATGACAATTATATCAGACGACAATACATTCAAAAAAAATATTCAAAAAAATCCTGTTATTAAATCAGAAAGCATTGAATATGATAAAACTTTTGAAAATTCTATAAGACCAAAATCTTTTGACAGCTACATTGGACAATCAGAACTAAAAGAAACATTGAAGGTTTCAATAGAGGCATCAAAAAAAAGGGGCTCAAGTTTAGACCACATGTTGTTTTACGGTCCGCCGGGTTTAGGTAAGACAACGCTTGCAGGAGTTGTCGCAGAACAAATGGGTGCTGAATTAAAAATCACATCAGCTCCTTCGTTAGAACGTCCAAGAGATATTATAGGTATTTTGATGTCTTTAAAAGGTGGTGAAATACTTTTTATTGATGAAATTCATCGCTTAAATAAAGTTGCCGAAGAAATTTTGTATCCCGCTATGGAAGATTTTTATCTTGATATGTCAACAGGCAAAAGTCAAACGGCAAAAACAATGCATATTCCTTTACCGAAATTTACATTAATCGGTGCAACAACGAAAGCGGGCGAATTATCAGGTCCGTTGAGGGATAGATTTGGTATAATTCATAGACTTCAATTCTATACTTTTGAGGAATTATCACAAGTCGTTAAACGTACTGCAAGTATTTTAGATATAAAAATTACTGATGAGGGTGCAAATGTTATTGCAAAATGTTCAAGAGGAACTCCGCGTATTGCGAATCGCTTAGTTAAAAGAGTTTCTGATTTTGCGATTGTGAAATATGAAGGAGAAATCACTGAAGAAGTTGCAAAAGAATCTTTAAAAGCATTAAAAATTGATGAATATGGCTTAGATTCAACCGATAGAGCTTTATTAAATATGATTGTTGAAAAATATGATGGTGGTCCTGTTGGAATTAATACTCTTGCGGCAGCTTTAGGTGAAGACATAAGGACATTGGAAGATGTTTGTGAGCCTTATTTATTGCAAATAGGATTATTACAAAGAACACCTCAGGGCAGAAAGGTTTCACCTCAAGGGTACAGGCATCTTGGTATAAAGAATTTTTCTTCACAGCAGAGTCTTTTTGGAGATTAATATGAAAAAAATATTCTTGATTTTTATATTTTTTATAATTTTTGCTATGCCAATTTTGGCAAGTCCTGACGAGAATAAAAACTTAAAATCTGAAATAGGTCGTGTTGAAAAAATTGAATACGAAGATGTTGACCAAACTTATTCAGACAAGAGTCAGGTAAAACAAATTGTTACAGTAAAACTTTTGACCGGTGAATTTAAGGGTCGGACAATAATTATTGACAATATGATTACAAACAATCCATATTACGATATATTTTTAAAAAAAGATGATAAAGTAATTCTTCACTCAGAACTTGAACAAGATTCAGGAATCGTTGATTATTTTATCGCTGATATTCAAAGAACAGATTTTGTCTATGTTTTGGTATTTCTATTCAGCGGATTACTCATATTTATAGGTGAAAAGAAAGGTTTATTCAGCTTTATTTCTATTTTTGTAACTGTTTTACTTATATTATTTGTTCTTGCACCATTGATTAGGAATGGCTTTAATCCTATAATAGCAACATTGATTATATGCCTTATATCGACATCTGTTACAATGTATGCAGTTGGCGGATTCAATAAAAAAAGTACATCAGCAGTTTTGGGAACATTCGGAAGTTTAATTATTGCGGCGAGTCTGGCACTTTTAACAATAAAATTTGCAAGGCTTACAGGTTTTTGTTGTGAAGAAACAATGTTTTTATATCAGGCAGATTCAACTTTAGACTTTAAAGGAATTTTAACATCATCTATGATGCTTGCAACACTTGGTGCGGTTATGGATACAGGTATGTCTGTTGCAAGCAGTATTAATGAATTCTATGCAATAAATCCAAAATTAACACCAAAAGAATTGTTCTTTTCCGGCATGAATGTTGGCAAAGATATTATCGGCACTATGGCAAATACTTTGATATTAGTATATTTGGGTGGTTCTTTGCCATTAGTTTTGTTATCACAAAATATTGATTTGCAAAAGTTTTTTAATTTAAATCAAGTTGTTACTGAAATATCATCTGCCTTGATAGGCAGTATAGCCCTGGTTACATGTGTACCAATAACTGCGATTATTGCTGCTAAGATAGTTACTATTAACAAAAATAAAATTGATGATATAATATTAAATGAGAATGAAATTATCGATAATGAGAGGTTTTTATAATGATTGAAATGCGTGTTATGGGTATAGCGCTTGATACAAGAACAGGTTCCCCAATAGTAGTTTTACATGATAAAGATAACAGAAAAGCGCTTCCTATTTGGATTGGTTCAGCGGAAGCAAGTGCAATTATCAGAAAGATTGAGAATTTACAGGTTGTTCGTCCTATGACACATGATTTAATTATAAATATTATTGAAAAAACCGGATATAAACTTGAAAAAGCTGAATTAAACGATGTTGAAAAGGACACCTACTATGCATCTTTAGTTTTGAACAAAGACGGTGAAGAAGATGTTCGCATAGATTGCCGTCCATCTGATGCAATAGCTGTCGCAATAAGAGTTGATGCGCCGATATATGTTTCAGCAGCAGTATTAGCAACCGGTGCTGTTTCAACTGACCCTACAAAAGATGAAGAAGAAGCTCAAGAATTTAAAAGCTTTGTACAGAATCTAAAGCCTTCTGATTTTGAAAAGCTAATGAAAAATAATGATGAATCAGAACAGTAAATCATTGAAATATATTACAAATACTATAATGGTTAGTTAACGCTACAATATTTACAGATTTGAATATTTTTACAACCGGTATTACAAGTGTTGCGTTTCTAACAGGATTTTTTGCATAAATCCAATATTAATTTATGTAACAATATACGCAAATTTCTAAAGTTTAAAAATTATATGACCGTATATTTTAATACAGAGTATAAAAATTGCTAAGGAGATTGTATGAATAGAAATTTTGATTTTAATGAATTTAAAAATAACTTATCTAATCCAAAAAGCGCAAATTTTATTTGTTTAAAAAATGATATTGACAAAATTGAAAATTTTATTGAAAACGCATTGAGTTTAAACTTTGAATCTTCACAATCGAAAGTAGAAAGAGATTTCAACGTTAATATATTTTAAAACAGACTATTAGATTAGGGGTACACTAACTGAAACTGTAAGACCGACTTAATATAAGTCGGTCTTTAGCTGTTATATGTCTTATAGGTTATTATGCTAATCCATATTGATTAAAATATTTTTGTAAACGCATTTGATCATCTAAAAGATTTGCTGAAGGCATTGTTTGGAAAAAATTATTTGTTCTTTTTGGTGCACTCATTTTACGATTTCTTGCTACTGCTAAATTTTGTTTTTGTTGTTCACTTACTAAAGATTTTAAACTTTCATTTGCAATTTTTGCATCTTCATTTTCAGGACTGTCTGCTTGTAATTTTTGTGAAGTTGCACCTACAAGTTGTGTCAATACGGTTGAATCATCTTTTGCTTGTTTTGCTAAGTTTTCAGCTTCTTTTTCTTGAGCAAGTTCTACTTCACTTTTGCCCATAACTGCATCACTTGCCTTTTCAGCCAAAAACATTCCAACAGCACCACCAATAGCTCCGCCAATTACACCACCGATTGCTGTTCCGACTCCGGGGAAAACAGAACCAATAGCAGCACCAATCGCAGCACCGGCTTTTGCACCTGCCCACATACCCACACCGGAAGCAGCAACTTTTACGGCAGATTTACCTAATTGTTTCAAACCTGATTCAGTTCCTAATTGAAATGCCGGAATAATGTTACCTAATAATTCAGATATTCCTGAAATAACGATTGCTCCAACACCTAAGAATTTAGATGCACCTTTTAATACAGGGAATTTTGCTAATAATTTTAATTCAGATTTTTTCAATTTAGAAAATCCGGAATATTTTGATAAATTTGCTTTAAATCCTTTTGGATTAGCCATTGTATGGTTGTATGAAGCTAATTCTGCTTCAGCTAATGATTTGTTTGCTTTTTTAAGAGCTGCCGCTGAATCAATACCTGCTGTTGATTTACCCAATGTTACTTCTTCCCTTGCTATACTTTTTGCTTGTTCTGCAGCTTTTTGAGCATCTTTATAAAGTGATTTGATTTCATCAGGTAAATTTTCTAATTTTTCACCTTGCGGAATACTTCTTAATATTTCATTAGATTGACTCATTCTATCTGCTACTCTTAACTTTTGTCTTATCGTTTTAGCTTCTTTAACAGATTCTCTTGTTTCTTTTGCATTTTCAATGGCAGCTGCTTTTTCATTTTTACCTGCTAATAAATATGAACCGCCTTTAATAGCACAATCGGCTCCTGCAATCATTCCAACTGATGTACCTAAGCCTTCAACACTCAATAAAGAACTTTCAACAGGTACATTACTTGCATATTTTGCTAATGTATCAATATCTTTTGAAGATTTAACAGTACCGTTAAAACTTATATTGTTATTACTTTGTGAAAAAATTGATGCATCTTTGTTGCTGCTAATATCACCTGTAATAGGATTAACTACAAATTGTTTTCTTGATTCCGGATTCATTCCGCCTAAATCAACACCGTCAACCATAGACATTTTTATAACCTTCCTTATAACCAAACTACACTTATATAAAGTATTTTTGATTATAAAAATTGCCTAATTTTAAAAATTAATGTACGATTGCTTTACAATTATTTACAATTTCTTCAACAGTGCTAACCATTACATTCTCGAATTTTTCACATTGTGCCTTTGTTTTAGCTTCAAATCTTAATGTAAAAACAGGTTCTGTATTGCTTTGTCTGATTAAGGCAAACCCACCGTCAAAAACAATTCGCATTCCGTCAAGTGTAATAATATCTTTTATTTTTGCTGAAAACATATTAGAATTATTATTCAATTTTTGTTCAAATTGTTCCAGCACTTGTTTTTTTAACTCATTAGGACAAGATAATCTGACTTCTTGAGATGAGAATATTTTATTAAAAGGTGCAAGTAATTCTTCAACTTTAAATGAATTATTTTGCTGTTTGTGTTTTGATACAATTTCAATCATTCTGCAACCTGCATAAACAGCATCATCAAATCCGTAGTATTTGTCTTTAAAGAAAACATGACCACTCATCTCTCCGCCCAAAACAGCGTTAATTTCTTTCATTTTTGCCTTAATAAATCCATGACCTGTTTTACACATTATAGCTTCACCGCCACAATTATTTATTGTATCAAAAAGTACTTGAGAACATTTAACTTCTGATACGACTTTTGGTAAAGTGCCTGAGCCTTTGTATTTTTCAATAATATCCAATGCATAAATCAACAATAATTTATCACCCGTCATAGAGTTGCCTTGTGAATCAATAATGCCTATTCTATCGCTATCACCATCAAAAGCAATACCAAAATCGGCATGATTCTTTACAACTGCATTTTTTATATCATCTAAAGTCTTTTCATCACTTGGATTTGGATGATGATTCGGGAATGCACCGTCAGGATTTGAATATAATTCTATAACTTCACATCCTAAAGCTCTGTATAAGTTTGGTGCAACAACACCGCCTGTACCATTTGCGCTATCTACAACAATTTTAAGTCCGCTGCCAATTTTGCCGAATTTTAATTTCATAACATCGGTATAATCAGGAATTAAGTCATACTTTACAACTTTACCCAAAGCATCAGGCAGTGAAACTGTTTTACTAACTTCTGCAACAATTTTTAGTAATTCCTGAATAGGTTTTTCATCTAAAAGAAGACCGTTATATGTCATTTTTAAACCGTTATATTGGCTCGGATTATGACTTGCCGTAACAATTAATGCACCATCAATTTCATCACAATTTTCCTCAATATTTACACCTACAACATTTGAATAATAACCTATTGGTGTTGGCGCCAAACCTAAATCTACAACATTGGCACCTGTGGAAATGATACCTTTTATTAATGATTCTGATAACGATAGTGAGTGATTCCTGGCATCTCTGCATACGGTAATCCACAAATCATTTACATTTTTATTCGACAAGGTTAATATATACTTGATGTATGATTTCCCCACAAAATAATATAATTCTTCGGTAATATCTTTGCCGTAAACACCTCTTATATCATTTTTACTGAATGCACTATCCCATTTCGTCAACATTTATATTCCTCCGTTTTTATAATATAATGGTAACATAAAATTATACATTTTAACACTATGAAAAGATTTATAACAGATTTACTTAATAAAGATTCATACGCCGGATACATATTTATAATGCCGGCATTAATAGGAACTGTGGTATTTATTATAATCCCGATATTTTGTTCTTTTGGATTAAGTTTTACAAAATGGGACTTATTAAACGATATAAGCTACGTAGGATTATCAAACTATAAAGCTGTATTAACGGAACCTATTTTTGTAAAAATATTAATTAACACTTTCGTTTATGCAATTACAACAACATTTTTCGGTGTATTAATTCCGTTAATTTTAGCATACATACTGAGTAACAAAATTATTGGAAGTGAATTTTTTAAAATTTCATATTTCATTCCGTTTATAACTCCTATGGTTGTTATCGGAATTGTTTGGGAATGGATTTTCGACCCGAATATAGGTTTTTTTGCAAAATTTTTACAGCTTCATATAAATTGGCTATATGACACTAATTTTGCTATGCCGGCGCTTATAATTGTTTCTGTTTGGAAACTTATCGGATACAATGTCGTTATATTTTTATCCGGTTTTAGCACAATAAGCAAAGATATTTTTGAAGCATCAAAAATTGATGGTGCAAATTCTTATCAAATACTTAAAAATATTACAATCCCGCTATTATCTCCCACTATATTTTTTGTGGTTATTATTACGGCAATAAGTTCATTTCAAGTTTTTGATTTAATATTTATTATGACACAGGGCGGACCGTTAAACAGCACAAATGTTATTGTTTATTCAATATACAAAAATGCATTTGAATATTTTAATATTGGCAAAGCAAGTGCTTTAGCCTATATACTGTTTTTGATAATTTTTATTTTAACTGCATTCCAATGGCAAATCAGAAAGAATTTAGTATATTTGGAGAAAGATTAAAATATGAAAAGATTTATAACAATATTGATATTAATTTGTATAAACTTTTGCCATGCTTCGGAAATAGTTATATTGCACACAAGCGATACACATGGCAGAATTAGTCCTATTGAATATAATCATCAACAGGATATGGGCGGGTTATCAAAAAGAGTTAAAATTTTTAATGATGAAAAAGAAAATAATGAAAATATTTTGCTATTAGATAGTGGTGATGTTTTTCAAGGCTCTATCTATTACAAGTATGATAAAGGAAAGCTAAATTCGAAATTATTAAGATACTTGCATTATGATGCAATAGCGCTCGGAAATCATGAATTTGATGACGGAATAAAAATCTTAAAACGCAATATAAAATTATCTAAAACGACATTTATAAGCTCAAACATACATTTTAAAAATAAATACCTTAATAAACATGTTAAACCGTATATCACGAAAGAAATTAACGGAGAAAAGATTTTAATTATCGGAGCGACAACACAATCTGTAAAATCATTATCAAAAACTAATAAAATGGAAGTAACCGTTACAGATCCGGTTTATGAAATCAAAAAAATTATAAACAATAACAAGTACGATAAACTGATTCTTCTATCGCATTGCGGAATAGATGAAGATAGGATTATAGCTGATAGCATTCCGCAAATTGATTTAATTTTGGGCGGGCATAATCATTTATTTTTTGACAAACCTGAATACGAAAATAACGTTCCAATCATTCAAGATGGAGAATTTGGCGTAAGAACAGCAAAAATATCTTTAGATAACGGTATAAAAAATTATGAAAAAATTTGTATGAATTCAAGTTACACAGGGGATGAAAAAATAGATAAAATCATATCTAAAACCGAAAACAAAATAAAAAAACATAGAAATATGATTGTTGCAGAAACTAAAATAAAACTTATAGGTAATCAATACACTATTGAACACAATCAGACAAATTTAGGGAAACTTGTTCTTATATCAATGGCTAAACCGTTCAAAGACTATGATGTAGTATTAACAAATTCCGGTTCAATCAGGATTAATAAAAATTTATCAGATAAAATTACGTACGCAGATTTACTTGAGATGTTACCATTTGACAACAAAATAGTTATGGTAGAATTACAAGGTAAATATTTAAAACAATGTCTGCATGATGGAAGCATTCAAACAAACAGAAGATACCTACAAGTATATTTAAAAAATCAAAACATTGATGACAAAAAGATTTACAAAGTTATAACAAATGATTATATTGCTTCCGGAAAAGATGGATATACAAGTTTTCTACATGGCAGAATAGTAAAAAGAATTAACGAAAAACCTGTTAAACTTTTATATAAGACTATAAAAGAAATGAAAATAATTACAGAAGAAAATTTAAAATTTTAAAATGTATGTTTTCATAATTTTGTAATATAATTTTAAAGTAACGAATAAGTTGGTATAAAAAATTGAAAAAAGAAAAGTATTATTTTATAGCCATTGGCGGAATAGGAATGAGCGGACTTGCTAAATATCTTCTTCAAGAGGGTTATGAAGTATCCGGTTCAGATATAAATGACAGTAAATACATTGATGAAATAAGAAATCTTGGTGCAAAAGTTTATATTGGTCATGATAAGAACAATGTACCGGAAGATTGTATTGTTGTTGCAAGTACAGCTATTAGAGAGAATAATCCCGAAATACAGCGTGCAAAAGAATTAGGTTTAAAAATTCTTCATCGTTCTGATGTGTTAAAAAGTTTATCTGAACGTTCAAAATGTTTTATAGGATATGCCGGAACTCACGGAAAGACAACAACAAGCGGCTTGGCAGCGTATGTTACTGATATGGCTGAATTAAAGCCCTCGTATGTTGTAGGTGGAATTATTCCTAATATCAACACCAATGCAAATTACAAATCAGACAATTATTTTATTGCAGAACTCGACGAGAGCGATGGAACTATTGTAAAATACAATCCGGATATATTGGTTATAAATAATTTAGAAGCTGACCATTTAGATTTTTATAAAAACGGTTTAACCTCTCTTGTTGAAACATTTGAGAAAGTTTTAGAAAAATTAAATGAAGGACAAAAAGTTCTTATTAACAATGATAACGAAGGAAATAAACTACTAAAAAATAACAATTTTATTACTTTCGGACTAAATGATGCGGATTATGTTGCCAAAAACATTTGCTATTCACCTGAAGGCAGTGAATTTGATGTATATTACAAGAATAGTTTATTAACACGTTTAAAAATCAAATTATTAGGACAACATAACGTTTTAAACGTTCTTGGCGTACTTGCAAGTTTAAATGAAGCAAATGTTGATTTAAACAAAATTAAAGAACATTTTGCAACATTTACCGGCATGGGCAGACGTTTACAATATATTGGAAAGGTTAACGGAGCAATTATTTATGATGATTACGCTCATCACCCGACAGAAATTAAAGCTACATTATCTGCCTTGAAAGAATTTAAAGATAAAAACGTTATTGCAGTATTTCAACCCCACAGATACACAAGATTGAAAAGTCTTTGGAATGATTTTAAATCCGCTTTTGAATATTCATCAAAAGTCATTGTAACTGATGTATATGCTGCATCCGAGGAGGTAATTGACGGAATTACAGGTGAAAACTTTGCAAACGACTTATTAAAAGATAATAAAAATTGCCAATATATTGCAGGTTCAATGGAAGAAGTTGCAAAGGTTTTATACCCGACACTTAACGAAAACGATATAGTTGTAGGATTAGGCGCCGGTACAATAACAAACTTAGGGAAATCGTTAATTAGAATAGATACGGATAAATAGTAATGCCTATTGAAGTTAAAAATGATTTTGATGCTAAAAATCTAACAACATTTAAAGTTAGCGGATTAATTAAAAAAGCATATTTTCCGAAAGATATAACCGAATTATCAGAATTATTGCAAACAAAAAACAATCCATTAGTACTGGGTAATTGTTCAAACGTACTAATTTCAAGCTGCGGATACGACGGAGATATAATATTTACAAGCAAATGCAATACTATAAACTTTGATAAAAATAAAGTATATGCCGAATGTGGGTTAAAAGGGCCAATGGCATCTAAACTCGCATATGAGCACAGTTTATCAGGTTTTGAATTTATGATAGGCTTTCCTGGTTCTATCGGCGGTGAAATATATATGAATGCATCAGCAAAAGACCAAGCAATAAGCGATAACCTTATATACGCAAAAATATTTGATAACAAAAATAAAAAAATATTGGAACTGTCAAAAGAAGATCTTGATTTTTCTTACAGACACTCTATTTGTCAAGATAATAACTACACAGTTTTATGCGCAGAATTTGAATTAAAAGAAGAAAATCAAAATGTTATAAAAAGCCAAATGGACTATAATCTTGATTTTAGACATAATCATCAACCTTCTCTGGCATTACCTAATTGCGGAAGTATATTTAAAAATCCTGAAAATAACTCTGCAGGAAGACTGCTTGATAGTATTGGTGCAAAGAATTTATCAGTTGGCGGAGCAAAAGTTTGGGAAAATCACGCAAATTTTATTATAAATTACAACAATGCAACTTCAGAAGATATTTTAAATTTGATGTTATTGATGTACAATAAAGTAGATGAGGGATATAATATTAAACTTTGTCCCGAAATGATTTATATAGGTAACAAATCTCAAAAAGAGGCAAAAATATGGAAAGCATTAAATGGAAAATAGCTAAAGATAAAAGAATTGGTGTCCTTTGTGGCGGAATGTCATCTGAAAAAGACGTTTCAATGCGCTCAGGTAAAAATTGCTATGAAGCACTTAAAAGATTAGGATATAAAAATGCTGAATTAATAGTGGTAGATGAAAATATTGCTCAAACTTTGAAAGAAAAGAATATTGAAACAGCATATATTGCACTTCACGGCAAATACGGTGAAGATGGCTGTATTCAAGGTTTATTAGAATTATTAAAAATTCCTTATACAGGATGCGGAGTAATGTCATCTTCAATTTGCATGAACAAAGAATACACAAAAAGAATTTTGGCAAACTGTCCTGAAATACCTTTAATAAAATCAGTTTTTGTTAAAAGGGGAGAAGATGTCAAAGAAAAAACTAAACCATTAAAATATCCTTTAATAACAAAACCTGTATGCGAAGGTTCAAGTTTTGGCATGACAAAAGTTAATAAACCTGAAGAACTTGAAAAAGCCTATAATGAAGCATTAAAATACAACGATGATGTTTTAATTGAAGAATTTATAAACGGATTTTTTATAACAGTCGGCGTATTAGAAAATGAGGGAAAAACTTTTGCAACAGAAATTTTACAAATAATGACAAAAACAGAATGGTATGATTTTGATGCAAAATACACAAAAGGATTATCAGAATTCATTCTTCCTGCAAAATTAAGCGAAGAAGCTACAACGCAAATTAAAGATTTAGCGGTTAAAGCCCATAAAGCAGCTTGTTGCAGTGGGGTTTCAAGAGTAGATTTTATGGTAACAGGAGAAACTCCTCATTTTCTTGAAATAAATACAAGTCCGGGAATGACTGATACAAGCGATTTACCGGCGCAAGCAAACGCGATGGGAATTGATTATGATAATCTGGTTTTATTAATACTAAACAGTGCAGGTTTAAATAAATAATGGCAGACAGCGAAAACGATAAGCTAGAGTACGATAGCGAACAATATATTCAAACAAGAATAAAAAGGAATAAACAAGAACGCAGTTTGAGAAAAACAAACATGTGGCTGTATCGTTTTAAAATTTTTTTAAGATTTATATTAATATTGCTGCTTGCATATATTTGTTACAGATTAGTAAGAATTCATCAATGGTATCTATCACCAAAAGCATTTGATAGTATAAAAAGTCCGTATTTGGAAATAACTCATAATGTTATTGTTCCTGACTACTACATTCTTGCCGCACTAAGGAAAAATGAAGTACCTAAAGTACCGATTTATATGTATAATACGGATAAAATCAAATCTGAAATAATGAAATTAGATCCCATAAAAAATGTTTTTATCAGACGTTTTTGGTTTCCTGCAAGATTACAAATTATTGTTCAAGAATCTACACCAATTTTTACCATAGCACCTGATGAAAATGTAGAACCGATAGCATTTTTTACTGATACAGGAAAATTAATAAGCAGAGATTTCTTACCGCTTGATAAATCTTTTAAGCCGGTAAAAATATTAACATACGGCACACAAGGTGATGATTACAGGCATTGGGATAAACAAAGACTTGATATGCTCGAAAGAATGACAAAAGCTGTTAAAGCTATTTCAAAAGAACCTCTCGACTATATTGATTTAAGAAATCCAAATGATGCCTACGTACAAATAAACAAAATTAAAATAAGATTGGGAAAAATTGATGAAACATGTTTTGAAAGAATTTCAAGATTACCATCAATAATGCCACAAGTCAAAACATTAGATAAAAAAATAAAATATATAGATTTACGTTGGAAAGATGCAAGTTATATTAAACTTGATGAATAAATAGGGGAAAATTATGAAAATACAATTAATTCAATTAAAATATAAGTGTAACGATTTTCAATACAACTATGAAAACATTATTAGCCAGAATATTAACAATGAAGCGGACTTAATAATATTCCCTGAAATAGAAAATTCTGATAATTTTGAATTCGATTCAAACTATAATTCAGCAAAAGATGATTTTTACAGAAAAATATGTAACTATTTTTCTGATAAGAATTTATTAATCGGGACAAATTTTATAAAAAACGGCTCACTTGAAAATGTAAATAATTGCAGTATTGATATTTTAAATAATAAAATATACATATCAAAAAATTATGACGAAGATGTAGAATGTGATTTATATATTCTTGCCGAGAATAAGTATTACACAATGAATTCGTATTCTGACTTTGTAGAAAATATCGGAAATAAACACAACTTTATTCACACAAATGCAATAATGCTTGATGAAGAAAATGTTTATACAGGTCAAAGTTTTGTTAAGAATAAAAATGGTAATATAAATTCCGTATATCCGTTTTTAGAAGAATTTAGCAGTATCATAGATTTTTCAGATACAAATAATGTGGTTGATTATAAAAAATTAAATTTAATGGAAGAAATTTTTAAGGTAACCACATTTGCGATAAAAGAATATTGTGAAAATTGCGGTTTTAAACAGGTTGTATTGGGCCTATCAGGTGGAATAGATTCAGCACTTGTAGCAACATTAGCTGCTTATGCAATAGGTAAAGAAAACGTATACGCAATAATGCTTCCAAGCAAATATTCAAGTGAAGGCAGCATAAAAGATGCTGAAAAACTTGTTTCAAATTTGGGAATAAATGTTGAAACAATTCCGATTAAATCACTTTTTGAGATATTTATGACAGATGTTGCGAAAGAAAGTAAAATGGATTTAGCTGAAGAAAATTTACAATCAAGACTTCGCGCTATAATTTTAATGTTTAATTCAAATCGATTTAATCGTTTACTGCTTTCAACAGGCAATAAATCAGAAGTAGCATGCGGATACGGAACATTATATGGTGATATGTGCGGTGGCTTTAATCCTATTGCAGATTTAACAAAAACAAAAGTATATGAACTATCAAACTGGATAAACAGAGATAAAGAAGTAATTTCAAAAGAAATAATAGAAAAAGAGCCATCTGCAGAATTAAAACCAAATCAAAAAGATTCTGATTCACTTCCAAAATATGAATTACTCGATAAGATTATAGTAGATTATGTAGAGAATCAGCTTTCGTATGAAGATTTATTGAATAAATACAATAAATCAGAATTAGATAAAACATTAAAATTAATACATAGAGCACAATTTAAAAGAAATCAAGCGTGTCTTGGGGTAAGATTAACAGATAATGCCTTTTGCTCAAATATAAAATATCCGATTATGCAAAAAATATATTAAATTTCTGTATTAATTTGAAAAAATTTTAATTAAGTATTAAAATCAAATAAAAAAAAATAAAAAAAGGAATATAATTATGGGACTACATATGAAAATTCTGGTTGCAATCGGACTGGGTTTAAAAAGAAATTGGCACATATTTTTCGGATTAATAGCCGGAATATTTGTCGGTATTTATTTGAACACACACCCATATCAATCAATTTTAAATATTTTGCATTTTGTTGGAGAATCATTCATAAGATTAATACAAATGGTAGTTATTCCATTAGTTGTATCTGCTGTAATTATTGGTGTAACCAGTGTCGGAGATAACAAACAATTACGAAGATTTGGTGCAAAAATGATGTTATATTACGGTATAATAACATTGACAGCAATTATTATCGGGCTTACTCTTGCGTTAATAATAAAACCCGGTTTAGGGGCAGGGCAGCATATAGATTCGCAGTCTGCAATAGAAATTCAACAACAAGTTTCGGCAACAATTCAACACCAAAAAGATAATATGTTAAACTTTGTATTGGATTTTCTGCCTAAAAACCCTGTAGCATCGCTTGCAACAGGTGATATGGTTCCAATAATCATATTTACAATTCTTTTTTCTATTGCTCTTTCAAAAATCGGAGATATAGGAAGACCGATTACGGCATTATTTGAATCTGTCTTTGCAGCAACAATGAAAGTTACGGATTGGATAATGTATCTGGCAGCACCCGGAGTATTCGCTCTTACAGCCTCATCTATTGCAAATTTTGGAATAGATATTTTTTCAAGTATTTCAAAATATTTATTCGTTGTATTATTTGGTTTAGGAATTCAATTATTTGTAACATATCCTGTATTTTTAAGGTTATTTTCAAAAGTTTCGGTAACAATGTTATATACAGCACTAACAGAAGCTATGATGGTTGCTTTTGGAACAGCAAGTTCATCTGCGACATTACCTTTAACTATTGCGTGTTGTGAAAAACGAGGAATATCACATAAAATTTCAAGTTTTGTTTTACCCCTCGGGGCCACATTAAACATGGACGGCACAGCACTTGTACAAATTGTTACCGTATTATTTTTGGCACAAGCCTATGGAGCAACACTTACACCGTTTATGATATTACAAATAATTATTTTAACTGTAATTGCTTCTTGTACTTGTGCAGGAATTCCGGGAACCGGTCTTATAACAATAGTTTTGGTATTAAACGGCATGGGACTTACTCCTGAACAATTAATTGCAGGATTTGCCCTTTTGTTTACTATTGACAGAATAACAGATATGGCAAGCACTATGCTGAATGTTACATCTGATGCGGTAGTCGCAGCTACTATTGCAGACAACGAAAATGAAATAAATTATGATTTGCTAAATAATCCGGAAAATTACAACAATGTCATATAATAACAAAGAAATAGGATTTTTAGGTGAAGATATTGCTTGCAAATATTTAGAAAAAAACGGCTATAAAATTATTGAAAGAAATAAACATTTTTCCAAATTTTGTGAAATAGATATTATTGCAAAAATCAAAGATACTATCGTTTTTGTTGAAGTAAAAACAAGAAAAAATAATAACCTTGGAACGCCTTTCTATGCAATTACACCCCAAAAATACAAAAATATTTGTACAGGAGTTTTGACATACTTACAAGAATGTAAGAATAAATACGACAATTACAGAATTGATGCAATAGCAATTATTTTAGAACCAAAACTTGATATACAGCACCTTCAAAATATTTCTTTTTAACAAAACTATTTCGCTTTTGTTAAAATTAGGTAATTATCATTATAAAATTTATCGAATTCATCATTTAAGATAGCATTTCTACAAGATTTTGCAAAATCAATCAAGAACTTGATATTATGAATAGACATTAACGCTGCACAAGTCGCTTCCTGACATCTGAACAAATGTCTTAAATAAGCTCTTGAGTGGTTTTTACAAGCATAGCAATCACAAATTGAATCCAAAGGTGAAGCATCTTCTTCAAATTGTTTATTTTTAATACATTTTTTACCTTCATGAGTAAAGAAAGAACCGTGTCTTGCATTTCTTGTCGGAAGAACGCAGTCAAACATATCAATTCCGCGTTTAATGCCATCTAATAAATCTTCCGGAGTACCTACACCCATAAGGTATCTTGGTTTGTTGTGAGGCAATAGAGGAGCAGTATATTCAACAAAGTGATTCATAATATCTTTGGATTCACCAACACTCAAGCCGCCAATTGCATAACCGACAGCATCATAAGAAGATATAACATTTGCACTTTCTTTTCTTAAATCATCAAAAAATGCACCCTGAACAATTGGAAATAATGCTTGTTTTGGATTAGTTTTCGCTTTAAAACACCTTTCAAGCCAACGATGTGTTTGCTCCATAGCCTTTTTTGCCTCATCATACGTACAAGGAAAAGGTGAACAAACATCAAATGCCATCATAATATCCGCACCAATATCTTCTTGAATTTCCATTGATTTTTCAGGTGAAATAAAATGTTCGGAACCGTCCTTTGGATCTCTAAATTTTACGCCTTCTTCCGTTATTTTACGCATCTGCGCAAGAGAAAAAACCTGAAATCCGCCTGAATCAGTTAAAACAGGCTTATTCCAATTCATCCAACCATGAATACCGCCAAATTTTCTAATTAACTTTGTTCCGGCTCGTAAATACAAATGATATGAATTTGCCAAAATGATTTGAGCACCTGTATCTTCTATATCACGATTTATAAGAGTTTTTACAGCAGAATTCGTACCAACAGGCATAAAGATTGGTGTTTCAATATCACCATGCGGAGTATGCAAAACACCTGCTCTTGCGCCTGTATTTTTATCCACATGCACTAAATCATAACTAAAGAACTCTGTCTTATCTTGCATCGATAACAAGTTCCATCATAGTTTTCCAATTAGTGCAAAGTTCTTTATCTAAATCAAAATAGATAGCCATTTCTCTTTTTGCTGATTCAACAGAATCAGATGCATGAATTGAATTACAAGCCATAATCGGAGAAAAATCAGCTCTTATTGAACCAACATCGGCTTTATCAGGATCAGTAGCACCTAAAATATGTCTTACTTCTGCAACTGCATTTACACCTTCAATTACCATTGCAAGAATTGGAGCTGACATAATAAATTTTACAAGTCCGTCATAGAACGGTTTACCTTTATGTTCAGCATAATGATCTTCAGCTTGTTCTTTAGAAACTTCCAACATTTTCATTGCAATAATTTTGAAGCCTTTATCTTCAAGTCTGGTAATAATTTTTCCCATTAAACCTCTTTGAACTGTATCCGGTTTTAGTGCAACAAATGTTCTTTCCATTTCAATTTTCATTTTTCTACCTTTCATCATTTTATGTAAACTTTTGATTATAAACTAAAATATTCTCGAATTAATTTTTCAATAATTTTAGATGTATCCCCCGAACCATAAGGATTTTTTGCTTTTAATCTTGTTTGAGATTTATCTTTTGACAAAATATTTTTGCTTAGATTCATAATTTTATCATAATCTGCACCCACAAGAGTAGAAACACCAGCCTCAATACCCTCTTGACGTTCTGTTTCATATCGCATAACAAGAGTCGGACAACCAAATGTTGGAGCTTCTTCTTGAATTCCACCACTATCTGTCAATATTAATTTCGCATTTTTTTGTAAATATACTAAATACGGATAATCTAAAGGTGATAATAAATACACATTTTCCAAAGCACCCAAACGTTCATGAATTTTATCTTTTACGTTTGGATTTGGATGAACCGGAATAACAAACTTATGATCATTATACTCAGTTGCTAAATCGTAAATAGCTTTAATTATTCTATCTAATCTTTCACCATGGTTTTCACGTCTGTGTGCAGTAATTAAAACCAATTTGTCATCAATTTTTATATTTTTTTCTTCAAAAAACTTCGCAGATTTTGAAATAACATCATCAGACAAACAAAATAGAGCATCAATTACAGTATTACCAGTTACGGTAATTTTCTTTTCATTGATACCTTCAGCTAAAAGAGCTTGTTTATTTTTTTCCGTTGGAGCAAAGTGCAACTGAGTTACACGAGATGTCATCTGACGCATGACTTCTTCAGGGAACGGCTCATAAATATCATATGATCTTAATCCGGCTTCTACGTGGAACACCGGAACTTTATGATAAAAACTTACCAAAGCTCCTGTTAAAACCGTCATAGTATCGCCCTGAACTATTGTTGCATCAATAGTGTTTTTACTAAACACATCTTCTAACCCTAACAAAATTCTTGACTGAACTTCAGCAAGAGATTGGTTTGGTCGCATACAATCCAAATTCAAGTCAGCTTTCAAACCAAAATATTCCAGCGTTTGATTCGATAATTCCTTTTGTTGTTCGGTATTACAAACAATAACATTGTAGCCATCATGTTTCCTTAACTCCAAAATAACCGGAGCTAATTTAATAACTTCAGGTCTTGTGCCGAAAACAACTAAAATATTTTTTATTTGATTCATATACTTTCTCAATAAATTATCACTATATTAATTGTACAACAAATATTTTTATTTTATACTTTTCATATGGAAACAATAATTATCGGAGCAGGTCTTGCCGGTTCAGAAGCCGCACTACAACTTGCTAAAAGGAATATTAAAGTAAAATTATATGAAATGCGACCTCAAAAAACTACAGGTGCGCATGTCAGTGAAAATTGTGCAGAATTTGTCTGTTCAAATTCTTTAGGGTCAGCTGATATAACAAATGCAAGCGGACTATTAAAGGCAGAAATGCAAGAATTAGGCGGAGAGTTGATTAATATTGCGCACGAAAACAGAGTTCCTGCAGGTAATGCTCTTGCAATTGACAGAGTTGGTTTTGGCAAAAAAGTAACAGAATTAATCGAAAATAATGAGAATATAGAACTTATTAGAGAAGAACTAACTAAAATTCCTGAAGATGTTCCTGTTATAATTGCATCCGGACCTCTTACAAGCGATTCTCTTGCAAATGAAATTCAAAAATTTACAAAAACAGAACACTTACATTTTTTCGATGCGATTGCACCAATTGTAGAAAAAGACAGCATTAATTTTGATATCGCGTTTTGGGCAAGCAGATACGACAAAGGTGAAGCTTCATACATAAATTGCCCGATGGACAAAGAACAATATGAAAATTTTTATAAAATTTTGACAACTTCAGAAAGAATTGAACTCAAAGAATTTGAAAAAGATGCGAAATTTTTTGAAAGTTGCCTTCCTGTTGAAGTTTTAGCTTCTCGAGGAATTGATACCCTAAGATTTGGACCAATGAAACCGGTTGGACTTGTAGATAAAAGAACTAACAATGAAAATTGGGCAGTTGTACAATTAAGACAAGATGATGCAGCAAAAAGTTTATTCAATTTGGTAGGTTTCCAAACAAATTTAAAATGGGGTGCACAAAAAGAATTAATCCACGCTATCCCCGGACTTGAAAATGCAAACATTGTAAGGTATGGCGTTATGCACAGAAATACCTTTATCAACAGCCCGCAAATACTAAATGCTACACTAAACACAAGAAGTAGACAAGATTTATTCTTTGCAGGACAAATTACAGGAGTTGAGGGGTATACTGAATCAATAGCAACAGGTATGCTTGCCGGAATAAACATGGCAAGATTTTTAAATAATGAATCTTTAATTACATTACCGCAAGAAACAATGCTTGGTGCGTTATGTAATTATATATCAACAAGTGAATTAAAACACTTTCAACCAATGAACTCAAATTGGGCAGTAGTTTCTCCAATTGAGTTACCTAAAAAAGAAAGAAAAAATAAAAAGTTAAAAAATGAACTACTTGCAAAACGCTCAATCGAAACATTGAAAGGATTTTTATGTTCTATTTAGAAAAAATAAATAATAAAACTGTAATGAAAACTGATATTTTAGACGGTTTAACACATTTTTTTACAACACGAGAATGTCCGATTAAATCAAAAGAACCTGACATGCTTTCTACTATTGAAGAAAACAAAAAAATGTTTTGCAAAGTATTAAACATTGATGAAAATAACCTTATACATGCAGAACAACGACACACTAACAGAATTGAAATTGCTCAATTGGGAAAAAATTTTTACGAAAACACTGATGCAATTATACTTACAAATACAGAACAAGCGGCATACTTAAATTTTGCTGACTGCACACCTGTTGTGGCGTTCGATAAGAAGCAAAATATTGCTGCTGTAATTCATTCCGGTTGGAAAGGTACTGTTGGCAAAATTGCACAAAAAACGGTTTTAAAAATGCAAGATGAACTAAATTCAAATATAGAAGATATAAATGTTGCCATAGGCCCGGCAATTTCTGTCTGCTGCTATGAAGTTAAAGAAGATGTTTTCAACATGAGTATGATTTCTGTTATGGATAACAAAGATTTATATGAAATTCGTGATGGAAAAATATTTGTAAACTTAAAAGAAATAAACAAAAGACAACTTGAAGAAGTCGGAATCAAAAATATAGACATTTGTCCATACTGTACTTCTTGCGACAATAATCTATTTTATTCGTATAGAAAAGAAAACGGAACAACAAATAGACACAGTGCAATTATAAAACTTCAACAACAAGGATAAATGAAATATTTAATTAAACTAAATACCGCAAGAAATTGCATAAGATATCTAATTCGAGCTTACGATATAAAAGTTCTAAATGTACCGTATTACATTTGTCCTGCAGTAAAAAGATTATTTAAAAAAGAATTCATAAAAGTACAATATTACCACATAGATGATAAATTTATGCCCGTACAAAACTTTAAATGGGATGACTTCATTTTATATCCAAATTATTTTGGAATTTGTACAAATAACGTTAAACAACTTGCAAAAAAATATAGAAATTTAATTGTAGATAATTCACACGCTTTTTACGCTGAACCAATGGGACTTGCAAGTTTTAACTCACTTAGAAAATTTTTTCAAATGAATTATAGCATTATGGATGGTGCATATCTATATACTGATAAGAAATTAGACCAAAATTTTAAAATTGCAGAAGACTATGAAATAAATTATGATATTGATTATGAAGCCATAGTAAAAAATGAAAACAGATTAGATAATGATCAGATATTTCTAATGTCTAAAACAACCGAAAAACTAATGAGTACAATCAATTTAGAATACGAAAAACTTAATCGTTTAAATAATTACCAACAACTGGAACAAATTTATGGCAAAACGAACGAACTTAACATAAGCCCTGAACAAGGAGAAGTTCCATTTGTCTATCCGTATTTTACAAGAAATGAAAAAATAGGATATGAACTTGAAAAACAAGGACTGTTAATATTTAGGTACTGGGAAGGACTTCCTAGTACATTTGAAGAATACAACTTTTATAAGTATTTAATACCAATACCTTTATATTAATAAATTACAGAATTAAAGACTTTATCTAAATTGCGATTATATCCGTCAACATCTCCATTATAAACAGAAAACTCTACAATATTTCTACCTAATTGCTGCAAGTCATTAACTTCTAACGGAGGCCCTGCAGGTGTAGTCCTTGAACTGTTATATGGATTTGATATAACTCCTGTTGCTCTTAATAAAGGTATAGATAGAATATTTTCAAAAACTTCATATTGAGTTATCCCTTTTGTAAATATTCCAAAATCATTTGCCCAGACAAATCTTTGCATAGGTGCAGTATTTGTTTTCGCCTCACGTCCTTTTTCTTTTGGTAAATTTTTTCTAATATCGTAAGTATAGTCAAATTCACGCTCAATTAATTCATTAAAATCTTCTGAAAAAGTCTTTTCAATTTTGTTATTTAAAATAAATTTTGCCTGTATCAAATGGTTTTTATCTTCATTTATCCAATCAATTTTAAAATCTAATAATTCTGAATTTTTATCAACTGATACCAAAACATCAAAAAATGATGTTTCAATTTTTAACGTCGCTCTTAATTTTGATTCAAATACCTTTTTAGTGGCAATTATATCTGCACTAATGCCATAATCATCAAATATCGGACCCTCATTGTAACTATCTCCATTATCAACATAATCCACAAATTCAAGTTGAATATCACTATTAATTAAAATGTTATTTCCGATAACTTTTAGAGAAATTTTTGAATTAGAAAGTGAATTATCAGTAATTTCAATATCAGATTCATCACTAACTTGCGCCAAATCTCTCAATTCTGTCGGTTGCATATTTTCAACTTCTGTTAAGTATGTATAAATATCTGAGTAATCTTCCGTTACAGGGATTTTTTGCGTATCTTGAAGAATATTATTATCAAAACCTTTACGAGAAGTAAATTTAACAAGTTTAGGATAATCTTCAACAGCCTCAAATTGCACAATTCCGCTGTATGGTTTATCTCCAATATTTATACCCAAAACTCCTGTTCCAAGCTTAAATCTAACCTCATCAACAATTGTCTGAGTAATTTGAAGAATTTTTTTATATCGCATTATATTTTCAGAGTGAACATCATCTGTTGAACATCCGCAAATACCATCATGAGCTTGATTCTGCAATAATAATTTATATGCATACTTAATAAGTTTGTCATAGTTCAAATTAAAATGTTTCTGCAATTTGTCAGCTAACGGAAGTTTATGACAACACAATAAATTCAATCTTTTTATATCTAAACGAGAAGAATAGCAACCCGGAAGAATAAATGTAATAGAATTATCTCTTAATTCATCATTCCATTGATAATTTTTAAAATTGTTTTTTACGAGATTAAAATAGTCAAAAGGTGAACCTAACACAATTTCATAATTTTTTAATCTTGAATTTACCTCTAAAATTTGAGATTGAATATCTAATTCAACACCCAAATGATCCGCCCCAATTGGCATTAATAATACATCACCCGATTTTTTTGCTATCTTATCCAAATTTTCTTCTATTGATTTTGCTTTTTTATCAATATCAAAAGGTGCAGAAAAGAAATCCATAAAGTAACCTCGAACAAGATTAACAGTATCTATACCATTATAAGTAAATTCTGACGGAATCTCATCCGGACAACCTCTCCAAACAACGCATTTATCAATATTAAACTCTTTAAACACCTTACAAATTTGCTTTGAATGTCCAAAAGTATCTGCTAAGTATCCGATAAAATCAGTGCAACCTAAATTTTTTGCATATTCTAATCCAATTTGCAAATTATGTTCAAAAGAATTTTTATCCGTTAAATACTCATCAACCAGTGTATAAAAAGGACCTATAAATAATCGTTTATCTGCAATTAATTGCTTTACTAAATCCAATTTTTCGGGACGGATTTCTAAATAATCTTCAATTGCAGCCGTCTGACCATCAAAATAAAATGACGGAATTTGATTATTTTCCAATAGATTTAATACATTATCAAATACACGTAAAAGCCTTATTCTAAAAACTTCGTATTCTCTATACCATTCTCTGTCCCAGTGAGTATGCAAATATGCAATAACTTTTTTCTTCATACAAAAATTATAACATAAAATATTGACAAAACAGTAAAAAATCTATATTATAGAAATATAATGGCAATAGTTTATTTAAGCCTTGGCTCAAATAAAGGTGATAGAATTGGGTATATACAACAAGCAACTTCTATTATTGGCGGTTTGGAAACGGTCAATATAATTAGAAGTTCTTCATTTTATGAATCTGAGCCTTGGGGTACTGATTCAAAAAATTGGTATGTTAACGCTATTTTAGAAATTAAAACATCACTAAATCCGCATGAACTTTTAAATTCAATACATAAAATTGAAGCTCAACTTGGTCGTAACAGGGAAATTGAAGGCCATTACGGAGATAGAACAATAGATATAGATATTATTTTCTACGATAAAGCTATAATTAATGATGATGATTTAATTATTCCGCATAAATATTTCCACAAAAGAGCATTTACATTGGTACCAATGCTTGAATTAGAACCTGATTTTGTGCATCCGATACTTAAAAAGAATATTTTGGAATTGCACGATACTCTTGAAAATCCGGAAATGGTATGCCTATATGGAACAAGGGTCAGAATTTAATGAGTGATTCAATAGCAATAATTGGCGCAGGACCTGCAGGTTGTATGACGGCATGCAATTTGGATAAATCATTTGACACTACTCTGTTTGATAAAAATTCACCCCTAAAAACATTACTCCCAACAGGCGGAGGAAAATGTAATCTTGCGCATAAGGAATTTGACTTCAAAGAATTGGCTAAAAATTATCCAAGAGGTGAAAAATTTTTATACTCAATTTTTTCAAAGTTCAGTACACAAGATACACTTGATTTTTTTGAACAGATAGGTGTTAAAACTTACACAAGAGAAGATAACAGAATTTTTCCGATTTCCAACAGTTCAAAAGAAGTTCGAGAAAAACTTTTAGCAAAATTACATAACTGCAAATTTAGAAAAGAAGAAATAACATTAATAAAGCCAATTTCAAACGGATTTGAAGTAAAATCAGATAAAGCAACATATTTATTTGACAAAGTTGTAATTGCAACAGGCGGAAAATGTAATTACTCAATTATAAAAAATCTGGGACACACTATTGAAAAGCCTTGTCCTTCACTTGTGGGATTAAAAACAAATCCTTATTTTAAAGGAATACAAGGTGTTACTTTAAAAAATTGCAAAATTACAGCCAATAAAAAAACTTATTTTGGAGATATATTATTCACAGACAACGGAATCACAGGACCTATTATATTTGAAATATCCTCAATTAATGCAAAAAACAAATTTCCTTATAAAATTAATATAAATTTTCTTAATACAGACATAAATTTTCAAAAAGAATTTGAAAAAAATGCTAAAAAGGATTTAAAAAATGTTCTATATGAATATTTACCAAAATCATTTATTAATGAGTTTTTTAAGACAAAAAGCATAAATTTGAACGAAAAATGCTATAACATCAAAAAAGAAACACGAGAAACAATAAAAGATACCCTTACAAATTTTGAATTTGAAATAACAGGTACAAGACCGGATGGAGAAACTGTAACTTGCGGCGGAGTAAAACTCATGGAAATAAATCCCCAAACATTGGAATCAAAAATAGTCAGAGGATTATATTTTTGCGGAGAAGTACTGGACATAGACGGCTTTTGCGGAGGGTTCAACCTTCAAAACTGCTGGTCAACAGGATATATCGCAGCAAACAGCATAAATAATTTATAATTGTTCCAAATCCCTTAGTTGTCTGTATAAATCTTTTTGCTTTTCTGATAAATTTTTTGGAATAACTATTTTAATCTTTGCGTTCAAATCTCCATAACCACCATCTTTCAAAGGCAGACCTAAATTTTTTAATCTCAATGCTTGACCTGATGATGTACCGGCAGGAATTTTTATATTAATTTTTCCATGCAAAGTCTCAATATCTTTCTGAACTCCCAATGCAGCTTCTGATGGAGAAATTTCAATATCAGTAACAAATTTATCACCCTCAAATCTGTACTTTGAATCATTGATATTTATAATAAGATACAAATCACCATTATTTCCATAACCATCAGATTTTCCCTCACCCTTTAAACGAATTTTTTGACCCTGACGTATACCTTTTGGTAATTTGACGTTTACGGTTTTAGTTTTTGAGGTAATTCCTGTACCTTGACAATTTGAACAATAACCACCATTTGGCGGACAAACTTTACATTTTTCCATTTCTTTGAATGTAACTTTTATAGGATTATCTGAGAACAAATCCTTTGCCGTAACATTAACAGTTTTTGTTGAATCTAAATTATCATCATCTTGTTTTTGAGAAGCTCTTGAGGCTGATTCATTATGCCCAAAATTCATCCCCATGCCTTCAAAACCTGTAAAACCTGATTTTTTACGTCTTGAACCGGCCGTTCTTTGACCGGACATCATATCTCCGAACAAAGAACTGAAAAAGTCCGAGAAACCACCCATGCCATCAAACGATGAAAAGCCTTGCGTTCCACCGGCATTGTTAAAATTAAAACTAAAGTTTTCAAATCCGGGTGGCGGCGTAAAATCTGCTCCGCCTTGCCAATTTGCACCTAAACTGTCATAACGTTGACGTTTCTCTTTATCGCCAAGTACTTCATACGCCTCGTTTATTTCCTTAAACTTTTTTTCTGCTTCTTTTGTTTTATTTACATCCGGATGATATTTTCTTGCTAATTTCCTATACGCTGACTTTATTTCAGCTTCAGTTGCTTCTCGTTTTACACCTAATGTTTCATAATAATCTTTATATTCCATCAGAAATTTTCTCCCATAATTATTTTAATACAATTTTTGGTAAATTTGTTATTTGTTAATTATTTATTAATTATTTTTTAAAACCTTTGAACGTAAATTTCGATGATAAGTTATCGCAAATCTATGTGCTTCATCTCTTATTCTTTGAATTAAAAATAAAGCACTTGAAGATTTTGGTATAACTATCGATTCGGATTGATTTGGTAAAAATATTTCTTCCTCACGTTTTGCCAAACTTACAATATCAATCCCACTTACACCGAGTTCTTCAACTATTTGCATAACACTTGACAGTTGACCTTTTCCTCCATCAATTATAATCAAATCAGGTTTTTCCCAACCACTTTCTCCAAGTCTTTTAAATCTGCGTGATAAAACTTCTTTCATTGATTGAAAATCATCCGGCTTGCCTTCAGTTGATTTAACCTTATAACGCTTGTACAATGATTTTTTAGGAAAACCATTAATAAAACAAACTCCCGATGCAACAGTATTTGTACCTTGAATATGAGAAATATCATAGCATTCAATTTTATAAGGAAAATTTTTTAATTTTAATTTCTCAGCTAAATACGAACCGATTTCATTAAAATCATTGCTTATATCTACCAATGCTTGAATTTTTGCTTTATTTAAAATATCCCTTGCATTTTTATCTGCAAGTTCCTGTAGTTCTTTACCCTGCTTTGTTTTACCATAACTAATTTTAATTTTTTTATGCGCAATAATTTCTAACCACTCTTCATAAAGTTTTTTTTCACCAATTTTTTCCAATTCACTTGCTATAATTTTATCCGGATAGTCCAATTTCAAAGTAGAATAATAATCTTTTAAGAAAATTGGCAAAAATTCATATATATCTGCTTCATTAACCTTGAAATCAAAGGATTTTTTATCAATTAATCTGCCTTCCCTAATCATTAAAATTACAACAATAAATATTCCGTCTTCTTGCAAAATTGAAATAATATCTTCGTTTAGACTTGTATTTTCATAAACAACTTTTTGCCTTTCAAAAGTTTTCTTCAAATCAAAATAGCTATCCCTTAGCTTTGCAGCTTTTTCAAATTGTTCTGATTCAGAATACTCCTGAATTTGAGTCATTATTTGATTTAACAACTCACCCTGTTTGCCGGATAAAAATAACTCTACCTGATTAATTAATTTTTGATACTCTTTAGGGGTAACTTTATTTTGGCATGGAGCCAAACATCGACCTATATCATAGTACAAGCATGGTCTTGATTTGAATTTAGGCTGTTTGCATTGTTTTAAAGGAAATAATTTTTTAACGAAATCTAGCGTTGAATACATCGCTTTAACATCAGTGTATGGACCGAAAAAATGCCCTTTATCAGGATTTAAATTTTTCTTTCTTACAACCAAAATTCTTGGAAAATCTTCATTTGTAACCAGAAAATAAGGATATTTTTTGTCGTCTTTTAACAAAATGTTATACTTTGGTTTATGTTTCTTTATTAATTGGTCCTCTAATATAAATGCTTCAACCTCAGTATCAGTAATTATATATTCAAGTTTTTCAATATGCGAAACTAATTGAACTGTTTTGGGAGTTTTTGCCGAATTATTAAAATAGCTCTTTACACGTTTTTTTAAATTTTTGGCTTTTCCAACATAAATTATTGTATTATCTTTATCATAATACAAATAACAACCCGGCAAATCCGGTAATAATCTCAATGTCTGAGCTAATATTTCATTCATTACAACATTATAACAAATAAAACAACAGAAATAAAATTTTTGTTTGTTTATAATTTTAATTAATTACGCACTTATAGCAGTGATTTCAGACTGAGCTCCAACAACAAACGGAACTTCTTTAACTTTCATATCAATTTCATCTAAAATTCCGCGTTCAAGCTCAGTATAAGATGCTGTTTTTGAATTAAAGGCTTTTCTTAAAAATTCATAAGAAACTTTAGGATCACATTTATCACCGCAAGTAAATAAATCAACAGCAGCGTATCCTAATTCAGGCCAAGTATGTATTGCCAAATGACTTTCCGCAATAATAACAACACCACTTACGCCATATGGATTAAACATATGAAAACACTTTTGAACAACAGTTGCACCGCATTCCAATGCTGCATTCACCATAAATTCTTCAATCATAGACAGATTATTTAAAATATTAGAATCACATTCAAAAAATTCCGCTAAAACATGTCGTCCCAAATGTACTTGTTTCGTACCGTTTTTGTCTATGGTTGAAAATGATGAAGTTATTGCCAATTCATGTGCCTCCTTAAAAATTAAAATATTTAATACGTAGTTACGATTAAAATATTACAACAAAATTATTAAATTTTGTAGTAATTAAAATAAATTTTTTCAACAAAGTAATATTTTTTTCAAAAAATATTAATATTACTAGATTTCAAGCTATAATTAAATTTAATAAAAATATTAAGAAATATTAACTATCTACTAATTTTTTTATTTTTTGGGTATATTTATTAGTATGGTTAAGATATTAGTAGTCGATGACGATGTAGCAATAAACGAATTAATAAAAGTCAATTTGCAGTTATGCGGATATGAGGTTATACAAGCACATGACGGTGTTGAAGGTTTTGCTCTGGCAAAGCAAGAATTACCAAACATGGTTATTCTGGACGTTATGATGCCAAATGTTGACGGTTATACTGTAGCACAACGAATACGTCAGTTTGATGATACAAAAAATATTCCTATTCTTATGTTAACCGCCCTTGGGACTATTGAAGATAAGGGCAAAGGATTTAATATAGGAATAGATGATTATTTGGTAAAACCTTTTGATATAGAAGAGTTAAAAATGCGAGTAAAAGCCATTTTAAAACGTTCAAACCAATTACCAAAATCAATGGCTATAAAAGAATTGTTAGTTTACAAAAACATAACGTTGTTGCCTGAAACTTATTCTGTCAAAATTGACGAAAATATTGCGAAATTAACCCCAATTGAATTTGATATATTTAATATACTTTTTCAAAATCATGGGACAATGATACCTTCATCAAAATTATTAAAAGATGTTTGGGGATATTCTCCGGACGATGATGTTGAAACAATACGCGTTCACATAAGACATTTACGTTCAAAAATAGATAAAATTTCAAATGGCAAAAAGTATATCGAAACCATTTATGGCGGCGGATACAAATTATCGGTTTAATTTTCTTCATTCAGGCTTAAAACAGCCATAAATGCTTCTTGCGGAACTTCAACTTTTCCAACAGCTTTCATACGTTTTTTACCACGTTTTTGCTTTTCCAAAAGTTTACGTTTACGGGTAATATCACCACCGTAACATTTATCCAACACGCTTTTTCTAAGTGCTTTTATATTTGTTCTTGCAATTACTCTTCCACCTATTGCAGCTTGAATTGGAACTTCAAATAATTGACGAGGAATAATTGTTTTTAATTTTTCTGTCAATTTTTGACCAATGTGGAAAGCATTATCTTTATGGCAAATTACAGACAATGCATCAACAATTTCACCTGCAAGCATAACATCTAATTTTACTAAATCTGAACGTTTGTAATCACAAAATTCATAATCCATGCTCGCATAACCTCTTGTTCTTGATTTTAATTGGTCATAAAAATCTGTTATAACTTCACTTAACGGAATATGATACTCTAAATTTACACGAATTTTATCAATATAAGTCATATTGATAAAAATACCCCGTTTAGATTGAGTCAAATCCATCAAAGTTCCTGTAAATTCATTTGGCGCAATAATATTTACTCTCACATAAGGCTCTTCAATAAAATCTCTTTGCGCTGCAGGCGGTAAATTTGCAGGATTATCAATAGATAAAATCTCACCGGTTGTAGTATGTACATGATAAACAACTGAAGGTGCGGTTGTTACCAAATCTAAATTATATTCTCTTTCCAATCGTTCCTGAGCAATTTCCATATGCAGCATACCCAAAAAACCGCATCTGAAACCAAAACCAAGTGCGCTTGATGTTTCAGGTTCAAAAGTAATGCTGCTGTCAGATAATTTTAATTTTTCCAACGCATCTTTTAAGTCGTGATAATCTTCATTATCAACAGGATACAAGCCTGAAAATACCATTGGAAGAGCCTCTTGATATCCCGGAAGCGGTTCGGTTGCCGGATTATCAACTGTAGTTACCGTATCACCGACAAATCTTGTAATTTCTTTTATTGAACCTGCAAAATATCCTACATCACCACAAGTCAAAGATTCGCAAGGAACTCTGTTTGGAGTTAAATATCCTAATTCCACAACATCATACTCTTTTCCGGATGCCATAAATCTGATTTTTTGACCGTTTTTAATACTTCCGTCCATAATCTTAAACAAACAAACAGTTCCTAAATATGGATCATAAGCACTGTCAAAAACCAATGCTCTCAACGGTTTATCAGAAGTATCAACCGGTGGCGGGATCAATTGAACAATAGATTCTAAAACTTTATCTATTCCTTCTCCTGTTTTGGCACTGACAGGTATTGCAATTGATGAATCAATGCCTAATACTTCCTCAATTTCTTGTTTTACACGTTCTACATCTGCTGAGGGTAAATCTATCTTATTAATAACCGGTATTATTTCTAAGTTTTGTTCCACAGCTAAATAAACATTTGCCAGTGTTTGAGCCTCAACACCTTGTGTCGCATCAACAATTAACAATGCACCTTCACATGCAGCTAATGAACGCGAAACTTCATAAGTAAAATCAACATGACCCGGGGTATCAATTAAATTTAGCTCGTATTTGTCACCATTGCTATCTGTGTAATTCATCCTTGCTGTATTTAATTTAATTGTGATTCCGCGCTCACGCTCTATATCCATGGAATCAAGCAACTGTTCCTGCATATCACGCTTGCTTATTGTTCCTGTTGTTTCCAATAATCTGTCTGCAAGCGTAGATTTTCCATGGTCAATATGTGCAATTATACAAAAATTTCTAACATTATTTCTATAATTCATACATTAATTATATATAAAAATTATTTGCTGTAAAACTATTTACAATAAACTTGTTTTTGTGTAACATATAATAAGTATGAGGGTAAATAATATATGCTAATAGAAGAAATTTTAGAACTAACGGTACATAAAAAAGCAAGTGATTTACATATTTCAGCCGGTTTACCACCAATTATAAGGGTTGATGGTAAACTTGTTCGCACAGACAGACCTGTTTTGTCTGCTGATGATGTTGAAACACTATTGTTTCCTATGCTTTCAAACGAACAAAGACGAAAACTTGAACAAGACTTAGAACTTGACTTTTCTTATGGTATTCAAGGCTTGAGCCGTTTCAGGGTAAATATTTACAAAGACAGAGGAAATTTTGCGGCAGCATTTAGGACTATTGCATCTACAATTCCGCCGTTTGAAAGTTTGGGTTTACCTGCTATTGTAAAGAAAACTGCTGAAAAACCAAGAGGATTAGTCCTTGTTACGGGTCCGACAGGTTCAGGTAAATCTACAACACTTGCTTCAATGATTGATTATATTAATTCAACAAGGTCAGAGCATATAATTACTATTGAAGACCCGATAGAATTTGTACATTCATCTAAAAAATCTGTTGTACACCAACGTGAATTGGGTCAAGATACAAGATCATTTTCAAATGCACTACGTTCAGCACTTCGTGAAGACCCTGATATAATACTTGTAGGTGAGATGCGTGATCAGGAAACTATTTCATTAGCACTAACCGCAGCAGAAACAGGACACTTAGTTTTTGGAACATTACACACAAGCTCTGCAGCCCAAACTATTGACCGTATTATTGATGTATTTCCTGAAGGACAACAACAACAAATAAGAGTTCAGTTATCTTCATCGTTGCAGGCCGTATTCGCTCAAACTTTATTACCAAGACTTCAAGCAGACGGTACTAAAAAAGGTCGTGTAATGGCACAAGAGATTATGTTAGTAACACCGGCTATTGCAAACTTAATCAGAGAATCAAAAGCAGCACAGATATATTCAGCTCTGCAAACTAATGTAGGATTAGGCATGCAAACTTTGGAAATGGCTCTTAAAACTTTGTATGTAAGTAAACAAATTTCCTTAGATGATGCTCTGGCACGTTCTACAAGACCTGATGATTTAAAAAGACTATTATAAATTTTTGTCTTATGAAAAAATATTTAAATATATTATTTTTGACAAGTATACTTATTCTAAGTTTTTATTTAAGACTTGATGCCTATCTTGTTAATAATTCTTTTTTCACAGATGAAGTTTTATTATTTGCAAATGTATTTTCTAAAAATTATATTCAATTAATTCAACCTCTGCAATTCTTTCAATCAGCGCCATATATATTTTTGGTATTAAGTAAATTTATTGCAAATCACGTAGGAATTAATGAGCTTTGTTTACGTTTTATAGCATTTTTTTCAAGTGTTGTTTCTGTATTTTTATTCTATAAATTGATAACAATAATATTTAAAAAAAGGTTAACACAATCTATTGCTTTATTAACATTTGGTATAAATTATCAACTTTTATTTTATACTCAAACGTTTAAACAATATTCATCGGATATTTTAGTAATTACGCTGTATTTGTATATATTATTAAAATATTTAAATGATTTAAAAAGTACAAAACAATACACATTTTTAGGGCTTTTGAGCCTGTTAAGTATATTCACATCTTTTCCGGCAATTATTTTTATACCTGCTGTATATTTCGCATTGTTTATAACTAAAAGAAATATTTTAAAAATATTATATGCTGCTACATATCCGGCGATTGGATTGACTTTATATTATTTATTAAATCTTCGTTTTGTAAATGATTCTACATATTTGCATAAATACTGGCAAAAAGGGTTCCAAATATTTAGTTTTGAATTATATAAAATGAACTTTGATTTTTTATTTTCGTATTACTGTTTCCCAATTTTGTTGCTAATTTTGCTTGTTATAGGCTTTTATTTTCTATATAAAAATAATAAATTATTATTTTGCACGTTCATTTTAACAATATTCAATACGCTTTTATTTGCTTTTTTAAAAATATATCCGTGTGAAAGAAGATTAATTTTATTTTTACTTCCGGTTTTATTAATTGTTATGATGTATCCGCTGGATAACTTAAAGAAAAACTTAATTTCATTTATAACATTAACCATCTCCTGTATATTTTTGGGCTGTGGTTATTTTAATTTTGCAAAAAATTATATTCAAGGAAACGTCAGTTATTTAAGACAAGATGTAAAGCCATTGTTGCAAAAAATAATAAATAAAAAAGAATCTGAAAATGTATATATATATTATGGCGCAATTTCGACATATTCTTATTATTCTCTAATATATGCATTACCCACAAAAATATATATTGCAACGTATCCGAATGATGAAAAAATTTCTGAGCTATTTTTACAACAAGACTTAAATAATTTACCAAGCGGGATATATTATCTTTTGTTTGTTAAAGGGACAGGTACATACGAAAAAGACATTAGCTACATTGAATCATACTTAAAAACGAATTATGAAATACTGTCAAATGACACGTCAAAATCCGCAAAGCTACTAAAGATAAAAATAAAATAGCTGTCCGTCAGCCAAAATTTTTTTAAAGGCTACATATTTTATTTACTTTTTATATTTCTGTCCAGAGTTATTAATTTTTATTTAACTCCACAACCATACAACTGAATTCTCGCTTCTGCTTCATGGCATTTAGCAATATTTGATAGTTCAATTTTTTGAATTTCTTTATCTGTAACGGAATTTCCATCATTCCAATTTTTTGAGTATGTTGCTCTTATTTTTAAAACTAATTCTCTTGCAGATTCATAGTCCTTGCAAGCTTTTTCAAAATGTTTTTTACAATCAATTCCGGATTTAACTTCTGCACATTCAAATAATGCTTTTTCTTTTAAATCGGATATTTCTTTTTTTAAATTAGAACAATCTTTTATTAAACCAAAATAATTAGGAATACCATATTTCATGTTAAATTTTATGCCGGCAGATGCATCACTGTAGTCTTTAGCAGATATTTTGCCATGCGATAAAATAATTTTTATTTCACTTTTAATTTGTTTATTAATTTCACCTTGCGTGATTCTATCTACATTTTGCTCGATTATTTTGTAGTATTTTTTGTTATTATTTCTTCTAAGGCCACCAAATGTGATGTCTTTATTATTAGATATATTATCATTTTCAATATTTTTTGTTTTTTCAAAAACATCATTTATAGGACAATTTGAATAATTTAGTGTTTTGTTGTCATTTTTTGATAAGTTGTTGTAATTTATTTTATCAATATTTTTATCTTTGCAGATATAATTTATATCCGGATTTTTAGCAAACATAATTTTATTAATACCTTGAATCATAATAATTTTCTCCTTTTAACTAATACGTGTGTATAGATTTTATACCTTCTAAATATATTTTTTGCTATTAAATATAGATTTTTTAATAAAAATTTACATATACATATTATTTTAGATATTATTTCTTAGAAAAAATTAATTAATAAATTTGCGATTTATTAAAAAATATTAAAATTTACGTTAAATTTTAGCAAAAAAATATATTATGATTTTTATATAAAATTAGATAGGCCATATATGAAATTTAAAAAAGTACAAAAATGGAAAGTATAACAAGAATAGTAAGTACACAAAGATTTAATGCACAACTTTTGCCAAATAAACAATATAGAATTAGTAATATCTCGTTTTATGGTAATGATTCTTTTGAAAAGACAAAAAAGAACAAAATTGGAACCATAAATCATCAAACAGCATTTTTTAGAGAACCGAAAACAGACGAATTTGTTCAAGGATATATAAAAAAAGTTTTTAGGAAAAAGTCTGAAATAAATATTGTATCCGGAGCTTGTTCTTCAGGCGAAGAAGTTTATAGTTATGCATGTATGCTTAATGATTTGCATAAAAAGGTTAATATAGTAGGTTTTGATATAGATAATAAAGTATTAAAAGAAGCTGAAGACGGCATTTTTGATATTAAAAGATATAAGGATAATAAAAAAGGTTGCAGATTAATAAGTGAGAATTTTCTATTAGAAAATAATGATTCAAAATCAAAATATTTAAGAAGATGTAAAGAGAATTTTTTTAAATATTTTAATGAACTTAGTTCTAAAGAAACATTACCTATTACTTATTGTAACAGTTTAAGTAAAGCTATTATTGATAAAAAAGCCAATTCTGACAGACTTTTTTGGCAGGAGCTAGGAATTAATCTTGATAAAGAGCAAATTAAGAAAATGATTACATCGGGTCTATTGAAATCAAATGAAACATTTGACACGCAAAAATTTAAAGTAAATAGAGCATTATTGAATAATTGTAATTTAGAATTTAGATATGGTGATATAAGAAAACTAAAGGATTTATTTAAAGAAGATAGTAAAATAGATGTACTATTGTATAGGAATGCACTTTATCATACATTATGCAATAAAGGAAATGATGTAGTAGAAAGGCTGCCTAAGGCAACATCAGAGCGAATAATGAATTCAATATCAAAAGAAATGCATAGAATTGTATCAGATAACGGGCTTGTTGTTTTCGGTGAAGATGAAGATTTACAGGGAATAAATAAAGAGGAAATTTTTAAATGTATGATTAAAAACGGATTTGAGCCAATATACTTAAATAAAAATAAAGAAGACAAAATGAATGTAAATATATGGTTTAAACCACAAAAAAGCAGTATTCAATAAAAAATCTTGAAAATAAAACTTTTTTGTTTTAATCTAAATAAGAAAGGTCGTCAAAAGTCAAAAACAAAGGGAAAAAACGAATCGACAAGAACGATTAAAGCACAATATAATGAAGCGAAATGCCCTTGTAGCTCACTCGGTGAGCCAAAGGCGAAACCGAAGCAGCTTGTCTGCATTATGACCAGCTGAGCGGTGTAACAATTGAATAAATTTTTAACGAAATGCCCTTGTAGCTCACTCGGTGAGCGCAAGCGAAACCGAAGCAGCTTGTCTGCATTAAGACCAGCTGAGCGGTGTAACAATTGAATAAATTTTTAACGAAATGCCCTTGTAGCTCAGCTGGATAGAGCGATTGCGTCCTAAGCAATGTCGTCGTAGGTTCGAATCCTATCAGGGGTATTTGTTTTCAAACTGAGCCTTTAGCAAGGCTCTTTTTCACTATTTACAATAGTTTTCAGAATTCGATTAAAGAAAATATCGCAATTTTTTGAATTTATTATAAAAACAAGCAAAACTCACAATATATGTGAGTTTTGAGTTGTTCGATTAAAATTAAGCTTGTTCTACTATGATTTGTGTTTTATAAAGTTTGTTTTGAATATCACATATTCTTGACAAAAAATATCAAAAATTTTATTATGATAAAATGAAAAATATTTCTATATATGCAGAAAAACATATATCATTAAAGCAATATCTGTTACTTTTTATAATTGCTTTACTTTGTTTCTTAGGTAGTCTGTTTATTCAAATTAATCCATATTTAAATTATGTTCTTATAATTACTTTTTTCCCATTTTTATATTTAGGTTATAAGGAATTAATAAATATTGATGAATATGTCAGCGAAATAGAACTTTCTGATAAATATCTTACTATTAAATATACAAAAGGTTTTAAGAAAAATTATAGGCTAGTCAAAATAAAGCTTGAAGATATACAAGAATTTAAATTATATATAAAATTCTATCCTGATAGTTCTCGCTACAATAACGATTTAAAACAAGTTATAAAAATTAAATATGCAGATAAGCATCTTGAATTCTCTGTTAAACCAACTATTGGTATAGATTCAAGAAAATGGTCTTTTTCACTTAGGTTATTGAGTATTTCAGATTATATTCCGAAATTTTCATATACTATAAATACAAATGAACGGGGCTATTTTATAAAAAAAGATATTGATTATTTTTATAAAAATAAAAAGATGTATTCATTTATCCGCTTAATTATAGACGATATAGGAGTCAAAAATATCATCATACCTGTTGTTATTACTATTGTAATCTTTTTTGTTTTTATAATATTTGGTATTTTTTCTTAATAAATAATGAATTTATAAATTTTCTTTTATAAATTTTACAAATTCATCAACATTATTCATATCACATTGAGCAAAGTAACAAAAAGGTTTTTTGTAAACGTATTTTACTTCTCTGTTTTCAACAGTAATACTTTCAAATAACGGCTCCGTTAGGGTATTTCTTCTTAAAAAGAGCTTGTTAACACATTATGGTCATATTGTTTTACTTTAATGACGGAATATCTTCTAATTTCGATTATATTTTTATGATAATATTTCATTATAACAGTACCAAGTATTATAAAAAAAATGATAGAGTATTCAAATGGCAATATACATGATATTGACCATTTTATTAAGGTATGGGCTTATGCTAAAAATATCGCTGAATTAGAAAATATAGATTCTGAAATTCAGTATGTATTAGAAATTGCAGCAATAACACATGATATTGCTTGTTCGTTATGTCGTGAAAAATATGGAAATACAAATGGAAAATATCAGGAAATAGAAGAAGAATACCTTGTAAGAGAATTTCTTACAGAATTTAATTTATCTTCTAAACAAATTGAAAAAGTTGCTTTCCTTGTTGCTCATCATCACTCTTTCAATAATATTCAAGGAATAGATTATCAAATACTTATAGAAGCCGATTATATAGTTAATGCAGAAGAAAGCAATTACTCAAGAGAAAATATAAAAAATTTCTCTAAAAAATTTTTCAAGACAAATACCGGCATAATGTTATTAAAAAGTATTTATAATATTTAATGTAATAGTTCCACTAAAAATTTTTGATTTAATTAAAAATAATTAGCACTGAGCAATAAATATTGTAGTATAATTGTATAAAATGTATTATATATAGGTTAATAATTGTTGTTAATAGAGATAACTATTCATTTTTCTACTAACAGCTCCTTTGGGGTATTTTAAGTGGAAAAATTTATCAGTAAAAAAAAACTTTACAAAAATTGCAATATAATATAATTCAGAATCGAGAAACACTATGATAATATAAGATTTTTAAAACTAAATTTTTTATTTCTGATTATTCTATCTGCCAATTTTTGCTTATATAAATTATCTGAAAGAACAGTCGCAAGTTCTCTGTAACTTTTAGCTAAATTTGAATGCGGATTAATATCATATACAGGAAGTCCTTTATTAATCGCCGATATAAGCGTAAAATAATTGTTTGGAATCTTCCAATAAATTTTTCTGTTTAATGTTTTTTCAGCATCATCAATCGAAATATCATCATTCTCTATATAACGATTTACAACAATTTTCGTTTTATCTTTATCATAACCCAATCTGTCAAATACATCCAAACATCTTTGGCAATTTCTTAGTGCAGGTAAATTTAATACCGAAACAAGCATAATAAAATCAGTATTATCCAAAATAGGAATTGTTTTATCATCAAATATGTTACTTGTGTCAATAATTACATAAGAAAAAGTTTTACGTAATTTTTCAAATAATGTAAATATTTGGTTAGTTGTAATATTTTTAGATTGTTCCAAATATGGAGAATCCGCTAAAACATACAAATTTGTATTTTTATATTTATCAAATGTTGCTAAAAAGAATTCTTCATTAGCATTGTTTAAATTATCAAATACATAAGCAATATTAAAAGACGGTTTAATATCCAAAAAGTTAATAACATCGCCTAATTGAAAATTCATATCAATAAGCGCCACTTTTTCCTTTGTAATATTAGCAAGTTCTAAAGCTAAATTAACTGCGATTGAAGTTTTACCTATACCGCCTTTATTGGAAAATAAAGTAATAACTTTGCAATTATTATGTTTAATAACATTGTTATACTCGAAAAATTTACCTATGACAGCAGAAAATTCTTGTTCCTTTATTGGCTTTGGCAAGAAATCTTTAGCTCCTGCGCGCATAGATTTTATCACTGTATCAATACTGTAATCATCTGCCATAGTCATCACATTGATTCTCGGATTATCTTGTAAAATTCTTGCTACGAAATCACATCTTTGCTGAATATCCTCAGAAATATCCATAATCACAACAAGCCTTTTTAGATTAATAATCTTATTATAATTTATTTCACTCAAAGAATTAAAAGATTTTATACTTTCAATATTATTTTCAAACGGTTTCAAATAATTAGTAATTATTTGTTTTGAAATATCATCTTTATCAAGAATAACAACAGTAAATTTATCCATATGTAACCTCATCGCTCATAATATCACAAATATCACAGTATATCAATAAATCAAAATAAAATTTGCAACATAAGTGTAAAAATTTGTAAAATTAAAAAATTTTATGATTGAAAAATGTTTATTAAAATGCTACAATAGTAGTGGAAGAAGGTAAGGCTGCATTTTAATGTCCAATATTAATTGCCCAAGACAATTCAATTTTAGATCACTTGATAATTTAGCTGCAAGTAACAATACTAACAGTTCATTGAGTAGTGCTACTATTGACAAGCAATTGGAAAATGATTGTAAGTTAAAACAAAATGAATTAAAAGAAGATAAATTTTCTAATTCAAATTGCGAAGGATTAAAGAAAGGTATTGCAATCAGTTCATTTTTAGGTGCAATGTTACCTGTAATCGGATTGAATATTTTAACTAAATCTAAATTTAATGCATTGAAAAATTCTAACATAAGCAAATTTAAATCTATTTGGGGACTGTTTGAGATAGAAAATTTTTGGCAAATATTAGCAACAACAGTAGGCGGTATAGCAGGTGGGCTTTTAGGCGGGATGCAATGTAAAACCTCTAAACAAGATAAAGAAGCAATGTATAGAGAAGGTATCTTTGAAACATTAAATAACATTACACCAACAACACTTGTAGGACTTGGAACTTTATATTCAAATAAAACAGGAAAACTTAAATCAGTTCCGGCAAAAGCTCTTTTAATTATAAGTTCAGTAGTTGGCGGAATGTTTATTGCAAATAAATCTGCAAATTTTATAAATACTAATCTCTTTGACAATGGCAAACCTAATGAAGCAAAAATTCGACATTTTAAACCGCTGGATTGTCTTGTTCACGCTGATGATATACTAAATTTAGCTATATTAACAAAAATTCCGTTTGTAAATAAATTACAAATGGATAAAATACTGCCGTTTATATATGCACGTGCAGGTTATGAGGTTGGTACAGCAAAAGAAAGGTAAATATATTTCGATTAACATTTCTTAATAAAATCATATTATTTTAGCAATTTTTTTTATTTTATGTTTATATAAATGTACAAGCAATTATTAAAAAATATACATTATCTAAAGTTTAGATAGGACGGAGCAAAAATGAATACAATTTATCCCAAATTGAGCATAATAAGCGGTGCAAACATTGCATTTAAGCAAGCAGAAAATTCTCAAGTAAGCAATAATGAAAAGATTAATGCAAAAGAGCAACTTGTAACAAGTCCTATAAAAGATGAGTTTAAGTTGAGTGCAGAAAAAAATAATAAACTTACGAAAAGGGAAAAAATAATATTAGCAGTATCATCAGTGGCAGTTGCTGTTCCTACGGCAGTATTATTAGTTGGCAGTCATTTCGCTAAAAAATATTTGGAGTTATTAGGTGATAAGGCCCCATTAGGTTTTATCAGACGTATTATTAATTTAGGAAAAGTAGCTGCTACTGATGAGATGACAGGACTTGGCAACAAAGCCAATTTGTTGATATCATTAGATAAAGATTATCGAAAAGCTATAAAAGATAATAAATCTCTTAATATCGGAATGTTTGATATGGATAACTTCAAATCAGTTAATGAAATTTTGGGACACTTGAAAGGAGATAGTGTTCTTAAACTTATTAGCGGAGATATAAAAGCTATTTGTGAAAAGCATGGTGTAAAACCATACAGGTTTGGCGGCGAAGAATTTGTAATTACTTCTATTGGAAAAAGTAAAGAAGAAATGAAAGGAATTATGGAAGAAATTTCTCAAACAATAGCCCATAATGAAGAATTACAAAGTAAATTGCCAAATTTTATGAGTGAATTACAAACAAAACTGGATTCAATAACCCAAGAGACAAATAATGTACAAATAAATATTTTTGATCAATTAAAAAAAGCAAAATTAAGTGAACAAGAAGAAGAACAACTTAGAAAAAGTATTGTTGAATTTGTTGAATCACGTAGAAGTAGAAGTGATAATACTATTATTGATGCCATTATAAATAGAATGGAGCAAAAATCAGGCAATCAGATTAATATAGATACACTTATCAAAACTGATAAAAATACTAAAGAAAATTTGGGTGTATTACTGGATAATTTATTGGCACCATTAGAATCAGAAAAACATGACCTTGAAAAATGGTACAGACATTTCAAAAGAACAAACAAATTCACCATAAGCGGCGGTTGTGCAACATTTAATAATCAAAAACATGCCTATGACACAAGTTTAAAATTATTAAAAGTTGCCGATGACGGGTTGCAAAGAGCAAAAGCCCAGGGTAAAAATAATATTTTTGATGTTAGTGACATAATTAAATTACCACAATAAAAGATATTATTTCAAAGTAATACCAATACTTTTTAAATCATTTACCATATCATCAGATAAAACAGTGTTTTTGCGTTTTAAATATTTTAAATTTGAAATAATTACGTTGTTAAATTTTGACAAATTTACATCTGATACATACTCTATATCAGAATTTAAAATATTCTTTACTCTACGCATTATATCTTTAAAAAAAGGCTTATTTTCATCATTATCAAAGAATTTTAGTAATGAATTATTTGATTCGGCATATATATCTTTATTAAACAATTCAATTATCAAATTGGCATTATTATTATTTTCCGCTTTTGATAATATTAAATCAAAAATTTTATATACTTTATTTTTCTGTCCTTTAGAAATATAATATGCTAAATCTTTCAATAATTCTTTTTCTGAATGTTGGTCTAATTCAGAGTATAAAGTAGAATGCTTTTTACAAGGTACAGTTATTTTTTGAGGTTTTGAACCCTGATACGTTGCATCTATAACCTTTAAATTGTTTTTTTGTGATATATTTGTAATTCTGAGATTTGAATTTCTGTTTAGCAAATAATCATTACTTAGCGAGTTTTTATTATAATTATTAAAGATGACATTATTAGTGTAATCTTTCAATTTCAACACTTTGTTTTTTCTTGGTACAGTTATTTTAAATATATGTATTGGAATTGATTTATCTAAACTTGTACCGTATTTTTTTGCTTCATTGATGCTTGTAGTAGCAGATATGTAGGCATTATCCGTAAAAATATCCCCAACTTTTAAATTATCAATCATATCTTTAAATTTTGAATTATTATCAAACTTAACACCCCTATATAAAACCAATTTATTTTTGGTATGAGGTGCTTTATCAAACAAAGAATCCATACAATCGAGCATTGCATATTCATTCAATGCATTGTTAGTTCTGATAGCAGACTTAGAGTGGATACCCCGCATAAGAGGATTAAATCTCTTATTGAATGAATTAATATAGTTTGCAAGAGTGTACATTTCTTCATCCGAATAAGTTTGAAAAATAGATAAATCATTATTGTTTCTTAGAACATTAAATTTATCGGGTAAATTTGCTTTAAAAGAAATTCCGGGATTTAAATTATTAAACAATGTGCTAATAAATTTATTATCATTAAACTTATTACAAGACAAATCTTTATCAAAAAAATCTTCATGAAATGCCATTTTTTTTAGTACTAATTGATTTGATGAATACGCATTAGAATAATGTTTTTTTGTATCAAAATTTTCATTACTACGAAATGTTACTGCATTAATCTTTTCTATTCTCATATAACCAACCTAACCTGTGTGTATAATTATAAAACATTTAACAATAAATTTTTAGAGTATTTAATAAAAAAATTTACAAATATTGACAAATGTATAAAAATTCATCATCAAAGGTATTAAATGAAAAAGCAAAAACTCTAAAATTTAGCTTTCATTGGCGGAACAATCAAATAATATATCAGATATTCTCTTTCCATATTTAATGCATTTTTTACTTTGAATCTATATTCATAAGGCTCTATAGGATTGTTTCTATCTAAATAAGGACAGGCTGCATACAAATCTCTTATTAGCTCTTGTTGTGTTCTATCAATTATTATAAGTCCTGATTCTTTCAAATCACTTTCATCTATCCATGGATTTTTATATCCGTATGTATCTAAAATACAAATAGGGTGAGTTTTTGTATATATACTTAATGGTAAAGTCCATTCAATATAACCTCCTATATATTTTAAAGGAGAATTTATTTTTTGATTCCAAGCTGTACTTAAATCATTATATAATGTCGATACAGGATATCTGCTCCTATAATTTTTTTCTACACCCAGTAGAGTTATCATTGTAACAGAAACCAAAAACATTGCAATATAGGCAAGTTTAAAAACAAGATTAAAGTCTTTTTTAGAAATTTCTTTTGTTGGTATAAAATAAAATAACATAATCCCAGCAAGGAATAAGAATTCATATCCCCACCTTGGACGCATAGAACCACCGCAAGCTAATCCCATTATAATATTAATAATCAGAGGAGAAAATCCTATTAGAATTAAAAAACAACTTTTTTCATTTAATAAAAAATTTATTTTCATCTCAGATTTTTGCTTTATTTTTAATATTGTAAAGATGACTAAAGTTCCGGCAATTGATGCAATCTGCATTATAAGGAAAATAATAAGTTCAAGTTGCACAAAAGTTGCCGATGGTGAAAGCTCATTTCCAAAATATCTTAAAGAAAAGAAATCATGCTGAAATAACCAAATCAAATGAGGCAAAAATATTAAAAATGCAATAATCATGGAAATATACAAGTATATATTTTTGAAAATTTCTCGTTTAAATATTAAAGTCCATATAAATAAAGGTATTATAATAAGTCCTGTCTGATATTTATCTAATAGGCTTAAGCCTGTAATAATACCTAATTTTATCCAATCACAACGATTATTTTGGGTAATAGATTTAAATGCATAGTATGTTAACATTGGCAAAAAACATAATAGTACTACATCCGGATTAAAACCATAGTAACTTATTACATAAGTATATGCCCAACAGCCTTCCATAATAACGGCAGACAATATTGCTCTTTTATCATCTAAAAAAAACTTAGCAAGTTTGTATATATAAAAGAAACCAATTAAAATAAAAATTGTGCATAATGCATAGATAGAATAATCTGTTTTAAAAATTGAATATACACAATATGTAATCCAAGCAGCCAAAGGCGGATGTTTAGAAGTTCCAAAATCATGTAAAGAGCCCCAAAAAATTCCTTCCAAGCTGTCAGTAGGCAAAACAAGCCTTATCATACCTATAGATGGCCAGATTATTAAATTAATTAATACAAATAATATAACTTTTTTCTGTTCAAAATTACATTTATTTAAAAAAGTTTTCATTTTTTTATCCAATTAACTACATAAATTTTATCATAAAGAAAATAACTTTAATTCAAAATCTAAGAATTTAATATAAACAATGTTGGTGATATTTTTGATTTTATCAGAGAAAGTATGTAATTTAGGAGTATTAGTAAAAATTTAACTTGTAAATTTTTCTTAATATTTTAAATATAACACAACAAATAATTTCTTTAGTGTTTTTGTATTTATTACAAAACAAGAAAGGATTTTGTAATTTTATGAACATTACCTCTTTAAGCAATTATCATTTAAACAATTATAAATTAGAACAGCAAAACAAACAAGAAAATACGAGCGAAAAAAACACCGAATATAATCAAAACAAAAAATATATATCATATCCTGCAAATTATTATATTTCATTTGGTAATAGTTTTAACGACAATTTGATAGAACAAATGAAGAATACAAAAGATATACAAAAAAGAATCGAGTTATTCAGAAAAATGACACCTAAAGCACAAGAAAATTGTGACCAATTGGTTCAAAGATTCAAAAAAGAAGGGCTATCTTTTGAAAATTATTTGAGTGCTTGTGTTAAAGTGCCATCATTATTCTATCAATCGCCGATTACACTGGAAAGGAATGTCCGTAATTTAGTTAAAAATTTTAAAAATGAAAAATTAGATATTAAAAATTATTTAAAAACTTGTCTAAAAGTACCATCATTATTTTGTCAATCTCCGAATACTATTGAAAATAATGTTCGCAATCTGGTTAAAAAATTTGAAAATGATGGATTAAATTCCAAAGATTATCTGAAAGCTTGTATCAAACAACCACCATTATTTTGTCTATCTCCGGATACAATCGAAAACAATGTTCGCAATCTGATTAAAAAATTCGAAAATGATGGATTAAATACTGAGGATTATTTAAATGCTTGTGTTAAATCCCCATCATTATTTTGTCAATCTCCAAATACTATTGAAAAAAATATTCTTAATTTCGTTAAAAAATTTGAAAATGATGGATTAAATACTGAGGATTATTTAAATGCTTGTGTTAAATCCCCATCATTATTTTGTCAATCTCCAAATACTATTGAAAAAAATATTCACAATTTTGTTGAAAAATTTGAAAATGATGGATTAAATACTGAGGATTATTTAAATGCTTGCGTTAAACAACCATCATTATTTTATCAATCGCCGGATACTATTGAAAGCAACGTTCGCAATTTGGTTAAAAAATTTGAAAATTATGGATTAAATACTGAGGATTATTTAAATGCTTGTATTAAAAAACCACAATTATTTTGTCAATCTCCGAATACAATCGAAAACAATGTTCGCAATCTGGTTAAAAAATTTGAAAATGATGGATTAAAGCCTAAAGATTATTTGAAAGCTTGTACTAAACAACCGCAATTATTTTATCAATCTCCGGATACTATTGCAGAACATATTAATATTATGAAATTTTCTAATATGAATTTAAAAGTACCGTTAGAAAATAAAAACTTTTGGGAAAAAATATTAAAGAATCCCGTTATGTTTTCTCTTTCTTCATTAAACTTGCTTGTTCAAAGTTTAATTATTCCAAAGATGTTTGAAAATACAGCGATTCCTAAAGAATTAAAAGGAAAGTACTCATTAGTTCCAAAATTAAGAACTTATTTAGAAAACAATCCTGATAAAACATTTGAATTAAATGTAAAAGGCGCAGATAAAGATATAGAGATTTTGAAAAAATGTATTAATGAATTATGTAATGGGAAAAGTAATCCGTTTACAATAAATCGTAAATAATGAAAAAAATTAGTAGAACTATTGAACGAATAAATGTAATATACTATATTATTTTCGTCAAACAAGCGAGAATATAATGATAAAAAATATAAAGAAGTTAATTGCATTTACATTAGCAGAAACTTTAATTGTTATGGGTGCAATTGGTGTTGTTGCAGCATTGACTATACCAAATATGAGCAGAGATACAGGTAATGTCGAAAAGTTGCAAGGTTTAAAAAATTGTATGCAGAACTTATAATGCACATGAACAGGCAGTTGTTGCTTATGGTCCTGTTTATGGATGGTTCAAAGGAACTATGTGTGAAAATGGGATAGCCGGTAATAAATTGATTTTAATATATTTTTAATATAAATTTGAATAAACGAGCATTGAAATTGTTAAAATGAGGTATAAATATGAAAAAATGCAAAAATAGTTTAATAAAAATAGTTATAATTTTAATATTCAACTGCTTACTGTTAGCTTTTTGTTTTACGGAACCATTAGATATTGGCTTAGATAATAAAAAAGAAAAATATAAGGAAGCCGATTACGTTAATAAATATTGTAATGGCAAAATAGAATATATATTGAAAGATAAGACACGCATTGATTGTTTAACCGATGAATATGCTATTGAGTTTGACTGGGGCAAAAAATGGGCTGAAGGCATAGGACAAGCCCTATATTACTCAAAAATGACCGGAAAAAAACCTGCAGTTGCTTTGATTATCAAATCTCCAAGTGAAAATAAATATGCGGAAAGAATAAAAATTGTTGATAAAAATATTAAAGTTTTTGTAATTAAAGCTAATGATTATAAAGACAAATAAATAAGAAGAGCATAATATTCTTTCTTATTGTTCCGGAAGTTCACATTCTTTTATGGTCTATGAAAAAACGCTGTTTTGGTAATTTTTGTAAAAATTTCATTATTAAAAACTTCCTCTTTCAGTAATAATCTCATTTATACTCTTGTTAGAAATAATATCTTCAATGATTCCTTTTTCATTTAGGAAATTATTGTAAATTGTTTCTATAATTTCATTTTCAAAATCATCTAGAATATCAGATAATAAAGCTGAAGTCATAAAATGTTTTAATAATCGGAATTTTGATATTTCTCTTTGTTTAATTCCTTTAGCATAAGTTTGAGCAAATACTAAATCTTCCGGATAATTATATTCCGATACCATCAGTTGTATAAGCCCGGAAAAATAAAAAATACCCCGGATGCGATTCGAACGCATGACCCTCTGCTTAGAAGGCAGATGCTCTATCCAGCTGAGCTACCGAGGCACTTTAGTTTTTTATTTTTTCTATTAAATTGTAAAAATCTATTTTTGCAATAACCCTTCCGCTTAGAAGGCAGATGCTCCTTTATAGCTTAAAACAAAAACTCTTTATTGTCAATAAGTTGTCTTAGTTAGATAAATTTTAAATATTTTTCCCATGTTTGAATAATCTCTTTTTTACAAAAAATATTTGTTTATCAACCATGTGTATGATATAATTCTTGTATGAATTGTTTTAAGAATATGACAACACAATCACGCTTAATTATATTGGGACTCCTTTCTACAACAGTAGTTATGGCACTTATTGGTGTTTTTGCAGTTAATAAAATTCAAAAAAATTTGGATACCGTTTACAAAAATTTCGGACAAATTATTTCTAAAACACTTGCTATTGAATCTGTAGAAATTACAAAAGATATTCCTGAATTAAGTAAATACGATACTTTGAGAACTCATTCACTTTCTATTTTAGGAAGTAATGACGATATCGCTTATATCGAATTTAAAGATAATAATTCAAATGTTATTTATTCAAGCAAGGAAGATTATTCTTCACGTGCAAAAATGTCAAAAATTGATGTTAGTTCCCCTATGATTTTAAAAAATGAAGATTCTTCATCTACTGTCGTAGGCTCAGTAGTCGTTGGTCTATCAGCATCTATTATCGCATCTATAACTAACATGACTACAACTTCTCTGATTATTATTTTCACACTTACTTGGGGGTTGGTTGTATTGGTTATGTTGGCCCATGCTATCCTTTCCACTAAAGAGTTACGCTTACTTCAAGACGGCGTTAAAAAAATTTCATCAGGTACTTTTGGGATAAAAATTGAATCAAACGGTATAAGTAAAGAGGCACAGCAATTATTTGAATCTTTTAATGATATGTCAACAAGACTGCACCAATACGAAGAACAAAATGTTGAACAATTAACCTTAGAAAAAGATAAATTAGAAGCTGTTTTGGCTTATATCGCAAACGGTGTTGTTGTATGCGACAACCACGATAATGTTATTTTAATCAATGAGCATGCCCAAAAACTTTTAGATGCAAAATCTTCTGATATTTTGAATACTAAAATTCAACAATATTGTGACACTTGCGGCGAAATGTGTTTCAAAGAGAAAATTGAACAATTTAAAGATACGCCGCTTGATGTTATGGAACAAAAACCTTTAGCATTTAACATAGAAGTAAGTCAAAGAATTATTAAATCTGTAATATCTCCTATGTTTACGGTAAACAAAGAGTATGTAGGTTATATTATCGTCTTAATTGATATTACAAAAGAAACTGAAATGGATAATTTGCGTTCTAATTTTATTTCTAATGTATCCCACGAATTACGTACGCCAATTACTGTTTTAAGAAGTTATATAGATACTCTATATAACTATGGAAATGATTTTGATTTTAACACGCAAAAAGAATTTATAGGTGTTATGAATCAAGAAATTATACGATTAAACAGAATGGTTAATGATATTTTAGATTTCTCAAGATACGAATCCCAAAACATTAAATTGGAAAAAACAAGACAAAGCATCATGCCTGTCATCGAAGATGTTGTTGATGAAATGAAAATTATCGCTGCAGAACATAATTTGACTTTCTCCATTATGAAAGAACCGGATTTACCTGAAGTTCCGTTTAACAAAGACAGCATTAGAAGAGTTTTGACAAATATTGTTTCAAATGCGATAAAATATTCCCCTGATAACAAGCGTATAAGAATTAAAGCTGAAATGGCAAGAATTGGTGATTTCATTGAAATTAGCGTTGAAGACCAAGGACAAGGTATTGCTGAAGAATATCAAAAGAAAATTTTTGACAGATTTTTCAGAATTGAAAATGATACCCATTCTATTAAAGGAACAGGATTAGGTTTGCATTTAGTCAAAATATCTGTTGAAAAGCATCATGGCGGACAAGTGTTTGTTCATTCCAAATTGGGTGAAGGTTCAACTTTCGGATTCCGTTTACCAATAAATCCTGTTGATAATGATGGACCTGATGAAAATAATAATGATAATATGAATAAACCGGAAAATATGATTGAATCAGAGATTGAACCAAATTTTGAAGATAATTCAGCATTTAATAATCAATCTAATAAAGAAATTAGTAACGGTTGGGAAATCTCTTTTGAAAAACGCTAACTCTTTATGATATGTTTTTTATTGAAAAGAGCAATTATTAGGATTATACCAATAAAAAACATTATAACGGATATTACTTGCGGGAAATGTAAGTATCCTACATTTTTTGTACAATCAAGCCTGTATCCTTCTATAAAGAATCTTATTATTGAGTATAAAATTAAATATAAAGAAAGAATTAATCCGTCAAATTTATTTTTAAATTTTTCTGCTACATAAAGCAACACAAAGAAAATAAATAAATTACAAATACTTTCGTATAAAAATGTCGGTTGAAAATAATTAAAACTTTCATAACCTAAAATACGAGCATGTTCCGGTATATAAACAGCAATAAATTTATCTGTTGGCAGTCCATAGGCTTCATTATTGAAAAAATTACCCCATCTGCCTATTGATTGAGCTATAACAAGTCCGAAAACCAATATATCAGACAATTTTAAAATAGAAATTTTTTTTATTTTAGCTAATATGCATAATCCGGCAAAACTACCGATAATTCCGCCATGTATAGCCAAACCGCCTTGTCTGAAGTTTAATATTTCGTTAAGATGAATTGAATAGTAATCGATGTTTATCAAACAATAATACAATCGTGCAGAAATAAAACCAATAACAATCAGTAAAGGTACAATATCATACAAAATGTTTGCATCAATATCAAAATAATATTTTTTTGCTACAAAAAACGAACAGTAAAACCCAATTAGTGCACCAAAAGACAATATTAATCCATAATAATAAATTGGAATATTGCATAATGTAAAAGCTGTTTCACTTGGTGATGACAGAATTATCATTTAGTTTGTAGCTTCACTATTATTCAATGTATCTAAAATTTGTTTTAATTCATCAATCTTTTCATTGATGTTTGTATAGCTATTATTTGAAGTATTTAATTCCGAATATTTATTATAATTTTCAATAGCCAAATTATAGTAATTCTTTACATTATCAATTTCGTCTTTGGTAGCTTTGTAGTTACCTTTTTCGTCAAATTGAGAGTTGTTGTCAGGATTTTCATCATCTTTAAGTTCTTTTTGCTCTTTTGTTTCCCCATTATATATGCTTTTTGCATAATTTTCGTATGCAACAGCTAAAGAATAATATACATCAGCTTTTTTATCATTTAATTTTATAGCCTTATTAAATGTTTCTATAGCTTTGTCGTAATCTTCATTTTCTGTGTATGCTATTGCAAGGTTATATTGTGTTTCGAATATGCTGTTATCCAAGTCAATACTTGCTTCAAGTCTGCTTATAGCGTTAGGATAATCTCCTTTTTCCATGTATTCTGCTGCTTTGTTATTAAGTTCTTCTATTGCAAGATTATTTATGCAGCCGGTGGTTAAAATTGTTACAAATAATATTAAAATTAAATATATTGCTTTTTTCATAATTGCCTCATTTTTACTAATTACAATATTATTTTAAAATAAATTTATATATTTGGCAATAAATAAAAATTTAAGTTACAATATAAAAAGAAATGAGGTAAAAATGTCAGAAGAAAAAATCGTAAACATAGGAGATAGATTGCATAAGGAAAAAGTATCTGATGAAGAAAGTACATCAGAACAATTTGAACCGGTATATTGCAGTTTTTGCGGAAGACCCAATACACAGGTTTTAAAAATGGTAAAAGGTCCGGGGGTTAATATTTGTTCCGAATGCACAATGATTGCGGTGCAATATCTTATTATGAACGATGTCATGCCATCAGCAGAAGCGCAAAAAGTATTAGATGCAATTTGGAGGATAGGTAAACAATAATGATTACGCAACTTAACAAAATTCAATTAAGAGCTGAAATTTTAACTGTTATATCAAAACTGCAAATGTTGTCTGATATGTCTAAGGTTGATGAAATACTATCTTTGCTTTTAGCTCAAGAAGATAAAAGAATGGTTTTGGATTTATTGATGCGTGAATTCGTAAAAACAACGGAAGAAAAAGCTTTTATAATCAAGTATCTTTTATTGCGGTTGACAGATAAAACTCAACTGGAGAATTCTTTATGGACATCTTTAAAAAGTCCAATGGTAAGTGATTTTAATAAATCATTAATCTTGGATTTGTTGAGAGAAATAGGCAACAGAGTAGATTATAACGAAGTAGATACTTATTTTGAAGATGCAAAGGGGCTGATTAATAAAGAAACTGAAGAATTGTTGCAAAATGCGATAATGAATCCTGAAGCTCAAATAGATTTTTTAGATTTTCTGGAAAACTTACCTTATGATGATAAATTAACATTAATAGAATCTCTTAGTGATGATTACTCGGAGGATGCACTTGCAAATATTTTGGTTCCTGTGTTTTTAAAAGACCCAACATCCAAAATAGGACGAGTTGCTTTAAAAATTTTGGGTACATCAAAATCTCAACTGGCATTACACGCTTTAACAGATTCATTGGAGTATGTCGATGATGATATTATTCCTGAAATTCGTAAAAATATTACAGAATTAAAATTATCAGGTGTAAGAGAGGACAATTCCATCGAATTTTTTAAAGAACTTTTATTAGAATCAAAACCGTATGAATGTTATACAAATTATCCTGATGGGCATGGCAATCAGGCGCTAATTTTTTCAAGAGAAAGAGAAGATGAAACTTTGCAGTTCGTTGCGGTTGTGATTAATGATAAATCAGGAGTGGTGGATTGTTTTGGATTTAATCAAATTACAAAAGATGAATTTGCAAAAATTGTAGAACGTTTTTATGGTTATGATGAGAGTGTTTACATAAACAAAACTGTATTAAAAACACTATTAGACAATGCTGAAAACATAGTTCATATGAATGGTGAAGTTGTTTCCTACGAATATATATGCTGGCGTAATTTGTTTGCTGATATTCCTACTGAACCCGTTCCTATTGAATTTATATTAGAAGACAAATTCAAAAAAGAATCTGTTAAAGATAGTGATTTTGATAAGCTCTGTATGTCAGACATTGTTCAAAAATGGTTCTTAGACGTTGATACCAATGATGAATTTTCTGATTTTATGGTTCAGGTTAATGACGGTTTTAAATTAAAAAATTACGATATAGATTTAGATAATTTGATAGAAGATAATTTTAGCAGCATATTTTCTAAAAAAGATATAAAAGTATGGGCGAAACGAATTTTAATGTCTGCATATTTAAAATATCTTGCAAATGAAAAGACTGAAGCACAAAGATTTTATTCATTGTATTTTGATGAAAAAGCAATGCATAATATGTTAATTAACATAATTAAGAAAAGTATTTACGAATATTACGTAGGATTAAAATTCAGATTGAATGAAGAAAAAAATACAACAAATATTTTTGCTAAAAATAATGAATTTAGAGTAAAAGAATTTGATATTTACGAATTAGAAACGATAATTGATATTATCGAAAAAAAATGGGTTGAAGCATAATTATGAATAAGATTATGGCACTTGATATAGGAACAAAGCGTATAGGAATAGCGTTAACAGATTATTTACATGTTACTGTAAGCGGTCATTCGTATATAAGCCGAGTTCCCGAATCTGATGCATTAACATTGATAAAAAAAATAGCTAAGGATAATAATGTAAAAGATATTGTAATTGGTGTACCATATAATATGGATAATTCAAAAGGTAGTCAGGCAAATGATTGTATCAATTTTGCGAAAAATCTTTCAGAATTCAATATTATTGAAGAAGATGAACGATTAACATCGGAAACTGCTGAAGAAAATTTGAGAAACAAACGTATAGATTTTCGTAAAGATAAAGGTTTAGTAGATATAGAAAGTGCTTGCATTATACTTGAACAATATTTGTCGAGAATAAATTAAAGAAGGGTAAGAAAATGACAGAAAATAAAAAGATAATTGAAACAGTTGATGAAAATGGTAATGTCGTAAATTTTGAATTATTTGATATTGTCGAATTTGAAGATAAGGAATATGCTTTATTGACGAATCCTGATATTGATAATGATGAAGACATTGTAGTTATGCGATTATTAAAAGATGATGAAGGTTATTCATTTGAAACGATAGAGGATGATGAAGAATTTGAACGCGTAGCAGAATTTATTGAATCTATTGAAGATGAAATTGATGATGAGGATTAATTTTGTTAGAAAAGTTTACTGAAAAAGCAATAAATATAGTTACAGAAGCACAAAATCAGGCAAAATTAATGCAGAATGTATTGGTGCAGCCTGAACATTTTTTGCTGGCTATTTCCAAACTGGCAAAAGGAATTTCTTTAAAAATTTTCAAAATGTATAATATTGATTTTGATAATTTGAGAAAAGTTGTAGAAGAAAAATTAAGATTTGAAAAATCTTCTAAAATATACACTAACCCATATTTCAGTCCGGCAAGTAAAGATTTGTTGAAAAGAGCTTCTGATTTGGCTGACAAATCAGGCAATTCCAGTATTTTATTTGAACATGTCTTTATTGCTGTGTTAAATGACAAAAATTCTTATATATCAAGAGTTTTAGAACGATTTAATTTTGACACATACAAAGTTAAAGATACGTTATCGCGTTTAGTTCAAAAAAAAGTATCAAAAATAAAACATCCGGAAGGTGAAGATGTTTTAAAAAATTCAGAGTTACTGAATGTCGAAAATTTATTAAATGGAAGTAACGAGATATTTAATAATGCATTATCAAAATTATCTGCATCAAAATATGAAATTTTAGGAACAGAGCAAATATTATCATCGATATTGGAGAATAAAGATTCTGAACTTGTTGAAATTTTGAGTAAATTAGGGTTAACATCACAAAATTTTGAAGAAAAATTAAACGAGTTAGAAAACAGAGATGACGAGTTTGAAGGCAAACAGATTATATTTACTCCAAACGCTTTTATAGCTATGAATAATGCAATAAATATCGCAAAAGAAATGGGTTTTTCCAAAGTAACACCATCTCATTTGATTCTTGGCATATTAAAATCAAAAAAAGGAATTGCGTATAAAATATTAAAACAGCTAAATGTTTTATCACCTGATTTTGAGAAAGCGATTATAAGTCCGATAGAAAAACAGACTCCCGAAATATCAACCATAATCAAGTTTGCAAAAGAAGAAGCAAGACGTATAGGGCGAAATACGGTCGGAACTGAAATGTTATTGCTTGGAATAATTGAAGAAGGAAACGGTATTGGTTACAAAGTTTTAAATGAACTTGAAATTACAATAAAAGATGTCAGAAAAGTTATTGAAAACATTGTAGGGTACGGCGATGAATATTTTGATTCAGAAATTACTTTTACCAAGCGTGCCAAAAAAGTTCTTGAAACAGCATGGCAGTTGGTTAAAAAGCGTAATGAATTAAAAATTGAATCTGACCATTTGTTGTACGCAATTACGTGTGCGGAAGATTGTGTTGCGATGCGTGTTCTCGAACAACTTGGTGTTGATGTAATTGAAATTAAACAGGGAATTATTTTTGAAAAACAAAAACGTAATAAGTAATGTTGAAATTTTTTTAAAACAATATAATTTGACTGCAAGCACAAATAATTTAGCAGTAGCTTTTTCAGGCGGTTTTGATTCAATGTGCCTTTTGCATTGTTTAATTCAACTCAGAAATCAATATAAGTTTAATTTATATGCTTTTCATTTGAATCATAATTGGCGTAAAGAAGAATCACTAAATGAGGCTAATCGTTGCAAAGAATTTTGTCAGGAAAATGATGTTACGTTTTATACGGAAACATTAAGTGAATTTGAAAAACATACGGAAACAAGAGCACGAGAGCTCAGATACGAATTTTTTAAAAGAGCCATAGAAAAATTTAATATTACAGCTTTATTTACAGCACATACAAAAAGCGATATATCAGAAACCGTAATTTATAGAATTATAAAAGGTACGGGAATAAAAGGTTTATGTGGAATATCTCCAAATATAAACAAAATATACAGACCGATTCTTGATGTATCTCGTTGTGAAATTGAACAATATTGTAATGAAAATAATTTGTTACCAAATAATGACAGCTCCAATGCCAAAAATGATTATTCAAGGAATTTTATACGTAATGAAATTCTGCCTAAATTTAAAAAAATTAATACAAATTATGAACAAGCAATAAGTTCTTTGGCAAATTTAGCGTTTGAATCAGAAGAAATTGTCAAAGAATATATTTCATTATTGGGTGTATATGATAATTTTGGAAAAATAAATTCTTGTGTTTATAAAAATTTATCAAACAATTTGAAAAAAAGAATTATATATGAATTATTTGTCAAAAATGATTTTGAATATACACAACAAAGAGTATTAAACGTTTTAACTTTTATTAAAGAAAATATTAATAAAAAATCGGGAAACAGATGTTCTTTAACTAATAATTATTGGTTATTTGTTAATACGGAAAAAATATATGTGATTTCAAGAAAAGAAAAAATTCAAGATGAGATAAAAATATTAAAAGAGGGCATTTATGATTTTGGAGAGTTTGTTTTTAGTATAAAAAAATGTGATAATATGCCGATTGTATTTCCAAAGGATAGTGAATACAAAGCATATATAAATTTGACTGAAGATATAAATTTCGTGTTACGTACCCGCAGAAATGGAGATGTTATACAACCTTTGGGAACAAAGGGAACTATGAAATTTAAAAAGTATTTAATAAATAAAAATATACCTCAGCATAAAAAAGATGATATAGTTCTACTTTGCAAATCAAATGAAGTTTTGTGGGCGAGCGGTTTAGGTATTAGTGAAAAAATAAAAGTTGTAAATAATTGCACACATGTGATAGAATTGAGAAATAAGGAATAGGTGAATTTATGTTAAATATGATAACTGAAAAAGATTTAAAAGTTTTAATTACAGAAAGAGAGCTGCAGGACAAAATTGCTGAGTTAGGCAAAAAATTAAACGAATATTATAAAAAAGAAGAAGTTTACGTAGTTTGTGTGTTAAAAGGTTCCGTAATGTTTACGGTAGATTTGGTAAAACATCTAAAAATGCCGGTTCATTTAAATTTTATAAGGCTTTCAAGTTACGGTTCAGGATTTACATCAACAGGGAAAGTTAATGCGGTTGACATTTCTCTTCCTGATTTAAACGGTAAAAATGTTTTGATTATAGAAGATATTATTGATACAGGACTTACTGCAAAATTTTTGATTGATTTTATGAATTTGAATTTCAAAACAAAAACATTAAATTTCTGTTCATTATTGGATAAAAAAGAAACAAGAAAAACTGATATTCAACCTGACTATTCTTGTTTTGATATTGGCAATCAATTTGTTGTAGGTTATGGTTTGGACTACGACGGATTTTACAGAAATTTACCATATATAGGATACGTTGAAACTTAATTATGTCTAATTTGATTGATAAAAATTTTATAAATTTAATTCAAAAAATTTTTTTAACAGATATTAAAAATGAAGAATATTCGTGTTTATTAAACTTATTAAAATCTTTAATAAATTATACTCATTATTATTTGTTTTTTTTGAATTCGGAAAACATACAATTAAAATCTACATCTGACAACATTTACGATGCGGGTTATATAATGGAATTAAAAGGCAATTTATCTGATAGATTGTTTATTGATAATACTGAAATATTAAATAAAGATGACTTACTGATAAAAATGTTAAATTTGTCAGGCAAATCGTTTTTAATATCAAAATTAAGCATAAAAGGTATTGTCTTTGGTTTTTTGCTATTTGAAAATGATGTTGAATATACAAATAATGACTTACGAAATGCTCAAGTTATAAGTTTAATTTTATCTTACAAAATTAAAGATATTGAACTTTCAAATGTATTTAAAATTCAAACCAAGGCACTAAAGAATGCGATAGAAGATATACATGAAGCATATAAAACGATAAAAAAGCAAAATAAAAAAATATTGGCATCGGAAAAGATAAAAAATGAATTTATTGCTAATGTATCGCATGAGTTAAGAACGCCGTTAAATGCAATTATAGGATATTCTGATATTTTAAAGACAGGTAACTGTGGTGATTTGACAGATAAACAAAAAGATTATATAAATGAAATTCAAATTGCCGGTGTTCAGTTATTGGGCATGGTAAATGAAATTTTAGATATAACCAAAATTGAGGCTAATGCAATAAAATTAGTAAAAAGATATTTTGAAATTTCGCGTCCGATAATTGAAACTAAAAATTTATTATTACCGCTAATAAAAAATAAAAATTTAAATATAATTGTGAATATAGAAAACGATATAGATATTTTTGCCGATTATCAAAAGATACAACAGATTTTTTATAATTTATTAAGTAATGCGATAAAATATTCAAATACAAACGGTAATATTTATATATCAGTTACTAACACTAAAAAGAAGATTAAAATTGTTGTTAAAGATGAAGGTGTAGGTATTGATAAGAAGTATCACAAAAAAATCTTTCAAAAATTTGTGCAATTAGAAGAGGCTTTTTACAAAAAAGAAACATCAACTGGGCTTGGGCTTGCTATAACTAAAAATCTGGTTGAATTGCATAACGGAAAAATAAAAGTTGAAAGCAAAACAGGTGAAGGCGCAAGTTTTATAGTAACATTACCAATTAATGAACCAAACAAGATTCCATTCTAATTTGTTCAATAGTTTTAATCATTTCTCCATAATCATCAATTTGAACAAGTGTTGCTCTGTATTTAGCGGCATTTTTAATTCCTGAGATATAGTAACCGTAAAGTTTTCTAATGCATTTTATTCCGACATCTAAGCCTCGCATACTAATTTCAGCTTCCAAATGTCTTGTCAGCATATCCAGTTTATCAACAATAGTAGGTTCAGGTAATCTTTCACCTGTTTCAAAGAAATGTTCAATTCTATATGGTAAAGTTACATCACCCAATACACCTCTTCCAATAGCGATTCCATCTGCTTGCGATTGTTCTAAACACTGTTCTGCGGTTTCAATAGATACAACATCACCATTTGCAAAAACTGGAATATCGACTGCGTGTTTTAAATCTTTAATTTTAATCCAATCAGCTTTTCCTGAATACATTTGAGCTTTTGTTCTGGCATGAATAGTTATCATTTTTGCGCCTGCTTCTTGCATCATCTGCCCAAACTCGACATAATTCATTGAATCTGCCGTATAACCTAACCTAAATTTTACGCTAACAGGTATATTAACGGCTTCATCTACCGCTTTTACTATATCTTGAGCTAATTCAGGTGTTTTCATTAATGCAGAACCGTCATTTCCGCATACTACTTTTTTTACGGGACAGCCCATATTAATATCAATTATGTCAGCTCTGTTTTCTAAAAATTTAGCTGCCTGAGCCATTAATTCAGGCTTATGACCGGAAATTTGATATGCTATAGGAGAATCAGTCGGAGATTTTTTTATAATATTACAATCATGTACATTTTTTAATCCTTCAGAGCTAATCATTTCCGTTGTTAATAAACATGAATGTGAATATTCTCTGACCAAATTTCTTAAAACACAATCTGTTATACCGGCCATCGGTGCCAGTGAAACCTTTTTAAAATTTAAATCAATATTTTTCATCTAGTTTAATCTTTTGCAAAACTTTTCAAATCAGTTAATCTTGTTTTTGCGTATTTTGTATAATCGTCATTATTTGTAGAGTTATTTATATATTTTTTATAATAACTGTATGCATTCGAATATTGTCCTAAAGAATCGTATGCAGTTGCAATTAAGTAATCTGAAATTATTAATTCAGGATTGTATTGAACAGCTTTTTTATATTCTTGTATAGCTTTTAAAGGTGCGTCTTTTGCATCATATATCAAACCTCGATAGTAATATGCATAAGAATTTTCACTATCTTCGGTTAAGATTTGACTGATTAATTTTAATGCTTGGTCATAATTTTTTTCATTATAATAATTAATAACTTTGTTGATTAAATTTAAATTGTTTTGTTTAATAACAGTTGATAATAAGTCTTTAGCATGTTCATTGTTTTGATCTAATTTAATACTTTCCTGCAAGTATATTTTTGCAGAGGTCCATGATTCTTTTTCTGCATATAAAACTCCAAGGTAGTATGCAATATTTGAATCTTTTTTATCAGTATCAAAGGCTTTTTTGTAATATTCAATAGCTTTATCAATTTTTTCTAAGCCTTTGTAGCACGCAGCTATTGCAATTAATACATCTTTTGGAGCAGGATATATCGTTAAATATATATTTAATGCATTTTGGTATTCACCGTTTAGGAAGTATTTATTTGCATCTTCGTATTTTTTGTTGTTAACAGATTCATTAACAAGTTTTACTGCATTTTTGAAAGACTCATCATTTTGAAATCTTGTTTTCACTCCGTTTACGATAGCTAAAGCATTATCATAATCTTTTTTATTAACGTAAGCTATTGCTAAATTTGCATATAGTTCAGGGTTGTTTGTATCATGTTTTAAAACTTCTTTATAACAAGCAATAGCATCATCTAATTTATTTTTTGCGTGTAACTCTTTTGCAAATTCATACATCGCCGTAACTGTTGATTTATCGACAGCAGCATCGTTGCTCAAATATGTAACCATTTCTGTCGGAGTCATTGTTTGTTTTAAAATTTCAAACAATTCTTGTTTTGCGATAACAGATGTCGGGTCAATACTTAGAGCTTTTTTATACGCTTTAATTGATTCTTTATCTTCTTTTAATTCTTTGAGCACTTGAGCTCTGTATAAGTTTGCTTCAAAGTTATCAGGATAAGATGAAATAACTGAATTGTAAGCTGAAAGCGCATTATTGTAATCTTTCTTTTGTTGATACAAAGTACCGATATTTAATCTGTTAGTAACATTTCCTGAATCAAGAGATTCTGCTGTTTTATAATAAGTTAAAGCAGCATCATATTTTTTTTGTTTTTGTAAAATTGCGCCTAAATTTGAATTAAGTTCTGCACTATTTGGATTTGCAGCCAATTTTTTAATGTATATTTTTTCAAGTGCTTGTAAAACTTCTTCATTTTCTGAATCTTTAGCCATAATTTCATTGTATTCAACCACCGCCAAATCTTCTTTGTTCAATTTATCAAGTGTTCTTGCATATTTTAGACGAAGATTAACATTATCTTTATCTAAATTAACTGATTTTTGATAATAAAAAGCTGCCTTATCGTTGTTATTAAGTACGGCCATTATATCACCGAGTTGTGCGAACGAATTTTTCTGAATATTTTTATCCGTTGATTGTGAGGCCATGTTAAATTCATAGGCTGCTGCAGGCAAATCTCCGTTTTTTCTTAACGAAACTGCTCTATTGTACCTATCTTGAGGTGTTTTTGATTGATTAGTTGCTTTCATGCAATTTTCAAGATTATCAATAGTTGATTGTATTGCAGAAGCTGAAATAGCTATATCTTTATCAGCCGGATATAATTTCAAATAAAAAAGAGCTGAGCGGAAATCATTTGCTGCACTATTGTAATCATTATTGGTATTTGCAAAATATGCACCTCTTGCAAGATATGAATTAATTAGTCCTATTCTTGCGGAATTATCCATATAATTCACTCTTAATGCTTTTTTGAATTCGCTGATTGCATTAGTATATTGAGAAGAATTCAAATAATTTTGTGCATTATCATAATAGGTTTTAAAATCTTCTGTATTAGAAAAAGCGCATTGTTGCACAAATACTGTCAAAATAACAATCAGATTTGTTATAGCGAATTTAGATACAGTTTTAATAATATTCTTAAAAGTATTCATATATATTACCTCATTATTATTAAAAGTATTATCATAACTATAATAGCATTCATATCGACATTCGGTCAATTATAATTGTTTTAAGATAGGTCAGATAGGTAAATATTGTATGCAAAAATATTGATTTTCTTGAATTTTAGCAGATTTGTAAATAAATGTAACAATATTACACGGTTTATTAAATTTTTCAAAACAAATGTCGATATTAATAATGTAATAAGACGGAAATGAAAGATGAGGTAAAATATGTCAGTAGCTTCTTTCGGATTACTAAGAGATGGATATATGGTAGAGAAATCTTTATTACAAGAACAAGGGATAGAATGTTCAAAAGAACTTAAAGTAGCCGTTAGTGAAAGTACTAAAGATTCTGAATATTACAATCAAAAAATTATTGATTTGAATAATTCTGCCAGCGCAGATAATCCTGTTTACTACCAACAACAAAGAGATAAAATTGATAAAGAGTATAAGGATAAACAGGCAGAGAATGCTGCTGTGGAAGAAGAAATAAATCAGAAAAAATCAAACATAGAAGCTGAAATTACACTAATAGATGAATATATTGATGTTTTAGATACAGCGATACAAAAAGCAGCGAAAAGTGAATTTTCATACGGACCTAATCAATAAAAAAATAATTCAAAAAGATGGGGCGAAAGCCTCATTTTTTTGTATAATGTTAATATGGCGTATAAAGACAATAAACTTGGTGTATTTATTGTACCAACCGGAGTTGGTGCTTCTATAGGCGGATTTGCAGGTGATGCAAGCAGTTATGCTAAAAAATTCACTGATATTGGGAATCTGATTGTAAATCCAAACGTTGTTAATGCGGGTTGTTTTTCCGGAATTAACAACAAAATGTTTTATGTTGAAGGTTACGCAATAGACGAATTTTTTAAAGGCAAATTAAATTTAAAAGAATCAAAAAATAACAAATTAGGCATTGTTTTTGATAAAAGTATTCCGCAGGATGTATTGAATATTCACATAAACACAATGAGCGCGGTTGAAAAGGTTTACGGGATAGAAGAGATTGAATACGTAATGACCGAAGAAGAAGTCGGAGTTGAATTTTATATAGACGATAGCGGAATTTCAACAGGTTACGTCAAAAATATAGAAACATTGTTAAAAGCATCTAAAGAACTTATTAATTTGGGTTGCGAGGCTATTGGAGTTGTGTGCTTGTTTAATGATGATAATTTAAACGAAGATTATGAAAACGGTAACGGAGTTGATCCTATAGGCGGAGTTGAAGCGATTATATCACATTACATGACTAAAAATTTGAACATTCCTTGCGTACATGCTCCTGCATTTAAAGAATACGATATAAGTACAAAGGTAGTTAATCCTAAAGCTGCTGCAGAATACATTACGCCTACATTTTTGCCTTGCATTTTGCTGGGATTAATTAATGCACCAAAATTACAAAAAGCACGTAAAAAAGATTTTGATATATCAATAGATAATGTGGATTATCTTGTTATGCCTTATAATTCTTTGGGTTCAATACCTGTTTTTGAGGCATTAAAAAGGGATATAAAAGTTTATGCGGTTAGAGAAAATGTTACACTTCTCAACGTTACAGACAAATCAATTAATAAAAAATGTGGTATAAAAGTAGTAAATACGTATAAAAAATGTTTGGAGTTGATAGAACGTGAAATTTTATAAAAATAGAAAACATATAGCGATGGTTTCTCTAATCGAAGTAATGATGGTATTTTTCATTATCGGGATAGTTGCTGTGGCAAGTATCGGTTTGTCTAAACCAAAAGACGAATATATGAGAAAAATAGCAATATATTCTGCGTTTGAAAACTTGCAAAACGCAGTATCCGAAATAGCTGCCGAAGGCCATATTGATTTAGCAACAGAAGTTGGTAGTTGCCCTAAAAAAAGAAATGAGACAACTCATGTCTGCTCTGATGAAGAATATGCAAAATACCCCGGGAGAAGTAATGAATTAACAAAGGACGTAGCAAGAGATGCTACCCTTTATGCAAATGATACATATTATATAAATACAACAGCTTATAGCTCTTTAACAACAGAAGCAGCGAAAAGAACTTTTATTCATTTGCAAAACGGTTTGTGTCAAAGATTGGCAACAGCATTCAAAATTGATAGTTTTGGAAATAATTGTCCTACATCACTTACTGATACATCTTATGGCTCTTTGTATTCCACAATATCGACTAATGATTATGAACTTATTACCTCAAATCTTCAACTTTATGCTAATTTTAATTCATTGGAGCCATCATTATATTTACCAAATGGAAATGTATATTATTTTGGTAAATATGTTTGCAAAGATGTTAAAAATATGAATTTAACAAATACTAGGATAGGATGTAATAGTTATAGATATAATTTTTATTACAATGTTGCGAAAAATTATAATAATGAAAGCAATATCATAACTGGTAGTTCTTCTTCTACAGATTATTTGTTTAATAATCAATTAAGTAGTAGCAGTTATGTTTATTATATTCCAAATGAATTAAGTTTACTTAATGTTACAAGAGTTGCAAGATTAAAATCTGATCAAAAATATCAGTATGCAAAATATCTATTTTCTCATTCAAAAGACTATTTTAATGTTTATATTGATATAAACGGCAAAAGGCAAGACACTAATGATAAAGTCAGCGGACCTGATACATTAAATAAAGATATATTTTTATTTAGGGTATATCGTGATGGCACTGTTGTGCCTGATTATTTTTCAAATTTTCCAAAAGAGTATTTAAAAGCAAGAGTTTTATATAAGGCTCCCGGAACAACAACATATAAAGATAATTGGTCAGGAAAATATGCTTCTGTACCCTACGTTTATGCAGGGTGTTATGCAAATACAATAGGCGCTTATGGTTTATTTGCTACTGGTACTTATGTAGATTATTCAAACTTATGCCCGTTACCTGCATATAGCCCACTTCCTGAATGTTACAACGCAAACGGCACTTCAAATTGCAAAGTAATTTTAAACAAACCAAGCTTTTTTGTTAAATAGATATGTTGTAAAAAGTCGGACATATTATTATATTGTTACCATAAACTCATACTATTTACAGCATTTGTAGTTAGCCATATTTACCCATATTTATTACACTTTTTTCGGATAATTATTTCGTTTAAAAAAGTTATTATTATTATATGTTCAATTCATTCTGGTATTACTCTTTAAATAAACCTTTCTTAATGCCGCCAAATCAAGTGTTTTTACCTGTTTGGGTCATTTTATACTTTACGATTTTTCTATCCTTAATTCTTTTCATTATTAAAAAATCAAATCATAAAAAACTTAACGGATATATTTACTTTATAATTCAAATGATTCTAAATGTACTATGGGCACCGGTTTTTTTCGGACTCGAACAAATGCAATTAGGATTATTAATAATTATATTCCTTGATATTTTTGTATATCTCACATTTAAAGAATTTAAAAAAATATCAAATATTGCAGGATTACTACTGATTCCGTACTTTATATGGGTAATTTTTGCAACATATTTGGTTGTCGGAATTAATGTTCTAAATTTCTAATACCTTTTTCCGCCTTTTTATTATATTATGTATATATAGTTATGGTACAAAAATTAAAGGCGATAAATGATGGAAAAAAATATAAAAAAAGAAATTTTATTAAAAACCGATTCAACTTGGGTAAATAATAAGTTTAATCAAATTAATATTAACAATCCGGAAGTAACTGTTCTTAAAATAACTATTCCGCCTAATATGCAATTACCTATGCACAAACACCCTTTAATAAATATTGCTTACGTTAATAAAGGTGATTTGACAATAATTATGGAAAGCGGAGATAGCAGAACGTTCAAACAAGGGGAGTCTTTTGCAGAAGTCATAGAAGATTTCCACTACGGAAAAAACAACAGCTCTGACACAGTTGAACTAATAGTCTTTTATATAGGCGAAAAAGATACTGCTTTATCTGTTAATAAATAACTTTTCTGCCGTTTCCATCAGAAATTATTATTTTTTAACAGTTAAAAGAATTACTGCCAGTTTCTTGCCGTAAATGGGTAAATTCAAATTCGTAACACATTTACTTTTTACAGGCATTTCTGAACTCTGATATTGAATTAAAAAACGCATAAATTCATCACTAAACATACATAACCTTTTTTTATTTTTTACCTTCCACATGTATATAAAAACATTTGCGATAAAAAAATTGCTATTTTGCTTAAAATTTGTTTAAGTTTGAAAAAATATTCAATAACACTTACTTTATTAAATATTATTCAAACAACAATTTTTAAACTTTTTACCACTTCCGCACGGACATGGGTCGTTTCGTTTTACATTTGAATAATCTATATCTGCTTTACTTTGATGTTCAGCTACAAAACCTACCGTATTATTAAATATATCTGAGTTATACAATGTTGTAGTTTTTGAATAGATTTCATGCTCCATATACTTGCTTTTATATTTTGACAATATTTCAGACAGCGTTAAATCTGTGTGCATAACTTTATTAATTAAATCTACAAAATTCGGATATTTTGTGTTGATATATTCGATTATATTCGCAGGAATTGTCTCTGACGTAACAAAATGTCTTATACATTCTTCTGCATTTTCTGTATTTGTTAAAGAATTTTCTTCTAAAATTTTTAAAAGTGTTTTATAAAACGGAATTATGTATAATCCGTATTCTTTATCATAAATTATCCCAACATCATAGTGCTTTTTGTGTGTAGAAAAACCTGACAAAGAATTTTCAATAAAATTACTGTAATTGTTTTGCAAATCCTCTATTTCAAAATATTTTAAATCTTCAGGCACTGTTAATTTGTCTGAAATGTCAATGTTATTCTTTTTAGGTGAAAAATTATTATATTGTTCAATAATATCATCAACATAAATGTTAGTTGTAATCAATTCATTCGTACCAAAAGCGCTAATAAACTTATCATACATCTTTTGAATATTATTCTTTATTGATTTATGCTTTTTAGGGTTATCTTCGTATACCAAATATGGTTCTTGTAAAATTTTAAGCATCGCATAACGCATTACTTCTTCTTTCTTATTTGATGCCAAATGACCTGTAATTTCGAGTATATAATGCTCTTTTTTTAATTCAAATACTCTGGCAACAATATATTGACCAACACCATATCCCCTGTAATCTGTCATTTTTGACGTAATGTTTAATGTGTATGATTTTTCATTCACAATATTGTACGCTTCAAAACCTGATTTTAAAATTCTTTTTATCTCAAAGATTGATGAAAAATTATTTATCATAGCCAAAGTAATATCTGTTGAGTTTGTTTTGTTATATAGCTTCAACGGTGTAATTTCTTCAATAGGTAAACTGCGCTCAAAAATATATGAAAGATAATATGCTCTTTGCTTAGATTCAGGTAAATTATATACACCGGCAGTTTTTAAATATTGTACAAAATCATGTTTTACTCTTTCATCTGTTTTTATAAAATTAATTATTTTATCTATAGTTTCAGTAATATCACTTACTTTTGTCATTGTTTCCATTTTTTACCTCATTAACCTATCTATATTTTATATTAAACTTTAATTACAAAAAAAATACAATACCGACAGTTGAGGAATTTTTCATGGTATATTAGTAAGTATGATATAGACAGTTAAGGGGAAGAAATGTTTGATAATTTAAGCGAAAAATTACAAAGTGTAATAAGACAAACAACCGGAAAAGAACTTACACAAGATAACATGCAAGAATCCTTGCGTGAAATCAGAAGAGCATTATTAGAAGCAGATGTAAATCTGCGAGTTGTGAAAGCATTTATATCGAACATTAAAGACAGAGCTGAAGGTGAACAAGTTTTTCAAGGTGTTGACCCTGCTCAACAGTTAGTTAAAATCGTATATGATGAACTTGTATCACTTTAGGTAAAGAAGTTTCTCCGATTAATTTAACGGGGCACCCAAGTATAATAATGATGTTAGGGCTCCAAGGTTCAGGTAAAACAACGTCAAGTGCAAAATTGGCAGTTAAATTAAAAAAAGAAGGTAAAAATCCACTCTTAGTCGGTTGCGACGTTTATAGACCTGCAGCAATAAAACAGTTGCAAACATTAGGTTCGCAAATTAATGTTCAGGTATATGCAGAAGAAAATTGTACAGATGTTCAATCAATAATACAACATGCATTAGATTTTGCAAAACAAAACGGAAACAATGTTTTAATATTGGATACGGCAGGACGACTTCAAATAGATACAGATATGATGGCTGAACTTCTGCTTATTGACAAAATATTTAATCCTCAGGAAAAATTACTTGTAATTGATGCGATGACCGGACAAGAATCTGTTAATGTTGCTGAAAATTTTGATGCACAACTTAATTTAACAGGTCTGGTTCTAACTAAATTAGACGGCGATTCAAGAGGCGGTTCTGCACTAAGTGTAGTTTATTGCACTAAAAAGCCTATTAAATTAACAGGTACCGGAGAAAAATTATCTGCTCTGGAAGATTTTTACCCTGACAGAATGGCAACTCGTATATTGGGTATGGGCGATATTGTTTCATTTGTAGAAAGAGCTAAAGAAGTCTTTGACGAAAATGAAGCAAAAAAAATGCAAGAAAAACTCAAAAAAGCTGAATTTACGTTTGATGATTTCTTAAATATGCAGCGTCAGATGAAAATGTTTGGTTCGATTGATCAAATTTTAGGTATGCTTCCGGGAATGAATATTAAAAAGGAAGATAGAGAATTAATCTCACATGAAGGTGAAAAGCAATTAAAAAGAATTGAGGTATTTATTCAGAGCATGACACCGGAAGAACGTGCAAATCCAAAATTAATGAATTCAAGTCGCAAGAAAAGAATAGCAAGCGGTTCTGGTATTCCTTTGCACGACATAAATATATACATAAAACAGTTTGACCAAATGCGCACGATGATGAAAGGCATGAATCAAATGAAAGGTATGTTTGGCAAAATGGGCGGAATGGGATTACAAAAAATGATGCAGCAAATGAGCAAATTTAAGTAATCTATTTCAATGATTCTAATTGAGGTTTTCTTCCGCAAGATTTATCTTCATCACAGAATCCTAAACGTTCACATTTTGGAACTAAATATTCTTTTAACCATGGCTCGCTTTCTGTTAAAGCGTTACACATTTGTGAAATTAACATTCTAATTTCTTGTTGTGCTCGTGTACATAATCTTAAGTTTGCAACGTGTATAAGCTCTCGTAAATTCGTACTTATAACCATTGATGTCGCGCATGCATTCGGTAATACCGCACGAGCATCTTCTGCCGGAATGCCGGCTTGCGTAAGCTCTAAATACATATTTGATATTTGCGACATGTACTTTTCAAATTTTCCTTTTAATTCTTCATTTTTTTCGATTGTATATGGAATTAAATAGTCAAACTGACCTTTTTCTTCTACATAGCGTTGTGATTTTTGAGAAAAAGACATGTGTCTGTGTCTTACTAACTGGTGAGTACATGCCCTGGATATATTAGAAATTGCAAACGAAACCTGAATATGCTCAATAGTTGAATAATGACCTGAACCTATAACCCTTTTTATCAAAGATAACATTTTTTCTTCCGTAACATCTTTATCATAAATGTTAAGAGGCGTATCTGCACTGTAACAAGTTCTGCATGCAGTGTAAATTGTTTTTAACATATTATCAGGTTTTGATATAAGTTTTACTTCAGGTTTATTATTATTTCTCATATATTTACTCCCAACTAAAAAAAATACCTCTTAGAAGAGGTATAAAAATTATTTTTTGTTTCCGTAACGTTTATTAAATCTTTCAACTCTACCTTCTGAGTCTAAGATTTTTTGCTGTCCTGTATAAAACGGATGACATGCCGAACAAATTTCAACTGTTATGTTTTCATCTATTGAGCCTGTTTCTATTTCATTTCCGCAAACACATTTAATTGTGCATTTTTTATAGTCAGGATGTATTCCTTGTTTCATAATTTACCTCACTTTTGTTGTCCTTATTTATAATATATAACACAAAAATTTATAAAGCAAGTATTTTTATTAATTATTTTAAAAAAAATATACTGCGAATATATGATGGTCTAAACCAATTATATTCTCCTTTTGATTGATGTTTTGCTTGTAATATTCTGTCAAAATTGAATATAGAGAGAAAGGATTATATGAATATACACGAAATTTGTTTGATTAATTATCTGCAAAAACCCGACGAATTATCCCATACAACTGATGTTTTAATTTTAAACAATGCCCTTTTAGCAAAATACAATGCAAAGAGCAAATTATTTCTTGCAAAAAATTGTAATATCAATTATACTAACAATAAATAGATTATAATATTTAAATTTTGTGAGGATAATATGATTAAATTTTTTAAAGAGCAACCTTGGATTTGTTTTCTTTGGATTTTAGGTTTGATTTGCTTGTTTATTTTAACAATTTTGTTTGTAAAAACCGTCAACTTTTATGATTTTATTCAAAAAACGGAAAATAAAACATTTGATTCTAGGCAGGTTATTTCTGTTAAAAGCGGTGTAAAAAAGTATAACAAAGACATAGTTATTGTAGCTATTGATGATGCAAGTTATGAGTATTTAACAGATAAGTATGGTGAATGGCCATTACCCAGAAATATTTATGCTGATTTGATAAATTTTTTGGAAGCTCAAAACCCTTCTTCAATATCATTTGATTTAATGTTTGTATCTTCACTAAAAAGTAAAGTTAATGCAGATGCAAAACTAGTAGAGGCAATGAATTCATACGATAACATCCTAACCGGCATGAATTTTGATAATATGTCTTATGATGTCAGACAGCCAATAAATTTACCGGCAAGACTAAAATTAACAGTAGATAATAAATCTGATGTTGATTTTCAAAATATAACTTTTACGAATTGCAGACCAATATTGTCTCAAATATTGAATAGTAATACAAAAATAGGTATATTAAATATTACTCGTTCCTTAGACGGAATAATAAGAGAATTTCCGGCTGTAGTTAAATATCAAAATGATTACTATCCGAATTTAGCATTTTTAACTTCATTAACATACTTGTCTAAACTTGATAAAAAATCTTACAACAGCATAAATATCGATAGAAATTCAAATATTTTGGTTGGTAGTAAAAAAATACCATTGAACTATGATGGCGGAGTTATTCTTAATTGGTACGGAACTTCCGGTGAAACATACGAGCACATTCCTTTGTATAAACTCGTAAGAATGATGAATGGTGAAGAAGTTAAAGAAAATTATGATTTTAATAATAAAATAATTATAGTCGGTACAACAGCAACAAGTCTTGCCGATATGAAAAGTATTCCAATAACAGGAGCCGGTGAAACTTATCCCGGTGTTGAAATATATGCAACATTTATAAATAACTTTTTAGATAACAATTTTATAAAAAAAGTTTCTCCATTGGCAAACATATTGTTAACAATTGTATTAGCTTCAATTATTGGTATAGTTATTTTTAAAACTAATTCAACACCGATAGCTATATCCGCTACTGTAATTCTTGCAGTAGGATATACAATTTTTACATATTTTGCGATGATTCATGGAAATTTGTGGTTTGATATTGTAATTCCTTTAGCTACAATCATTTTTGTGTTTGTTGCAGCATATATCGTTAAATATATAATAAAATCAAGAGATTTTGAGCATCAATATAAACTTGCAACAACAGATGGATTAACTGAATTATATAATCACAGATATTTCCAAGAACAAATGAAAATGCAAATTGCTCAATGCAACAGATATAAAACACAATTTTCGATGATAATAGTTGATATTGACCATTTTAAAGGATTTAATGATACATACGGACACCAAGCAGGCGATGCAGTACTAAGACAAGTTGCACAAACACTTAAGACAAATTCAAGAGCAACGGATGTTGTTTGCAGATATGGGGGTGAGGAAATGAGCATAGTTCTTTCAAATACGGATAAAGAGGAAGCAATTGCCAAAGCTCACAGAATTTGCAAAGCAGTAGCCGACAGAACGTTTAAAATCAGTTCAACTCAAACAGTTAATGTAACTATAAGCGTTGGTGTATCTACATATCCGGAAGACGGTGATACTCCTCAACAAATAATCGAAATTGCTGACCAAGGTTTATATTATGCAAAAGAACACGGCAGAAACCAAGTGGGACTAGCTATTTATAATACCAACCCACCTGAACAAAAATAAATTTAATATAATCATTGATTAATCAATCGGAGCAGGCAATACACCATCATAATTTCCCAATTGTTTCATATGGTGTTCCCATTTACGTTGTTCTAACTTATCTAAATACAAATTTTCAGTGGATTCCTTATCAGCATTTAAGGCTTTATCTATCGCATTTGAGCTTGGAACAGATTCAATTAAACTTTTACACGCATCTTTATTGATAAAATTAGCATCATATTCTGGATCAAAAAGTCTATATTCCGACATTCTATCGCGACAAGCCGCTATTGCATCACTATTTCCTTTTATGTTTTTTAATTGTTCTGAAGAGAAGAATAATTTATCAAGTACTCCTTTATGTATAGAGTTTTTATAATCATTTATTTCTTTTTGACAACTTTCGACATTACTAACCTGACATATTGCAATAGGGTCAGAAGCATCTAATATTTGTTTATCGCTTACACTATTTTGAATTCTGCGATTTGCAAAAGAAATTGCCATAACAGGTAAACCTATACCCAAAAATAGATTTCTAAATTTTGGTAAAACCTTTGAAATGCTTTGTCCAAAACTAATATTTGAACTTTGAGTGGCTAAATTAACTTTTTTGATATTGTTTGCAGTTTCTTTTCTAACTTGAACTTGACCATAAACGGATGTTTTTGGTGGTAATGTACAACTAACTTTAATCATTTTTCGCTTCCCCTAATCTTTTATATAACTGATACATGACACTATCTATTCTGTTATTATAAACAAAACAAAAAATATATACTAAAAATAATAATAAATATTTACATAAGTTTATAAAACTTGTTTCTTAAATATTGTCAGAGTAGATTGTTAAGAAATATTAAGTTATTTATTTTAAAAAAAGCAATTTTTTTCACAAAAAATACTTTATATAAGTACGAGAGCAAGAGAGGATTCAAACAAATGTCAATGTTATTTTCACAAGTTGCAGCAAACGCTTACAAAACAACTTCTCAAGCTATTAACTCACAAGATAGAAAAGATGTAAGAGCAAC
>JAFRAO010000040.1 GCA_017405375.1 bacterium
ACGTTGTTCCCAATCATTATCATTAACAAACCATGTTTCAACAGGACCATACACAGCCGTTGCTCTATTGTGAGCCTCATTTAGTTCAGCATAAATCTTTTTAACTTTAGCGACTTTTTCAGCTTCATTTGTATTTTTGTTCACATTAGGAATAGTCAAAGCTGCGACAACGCCGATTATGCCCATGACAATTAGCGTTTCTGCAAGAGTAAATGCAAGTGAGTGAACGGCCGATAGTGAACTGTTATGGGTGAACTGACGACTCTCTCCATTGTTCACTTTGAACAGTTCACCTTTAAAAAAGTTAAAAACAAAGGTTTTTAGAGATGCCAGTAGGTCAAAAGCCTTACTACGTCTAGCTTTGCCCCCCCCCCCCCATTGGGAACGCAGTCTGGGAGCCGGTTTGCGCCAATTTGAACTTTTTCATACTTAACTCCTTCTCTTTTGCTATTTACCATTCAATATTACATTATTATTTGAATTTTTTCAAGTGTTTTTTTATTGTCATTTTGAGGTGTAGAAAATGCACCCTATCATGTCTTCTGAAAGCGTAGAAAACAAATGCATTTACACGTAGTTTTCAAGCTGTTCAGCATCTGTTCCTTGTTACAGATTCTGAAATACGCCTTAAATTATTGTATCAATGCAAAGTAAAACCCACTATTCATAGGATATTCAGGATGACATAAATAAAAATAAAATAATTTGTCCATTCGAAAAACTTGATTTCATCATATACCGATTCCCATTTTTATAACTTTAGTTACAAATATTTTATTTATGGGTTGAAAAATGTTTCAAAGTTTGTTATACTGGGAATAATGTAAATATATACGGATATATTTATATGTTTAATTAAGAAGATAGCTGAATTAAAATTATGGAGGATTTTAATATGGGCTCAATAACATTTACAGGTTTAGCTTCAGGTATGGACACGAGTTCATGGATAGATGCTCTTGTTCAAATAAAATCTCAAAATTTAAATACATTAAATACAAAAAAAACGGAAACAAGCTCTTCAAAAAGCATGCTTTCTGCAATGAAATCAAATTTTTCGAGCTTGGATTCTGCTATTGGGAAGTTTACTGATTCAAAATTTGGCGGTGCATTCGATGTATTTGCCAAAAATACGGTTTCATCATCTAACGATGATACCGTTAGTGCAACTGTTTCTGCGGATGCAATAAGACAATCAGTTCAAGTGGTTGTAGAAAAATTGGCTTCTTCAACAGTGGCTACATCAAATTTGTGTTCAAACGGTCTGATTAATGAAAATACAGTTTTTAATAAATTGGCATCGGGTAAAGCAACAGATGGTGATTTTAGTATTTTTGTTAATGGAGAAAAACATGTTATAAGCACTAAAAAAGATCCGACTTTGGACGATTCTGATGATAAAGAATTAGCTGCTCAAAATTCAGCAACAATAGGCACTATACTTGACAGAATCAATGAGATAGATGGTGTTCATGCTGAGATTGTTGGTGGAAAAATCAGTATAACCGGCAGAAATGAAGATGATTCAACAAATAGTATAGTTGTCGGTGCTTCTACTGATAAATCTAACTTCGTATCTGTAATGAATTTGGTTCGTAGTGAATCCGGAACGGAATATGAAAGTTTTTCAACAGTTTCTGCTATTGATTTGAATTCTACTTTAGTCGATATGTTTGGTGAATCAGTAAAAGGCACATTAACTATAGGAAACCAAGAATTTACAATTAATGAAAATACGACATTTAAAAATTTTATTGCGGATATAAACAGTAAATCTGAAGCAGGTACGAGTGCATATTGGGATGCTTCAAAAAGTGAATTAGTTTTGACATCAAAAGTCGATGGCGCATTTAATATAAACATTGAATCAGGCACAAGTGATTTAACAGACTTGTTAGGCTTTACTCAATCTTCAATCGGTGAAGGTGATGTTAAACAAAGTAAATTGGTTGAAGGTACTCAAACATTGGGAGATTATGCTTCTTTAACTATCAACGGTTCTCGAATAATTTCTTCTTCAAATACAGTAACCAGTGACATTTCAGGAATTGAAGGATTAACATTAAACTTGAAATCAGTTTCTAAAGAAAATGATGAAGGAGAACTTGAATCTGTAAAAATTGATGTTGCTCAAGATACAACAGCTTTTGTTGATGCTGTAAAATCATTCATAAATGCGTTTAATACAACTATTGAAAAAGTTGATGCAAATACATCTTATGGCAGTAAATTGTATGGAGAAACTTCTTTAACATCATTAAGAAATAATTTAAGAAAAATAGCTACTTACTCTAATGGTGAAGATAATGCATTTAAATTGTTGTCTGATATAGGTATAACTACCGCTACCAGTTCAGATTCAACAGATACATCAGGTATAAACAAATTACAATTAGATGAAGAAAAACTAAAAGATGCATTAGCAAAAGACCCTGCCGCTGTAAAAAAACTTTTGGTAGGTGATAATAAAGGTAATTCTGATTCCGGTGGAATTTTTAATAAAATGAAAAAAATAACAGATACTGCATTAGATTCCTCAAATGGTTATTTTGTAAATAAGACAAAATCATATGAAAAAAGTATTAAAGATTTGGAATCATCAATAAGTCGTGAGCAAACAAAAATAGATTCATATAAAGCAAGATTGGAAAAACAATTTAACAATATGGAGCAGATAATTTCATCAATGCAGGCTTCATATAGTTTCTTGTAAACTTTAAGGATAAAATAATTACAACAAAGGTAATGCGGTTTGAATATTCAAATCGCATTCTTTTACATGACCTTTAAAAGTCGGAACAATTACTTTTATATTGGCATTTTCTGATTTTTTATCTTTTCTCATAATTTGTAATAAATCTTGCGGGGAAAATTTATGCTTACAATTTTCAAACCCGAATTTATTTAATAATTCAAATGACAGTTCTTTATAATTTGCATCTATAATTTTAGCTTTGCAAGCGTAATTAATTATAAAAAATATTCCAAATATAACCGCTTCACCATGTGTAAATTTTTTGTATTTTGTAATGTTTTCAAGGGTATGACCATATGTATGACCAAAATTCAATATCTTTCTAAGTCCTGATTCTTTTTCATCTTTTTGAATTACTGTAATTTTCAATTCTATACAAATTCTTATGATTTTTTCAAGGAATTTTAAATTTCTATCTAAAATAGTTGAACTATGAACAGATAAGAAGTCAAATAAACCGTAATCAAACATAGCCTTGCAAGATTTTTCTATGAAAGCATATTTTATAATTTCTGCAATTCCGCTTTTGTATTGTCTGTTATCAAGTGTATTCAAAAAATTAAGATTTATATAAACAGCTTTTGGCTGATAAAAAGCACCTACAATATTTTTACCGTACTTAGTATTTATTGCAACTTTTCCGCCTACTGATGAATCAACACAAGCAAGCAGAGTTGTCGGAACTTGTATAAATGCAATTCCTCTCATATAGCTTGCTGCAACAAATCCTGCTATATCACCGACAACGCCCCCGCCGATTGCAATAATCGCACTTTTTCTGTCTAAATTAATCTCTTCACAACGCTTTAAAATTTTTTGATAATTTTCTATATTTTTTTCTGATTCACCATCGTTTAAAATAAATAAATTATCTTTGTTTATATTTAATTCTTTCTGATAAATTTTGTATACTTTTTTACTAATTACAACTAAAAAATTTGAAAAACAGTTATCAGCAAAAATTTTATCGTGTAATTCACTAATAGGATTTGAGTCTATATAAATCGAATATTTTGTTGGAGCCTGCTCAATATTTACATCAATTATTTCTGTCATATTCTTCAATCCTTTGAAAAATTTCTGCTACGATATTATATAGAGTTTTGTCTGTTGTGTCAACAGTAATTAGAGCTTTTTCGTAATTTTTTTCTCTCTTTTTTAAAATTTTTGCAATAGAATCTTCGCTAAAACCTTTTTTTAAAAGAGGTCTGTTTGATTGATTTTTTATTCTCTCAAACAGAACTTTTGCAGAAGTTTTAATATATATTGTATATCCTCGCTCATTTAAAATTTTTCTGTTTTCAGCTTTTTCAAAAGAACCACCGCCAAGAGAAATTATCATGTTATTTTTTTTACAAATTTTTTTTATTGCATTCGTTTCAAGTTCTCTAAAATACTCTTCTCCAAATTTTTTAAAGATTTGAGAAATTTTCATATTTTGCGATTGTTCAATAAATTCATCAGTATCAATGAATTCAAATTCTTTTAATAAATCTTTTAAAGAGTTGCCGATGAGAGTTTTTCCGGCACCCATCATACCGGTTAAAATAATGTTATTCTTCATAATTCTTTCTTATCTCATTCAACGAATCGCCGCCAAATTTTTCTAAGAATTCATCAAGTAAAATCCAAGCGATTCTTGCTTCTGCTACAACTGCACAAGCAGGAACTGCACATGTATCAGAACGTTCGAAATGTGATTCTGCTTGTTCTTTAGTATATAAATCAACTGTTCTTAGCGGAGTTTTCATAGTCGGAACAGGTTTCATTGCCGCTCTTACGACAATAGGTTCCCCGTTTGTCATTCCGCCTTCAATACCACCCGCATTATTTGATTTTCTGTAAATTTTATTATCAGCAATAAATAATTCATCATGCATTTTGCTTCCAAGCAATTCTGCAGATTTTATTCCTGCACCGATTTCAACTGATTTTACAGCAGGAATACTCATAACTGCTTGAGCAATTCTACCATCAATTTTTCTATCCCAATGTACGTGTGAACCAAGTCCGATTGGCAAATTTCCAAAAATAACTTCAAATTTACCACCCAACGTATCTCCGTTACTTTTTGCAATATCAATAGCTTCTTTCATAACGTCATTTGCTACATCATCGGCGCAATATAACTCAGAATGTTCTGCTGATTCTTTAATTAATGTATAATTTTGCGGAATGACCTCAGCTTTAACTTTTCCAATTTGAATTACGTGAGAAAACCCGATTATTGAAAATTCTCTTAAAATTTGTTTTGCAACAGAACCTACTGCGACCTCAATAGCTGTTTGTCTTGCACTTGAACGTTCCAAAACATCTCGTAAATCTTCAAGTTGATATTTGACAGAACCGGCAAAATCAGCATGTCCCGGACGAGGTGTTGTAAATGATTTTTGAGCGACAATTTTTAATATTTCTTTGTTTTTTAAATCATCATCACTTATGTTCATTGGGATTTTCCAATTTTCATAATCTTTATTTGTAATTTCCAAACAAATAGGTGCACCGGTAGTTTTGCCAAGTCTTACTCCTGATTTTATTTCACACTTGTCAGTTTCAATTTGCATACGTTTTCCGCGTCCGTAGCCTGATTGACGTCGTTCTAAATCTTTGTTTATATCGTCTTCTGTAATTTTAAAACCGGCAGGAACGCCTTCTATTATTGCGTTTAAGCATTTTCCGTGACTTTCGCCGGATGTTAAAAATCTAAATTTTTTCATAGTTTTCCATATTCTTACTTATTATTCATTATTTATCAGCATATTTCAAAAATATTTGCTGCTTTGTTTGCATCATTTCTTCAACAATTAACCAATTACCTGAAGGTTGTTTTTGCCAGATTTGATATGTTTTTAACCAATAATTATCATTCATAGGTTGTCGCATTGCACTAACTTTTATTCCGTTAGGAACAGTTGTCGCAGTAACATTTTTGTATTTATTTTTATAATTTCTTATTTTAGCTGTTCCTTGACTAAGCTTAAGTTGTTTTGCGTAAGTTGCCATATCAGTAGTTGCATTAACTGTTGTGCCGTCAGGTTTTACTACCTGACGAATTATTTTTGCTTTTGGCGAATAATAATTCAACAATGTCGGGCTGTACGTATTTGCTGCGCTAACATAAGCATTGAATCGTGTTTTTGCAGTATTTAAATCATCCGCAAATGTTACAAGACTAAAACAAAATATTACAATTATAATGAGTAATAATTTTTTCATATTTCACTCCTTAACATATATTAAAATTTCACTATTTATTTTATCATAAAATATTCTAAAACAAAAAAACACATTATTTTTATTAATTTTTGATTTAATCATTAGTAAAAATTACTTATTTTTTTTTACTTGATTTAAAGTTTATTTATGGCATAATTTTTATAAAAGGTTTTTATTTGTATTTTAAAAATGTACTAAAAATAGCACAAGATGTTTAATGATACATTTATACATATATAACAAAAGGAGATTATGATGACTGGAAGTCAAACAAAAGTCGATTTTTCAAAGATTGATGAAATTATCACTCAATGCGGCGGTAAGAAATCAAATTTGATTGCGATTTTACAAAAAGTTCAGGAAGTTTACCGATACTTACCTGAAGATGCTATGATTTACATCGGAACAAAAATTGAAGGACTTTCTCCTGCAACAGTATTTGGTGTAGCAACATTCTACGCTCAATTTTCTTTAGATCCGAAAGGAAAATACGAAGTTAAATGCTGTGATGGTACTGCTTGCCACGTTAGAGGTTCAATGCCTGTATTAAACGCAATAAAGGCAAGATTAAACTTACAAGACGGTAAATTCACAACAGATGACGGTTTATTTTCTGTTGAAACCGTAAGTTGCTTAGGTGCTTGCGGTTTGGCTCCGGTTGTTGTAATAAACGAAAAAGTTTATCCTCAAATGACCTCTGATGCTATCAAGGTAGTTTTAGATACAATTCTTCAGGAGGAAAATAAATAATGGAATTAAATATAGATATTAAAAAAGAGCAAGAAACAGCTCAACAACACATAAAAGATCAAGGATTTAGAGTTCTTGTTTGTGGTGGTACAGGTTGTGTAGCAAACGGTTCATTGGAAGTAATGGATAAATTCAGAGAATTAGGAGCTAACGTTTCAACTTTATCCGCACACGATAAAATGACAGTTGTTCCGACAGGTTGTCATGGTTTCTGCGAACAAGGTGTTTTGGTTGTATTACCTGAACAACACACAACTTATGTAAAAGTTAAATTAGCTGATGTTGAAGAAATTTTTAATTCTCACATAGTAGGCGGAAAACCGGTTGAAAGACTTTTATATGTTGATCCAAAAACTCAAGAACACGTACAAAAAAATGATGATATCAATTTCTATGCAAAACAAACTCGTACAGCATTAGCAAATTGTGGTCATATAAACGCTGAATCATTAGAAGAAGCAATTGCGGTAAATGGATATGAAGCATTAGCAAATGCTTTAAAAGAAAATAATCCTGATGCAGTAATCCAAGAAATTTTAGATTCAGGTTTAAGAGGTAGAGGTGGTGCCGGTTTCCCAACAGGCTTAAAATGGAAATTTACTGCTGCAAACAAAGGTGGAAAATCTTATGTAGTATGTAATGGTGATGAAGGCGACCCTGGTGCATTCATGGATCGTTCTGTTATGGAAGGCGACCCTCATAAATTGTTAGAAGGTATGGCAATTGCAGCATTTGCAATTGGTGCAGATGAAGGTTATATTTACGTTCGTGCAGAATATCCACTTGCAATTAAACGTTTAAGAAAAGCTATCGCAGATGCAGAAGCTGCTCACTACTTAGGTAAAAATATTATGGGAACTGACTTCTCATTCACTCTTCACATTAAAGAAGGTGCAGGAGCATTTGTTTGTGGTGAAGAATCAGCATTGATTGCTTCAATCGAAGGTGAACGTGGTATGCCAAGACCAAAACCGCCATTCCCAGCAAATAAAGGTTTGTTCGGCAGACCTACATTGATTAATAACGTAGAAACATTGGCAAACGTACCTGTTATTATGCGTAAAGGCGCTAAATGGTTCTCATCAATGGGTACTGAAACATCAAAAGGTACAAAAACATTCGCTTTAACAGGTGAAGTTAATAATACAGGTTTAATAGAAGTTCCAATGGGTACAACTTTAAGAGAAATCATATTTGATATCGGTGGTGGTATCAGAGGCGGTAAAAAATTCAAAGCTGTACAAATCGGCGGGCCTTCAGGTGGATGCTTAACAGAAGAACACTTGGATTTACCTATGGACTATGAAAGTTTAACAAAAGCAGGTGCAATGGTAGGTTCAGGCGGTTTGGTTGTAATGGCTGAAGATACTTGTATGGTTGAAGTTGCAAGATTCTTTATGAACTTTACAAAGAACGAATCTTGCGGTAAATGTGTTCCTTGTCGTGAAGGTACTAAGAATATGTTAAAAATCTTAGAAAAAATTGTAAACGGCAGAGGTGAACTTTCAGATTTAGAAGTATTGGAAGATTTAGCTAATACAGTTAAAGACGGTTCTTTATGCGGTTTAGGTAAAACTGCTCCAAACCCTGTATTATCAACATTAAAATACTTTAAAGACGAATATATGGCTCACATAGTTGACAAAAAATGTCCGGCAGGAGTTTGTACTGCACTTAAAACAATTAAAATCAGAGAAGATTTATGTAAAGGTTGTACAAAATGTGCAAGAACTTGTCCGGTTGGAGCTATTGAAGGTACAGTTAAACAACCTCATCACATTGATCAATCTAAATGTATTAAATGTGAAGCTTGCTTGACTAACTGTCCATTCAAAGCTATCGTAAAAGAATAATATAATTTGATTATCGGGGCAAATTTGCCCCGAATACAAAAGTAGTAATATAATGATAATAAAAAGGAATTAAATAAAATGTCAGAAGATAAAAAAACATTATTTATAGATGGCAAAGAAGTAGCCTTTACTGATGAGCCAAATCTTTTGGAAGTTATCAGAAAAGCAGGTATGAACGTGCCTACATTCTGTTATCGTCCGGATTTAACACAATTTGGCGCTTGCCGTATGTGTGTTGTAGAAGTTGAGTATCCAAACGGCAGAGTTATTGTAAACTCATCTTGTACAATGCCTCCTGAAGCAGGTGTTAATGTAAAATTAAATACTGAAAGAGTAAGAAGAATCAGAAGAACAGTGCTTGAATTGTTATTAGCAAATCATGACAGAGAATGTACAACTTGTGAAAAATCAGGTACTTGTGAATTACAAAAATATTCAGAAGAATATGGTGTAAGAAATATCAAATATCCTACTCTTCAACCTGAAGATTTGAAAGAAATTGATACATCAAATCCTTCAATCGTAAGAGATGCAAACAAATGTATTCTTTGCGGTGCTTGTGTAAGAGCATGTAAAGAATATCACGGACATGCAGTTTTAGGATTTGCAAATCGCGGTTCAAAAACATTAGTTCAACCAATGAACGGAAGAAAATTAGCAGATGTTGATTGCGTATTCTGTGGTCAATGTAAAGCAGTTTGCCCAACAGGTGCATTAACTTTGAAAAATGATGTTAACGCAGTTTGGGAAGAAATTAACAATCCAAACAAAAAAGTTGTTGTTCAAGTTGCTCCATCAGTTCGTGTTGCAATTGGTGAAATGTTCAATATGCCTGCAGGTGAAAATGTAATTGGCAGATTGTATGCGGCTATGAGAAGAATTGGTTTTGATTTAGTATTTGATACAAACTTCTCTGCTGACTTAACAATTATGGAAGAAGCAACTGAATTCTTAGAAAGATTGAAAAAAGGTGAAAACTTACCATTATTCACATCTTGTTGTCAAGCATGGGTAAGATATGTTGAAACTCAACATCCTGAAATGATAAATCACTTATCAACATGTAAATCACCTCAAGGTATGCTATCTTCAGTAATCAAACACATTGTACCAAAAGTACGTGAAGGATTTACAGAAGAAAATATGGTAGTTGTTTCAGTAATGCCATGTTCAGCTAAAAAAGCAGAAATTAAACGTCCACAATTAACAGTTGATGGCAAATACGATACAGATTATGTATTAACAACTCAAGAATTTGCACAAATGATTAAATCAGCAGGTTTAGATTTGAATAAATTAGAACCGGAAGAAGCAGATTCACCATTTGGTCAATACACAGGTGCTGCAACAATCTTTGGTGCATCAGGCGGTGTAGCGGAAGCAGCAGCAAGAACAGCTTACTATATGGTTACAGGTGAAAATCTACCAAGTGATGATATTGAAGGCATGAGAGGTGTTGATAAATCAGCATATTCAAAACATGTTGAATTAGATATCAAAGGAACAAAAGTTGGCGTAAGAGTTGTATCAACATTAAACGAAGCTGAAAAAGCAATCCAAGAAATTAAAAATGGTACAGCAAACTTCCAATTACTTGAAGTTATGGCATGCCCTGGCGGATGTGTAAATGGTGGCGGTCAACCAATCAGCTGCAATACTCCTGAATTGAGAAAACGCAGAGCAGAAGGCTTGTATGCTGAAGATATGAGAGATTTACAATTCAGAAGATCTCATGACAATCCTGATATCAAAAAACTATATGATGAATATTTAGAAAAACCAAATTCTCATATAGCACATGAATTGTTGCATACAACATATAGTGATTTGAGAAAAGGTTCATATAAAGACTTAAAATAAAGTAAAATATGAATAAATCGAAAAAGCAGTTTACAATTTTGTAAGCTGCTTTTTTGCTACATGATACAATAAAGTTTGAAATTAGTTGACAATGATTTTTCATATATTAGAATAGTAATATAGCTTAGTATTATAATAAGTTAGTTTAGTAAATAAGTAAAAAAAAGGAGACCACTAAAATGGCACGCGAAAAGTACGAAAGAACCAAACCGCACGTTAACGTTGGTACTATTGGTCACGTTGACCACGGTAAAACAACATTAACAGCAGCAATTACAGCTACATTAGCAGCAGCTGGACAAGCAGAATTGAAAAAATTTGATGAAATCGATGCTGCTCCAGAAGAAAAAGCTAGAGGTATAACCATCTCTACTGCTCACGTAGAATATGAAACAACAACAAGACACTATGCTCACGTTGACTGCCCAGGCCACGCTGACTATGTTAAAAACATGATTACAGGTGCTGCTCAAATGGACGGTGCAATTCTTGTAGTTGCAGCAACAGACGGTGCAATGCCTCAAACTCGTGAACACATCCTACTTGCAAGACAAGTTGGTGTTCCAAACTTAGTAGTATTCTTAAATAAATGTGATATGGTTGATGACCCTGAATTATTAGAATTAGTTGAAATGGAAGTTAGAGAACTTCTTTCTTCATACGAATTCGATGGCGATAACATCCCATTCGTTCATGGTTCAGCTTTAAAAGCTCTAGAAGCAGTTCAAGCTAACCCATCAATTAAACGTGGTGATGACAAATGGACAGATAAAATTTGGGAATTAATGGATGCATTAGATTCTTACTTCCCAGAACCACAACGTGAATTAGACAAACCATTCTTAATGCCTGTTGAAGACGTATTCTCAATCACTGGTCGTGGTACAGTAGCAACCGGTAGAGTAGAACGTGGTATTGTTAAAGTTGGTGATGAAGTTGAAATCGTTGGTTTAGGCGAAACTAAAAAAACAACTGTAACAGGTGTTGAAATGTTCAGAAAATCTCTTGACCAAGGTCAAGCAGGTGATAACATCGGTGCTTTATTAAGAGGTGTTGATAAAACTGATATTCAACGTGGTCAAGTATTAGCTAAACCTGGTACAATTCACCCACACACAAAATTCACAGCTAACGTTTACGTATTAACAAAAGAAGAAGGTGGACGTCATACTCCATTCTTCCCTGGATACAGACCACAATTCTACATCAGAACAACTGACGTAACTGGTTCAATCCAATTCGAAGGCGAAATGGTAATGCCTGGTGATAACGTTGTAATGAACGTTGAACTTATCGCTCCTGTTGCTATCGAAGAAGGTATGAGATTCGCTATCCGTGAAGGCGGCAGAACAGTTGGTGCCGGTGTTGTAGATAAAATTCAAGCATAATGAATTTTTTATAATGAGTAGAACGGCTGATTTTATTAGTCGTTCTATTCTTTTCTAAAAATATTTAAGACTTTTTGGACGATATATTTATATATTTGTTCGATTTTATCCCAAATTTTGTTGTTAATTATCTAATTAATTATTTTATAATGTCGTAGAATCCAGTTATATCAACAAAGGCAATTTTTTTTCACAAAAATACTTTATATATATGTAAGGAATAAGTGAAGGAAAAATTAACAGATAATTTAATAAATATTCTTTGATATATTCATTAAATAAAAAAAGTTTTATACTCTCTCTCTTAATATCCTCGTGTTTATTTAATGCTTGTCAGATTTGACAAGCTTTTTTTTGTCTAGCTATAAAAAATGCCCAGATTTTGCCCATTTTGAAAAAATTTAGTATTAATATAAGTTTTTTCTATTCATAATATTATAAACATTACTAATAAGTATTAAGCATTAAGCATGCCTGTTAGAACAAGCATGCTTAATCAAATATTTATTTGTTACGTTATTGTCAAAGTTATAAAATATGTTATACGACTTCAATAAGAGCTTTATATATAGCTGGATCCCATTTTATACCTGATTCTTCACTTAATACTCTTAATGCTTCATCTTTTTGAAGAGCCTTTCTGAAAGGTCTTTCAGATATTAATGCCATATATGCATCTGCAAGTGCAATAATTCTTGAACCAAGTGGTATTGACATACCCTTTAGGCCTTCAGGTTCACCGCATCCGTCCCATCGCTCTTTGTGATAATGTATGTATGGAATTACTTCTGACAAAAAGTTGATGTTCATAAGTAAATTAACACCGACATTCGGATGATTTTGTAATTTTTCCCAATCTTCTTTTTTTAATTTTCCGTTGTGGTTAAACAAATTTTCCGATAAAGTAATTTTACCCACATTCTGCAATAATCCTGCGTAGTAAATTAAATCGCTCGTTTTTTCATTTAATTTTAATTGTTTACAAATTTTTCTTGACAAATCAGCAGTCATTTCTGAATGAGCCACTTTATATTCACCTTTTGCATCAACAGCTTTTGCAAGTAATGTAACAAAGTTCTGCTGTTCATCACCAAGGTCGCCTATCAGAGCTGTTAATTCCGCTCTCATATGTTGTAAGTCTATTATATTAGGCTTTTCATCTTCTAACAGATTATTAACTTCTTCAATAGCTTCTTGCAACGACATTGATGTTGCAAATAATCTTGCCATTGAAATTATTAAATTTTTAAGCTCGTGTTTGAATGTCTTTTTAGAATAACTCTCTATTACAATTACTCCGACATTATACGCATTGTTGTTCATAGGAATAGATAGCAACAACTCTACATTTTCTTCTGAAAGTAATTTATTAGGTTTTAAATTGCTTTCCTTAAAATTATTTATTTCTACAATCTCTTTTTTTGTAAATGCTTCAGTTATAAAATTATCGTCTAATAAATTATAACCAATTTTCTCTTTGTATATATCATCTTTAAAATTTACGGATGAACCGACTAAAATTAAATCATAATTTTGAACATCTAAACCTTTTGCAAAATTTTTCGTTAAATATACATGACAAGCATCAACGTCTAATATTTGAGTAATGGTTTTTGCTATTGAATTATATATTATATAATCTTCTTTCGAGTTAAAACCAAGCACACAAAGTGTATTATCTAATGAGTATATTGAAACAAGCTCATTTAATTGCTCTTTTAATTTTTCAACATCATTTTTTTTGTTTGTTTCCGCTTTTTTAATCTTTTCTGCTAAATTATCGGAAATAAGATATTCTGATAAAAAATTTCCCAAATTTAGTGCAAAGATTTCCTCAAGCGGGTCGTCGTTCATTAAATCAAGATTCCTACCAAATAGTGATGCCCCTGATTTCGTATCTTCAATTTTTTCTTCCATGACAAATCCTTTTTTTATTATGCTTATACTATTAATATCGACATAATTTTTTATAACTTTGATGTTTTTTTAAAAATATATACAAAAGTATAAAAAACTTCATACTTTATTTTTAAAATTTGTTTTAAATAAATATTTTAAAATCCTCTACATATATGATGTTACTTTGATTATATACAATTATTCTATATATGGATAGTAATATATACAGCATTTTGGGGAATGATAACAGATTTTAATACTACAACTAAAGACATTTTTAAAAAGTTTGATTGGTTTAGTCAAGCTATTACTCCTGATGTGCAAAATGGAGCAAATGACTTTTTAACTGATAAGTTGGAGTTCAAACTTATTTCAGTTAGCAAAAATATGAATGCATTATTCAAAGAAGAAGGTTATTTTGTAACTAAAATAAAGGTAAATGCACAAGAAGAAGTTTATTTCAGATCTTCTGATAAAGCAGTTGATATTATTCTCGAAAATGCATTAGGAACTTCAAAAAGAGAGTTTAATCTGAATAAAATTACTGAATTAGAAGCAAAAATTATTACAGGTTTTGTGGATAATCTATATAATTTTGTTTCAAAGAATATATTAAAAGGTAATCTATCCAATAATAACATTGATACAACACACTTGACATTTTTTATACGCGATAAGGAAACATTAAAGTGTGGTAAAGTTATTTTTTCATTTCCAACAGATTTGATGGAACCGCAATCTGTTGAAATTGGCGATGAAAAATTTGGTTTAAATTACTTTGATAAAAGTTTAGTTGAAGTAAACTTACTTATTGGTAAGACATCTTTTTCAGTCGGAGATATGAAAGGACTTGAAAAAGATGATATAGTTGTACTTGATAATAGTGATATACATACAATGAAATTGCAATATTTGGATTATGAAAAGAAATTTAATATAGCTCCAAATCCGGCAATAATATTGTCTATTGATAATGATGAAGGAGAAGAAATGGCAACAACAAATGTTTCGGCTGACAATCTTTGGGATACCATTCAAGTAGAAATGGGTGCAGAATTTGACAAAGTAAAGATTTCACTAGGTGAATTAAAGAGTATAGAAAAAGGTTTGGTTGTTGATTTAGCATCTGTTTATAACAACAAAATAACATTAAAAGTTGAAGACAAAGTCATTGCTACAGGTGAATTAGTAATAGTAAATGACAGATATGGAGTAAAGATAGAAAATATATTTACAGAACAAGAAGGTAAGAATGAAAATGAAGTTGCATATAACGAAGATGATGATGAATCTGATGATGAGGAATTAATGGACGAAGATGAAATGTCAGATGAAGATGAAGAAGATGATGAATCTGATGATGAGGAAGATGAAGAAGATGATGAAGATGGAGATGAGGAAGAAGATTTTGATTACAGTGATTTTGAACTGGAAGACGAAGATTTATAGAGGTTTTAGCAGTGGGACATTACATAATTAGTTTTTTAATATACACAATGGCAATGATAGGTTTGATATTCTTTGCCGTATTTGTTTACAAAAAATTTTCAATATCTTGCGTTTGTTCAAAACGTAAGGGATTTATAAATTTGGAGGATGCATTAAGTCTTTCTCCAAGAAAAGTTTTATATGTTGTAAAAGCAGGGAATGAGCGTTTTTTAATTGCTTCAGATACCGATAGAACAACATTAATTTCAAAATTAAATACAAACAATTTTGAAGGCTACAACCTTGATGAAATTGATAAGATAAATAATATATAAAGAGGTAGAAATGACAGACATATTAAAGGATATAAATCCGGTTATACAAATGTTATTGGTAATGGCAATGTTTTCGCTTTTACCGTTTGTTTTTTGTTGCATGACAAGTTTTTTAAGATTTATAGTAGTATTTTCAATGTTGAAAACAGCACTTGGAACACAATCAGTGCCGCCAGCCGTTGTAATTATAGGACTATCAATGATACTTACATTTTATACAATGGGACCGGTTTTTCAACAATGTTACGACCAAGGGCAAGTTCCATACAATAAAACTAAAAATATTTTATTAGCAGTTGAAGCGGGTTCAAAACCATTAAAAGAATTTATGTTAAAACAAACTCGAGAAACAGATATTTCATTTTTCATTGAATTATCAGGTAATTCTCGACCTGAATCACCTGACGAATTAACAATATGGCAGGTTGCTCCGGCATATATTTTAAGCGAATTAAAAACAGCGTTTGAGATAGGCTTTATAGTTTTTGTGCCATTTATAGTTTTAGATTTGGTTGTAGCAAATGTGCTGTTGGCTTTAGGTATGTTTATGCTGTCGCCTACGATTATATCATTACCGTTTAAATTGCTTATATTTATTGCAGTTGATGGTTGGGCATTAATAGTTCAAGGGCTTGTTCAAAGTTATAATTAGATGATTTATATAAAATTAATGAGGTACGAATAATGGAAATATTAATGGAATATATGGCAAGAGGCTTTATTGTAATGCTTTCAATATCTATGCCATGTGTACTTGTTGCAGCCGGCATTGGTTTAGTTGTCGGTATTTTGCAAGCCGTAACACAAGTTCAAGAACAAACAATAGCCGCAGCACCTAAAATTTTAGCGGTATTTTTAGTAATAATTGTTGGCGGTGTAGGCTTTGTAAGAATATTAACTAACCTATTTAGTGATGGCATGGCGATTGCATTTAATGTTGTTCCAAAAAATGATAGTTATGTCTTACCTTCGGATTATTATAAATATACTCGACCGTTTCTGAACGAGATGAACAAAGAACCTAATGGAAAAAATAGTACAAATTTTAAAAATTTAACAAATAATAAACCCTCTTTTTCGGGCAAATTTAGGAATGATTCAACAAGTAATAAAAAATCAGGATTTTTTGAACCAAAGGCTGATTTGTTAGAAACACAAAAAATTATGCAAAACGAAAGTGGACGATAATAAATTATGAAAGCATTTAAAATAGTATTATTTTTAATATTTTTATTAATTCTTGATTGTAAAGTGTATGCAGATATTAATACTCCGATTGCTGACGATTCTGTCTTGCAAAGCATTAATGATAAAAAAAATTTATTCCGAACTTATTTGATGTTTAGTTATGAACCAATAAAAAAAATAAAATCTGCAAATGAGGGTATAATAACAGCAACAATAATGACTACTGTTCAAAATAGACGTGATACGGTAATTTTGGAACCGAAATCAAACGGTAATACCAAATTGGAAGTTGAAATAGGAAAAGAAAAGTATGAAGTTTGTATTGGTGTAAATGATTCTAAGATAACGATATATTCGAATTGTAAATTGTTTAATTTTGTACCGCTTGATAAACCTGACAGTGTATCATTAAAAAATGAGGTTAGAAAATAATGGATAATTTTTTTATTCAATTAAATACATTGATTCCGGGTTTTATAGAAAATATGTCAGGCGGATTGGTTATTTTCGCAAGAATAATAGGATTTATGCGCTTAGCACCTATTTTTAATCGTAAAGAAATTCCGACTCTGATAAAACTTAGTTTAGCATTTCTTTTTACAGTTATGTTTGTAATGTTAATACACCCAAAATCAATACCTGCCGATGGGGATTTATTATTAGCAATAATGTTGAATATTGCAGTTGGGGCAATGATAGGTTATATGGCTCAGTTAATCTTAGCAGCGGTAGATGCAGGCGGTGATATGATAAACATGCAAATGGGTTTGTCATCTGCTATGGTGTTAGATCCGACTACATCAAGCCAAGTGTCAATTTTGGGTAAATTTTTCGGGTTAATTGGTATAATTATATTTTTAAAAATTGGTGGAGTATATTGGCTAATACAAGCATTTATGCGAAGTTTTGAAATATTTCCAATTTATTCATCCACAGTTCCGTTGGATAGAATTGTTAATATGGATTATTTAATAAGTATGTCATCAAATGTACTCTATATGGGGCTGCAAATAGCTTCACCCGTTCTTTTGGCAACATTAGGACAAGATATTATTTTGGGTGTTATTTCAAAAACAGCGCCACAAGTTAACGTATTTCAATTATCATTCTTGTTCAAACCTGTCTTTGGTGCGGCTATTTTAACTTGGATTTTGCCAATGCTTGTGAATGTTATAAGTGATTATTTTATGTCATTTTCACATATTATATAGCTTTTAAATTCTCCTGATTTGGATTCGGATTATAGTTGTGCTGAATATAACTTTGTATGTTATTTGACGAAATGTTTTTTTGAACTTGACTTTGTAATCTTTGCTGCATCAAATATTGTTTTTGTTGTTCTGCAAATATTTTTGATAATGGTTTATTTTCATTTTTGATTTGTTTTGTAGCTCTAATTTTTTTTAATTTTTCATTGACAATTTGCTGAGCTATTTGTTTTATTTGTGTATCGATTTCAGAATTAATTTCTGTGTATAAATTTTGTTTCAAACCGGAATTTGAACTTCCTGTTTTTCGTTTCAAATCACAAAGACCTGTACAAATTGAATTGTCATTTAAAAACTTTTTTAAAAATTTCTCCATACTTAAAACCTTTCATTTTCATTATGTAGTAATTATACATAATTCAATTAATGATAATTTTTAAAAAGTCAACAATAAAACAATTAAAATGTAATATCGCCCGTATAAAACTCTTGATTATTGATGATTATTGCGCCGGTATCTGTTACACACTCTGCTATACCTGTTATATTATTATCCATATTTGTTATTGTAATTTCTTTACCTATGAAATTTATTTTTTTTATATAATCATCTTTTATATATAAAAAACCGTTTACCAAAAATTTATCATAATCCCTAAAAAACTTTTCTGTAAATTTATCTAAGAATTTATTTTTATCTACCTTATTTTGAATTTCTATATTTAGTGAAGTTGCAGCTTTATTTATTTTAGCTAAATCATTAGTTTTGGAATTTAAATTTATACCTATACCAAGCACGATACCTTGCATATAACCTGATTTTATAACTGATTCAGCAAGTATTCCTGAAATTTTTTTATTATTAATTAAAATATCATTTGGCCATTTTATAAAAGATTCAACCCCATATTCGTCAAAGGTTTCTGAGAGTTTTAAAGATGCATATTGAGTCATATTACAATACGTTGATTTTAAATTTTCTGATGGCTTCAGAACAATAGACAAATATAGATTTTCATTTCCTAAATCAATCCATTTTCTATCAAAGCGCCCACGTCCGTTAGTTTGTTTATTTGTATAAACAACAGTTTTATCGTCAATATCACTAATATGCGTTTTTGCATAATTATTCGTTGAATCAATTTCTTCTAAAAATAATAATTTACAATATTTCATAAAACAGACCTTAAAACAGAGGGGATGGGATTCGAACCCACGGTGGAATTGCTCCCACACAACCTTTCCAAGATTGCACCTTAAACCTCTCGGACACCCCTCTTTGTGGATATTTTTTATATATTGTAACCCAGTATAAATAATTTTTCAAGTAACTGTATAAGTTGCATATAAATATAATTTGGTTTAAAATTGTCGAATGGATATAGTAAAAAAAAGTTTAACAACTCTTGAATTTGATAAAGTACTGCAAAATCTTGTATCTTATGCTAAAACTAAGCAAAGTAAAATTTTGTGCGAAACCTTAGAGCCTGAAACAGATTTCGAAAAGATACAAAAAAGTTTACGATTAACTGCAGAAGCCAAAGAATTAGTTGATAAATTACTTGAATTGCCTATTGAGTATTTAGCTGATTTGAGTAATATTGATAAAAATCAGTTGAATTTTTATCTCGAAGAAGATGAATTATTAAATATAGCAAAGAGTCTGCGCTCTGCAAGGTATGTTAAAAATTTCATACGCGAGAATACGGTTTTGACGAGTGAATTAAATACATTATCATCAGAAATTCAGACTAATAAAGAACTAGAAGATGAAATTTTTGAAAAATTTGATGAAACAAATAAAATAAAAAAAGATGCATCTGCGGAGCTTGCCAGATTATACACATCATTAAAAGATACAGAACAAAATTTAAAATCGAAGATTAATGAATTTTTAAGTTCTTATTCTCAATATTTGCAGGAATCTATATACACAATAAGAGATAATAGGATAGTTTTTCCGGTTATGGCATCCGCTAAAGGAAAAGTTTCAGGTATAATTCATGATTCATCTGCAACAAATAAGACAATATATGTAGAACCATCTGATTTTGTAGAATTAAATAATAAAATAAGAGAATTAAAAATTAAAATCAAGAATGAAATAGTGCGTATTCTTACTCATTTGACACATTTGGTAAAAGTTAATTTTGATATTTTAAAATCTAATGAAGAAATACTTGCTTTACTTGATTTTCATTTTGCTAAAGCGAGATATGCAGTAAAAATTAAAGCGATAGAACCTGAATTAACGAAAGAAAAAATACTGAAATTTGAAGGAATAAAACATCCGTTATTGATTGATAGAGTTTCAAATATAGTTACTAATGACTTTTCTTTGGGACATGAATATACTTCAATTATCATAACCGGTTCAAATACAGGCGGAAAAACAGTTACATTAAAAACAATAGGATTATATGTCTTAATGGCACGTGCCGGCATGTTTTTACCGTGCTTAAGTGCAAAGATATATCCTTTTGAAAATATTTTGGCTGATATTGGTGATGAGCAAGATTTAACTCAAAATTTATCAACATTTTCTTCGCATATGAATAATATTATTAATATTTTGAATATTGCAAATTCGGATACATTAGTGCTTTTAGATGAAATATGCGCTGGAACGGACCCTCAAGAGGGAGTGTCTTTAGCGGAAGTGATTCTTGAAGATATTGTTAATAAAGATGCATTTTCTGTTATAACAACTCATTTTGCCGAATTAAAATCATTAGAGTACACAAATCCGAAATTCAAAAATGCGTGTGTTGAATTTGATAAGCAAACGCTTAAACCGACTTATAAATTAACAATAGGAATCCCCGGAGCAAGCAATGCAATATTTATTGCAAGAAATTTGGGATTAGATGAAGAACTGGTTGAAAAAGCACAAATTTCATTAAATATTCATCGTGATCCTTCTGCCGTTGTTATTGAAAAATTACAGGAAACGCAACAGAAATTAAGTAAAAATTTGTCAGATGTTGAACATATAAAAAGCACATCACAAAGGATTAAGGATGAATATGAAATAAAATTGGCAGAATTACGTCGTGATAAGAAAAAACTAATAAAATCTTTAGAAAGCAAATTTTTGGGTGAGTTTGATAATGCACGATTAGAGATAAAAGAAATAATCAATTCGCTTAGAAATGATACTTCTGAGAAGAATGCTCGTCGTTCATACATAAATTTATCGCATGTTGAAAATGATATAAAAAATAAAATTGATAATGTTTTGGATAAACAGCTTTATGATGAATTAATATGGGATTCAATAAAAGTTGGCGATAAGGTTATGATAAAGGAATTAAATCAGCCTGTTACGATAGTATCGTTGCCGGATAAAAATGATAATTTAATGGTGCAGATGGGTTTAATTAAAACAAAAATAAGTAAAAATCAGGTAGCGAAATTAGATACAGGATTAGTAAAAAAACCTCAATTAAGATTGAAATATTCACCTTTGGAGTCATTTGAATTCGTTCGTAATAATTTGTCTAACAAATTAGATTTACGCGGTTACAGAGTAGATGATGCTTTGGAATGTTTAGAAACTTATTTGGATAGGGCAAGTGTTTCAAATTTAACACCTGTATATATAATTCATGGTCATGGAACAGGTGCATTAAAATCATACATAAGAGATTATGTATCCACATCGCCTTATGTTAGTAAATATCGAGCCGGCGAAGAATCTGAAGGCGGAGATGGAGTTACCGTAATTGATATTAATTAATTTGATTGGTGTGTTTGCCTTGCAGGCAGTCTTGTATTGAATTAAATGTTGTTTGAAGTATGTTGTTTATCGAATCTTGAGTATTGTATGCAACATGAGATGTTACAATTACATTCGGCATTTGAGCAATCATTCTTGTAAAAATAAGTTTTGCTAACAATTCTTGACTAATTTTCTTTATCTGTGTTGTGAGCTGTTTAGCTGTCAGCATAATCTCTTCACCCTCAGAAACATCAAGTGCAGCCCCCGCTATATTCTTTTTTACAAGTGCACTGTATAAATCTTCCGTATTTATAAGATTGTTGCCGGATGTGTTTATAATATACGTGTCGGCTTTCATATCTGCAAATTCTTTTCTGGTAATTATGTTTTTATTACATTCTTCATTTGGTAAATGTAATGTGATAATATTTGAATTTTTTATTAATTCGTCCTTTGATGTGTATTTTACATTATAATTTTTAACAATAGCCTCATTTTCATTTGTGTCGTATGCAAGAATTCTCATATTAAATGCATTAGCTAATCTGCAAACTTCAGCACCTGTGTAACCTGTTCCCATTACACCTATTGTTAATTCATTCAAATCTCTGCCTATATAATCATTATTATTGAATCTGAATTGTTTTAAATCGCTGTGAGCTATCGGAATTTTTCTTAATAATGATATTATTAAACCAAAAGTGTATTGTGCAACTGCATTTTTGCCGAATTCTTCCACATTTAGTACTTTAATATGCCTCTCACAACAGGTTTTTACATCAATGTGCTTAAAACCTGTCGAACGTGTTGCTATTATTTTTAATTTCTTAAATTTTTCTAAAACATTCTTGTTTATAAACGAACTCACAAAAACACTTATCACTTCTGTAGTTTCTAAAATCTCTTCAGGTAAATTATTTACGCTGTTTTCATTTAAACTTTCCTCAAAAAAGTTTAAATCAAAATTTTCGAAATTGTTTTTATTAAAAAACATCTTTTCAGAATCTTTATAGTCAAAAATCAATATCTTTACTGTCATATTTTCTCTCTTTTTTAGGATTATAGTTATTAATATTAATTTTTACCATTATCTGCGTGATTAATGTTTTATTCAAATATTAAATATATACGGCAATGTTATTCTTTAGAAAATATTGTAATCTGTTTATACAACTAAAAGAAAGGAGAATATATTTTATGCAATATCATCTTATTAAACACCAACCTGAATTGTATTTTGATAGTATTCATAATGAATTAAACAATTTCTTACGAGATATGTTTTTGCCTTCAGAATTTTCAAACCCATTAACGTTAAAGAAAAATTCAATTTGGCGACCTGCTGTTGAAATTAAACAAAGTGATTCTGAATACAAAGTTAAAGTCCAACTTCCCGGTGTAAAAAAAGATAACATAAAAGTAGATATTGATAATGATTTTATGACCATTTCTGCTGAAATGAACGAAGAAAAAGAAGAACAAGAACAACATGAAGAAAATATCAAATATCATACATGCGAGTTTAGATACGGAAAATACCAGCGAACAATATCTTTTGATACTCCTGTTAAATCTCAAGAAAGCAGTGCAAAATACAAAGATGGTATATTAACCGTAACAGTTCCAAAACAACATATAGAAGAAAAACATTCTAAAACATTAGAAATAACAGAAACTTAAACTATGCATTTAACCATGAATTATGGTAGGATTTTATCCTTGGTATTGGCATAGTTAATGAGGGTGTCCTAAGTTTGGGCACTCTCTTAATTTGTATTGAGCTTATAATTAAATTTCAATTGTAAATTTTTATTAAAATCTTGTAAAAATATAGCAATTTATGATATTTATATAATATACTATATATGTAGTAGTTTTTAGAAAAGTCACTTTTCACTTTCTATGGGGAATTGATTTTCTTAAAATTCTATTAGATAAAAGGTATGTGTTTGATTTAGAATATACTATTCAAATTTTATTAAAACTTAACTATATTTAATATTTGACATAATCAGTTATTATTATTTATAATTAAGTACCACCAAAATAAGATAAATGTTAGAAGGAAGGTTAGATAATGATACAATCCCCAAAAATATTTAACATTGGAAAAATCAATAATAGCAATAATTATTCTAAAATTAATGTTGCCTCAACTTATACTCCAACTGTGAATTTTGGTTTAAAAATGGCAAGTCCTTTGTCGTGCGATACTGTATCATTTTCAGGAGATGCAAGACACAGCGCTATTTCTTTATCCAATAGAGTTGTTAATAAATTGAACATTGAATCACGCAAAGTTGCAGATAATTTAGTTAGAGATTTAGAAAGTGTTTTATTAAAAAGAAATAAAAATTCTGATGGTTCTATATTTAGAATTTACGGACGCGGTAAAAGTTCAAAATCCATAAGAGAAAAGATGGTTTCTGATGGAGTTATTAAACAAGATACTGTTTATAATTCAAAAGAAAATTGGCTAAAAAAAGAAGGTTTAAAGTCAGCTATGACCGATATGGTCGGTGCAAGAATAGTTATGAATAATTCATCGAAAGAAGCTATAGATAGCGTATTTGATGATTTGATAACTTTTATTAAAGAAAATAATATAAAGATTATTCAAATTGAAAATAAATATCCCAGAAGCGGAATAAAAGACGGCTATGTTCGCGAAGGAAGTTTATTAAATTTGAAAGAAGCAGCAGAAGAAATTTCAAATAGACCTGTTGAGTTAATATCTGAAGCTCACCCTGTTAATTATACGGCAGTTCACCTTCTCTTAAAGCTACCAAACAAAGCAAAATATGGTAAAAATAGAATATGTGAATTACAAATAATGGGTCGTGCTTTGGAATCTTTCAAAGAAGTTGAAGATTGTTGCTATAAAGTTAAGGATGGTAAGCATTTAAAGCCTATGTTTAAGCCTGTTGAAAATGTTTTGAAAATATTGACAGATAATGAAAAAAATGCTGATTTGATAACAGCATTTAAAGAATATACAAGAGCAGCATATCTAAAACAATTAGATAAAGAAAAATATGTTTCCAAAAAATTACAACATGGAAAGAAATTCAGTACCGCTCAAAAAAATAAAATTGACGGTGATTACCAGAAATATTTAACCATAGATAAATTTATAGAAACGTCAAATGATTTGTCTGTTAATTTTGCTGAATTAAAAAAACACCCCGAATTGGATTTTAATAATTTGGCAAATTTGATTGATTCTTGTAAAGCAAGAGTCCAAAATAGCAAGAAAATTGCAACGAATTCTGCGAGAATTGCTTAAATATTGTAAAATAATTAAAAAACAATTTAATTTTTTTGGCTTTTTTCGTCTTGCTTAATAAAATTGCATAATTCTTCAAGTCTTTTGTCTTCCATCGCATCAATTAATTGCTTTACGTCAGTAATTTTGTTTAATGCAAACCCTGTTTCAGCAAGTAAAACGCAATCATTACAAAGTCTGTATTCGCCGTATTGAATAGAACCGGCATAAGACATTGTTTTCCCGCAACAAGAACAATCGAAATATTCGTATTCCAACTCAGGACGTTCTTCCAAATCATCCAATCTCATTTGTTCAACTACTTGTTGCATTTCTTCTATGATTTCTTCATCACTTTTCATCAATTATTGTCCTTATTTCTTTTATTGAATTATATATTCCAATATATATAGATTTTGATAAAATTCCATGTCCCATCGTTATATCAGATAAAGATGGGATTTGCAATAATGTTTTTATGTTTTTGTAATTAATATTTTTACATAAAGAAACTTTCATACCCAATGTCGTCGCTAATATTGCAGATTCTTTAAGATTCATATAATCCTGTTTATAGTTGTCTTTATTAAAATTCATTGAAAAATTTGCCGTATTTAACTCAACATAATCCATATTAGCTTTATACGCCGAATTAACTTGCTCTATTTTGGGCTCAATAAATACACTTGTAAGGATACCTTTATCTTTTAACTGCTTTACAAAATCACTTATAAATTTTTGATTTTTTAAAATGTCATAGCCTATCGAAGGTGATAATTCATCTACATCAGGAACTATACAAACTGTATCCGGTTTTAAATCTAATGCAAACTGCACAGCTTGCTCATTCGGAGCTATTTTTAATATAAATCGCGAACTTAAATGTAACTTTAAATTTTTTATATCATAGGTAGAAAGCAAATCTGAGTGCATATTATAATATGCTACAATACCGTCAACTCCAAAATTTTCACAATACCTTGAAAATTTAACAATATTAGGTCCATTATCACCTATTGAATTTTTTAAATTTGCTATGCTATTTATATTAATGTTTAAATGCATTACATTTCCTTAATTTATTTATTTTTAATAATGCTGTATAAGAGGGCATTATAGTTATATTTTGATTTTCATCATCAGATACTGAAACACTATTAATTGCTTCTAAAATATTTGGAATTATTTTTATTTTTTCTGTCGGTACATTTGCATATTTTAACCTCAAAGCCATATCGTATGCTCTTGTACCGGACGTTATTATTGTGTTTTTTGCACCTTTGAGTAATTCAAATTCAGCGTCCCATAACCAAGAAACATCGCGTCCGTCAGCAAAATTATCATTTATTGCAATTATAATATTCGAATTTAAATCTACAGTTTTTAAGACTTCGCTTGCACCTGCAGGATTTTTGATTAATTGAATAACAGCCTTATGTCCATTAAATTGAATTTTTTCTGTTCTTCCAAATACTGCTTTATAACTGTTGAGTGCTGTTTGAATGCTGTTTTGCGAATAGCCTAATTCCAATGCTGTTGATACGGCAGCAAGCACGTTATAAGCGTTATATAAGCCTATTGTATCTATTTCATAACAAGTTGTTTCTTTATTGTGTAAAATTGATATTTGAATCTTATCATCATAAATTTTTGCATAACCTTCATAATCACACTTTGGTCTTTTATAACCGCAAGAACAATAATAATGTCCTTGTTGAGCAAAAAATCTTTTTTCATACTCTAATGGTTTTCCACATAAACATTGAAAGGTTTCAATCGGGGCATTGGATTTTTTTTCAGAATTCACAAACTGTATGCTCTCAAAACCATAATAAATTTTCTTATTTTGTTGACCCAAATTTGCAACAAGAGGATCATCAGCATTTAACATTAAAATTAAATTCCTATTTTTATCAATAGCGTTTTGAATTTTTTTTGCTGTTGTATCTAATTCTCCATACCTGTCTAACTGGTCGCGGAAAAGATTAGTTACAATAAGATAATTACAGTCAATATAATCGTACAATTTTGAAAGATACGCCTCATCAGATTCTAAAACACAATTATCATAACGTTTAAATATATTTATATTCGTCGCAAAAGCATTAGCAATCCCTGTCAGCATGTTTGCACCCTTGGAATTATGAATCAAAGTTTTATTATTAGATTCGATTATGTGAGCTAGTATGCCTGATGTTGTAGTCTTACCGTTAGTACCTGTTATGCTGATTTTTTCATTTAGAATATACTTAGAACAAAAACTCAAAAAATCAGGATTAAATTTGAGAATAAACATTCCAATAAAAGATGTACCACCGGACTTACCAATAAATTTGATAAGTTTTGCCATACATTTTGCTATTAATATTAAAATATAAAATTTGATTTGTCCCACAAAATAGTTCTTTCTGCGTATTCTATTTTAATAAATTTTTTGTATAATAAAATAATAATACAAAAGAAGAAGATAACAAAATGATTTACTTATTTGTAATATTTTTTATATTTGAGTTTATATTATTTGCACTGCTATGCTGTAAAATAATGAAATTTGATAAGCAAATCAGGTGTTTATCAGAACGCATAAAAACAAATAGTCATACACTTAAATTTCAATTAAGAGCTTTGTATGATTTATCAAACAAAGCTAAACATTGGATAAAATGCCAAAAACGTTCATATATGAAACAAAGAAATAATTTTCTGTATGGTGCAATTAAAGGATTAATTTTTTCACTTTTATTGTTCTTTTTCAGGAATACAAAATTAAAAAAGAAAATATTGCTTGTGGATATGGCATTTGTCATATACGATATATTTAAAGCAGGGTGCAAGTTATAATTTTAGATGAAAGGCGAAGTTTAAGATGAGCAAGAAAAATGATTCGGCAGATTTTGGCATAGGTGTTATAGCCGGTGTTATCGGAGGTTTAGTAGCAGGTGTTTTGCTGGCTCCTAAAAAAGGCGAAGATTCCTGTAAAGATTTAAAAAATATAGTAGAAAATCTTGTAGAAACGCAAGCTCCAAGAGTCAAAAATGCAAAAAAACATGCTTTAGAATCAATAGATTTAGTGAAATTTAAAGTTGAAAAGAAAATGAAGAGTTTTGCGAATGCAATTAAATCTGATAAATTGGAAAAAGCAAAAAGACTTGAAGAATTAAATAATGATTATGATATAGAGTAGAAATATAAAAGAAGGATAAAATTATGGAAACATCTCAGATATTATTAAATAACGGATTAGCATTTTTAGCTGTTTCAACAGGTATTATGTTTGTAATAGTAGGTGGATTTTTGATAAAACTTATTATTGATTTATCAAAATTAACTCAAAATGTAAATGAAACGACGACAGTTGTCAGAAACGAAATAAGACCAACAATGCGTGAAATTAACGAATCATTGCATACATTAAACGATTTTTTAAAATCGACAGACAAAGGTATAGATAAAATGAAATTAGCCTTTGAAGATGCATTTGGATTTGGCGTAAATGCGCTATCAAAAGTACGAGTTTTTTCAAGCTCATTAGCAAAAGGTTTATATAAAGGTTTTACAACAATGTTAAAAATATTTTCAAAATAAAAATAGCCTAATTGCGTAATGATAAAAAAAATATATAAGTTAGAATAAAAAAGTAAAGGAGAGAAATATATGTCAGTAGGAAAATTTTTAGTAGGTTTTACAGTTGGTGCAGCACTAGGTGCAGTTGCAGGAATTTTATTAGCGCCAAAATCAGGTGAAGAAACAAGAGAAATGCTTTCAGATGCAGCAAAAGATGTTTTGGATAAAACTGATGCAAAAGTTAAAGATATTCAAAGTAAAGCTGAAAATGTTGTTTCAGAATTGCAAAGAAAAGGTGATGAAATTGTAGGCAACATTCAAAACTTTATTAATGAAAAAAAAGATATGTTTAAGCACGAATAAGAAAGTATCTATTAATAGAATCTACAAAAGAAAAGTCCTTATGTTATTTAAGGACTTTTAAATTGCTTGAAAAAGTGTAATATGATTAAAAATTTTATAATAATTTAAACTAAAACTTTTTGAGCCATACTGTGCGTGTATATAGCGTTTTGGACATTAATTTTTGAACATACCTGTTTCAGTTTATTATTAAGGTACAAGAAATCTCTTTGAATAGCTGCGCAATTATTCATTGCTGTCATCA
>JAFRAO010000001.1 GCA_017405375.1 bacterium
AAATAACTTTCATCAAGTTCTAATTCACCTTCAAAACCGTTTTCAGCTTCACTTGCTATTAGAATTTTCTCTCTAAACAAACGATAATATCTGTTGATTGTATTTCTGTGTAAATTTAAAAAATTTGCAGTTTGAATTGCTGTTAAATCTTGTGAAAAACAATAAAGAATTTTTTTTATTTTGTATTGGCTTAATTTACAGTATTTGAACATATTTACATCCTCTCATGATGTTAATGTTCTGTGCAAGCACCAAAAGTTTATTCTTATCAAGAAATGATATGTTAAAACATTAAAAAGATTAATGAGGAAACTATGTTTTAACTTATTTACAATATTAAAAATGTTTTTACAACTATTAATAATATCATTTTTCTAAATAAAACCCCAAAACTTACATTTTATACAGTTTTAGGGTTTTATTTTATTATTGTTATTTAACTTGCAATAAGAATATTACTTGCAACAACAAGTCATTTGCTTATTTTCTATAACAGCTTGTGCTGCAGCAAGTCTTGCTTGTGGAACTCTGAATGGTGAACAAGATACGTAATCTAATCCTATTCTGTGACAGAATTTAACTGAATCAGGATCTCCACCGTGTTCTCCACAAACACCACCAACTAAAGATGAATTAACTGACTTACCTTTTTCCATTGCCATTTCGATAAGTTGTCCTACACCTTTTTGGTCTAATGTTACAAAAGGATTTGCAGGAAGAATTTTTTGTTCTACGTAATTCTTTAAGAATTTACCTTCAGCATCATCTCTTGAATATCCGAATGTCATTTGAGTTAAATCATTTGTACCAAATGAATAGAATTCAGCATATTCAGCAATTTCATCAGCTGTTAAAGCAGCTCTAGGAATTTCAATCATAGTTCCAAATTTATAATCAACTTTAACGCCTTTTTCTTCCATAACTTCATCAGCAACCTTAACTAAAGTAGCTTTTGCAACTTTAAGTTCATTAACGTGTCCGATTAATGGAATCATAACCCAAGGTTTTACATTTACACCTTCATTTTTTAAATCACAGCATGCTTCAAAGATAGCTCTTACTTGCATTTCGTTAATTTCAGGATAAGTTAAACCAAGTCTGCATCCTCTTAAGCCCATCATTGGGTTAGATTCTGATAAACCTTCAACTATTTCAAGCATTTTTTCATCTTCTGTATAATCTTGATTTAATGCTTTCTTAGTTGCAACTTTTTCAATTAACTCAACCTTTGAAGGTAAGAATTCATGAAGTGGAGGATCAAGAAGTCTTACTGTTAAAGGTTTTTCACCAAGTGCTTTAAACATTGAATAGAAATCAGAATATTGCATAGGAAGAAGTTTATCTAAAGCTTCTTTTCTTGCTTCAGGAGTTCCTGCAATAATCATTTTTTGTACCCAAGGAAGTCTGTCAGGATCCATGAACATGTGTTCTGTTCTGCAAAGACCAACACCTTCAGCACCGAATTTTAACGCATTTTCAATATCTTTAGGAGTATCAGCATTAGCTTCAACTTTCATTGTTTTAATTTCATTTACCCAACCAAAGAATTTTTCGAAATCTGCATCAATACCTGCTTCAACAAGTTCAATAGCACCTTCCATAACTTCACCGGTACCACCGTCTAATGAAATAACATCATCTTTGTGGAATACTGTACCATCAGCACAAGTAATTGTTTCATCTTTTAAGTTAATAACTAAATCTTCACAACCGGAAACACAAGGTTTACCCATACCTTTAGCAACAACAGCTGCGTGAGATGTAGCACCACCTCTAAGAGTTAATACACCTTGAGCAACAGCCATACCGTGAATATCATCAGGACATGTTTCAATTCTAACTAAGATAACTTTTTCACCTTTAGCTCCTCTTTCAGCAGCTTCTTCTGTATCAAATACAATTTTTCCAACTGCAGCTCCCGGAGAAGCATTTACACCTTTAGAAATTTTATGAGCATGTTTTACTGCTGCAGGATTAAAACAAGGTAATAAAACTTGATATACAGAATATGGATCAACTAATTTGATTGCTTGTTCTTTTGTTACTATACCTTCTTCAAACATATCTACAGCAATTTTTATAGCAGCTTTTGCTGTCCTTTTACCGTTTCTAGTTTGAAGAATCCAGAGTTTTCCTCTTTCAATAGTAAATTCCATATCTTGAACATCGTGATAACCATTTTCAAGTTGTTTTGCTATTTCAACATATTGCTTGTAAAGTTCAGGCATATCTGTTTCAAGTTCAGCAATTTGTTTAGGGGTTCTTATACCAGCAACAACGTCTTCACCTTGAGCATTTACAAGATATTCACCATAAAATTTATTTTCACCTGTTGCAGGGTTTCTTGTGAATGAAACACCTGTTGCACAGTCATTTCCCATATTACCAAACACCATTGTTTGAACGTTTACGGCAGTTCCGTAATTGTGGTCAATTTTATTCATATTTCTGTATGCAACAGCTCTTGGTATATTCCAAGAACGGAATACAGCTTCTATAGCTTCTTGTAATTGAACGTATGGATCTTGTGGAAATTCTTTACCTGTAACTTCTTTAATAGCTTTTTTGTATATAGGAATAAGAGATTTCCATCCATCAGCTGAAACTTCAGTATCAGATTTTACGCCTTCTCTTTCTTTAACTTTTTCAACTTCTGTTTCAAAATATTTTTGTCTGTCCATTTCCCAAGCAACTGAACCAAACATAGTTAAGAAACGACGATATGAATCATAGCAAAATCTTGGATTATTAGTTAATTTTACCATTGCTTCAACAGTTTCATCATTTAAGCCTAAGTTTAAAATAGTTTCCATCATGCCCGGCATAGATACTCTTGCACCTGAGCGAACAGATACTAATAACGGATTAGTTGAATCACCAAATTTTTTACCGGCTTGTTCTTCAACTTCTTTAAGAGCATATTTAACTTCATCCATTAATTTTTCCGGCATTTTATTGCCATTATTTATATAATCCATACAAGTTTCAGTCGTAATAGTTAATCCCGGTGGTACAGGAAGGTCTAAGTTAGTCATTTCGGCTAAGTTAGCACCTTTACCGCCAAGGAGATTTCTCATATCTGCATTGCCTTCTCTAAAAAGCCATACACGTTTTTGCATATATTTTTACCTCCAAAATTGTATCCTTAACTTTTAACAAGATTTTAGCAAAAACATTCGCTAAATTCGATTATATTTAAAATTTATCTTAAGAATTGTTAATACAA
>JAFRAO010000041.1 GCA_017405375.1 bacterium
AATATTGCATGAATAAAAGTAATAAGTTATACAAACCACATTGAATAGATAAAAGTGAGGTTGCAACAATGAACAAAATAAAAAGTGGTGTAAAGCCCTTTGTAGACTGCATTTTAGCTAGGGGGGGGGGGGCTAAACTCTCTTGTGGCAAGGCTTTCGGCCTATTTAAACCCTTAAAAACCTTTGTTTGTAACTTTTTTAAAGGTGGATTGTCTAAAGTGGACAGTGAACAGAATCGTCAGTTAACCCATAACAGTTCACTATCAACTGTTCACTCACACGCATTTACACTTGCAGAAACATTAATTGTAATGGGTATAATTGGTGTTGTTGCAGCGTTAACAATACCAAACGTAAATAAAAATACAGGTAGAGCCGAAGCAGTAGCTAAAGTTAAAAAGATTTATGCTGAACTTAATGAAGCACACAATAGAGCTACAGCTGTATATGGTCCTGTTGAGAGTTGGATGGGTGGTGATTCTAATTACAATAAACGCTACTTTGATAGAATAACTGAATTTATGAAGTTACAAAAAGATTGCGGAACTTCTACAGGCTGCATGAATAATGCATACAAAAATTATAAAGACTCTTCAACAGAAAATGCTGACAAATCACCTGCGGCTATATTGGCGAATGGTTGGTCTTTTCACATATATGACAAATGGACTAGGAATAATAATTGCAATGCTGATGAAGGATATCAAAATGTCTGTGGTACAGTTTTTGTAGATATAGATGGACCAAACAAAGGTAAAAATACTTTGGGTATTGATTATTTCTATTTTCTTATAACTAAAGATGGAATAAAACCTTATGGTGGAGGAACTTTATGGACTGACTCAGGAAGTTATAATGTAAAAGAGCGTTGTTTTTATCAGGGTTTTTGTACAGAATGGGTAATCAGAAACGGTAATATGGATTATATAGATACAAATCATGATGCTGAAGATAATGCCGGAATATGCAAACACGGAACAAAAGCACAACTTTCCACAACCGTCTCAAGCTGCAAGTAACAAATTAACAACAATCAATCAAAATTTAACTAAAAAGGGTATACTAAAGAACCACACCTACAACACAGGCAGTGGTTCTTTTACGTTTAAAGAATATTATGAACAATCAAAGTGTCAAGAATCCTGTAGCTGAGATTAATTATTGGATTAGGCTTAGTTATATTTTATTTTTAACTCCGACAATTTTACGACAAATTACTATTTTTGATTAAAAAATGACACAAAAAAAGAGGACTAAAACCCTCTTAAAATAAGAAACTCCCCAGGTTGGGCTCGAACCAACAACCTACCGGTTAACAGCCGGTTGCTCCACCATTGAGCTACTGAGGATTACCTATATTTATATTATAACAAAACTTTTTTTATTGTAAAGCCTTTTTTTAAAATTTTGATAAATTTATTAATCTTTCAAAATCCTTATACGTTGATGATAATTCTTCAAATCTCCCTATATCCACTATTTCCCCTTCCTTTAAATATATTATCCTATCACATTTCTTTAATGTTATTAACCTATGTGCTATCGCTATTATTGTTTTTTTACCCTTTATTCCCATTAACATATTTATTATTTCATGCTCAGTTTCAACATCTAATGATGATGTCGCTTCATCTAATAATATTATTTCTGAATTATTATATAACGCTCTGGCTATTAATATTCGCTGTTTTTGCCCGTATGATAAACCATCTATCCTTGAATTTATACCCCCGTTTTTTTCTATATAATCCATTATTTGAGCTTGTTTTAAACAATTTATTACCATCGATTCATCTACCAATTCATCAGAAATTCCCCAGGCTACATTATGCTTATAACTACCATTTAATAAATTCATATCCTGTGGAACGTATCCTATTAATGAACTTAATATAGATTCATTTTGAGATGTTATTTCTGTATCATTCATTCGTATTTTGCCGGAATCAGGTGGTAATAAACCCATCAATATATCTGCTAATGTTGTCTTTCCTGCTCCGGATAAGCCTATTATTCCAATAAATTCACCGGCTTTTATCTCAAATGTTATATCCTTTAAAACTTTTTTGTTCGCATCATACCCAAAATTAATTTTATCTAATCGTATTTTCTTAAATTCTTTTATTTTATTCTTTGCATCTATCTTCGATTTTTTATAGTATAAATCATTTTTTTCAAATAATTCATTCATTTTCTGCATTATTGTTTTGGTTGAATTTATATTGTTTAATGCTGTTTGTATTCTATTTAAAACGGGTGCTAACCTAAATAAAACAACTAATATAAGCCCGTATGATGCTACTATTCTTGAAAAATCATATTTATTTTGATATGCAACAACCGCAGCCAGTAAAATTAACGCAAACACTAAGATTATTTCAACTAAATATGGCGGCAAATTAGACATAAATACACTTTTTAATGATACTTTGCCTAATTCTGCTTGGGTTTCCTTAAATCTGCTATAAAAGATGTCTGATGCAGAAAATATCCTAACTTCACGCAAGTTTGAACAATTTTCCAGTATTCGTTCATTATTTGCTATAGATGCTTCCAGTAATTTCGGTGCAATTTTAGATGTTTGTTTTTTGAAGAATACATTTAAATACAGCATGCTTAAACTTATAAATGTTAAAACAAATATAGCAACCAAAAAGAATTTGATAAACAATAAAGATAAAATTAGAAATAATATTATTGAATTTGTCATCAAAATTAAAAATTTTAAAACAAATACATCCAGAGCTTGTGAACTTAATGTTGAGATATTATATATTTTGTCTGAAATCGGAATTTTTATAATTTTTATATACGGAATATTTAAGTAATAATTCATTATTAAATCGTTTATCTCATTTTTCCAGTTTATTACAAATTTTGTTTGCCAATATGAAATTCCTATCATTAGTAAATTTTTTACAAAAAATATTGATGCGATAAGAACTGCAATAATTATTATGTTAAATGAAATATTTTGAGAATGTGTAATTAGTGTCAAATTTTGATAAACATGATTTTGAACAGCAGTTTGCGGATTAATTAAAATAATCAAAAACGGATATATTGTCCCGATTCCAAGAAATTCTAAACTTCCTGCTAATATTGACATACACAGAAAAAATAAAATTAATAATTTCTTTTTATTACCATAATATTTTATAAAGGTTAAAAATAAATTTATCATATTATATTTCTTCTTTAAAATGGGAACCGCGTAAAATGATTTGTTGTATTTTACTGATTTTCGCCAGATTCTGAATCTGAAGGTTCTGCCGGCGCAGGATTATTTTCGCTATTGTTTTCCTGCTGAGCACTAGGAGCATTCTTTTCAATGTTCTCTGTTGAAACATCAGACGGATCCCTATACGAATACATTGTTATGGTTAAATTTATTAGCAATACCCTTTTATCTTTTTCGTATGGATAAATCTCTATACTGTTTAGATTAATTAGGTATGGATATTTAAACAAATCTGAAATAAAATTTTCAAAATCTGAATAATTTGAAACAATTTTCATATCCATTTTATTCACGCTGTAATTAGCACCATCGCCACTTACAAAAACATCCTCTTTTGGGTTCATCATAGGTTTAATTGAATAAATTTTTATATGATTTTTTCTTGCTATTTCGATAAAATCATCTAATAGAACAGAAAAAGTAGATTCTGCATCAGTAACAATACCGGTTGCTTTGTAAATCTTTTTCGTAAAAACATCTTCAACATTCATTTTTTGCATACGTTCAAACTTTTCACGTGCAATTTTTACTTGTGATTCCAGCGAAGTTTTAACTTCAGTTTGCGATTTTATTTGATTAAATAATTCAATCGTATGAACAAACTTTGGTTGTAATTGTTTGTAAATCACAAACAATGCGATTAAAATCATTGATAAATATATTAAAACTTCTTTATACTTTTTTAAATCACCCATTAATTGATTATATCCTCATTAAAATTTTTCAATCGAATCTAAATTTGCAGGCAAATCCTTTGGTGGAGCATCACCGCCTGAACCTGAACTTGCAGGAGGTTGAGAACTTCCTTGGTTATTATTACCCAAATTTTCAATATTATCTGCATTATTTAAGAAATTATCGAACAAGAATCCTTTTCGTTTTCTACTTGAACTTTGTTGTTGATTATTATCACCTGATTTTTCACTTGTGCTGATTTCGCCTTCTTGAGCTTTTAATTCAGCATCGGTTAGATTCGTAATTTCAAATTCATAAAATGTCGGTTTAATTTTATTATAATTTTGAATAACTATATTATCCGGCGTATCTGTTGATAACTCAAGTCTGTTTAGTCTTAAATCAGAATTAATAACAGACATTTTCAAGCCTTTGTAGAATTTATAAACATTTTCAACACTTACTGAACGACCTATTATATCAATTTTTTTATTATCGTATATTTTTAAATATATAAGCCAAGTTTCACTTGGTAAATTCATGCCTATAGCGGAATAATATATCAATTTAATTTTATTAATATCGTAAACAGTATTAATTTCTAATTTTTCATCGAATTTATTCTTTTTATCAATACCCTCATATTGTGTTAATGTTTTTTTCATACCATCAATTTCACTATTGAGAGTATCCAGTTCTTTTTGTTTTGTACCCGTTAAGTAATTTAAAACAAATAATATTATCAATGATGGTATTACAATAATTATAGCCAATAAGAAAGTTATTTTTCTTACATTTTCTGAATTCAACTCAATTTCAAAATTACCGATTTTCAACATCGGATATTCATCAACTACACTATCTGCTTTTGCCGGAGAATTGATACCTAACAAATTAAATTTCAAAGGATAATCAGAAATATTATAAATTCCTGAACCGACAGCTTCAGGAGTTATTTTTAGAACCATATTAGGTAAAATATTATATGAGGCCAACATCAAAGGATTTTGCACATATTTATTACATTCCAAAAATTTTATATGACCGTTGAACGGTATTTTCATTGATAAAACTTCTGCTGAAACTAAATCTGTTTTGGAAACAATGTACAAATAATTTGAAGTGACAGCCTGCAGTGCTAATTGAGTCGATGATATAATTGCATCATATATTTCATCATTTTCAAACGATTTTAAGGCTAATGGTTCTTCTTTGTAGTCAATTATATTTTTACCGTTTAATTCAATCATTGAATAACTGTTTGGATTAATTATCATTAAATGCCAAACAGTACCTTCAACCATTTGTTCTTCGGCCAACTGATTGTAACTCAAAGTTTTTAACAACGAATTTGGAGCTGTTTCAACGGCAACAATACTACAACCGACTTCAACACATGCCGCACTAATTTCATCTAAAGCAGCTTGTTGTAATACGCCGTATAGTATAGATTTATTTTCGCTGTCATTATACACATCACTATTATCAAACCAACTAACAACAGGATCTTGGCGTTTGAAAATATATGATAACTCTTCAACTTCGGAGATAATTGCGCTGTTAATTCCTTCGTCTGTCAATATTGAAGGGAGTGTAATTGTTCCGTAATATACCGAAGGCAGAGTCAAAACTATATTGCTTTTACGAGAAATTCTTAATTCATCAAAAAGTTCGCCTAATGTTTCTCTAAATTGATCATAATTTGCGATTTCTCTTCTTGCATAATCATATTCTAAAAATTTGCATGCATATTTCTCAATAGTTTTGGTTTTAGGATTAATTTCTATCATCTCTAAACCTACTGAAGGAGAAACCGTAACACCTATTACTGATTTTTTTGCTGAGCCGAATTGTGATAATATTTGATTTAACATATGTTCTGTTTTTATTGTTTTTATTATATAATAACTTAGAAGTATTATAGTTTAAACATGATTTTACGTCAAATTTCAGCAAATAAAGGTATATTCAATGCAAATTAGAGATGAAATATTAAGACTTAAAAAAGAAAAAAATGCAGTCATCTTGGCTCATTGTTATCAGAATATTGAAATTGATGAAGTTGCGGATTTTGTGGGTGATTCTCTTTATTTAAGCCAAATGGCGGCTAAAACTGATGCTGATATTATTGTTTTTGCAGGAGTATATTTCATGGCACAAACAGCGAAAATTATATCTCCAAATAAAAAAATTTTTTTGCCGAACATGAATTCAGGCTGTTTGATGGCAGATATGGTTGATTTAAACCAGTTAAGGGATTTTAAATCAAAGCATAAAAATATACCTGTAGTTTGTTACATAAATTCAACGGCGGAAGTAAAATCAGAATGTGATATTTGCGTAACAAGTTCAAATGCAATTAAAGTTGTCAAATCATTAAATGCTCCTGAAATTTTATTTTTACCCGATACATATCTTGGCAAATACGTAGAAAGTCAATTAAAGAACGTAAAAGTTACTACTTATCCGGGTTTTTGTCCGACACATATAAAAATAACCGAGGATGATGTTAAAAAAGCAAGAGAGAATCATCCTAATGCTTTAATATTAACACACCCTGAATGTCATAAAAATGTTTGTGAACTATCAGATTTTGTAGGAAGTACTTCGCAGATTATTAAATATGCCGGAGAAAGCACAAATAATGAGTTTGTTATTGCAACGGAAAAAGGTGTTGCAGAAAGATTAAAAAGAGATTTTCCTCAAAAAACTTTTTATTTAATAAAAGATGATATTGTTTGTCCTAACATGAAATGTAATACTTTGGACGACATATATAATGTATTAAAAAATGAAATAAATGAAATAATGGTTGATGAAAATATTTCAAAAAAAGCTCTTAAATCAATAAGTAAAATGCTTGAGGTTTGCAAATAATGGATATTATATACGGCAAAAATGCAATAACCGAGGCACTTGAGGTTAATACGAGGAAAATAAACAAAATAATCATTTCAAAGAGTATTCATGTTGATGGTAAAATCCAAAAAATAAAAGAGCTTGCACAAAGAAATGGTGTGATTTTTCAATTCGTTGCAAAAGAAAAATTTACGCAGTATAACGAATTAAACCATCAAGGTATTATTGCATTCATTTCCCCGATAGAATATATGGATTTAGATGAATTTTTATCTCAAAAACATAATAATGCATCAGTTGTTATGCTCGATGGGATAGAAGATTCATATAATTTGGGTTCAATAATAAGAACATGTACATGTGCAGGTGTAGATGCCATAATAATTCCGTCAAGAAGAAACGTTCAAGTTGATTCTATTGTGGAAAAAGTTTCTGCGGGTGCAGTTAATCATATACCGATAATAAAAGTCAATAGCCCGACAGGAGCATTAAAAAAGATGCAAGATACCAACTGGTGGGTAATTGCAGCAGAAGCAAATGCAAAAGATAATTATTATGACGTAGATTATACTGATATGAATTTTGTACTCGTAATGGGTGCAGAGCATGCCGGAGTATCTCAATCTATAATGAAAATGTCCGATTTTCAAATTAAAATACCACTTTTGAGAAATTTCAATTCATTGAATGTATCTAATGCATTAAGTGCTATTATATTTGAAACGGTAAGACAAAAAATGTGTAAGGATTTAAAAACAAAAAGGTAATTGATAATGACTAAAACATCTAAAAATTCTAAACCTCAAGAAAACATGCCTGAAAATGATATAGATTTAAAGGATATGCAATTTGATGATGCAGACGAAGATATTATAGACAACGTAACAGAATTACAAGTACCTGAAACATCAAGTTCAGAAAATACAGATGATTCAGTAAAGATATATTTAAGGCAAATAGGTAAAATTCCTCTATTATCACACGAGGAAGAAATTAAACTTGCTAAAGAAATCAAAGAAACACATAGTGAAATTGCTAAAAGCACTATCATAAATGCAAATTTAAGACTTGTGGTAAGTATTGCCAAAAGATTTATCGGACGAGGTTTATCATTTATGGATTTAATACAGGAAGGCAACATCGGTTTGATGAAAGCAGCGGAAAGATTTGATTATGAAAAAGGCTTTAAGTTTTCTACTTATGCGACATGGTGGATACAACAAGCAATAGCAAGAGCTATAGCAGACAAATCAAGAACCATAAGATTACCTATCCACATGCTTGAATCTTTAAACAAAATAAAGAAAATATCTGTTGATTTATCGGCAGAATTAGGAAGAAATCCGACCAAACAAGAAATCGCATACAGACTTGGAATATCTGTATCAAGACTTAATCAAATTTGCAAGGCAGCGCAAGATACAATAAGCATAGAAACGCCAACAACACAAAAAGACGATTCTACAAAAATTGCAGATTTAATTATTGATGAATCTTCAACAACACCTGATTCTATGGTTACTCAAGAGAATTTACTTGAAGATATTCAAAAAATGTTGAGTCAATTAATGCCAAAAGAACGTGATGTATTAATTATGAGATATGGACTTGATAACAGCGGTTACAAAAAGACACTTGATGAAATAGGTACACAATTCGGTGTTTCCAGAGAAAGAATCCGTCAAATTGAAACAAGAGCTCTTTCAAAATTAAAAAAACTTTGCAGAAATGAAAAATTAAAAGTTAATTTAAAAAATTATTTTGGAAACTAATTTTCATCAGTCCAACATTTTACATCAAAACGTAAATCTTTAATACTTATTTTTAAAGATTTTAAATATGGCTGTAATTTATTTAATATAGCTGCTTTTCTTAGCATTAATTCTTGTGCAACTGTTGAATTTTTACATGCAATAACCATAACAGAGCGAGTTGTCATAGAATAAGGTTTCGAATTATCATGAAATTTCTCATCTACAACTTTTTTCCAGAATTTAAAAATATTTGTTCTTGTAATTACTTTTTTATATTCTTTTGTGTCTGTAATTTCTGTAATAACAGAATCTATACCTATAAAATCAGTATATAAAACTTTTTTAGTCATAAACAATCCGTTTTTTAATTTGTGCTATAATTAATTCATGGAATTCTTAAAACTTGATGATAGCATAAAAATATCGAAAAATATATTAATTATATCTCATGTTAATCCGGACGGAGATACTTTGGGTTCAATGCTTGCCTTAAAGGAGCTTATATACAAACAATATAAAAGAAAACCTGAAATGATGGTTATTTCAAAGATTCCAAAAGCATATCAATTTTTAAAAGGTGTAAATGATATTAAGCACCTGTCCCAGTTTGATAATTCAATGATTTACGATATGGTAATTTTGGTTGATGTCGCTGCTTTAGATAGAATTTTTGATGCAAAAATATTTTATGATAAAGCAAAAATTAAAGTTGTCATAGACCATCACAAAACCAATGATATAAAAGCAAATATTAGAATTGTTGAAAGTTCTGCAAGTTCAACCGGCGAGGTTCTTTTTAAAGTTGCAGAAAACCACGGTTGGCAGTTTGACGAAAATATTGCAGAAGCAATCTATACTGCAATATTAACTGATACCGGCGGATTTAGATTTGATAATACAAAAGAATTAACTCTTAAAATCGCTTCAAAACTTGTAGGAATGGGAGCGAATCCTCAATTAATATATAAAAATTGCTATGAACAAAAATCAAAAAATTTCGTTATGTTTCAAGCATATTGCGTAAATAAAGCGGAATATTTTAATAACAATAAAATTGCTAGCATTACTGTTTACAAAAAAGATATAGAAAAATTTGGCGGTGGCGAAGACTTTACGGAAGGTCTAGTTGAAATGGTACGTTCTATTGAAACAACAGAAGTTGCAATAGTCCTAAAAGAGATTGATAAAAATTTGTTTAAAATATCTATGCGCAGTAAAAATATTGATGTTGCAGAAATTTGTTCTATATACAACGGCGGAGGGCATAAATACGCTGCAGGCTGTGTTATAAAAGGTTCGGCTAAGGATATAATTAAAAAACTAACAAACGAAATTCAAAAACAAGGTATATAATGAAAAAAGCGGTTGTATATATAAAAAGGCTAACTAAATCAGTTGTTAATAATGATTTTTTTGGTATGGCTTCAGAAATGAGTTATATGAGCTGTCTTGGAATATTTCCTATGATGCTTTTTTTGACAGGTGTTTTTGGATGGGCCGGCAAACACGATTTTATGATTCCTGTTTTTAGGTTTATGTCTTCAATCATGCCCGGAGATTCAATGGGGTTAGTTCAGACAGTTCTTCATGAGGCAATTTTTTATTCAATGGGCGGATTTTGGGGCTTGTTAGGTTTTATTATAGCGTTGTTTTTGACAACAAATACCTTAGCTATAATTTCAAAAGGTTTAAATAGAGCATACAAAATTAATGAAACACGCTCATTTCTGCATACAAGATTGCTTGCATTTTTAATGGTTTGCGTAAATACTGCCGTTCTTTTTCTTGCGATTAACCTTATTATCTTCGGAAAAATATCACTTGGATTTGCGGTGAAATACCTTAATTTAGGTCAAGATGTTGCTTCATTGTGGTTATTTCTACGTTGGCCTGTTGCATTTTTAGCATTGTATGTTATGGCGTTTTTGCAATATTATATTCTGCCTGATTTAAAAGGTTCGGAATGGTTAAAATTAAAAAGTACAGTGCCGGGGACATTTTTCTTTTGCACTTGTTGGTTATTTGGGTCTTGGGGATTTTCAATTTATGTAAACAATTTACATACATATAATTTTATATATGGAACTATTGGTGCGTTTGCTGTATTGATGGTATGGATGTATTATTCTTCATTACTTATTTTGATAGGTGCAGAAATAAACTCACAAGTATATAACAGATTGGAAATTTCAGTTGGGAAGTAACTACAATGCATGTTAATTATGATATTATAACAAATCTTGTTAAAGAAAATTCTATGGTTTTAGATTTAGGAAGCGGTGATGGTACACTGCTAAAACTATTAAAAGCAAAAAAAAATGTAAAGGGAAAAGGTATTGAAATAAACCAAAATAGTGTTATATTAAGTATTCAAAATGGTGTAAGCACTATTCAGGGAAATATTGATGAAGGCCTTAAACAATTCAACAACCAAGAATATGATTATGCTATTCTAAACAGCACATTACAATCTACTGAAAAACCGGATTATGTAATAAAAGAGATGCTTAGAGTCGGCAAAAAAGTTGTAATTTCTTTTCCAAATTTTGGATATTGGAAATTAAGATTTTATCTGTTGTTTAAAGGGAAAATGCCAAAGACAAAACGATTACCGTTTGAATGGTACGACACTCCAAATATACATCTTTTAACAATAAACGATTTTTTTGAATTTGCAAAGAAAAATAACATAAAAATAATAAAATCTATATATTCAACAAACGGAAAAATTAAAAACAATTTATTCATAAAGATATTTACTTCATTTTTTGCAGAAGAAGCTATTTTTGTTTTAACTAAAAGTGATTAGCGAATATTGATTTTTTTAGTATAATTATGGTATAATTATTTCAAACTCGAACGTTAGGAGAAAATATGAAAAATATAGTAATCTATACAACAAAGAAAGAATCTGAAATTAAAGAAACGTTAGATAATCTTGATGTTATTGAAGATTCAAATGTAAGAATAGAAAATGCAAATGATTTAAAAGAATACGAATTATTAAATCCGTCTTTGGTAGTAATTGAAGATGTGCCGAATATAAAAGATGTTTTAATGACAACAAAGTTTAAAATACCTGTTTTATTTGTGGGTAATGTAATAGAAGATGTTACGGTAAGAGCGTTGAGCTATGATTATATTGAAAAACCTATAAATAAAGATTTACTTATCGTAAGAATTAATTCTTTGTTGAAAGTTTATGAACTTGAAGAAAAAGTAAAAGAAGTTTCAACAACTGATGAATTAACAGGTCTACATAACAGAAAATATTTACAAGAACGTTTGGATGCAGAAATTTCAAGAGCTAAACGTTATAAAACTCCATTGTCATGCTTGTTATTTGATATAGACTTCTTTAAAGTTGTTAATGACATGTATGGTTACGAATGGGGTGATATTTTGTTAAAACAATTAGCCGGCAAATTAAAACAAGTTATAAGAAAAGAAGATGTATTAACAAGATATGGTGATGAAGAATTTATTTTGATTTTACCTAATACATCAGAAGATAATGCTTTCTTATTTGGAGAAAGATTCAGACGAGATATTGAAAAAATGGAATTTATTCCGACAGGCGAAGAAGAAAGACACCCTATTACAATTTCAGGCGGAATTTCTACTTTCCCTTGCATGAAGAATGTTGAAGAGGATGCAAATACAATTATTCGTTACGCTGAACATGCTTTATACAACGCTAAAAAACGCGGTAAAAATAAAATTATTCAATTCTCTCAAATTAATTTAGAATTTTAAGAAATTTTAATAGAATCAGAAAAGACGTGCTAAATGCACGTCTTTTCTTTTTAATGACATCACACTTAATTGCTGCTTTGAGCTTTACCTTCAATATCCGAGAAAAAAAACATATAATTTATATTAGAACTCTTTTTTGAACATTAATTGTGTAGAATAGTCATCACTTTTTAAACCTTTTGTTACATTTATGCTTATATCAGTATTTTTATTTATTTTTACGCCTAATGTCGAACTTACGGAAGAAGTTTTGTCAATATTTTCTTCTAATAAACCTAAAGATATATTTTTATTATCATAATCCATTTCTATTGCACCGTATAAGTCAATATAATCAGACAATTTCAACATACCCATAACTCCGCCTGAAACACCATAATGTTCTGTTGTTCTTGATTTTAAATAATAACCTTGAGCATCAATCTTTGCAGAAAAATCACAAGATGGCTGCAAAGTAAGAGCAGTTTTCAAATTTGTTTTAAACCCTGGTATAAAACCTCTATCTTGGTATGTATATTGTAATTTTCCGTAATCGCCAATAGCTCCGCCGCTTATTTCCGCATCAAAATAACCGATTTTACCCAAATGTGTTTTTAATTCAAGCCCTGCTTCTGCAGAAATTCTCATATCTTTATTGCGTACTTTATCAACCGTTCTTGACCCTATTCCACTTAACTTTAAACCGCCGGATATAATAGTATTTCCATTATTGAAGAAGTCATGTTCATATCCTAAGTTAAATGAATTTTTCAAAGTTTCAACTTGATATTCATTTTTTTCAGTTTTACCTTTTAATCTGGAAATTCTGCCGTCAGCATTTGCTTTTACGCGGTTTGATTTCTTTTTGCCGAATTTTTTATCGTATGCAACGCCTGCCATTGCACCATAACTGCCGGATTCCATTAATACGTTTGTTTCATCTGTTGCTCTTGATGATGCGCCCATATCTATACTTAAATTTGCTTTTGGTATAGCAACGGTATTTTTTATCTCAAAGTTTTTTCTGTTACTTGTGTTTGCATAATCAGCTTTAATTTCAACTGCATTTTTCTTTTTTGCGTTATCTTTAATGAATGCACTTTCCCTAACGTGATTACCTTTTTCTATATCTTCTCCGTAACTGGATTCATTTTGAAACATATATTCCGTATATGATTGTCCTTCATCTCCAAGAAGAAATATATATCCGCGTTCACCCGTCAGGTGATTAGATTCTTTATACAGTTTTTGCGTAGCAGCTTTAATGTTATCTGCTTCTATAATATTACTGTTACCGTAATCTGTACTTACATATTTATTATCTTCCAGTTTGTATAGAAGTGTTATATGACCGCCGTAACTGCTTTTTTGCTTATTTGTATATACTTTACTGCTAACTAATACTGCAGGAATACCAATGTCTTTTAAAATATCTTTTGCCAAACCATGCATTGTCGCACATATTGCACCTTCAACATATTCACCTTTTTCTGCTTTCAAAAATTTTTCCTATGCTTCTTCTCTTGTTTCTGCAACAGGCATGTAAGGTACATTATGGTCATACTTAGGACTGAAATTTTTTAATAAATTATCTATTACGCTTCTTACATAATCGTGGTTATCTTTATTATTTTTTAAATCATTAATCAAATATTCATAAGTTTCTTTTGCGGTATGACCATTTTGTAAATATTCTCTCAATTTATTAAAATTAATTTGTTCATTTTTATCAGTATTAGTTTTTTCGCTATTTTCAGTATTAACTGTATTGCTGCTTTCTGTAGGCACAGTTGGTTTCATTGTTATAGTATCTATAGGACGATTGCTTGAATCGTCAACCAAAGGATTGGTTGCGCCATTTGTTGTTCTTTCAAAAATACTATTAACATTTTCCGTTTTAGTTTTCTTTTTTATTGTAGTATCATCATTAGACTCATTCAGATTTACATCAAAACAATTTTCATAATCAATTTTTATCATAATTAACTCCTTATACCATAGACATTACATCATTTTTCATACAATTTTCATTTTAAAAAGTTTTTCTTAAATAAACACCTGCTGAACTTTCTTTTGATTTAATATCTTGAGTAAAATTTATTCCAAAATCTAAATTCTTTTTAATTTGCGTACCGAGAAAAATATTGTAGAATAAATTTTTATCTATTGATTCTTCAAACAATCCGACATCAATATCTTTGTTATTTTTATTTATATTAAATCCGCCATATAGTTGTACATTATCTGATACTTTGTATAAACCTTGTATTCCGCCGGATAATCCATAATGTTCTGTAGAATTAGTTCTTAAATAATATCCTTGAGCATACATTTCTGTCATAATTTTTTTAGATGGAGCCAAAGTTAATGCTAAATCAATATTTGATTTAAAACCGGGAGTTACACCAATATCTTGGTACGTATAATTTAATTTATTAAAATCACCTACTACTCCTGCACTTAACTCTGTATGCAATTTCATTTTTTTATTTAATATTTTGTCAAACGATGCACCGAATTCAGCAGATGCTCTAAAATCGCCATGTCCTGCAATTAGGTCAGGGTGTCCTGAACCGACTAATGATGCTTTTGCAGCCAATGACATTCCAAAATTTCTATTATTAATCACATTATCTTCAAAACCTGCATTTATACCGCCTTTTAGGATGAGAGTATCATAATCATTATTTTTAGTTTTACCTGATATATTTGCAAGTCTTAAATCAGAATTAAGTTTTAGTTTTTTAGTCCCTTTTCTATTTAATTTTTTGTTATGAGCAATAGAAACTTTAGCGCCATAACTTTTTGATTCGAGCATTGTACTTGTTTCATCGCTTTGTTTACGTGCAACACCTATATCAATACTTGTATTTTTTTTAGGTAAAGCAATCGAAACTTGAGCTTCTGCATTTCGAGTATTTGTTTTGCCCGCATAATCAGCATTGATTTCAAATGAATTATTTTTCCTTACATTTTTACCCATAAATGCGTTTTCTCTTATATGACTGCTTTTTTCAATATCATTTCCATAAACAGATTCATTTTGAAACAGATATTCACTATATGTTTCTCCATCTTTTCCGCTAATGGAAAAATATCCTTTTTCTCCGCTTAAACGTCCGGATTCTTTATATATTTGTCTTACAGCATCTCTTATATTATTTGCTTCAACAATTGTACTTGTTCCATAATCGTTACTAATATATTGATTTTTACTAATTTGATACAAAAGAGTTGCATGTCCGCCATAGCGTTCTTTGTTCTCTCCACCGTATGCTTTACTTGAAACTATTACTGCAGGAATACCGGCATCATTAAGTGCATCTTTAACTAACCCATGAATTGTTGAGCAAATTGCGGCTTCAACAGGTTTGCTATATGTTGAATTTAAGAACTTTTCTAATGCTTCTTCTTTTGTATCTGCAACAGGTTTATGCGGTTTATTATAATCATACATTGTAGAAAATGCTGATAAAATACTATCCACAGAAGATTGAACATATCCAGGATTATTTCTGTTAGTCTTTAAATTATCAACAAGATAATTATACGTTTCACGCGCATTATGCCCATCTTTTAAATAGGCTTTCAAATCCAAATAAGAATTGACCTTACTACTATTTTTAAAAGACCAATAGTTTTCATTTGTCTTTTGCGTTTCATCAATACCGGATTGAAAGATACTATTTAAAGAATGGTTATCTTTAAATTTCGACTCATCATTAATCAAATCGTTACCAAAAGAGCACTTTTCAGCGCCATTAATACATACTTCAATTTTAGCCATAGAACACACACCTTATAATTTAGAAAACACTTGTGAATACATTTTTCGGTGAACAAAGAAAAAACTTTAGACTTTTTTGATTTTTTGTTACAAAAGTTAATAAAGATTCCAAAATTCTTAGGAGTATCAATAATTAGCAATTAATGTTTTTGTCGTTTTATATATAAAATTTCATAAACAAAAGAACTCTCCAAACAAATTGGAGAGTTCTTTGTTTTTAAAATATCTAAATGAGTTCAACTATTTTGTACAAGCTGTACGGCCTTTTGCCCAATCTAAACCACCACTTTTAGTGCATGAAGCATAATTAGTATTTAAATAATCTTCATTACCGTTAGTTATAACCCAACCTGTACAACCTATTTTTGTGGCAGCTCCTATACAGTTTGTACTACTTCCTGTTGCATCAATATTCGTATCACCCTCTAATCCAACAGGAGTTATTCTGTCTGTTGTCACATAAAATGCGAATACGTCTTTTCCCCATTCATTTTTACTTTTATCTTTACCATCAACATCCACATACACCATACCACATACATTTGTATTACCAGGAACACCGCTTACAGCAGAGTCAGGTGGACATTTCGCACCTAAATTAAATGATACTGATGTACCATCAGTTAAAACAAATCCGGGATATTTATTTATCGTATTACTTTCTGCTGTTCCTGTTGTACTATATGCTGTTACTGTATTTGCACTACAATCATTCGCAGTGCCAACAGCATCCGCACATGTACTTGAAGTTTTCATATATGATGCCATTTTAGTTGCAACATTTTCGGACAAATTTGTTTCCAAAGTGCCATATATTTCATCCAAAGGACCCATATCAGCCATCATACGGTCAAATGCATCAGTCAATACTGAGTATGATTTTTTCAATCTTGTAACTTTTTCCTTGCTGCCTGCTTCACTATTCAATGTCGGAATTGTCAATGCGGCAACCACACCAAGAATACCTATTACAATAAGAACTTCTGCCAAAGTGAATGCTAAAATTTTTTTCATCTTTTATATACCTCTCTTTTTTTATATATTCTATGTACTATACACCTCGCTCTATTATATAATTTATTTCTAATCTTGTCAATAGAAAAAATTTTTAATTTAAACAAACATGGAAAGCAGAAATTTAATAGCTATAGTGAAAAATTAAAATAAAAAGCAAGTTATTAAAACTATGTCCCTCTCAAAAGTTCTGTAATATCAACTTCCAGAGCGTTAGCAATATCAAGCAAAGTTAAAATTGTTGGTACTTGCTCGGCACGTTCAATTAAACTAATAGTTTGTGATGATAAATTGGCTCTTTCTGCTAATCCTTCTTGAGAATAGTTTTTTCTATTTCTCTCTGCTCGCAAATTATTTGCTATATGTCTAAGTCTGTTGTCTTTCATTATTACCCAGTATATTATAAGTATATTTATATGCCTTTTAGTAATTCATTAATATCAATTTCAAGAGCATTCGCAATATCAAGCAAAGTCAAAATAGTGGGCGCTTGCTCAGCACGCTCTATTAAACCAATGGTCTGTGAAGATAAATTAGCTCTTTCTGCCAATCCCTCTTGCGAATAATTTTTTCTATTTCTTTCTGCTCGCAAATTATTTGCTATATGTCTAAGTCTATCATCTCTCATAATTACATTATATTTATTTGACAAAATATTATCCAGTTGATAAAATATACATATAAATAAGATTAATATACAAAATATTTATTATACTTATGGAAAAGATATGAAAAAGACTATTTATATCGACCTTGATGGGGTTTTGAATAATTATACAGGTAATTTTGACATAAATTATATACCTCAAATTAAAGACGGCGCAAAGGAATTTTTGCAAAAACTTTCTGAAAATTTTATTATAAAACTTTATACGACAAGAAATAAAATTTTAGCATCAAAGTGGCTTATTGATAATAATTTAGATAGTCTTATCGATGATGTAACAAGCGAAAAAGGTTTGTGTTTTCTATATATAGACGACAGATGCCTGAATTTTAACGGCGATTATGCAAAAATGCTGAATGATATTAATAATTTTAAACCATGGTACAGATAAAAAATAGCTTTCATTAATTAACTGAAACTCTACCGGAAAAGTCGGTTTTATGGTTCAATTCAATCTAACCATTTTCTTTTTGTTTATTGGTTAATTCTTTAACTGCTTTATCAAAATCAGAAATTATCTTTTGGGTTTTATTAAATTTTTCATACTCGGCTGTTGCTTTATTTTTAGCCACATCCATTGAAATCTTACCCTTGCAATTATCAGGAAGAATTTTGTATTCCCTAAATTCTAAGAATTTATTGACACTATGTGCAAATTCATCCATTGTAAATGCATTTTCTCTTTCTATAAGGTCCTCAATATAGTCAAAATAGCCTGAAACTGCTCTTTCAAGTCTTTTAATTTCCTTTTCCTGCAAATAATTTTTTGCAACTGTCGTGTCAGATTTTATAATTCTGCCATCAGGAGAATTTTTCCATGTGGTCAAGCCCATATGCTCTTTTGTACTATCCGCACTATTGTATATGATTTCTGCTGCTGTTTGACCTGTTATTGCATAATGAAACTTGTTTTGTATGGCTGCATAAAAAGTTTGGGTAACAGGAGAATTTTTATCATAATCCCAACTACATTCTGCAAAAATATCAGTAATCTGTTGCCAAATACGTCTTTCAGATGCTCTGATTGAACGTACCCTTTCTAACAATTCTCTGAAATAATCTTTGCCAAAAGCAGTTGTTCCTTGTTTTAGTCTGTCGTCATTAAGGATAAACCCTTTTTGTATGTACTCTTTGAGAATCTGAGTCGCCCAAATCCTGAATTTTGTTGCTTTAGAAGAATTTACTCTGTATCCTACAGAAATTATTGCATCAAGATTGTAGAAAGTGGAAGTTCTGTTTACATTCCTCTCGCCTTCTTTTTGAACTATTTCCATTTTGGAAACAGTTGTATCTTCTCTAAGTTCGCCTTCGTCATAGATATTGGTTAAATGCTTTGAAATAGCAGGAACTTGCACATCAAACAACTCCGCCATTGACTTTTGTGTTAACCAAAGAGATTCATCTTTAACAACTGCTTGGACTGATACATTTTCATCAGGTGTGGTATATAGCAAAAACTGAATTTCATTTGTCATGATAACGTTATTACCCCCTATATTAAGTTTAACATAAATGTTTTAAAAAAAATCGGATACCATAAAGGTACCCGATTTTGATTTTTAAAATAATATTTAATTATTTCATTAATTCACCAACAGATTTGTATACTGCCATGCGTTTTGCAGCATCTGATTCTGCTTGTGTATAAAGTGCTTCAGCAGCTTCAGGGTTAGTTTTCATTAATGATTTATAACGACCTTCACTTCTGATGAAGTCTTGGTAACTTCCGCTAGGGTCTTTTGCATCCCATGTAAATGGATTTTCATTTGCAGGGTTGTATCTGTAAAGTGGGAAGTAACCGGCTTCAACAGCACGTTTTTGTTCTGTTTGAGTTTTACTCATATCGATACCGTGAGCGATACAAGGAGCATAAGCGAAGATGATAGATGGTCCATCATAAGCTTCAGCTTCTTGGAATGCTTTTAGAGTTTGGTTTCTATCTGCACCCAATGCAACTGATGCTACATAAACATATCCGTAAGACATGCTCATCAAGCCCATGTTTTTCTTGTATGTTGGTTTACCACCGGTAGCAAACTTAGCAACTGCACCTGTTGGTGTAGATTTAGAAGCTTGACCACCTGTGTTTGAGTAAACTTCAGTATCAAGAACTAAGATATTAACGTTTTTGTTTTGAGCTAATACGTGGTCAATACCGCCGTATCCGATGTCGTTAGCCCAACCGTCGCCACCGATAATCCAAATAGATTTATCTGTGAAGTAGTCAGAAAGTTCTTTAACTTTGCAAATAGTTTCGCAACCACATTCTTTAGCATATTTGTCGATAAGAACTTTTGCTTTGTTTTGAGCTTCAACTGCTTCAGGTGTTTTTGAGTTATCCCAGTGAGTCATAACGTTGCTTAATGCATCTTTCAAATCTGCAGGTGCATCTTCTTTTGCAAGAATTGTTTCAACGTATGTTTTTAACATGCTTCTGTTAGAATCAACAGCCAATCTCATACCAAAACCAAATTCAGCATTGTCTTCAAACAATGAGTTAGCCCAAGCAGGACCTCTGCCTTCTTTAGTTGTTGTGTAAGGGATTGTTGGGAAAGTACCTGAATAGATTGATGAGCAACCTGTTGCGTTAGCAACGATAGCATTTTCACCAAATAATTGAGATACTAATTTAACATATGGAGTTTCACCACAACCTGCGCAAGCGCCTGAGAATTCAAATAATGGTTTTCTTAACATAGCACCTTTAAGTGTTTTTGTTGTGTTTTTGCCCATTACGTTGTCAGGAGTTGAATCAAAGAATTTTTCGTTTTCTGCTTCACCTGCAGCATCTTCTTTTTCAATTGTTGACCAAGAAAGAGCAGGAGCTTCAGGTTTTCTTTGATTTACAGGACATTGATCTAAGCATACACCGCAACCTGTACAATCTTTGCAATATACTTGAACTTTGAATTTTTCGCCGTTAGCATTTGGTTTCGCATCAACTGCATTGAATGTTGCAGGAGCATTTTTCATATCATCAGCTTCAATTAATTTAGTTCTGATAGCAGCATGAGGACATGCAGATGCACAAATACCGCATTGCAAGCATGCTTCGCTGTTCCAGTGAGGAACTCTAGGAGCGATACCGCGTTTTTCTAAGCAAGCTGTGCCTGTTGGGATAACACCGTCAACTGACATAGCTGAAACTGGGATATCATCACCTTTTTGACGCATAGATGGTTCAATAATTTTCTTAGCGAAATCATCTGCATCATCTGAGATTAATTTAACATCATCAGCATGTGCAACACCATCTAATGATGCAGGAACAGGAACTTCTTCACAAGCGTTAACTGCTGCATCGATTAATGCGATATTCATATTTACAACATCATCACCTTTTTTCTTGAAAGTTTTCTTAGTCATTTCTTTCATACCTTCAAGAGCTTGTTCAAACGGAATGATACCTGAAACTTTGAAGTATGCTACCATCATTACTGTGTTAGCACCTTTACCACGTAGACCAGGTTGTTCCTTGATTAATTTTTCAGCATCAATGTTGTAGAATTTGATTTTCTTATTGATGATTGTTTCTTGCATATCTCTTGTTAAGTGAGCGAAAGCTTCTTCTTTTGTATATGGTGAATTCAATAAGAATGTACCGCCTTCTTTAATACCTTTTAACAAGTCGTATCTGCCGATGTAAGCATGAGCTGAGCATGATACAAAGTCAGGAGCTGTGATTAGATATGTAGATTTAATTTGTTTGTCGCCGAATCTCAAGTGAGAAACTGTAACACCAAATGATTTTTTAGAGTCGTAAGCAAAGTATGCTTGAGCATCTTTGTTTGTGTATTGACCGATAATTTTGATTGAGTTTTTGTTAGCACCAACAGTACCGTCTGAGCCTAAGCCCCAGAACATACAATTTGTAGTTCCTTCAGGTTCTGTAACGATGTGTTCTTCAACCTTTAATGATTTATTAGTTACATCATCTTCAATACCAACAGTGAAACCGTGGAATCCGTTAGCTTCTGAATGTTTGTAGATAGCTAATACCATAGATGGTGTAAATTCTTTAGAAGATAAACCGTAACGACCGCCAATAACTCTGATGTCTTTGTTTTCTAAAGCTGCAACTACATCTAAGTATAAAGGTTCACCGATAGAACCTGGTTCTTTAGTTCTGTCTAAAACAGCAATTCTCTTAACTGATTTAGGTAGAGCTTCGTTGAATCTCTTAACGTCGAATGGTCTGTATAATCTAACTTTAACTAAACCGTATTTAGTTCCTCTTGTTGCGTTTAAGTATTCGATAGTTTCTTCGATAGTTTCGCAACCTGAACCGATAGCTACGATAACGTCTGTTGCATCAGGTGCACCAACGTAATCGAACGGATGATATTGACGACCTGTAACTTTTGCAACTTTGTCCATATATTCTTGAACAATGTCAGGTACAGCATCGTAGTATTTGTTAACTGTTTCACGACCTTGGAAGTAAACGTCAGTGTTTTGAGCACCAACTTTACATACAGGAGCTTCAGGTCTTAAAGCTCTTTGTCTGAATTCTTCAATGTATTTTGGTTCAACCAATGATTTGATGTCTTCGTAAGAAATTTCTTCAATTTTGTGAATTTCGTGAGAAGTTCTGAAACCATCAAAGAATTGTAAGAAAGGAACTTTAGCTTTGTAAGTAGCTAAGTGAGCAACTAAAGCCAAATCCATTTCTTCTTGAACGCTGTTAGCAGCTAACATAGCGTAACCTGTGTTACGGCAACCCATAACGTCAGTGTGATCACCGAAGATTGCTAGAGATTGTGCTGCTAATGCACGAGCTGAAACGTGCATTACGTGAGGTAACATTTCACCTGCTGCTTTGTGCATTACAGGGATCATTAATAATAACCCTTGTGAAGCAGTGTAAGTAGAAGTTAGAGCACCTGCTGCTAAAGAACCGTGTACAGCACCTGCTGCACCAGCTTCAGATTGCATTTCTGCAACTTTAACTTCTTTACCCCAAATGTTTTTTTTGTGTTGTGATGCCCATTCATCAACCCATTCACCCATTGTAGATGAAGGAGTAATTGGGTAAATTGCTGATACTTCGCTTAATGCATACGCAATGTGTGCGGCAGCGTAGTTACCGTCAACTGTTATTGTTTTACCTGCCATAAAAAACCTCCTTATAGTTATATCAGGTACGTATTAATAAAAACTTCCAAAGTGAATATCTTTAATTGCTAATATAAAATACGTGCAAATTCACTATGTCTATATTTTACTCCAAACATAAAAAAATAACTAACAATTAAATAATATTTTTATAAAATCTTTATACGCAGAATTTTTATTTTTGGTATTTTATACGATGAATTATAGTATAATTGTTTTATGCAGAGTAAAGTAAAAATTTTAATATCTTATCATAAGCCGTACAAATTATTAAAAAATTCAATATTTGTACCAATTCATGTCGGGCGTGAGCTTGTTGAAACTTTCACAAAAGACGGAAAATCAAATAAAAGAAAGAAAAATTGGCTAAATAAATATTTAATTGGTGATAATACCGGTGAAAATATTTCTAAAAAAAACAGAGAATATTGCGAATTAACTGCTCAATATTGGGCTTGGAAAAATTATGATAAACTTGAAAACCCTGATTACATTGGATTTATGCATTATCGCAGGCATTTTGAATTTATAAATCCGTATGAAAGATTTTTAAAATCAGGTGAAAAGACAAGAAAAAGTTTAATGGAAAAACTGTTATTTAATACAGATCTTATTGTTCCTGAAAAATTTTTCTGTAATAAATATACCAATTACAGTTATTATTTTATGTCTGAAAAATTTAACCATCAAAAAGATATAGATTTAACTATTAATATTGTAAAACAGTTGTATCCTGAGTATGAAACCGCATTAAATGCATATATGAATAGTCGTTATGCGTACTTTTTGAATATGTTTATTATGAAAAAAGAAATGTTTTTTGATTATTCAAATTGGTTGTTTTCAATATTGGAAGAGCTGGAAAAACAAATTGATATGTTCGATTATGATATAGAGGAAAGGCGTGTAATCGGGCGAATTGCAGAGATTTTATTTGGAATTTATATAACAAAACACAAAGACAATATCAAAATAAAGCATCTGCCTTTAGTGTATATTCCTGATAGTTTTTCTTTTGATATTGTAAAAATTAAACAGCTTATAAGAAAATTAAAACCTTTTTTATTTTAGAAGTTGATGTAATTCGTTAATTACATAATCTAAAGCACCTTGATTTTCTTTAAACGCATTTTTACAATCTTCGCAGCATTTGTTGTAAAAATCATTATCAGATAAAAGTTTTTTCATATAATCTTCTAATTCTTGTTCTGTCTCAACTATTTTAGAGGCATTTGTTTGAGTTAAAAGTGCATATATATCTTTGAAGTTATGTACGCATTTTCCTGAAATTGTAGGTTTATCAAAAACAGTTGCTTCAAGTGGATTGTGTCCGCCTGTTTTATTGAAACTTCCACCTATAAATGCAAAATGACATAGAGCGTATGCCTTTCCAAGTTCGCCCATTGTGTCTAACAAAATGATATCTTTGTCATCAAAAGATGCATTTTCAGAGCGCAACCCCCAGCTTAAACCTGATTCTTCAATCAGTTTTTTTACTGCATTCTGTCTTTCAGGATGTCTTGGAGCACAAAGAAGTTTTATATCCGAAAATTCTTGTTTTAATTTCTTGAAAATCGGAATAAACATCTCATCTTCACCGCTATGAGTGCTGCCTGAAATAATTATTCTGCCATGACCCATATAAAAATCGCTGTTTTTGCGTTCTATATCAAATTTTAAATTTCCCATAACTTTTGTAGTATCAGGATTTGCACCGATTGAAATAAGTTTTTCGTTATCTTTATTGGATTGCGTAAGCACTTTTGTGTAATTTTGCAAAATCGGTTTAAAGAAAAATGAAAGTTTTTTGTATGAATTATAGGTTCTGTCAGAAATTCTTCCGTTTATAATCATTAAATCAATTCCACGATTTCTGACAAGTCTTGCAAAGTTTGGCCATAATTCTGTTTCTGCAACGATAACAATTTTAGGATTAACTTTGTTTAAAAAGTGTCCTATGCAAAATGGGAAATCATAAGGGAAATATGTTATAAAATCTGCGATATTTCCTAATTTTTTTTGTGCTATTTCTTGTCCTGTTGAAGTACCTGTGCAAACAACAATAGGATTATCAAATGTTTGTTTAGTTCTTTTGATAAGATTTTCTAAAGCATTGATTTCACCGACAGAAACTCCATAAAAAACAATAGAGTTCTCTAATATAGGGGAATTAAAATATCCGCATTTTTGCTTAAATCCGACTGTCAATTTCCTTTTGAATAAGCCGATTACAAGCCAGAATGGCAATATTAAGATAAATAAAATTGTAGAAAAAAATCCGTAAATCATGATATGTTTATTGTATCATAAAATTATAAAAGAAAGGATAGAAGTATGAAAGACAAACAATTTTTAATGATTCCGGGACCTACACCAATTCCTGAAAGTGTTTTATTAGCTATGGCAAAACATCCGATTGGACACAGAAGCTCGGAATTCTCGAAAGTTTTGGAAGAAGTTTATACTAATCTAAAATATGTTTTTCAAACTGAAAATGATGTATTTATGTTTGCATCAAGCGGTACGGGTGCTATGGATGCAGCATTATCAAACCTTGTAAATGAAGGTGATAATGTATTGTCTTTAGTTTTGGGTAATTTTGGTGCTCGTTGGGCAAAAATTGCTGCCGGTTACGGTGCAAATGTTGATAAAATTGAAGTTGAAGCAGGTGAAGTTATTAATCCTGAAGATGTTAGAAAGAAATTAGCAGAAAAGAATTACAAAATAGTTACATTAACACATTCCGAAACTTCAACCGGTGCAAAAAATGATGTAGAAGCAATTTGTAAAATTATTAGAGAAACAGATGCAATTTCTGTTGTTGATGGTGTTACAAGTGTTTGTGCAATGCCTGTAAAAACTGATGAATGGGGTATTGATGTTTTAGTTTCAGGTTCTCAAAAAGGATTTATGATTCCACCGGGACTTGCATTTTTAGTTGCTAATGAAAAAGCTTGGAAAGTTCATGAACAATGCAAACACCCAAGTTTTTATTTCAGTTGGGATGCACACAGAAAATCTGTAAGAGATAACTCAACTCCATATACAGCAGCAGTTAATTTAATATTTGCATTGCAAGAAGCTCTAAGAATGATTAAGGATGAAGGCTTAGATAGTATTTATGCGCGTCATGAAAAGCTTGCAATTGGCTTAAGACATTCTTTGAAAGCCATGAATTTGGAATTGTTGGTAAAAGAAGACAAAAACGCAAGTCATGCAATTACATCGGTTCTTCCTCCTGAAGGAGTTTCTGTTCCTGATATCAGAAGTCATATGAACAAAGATTTTGATATTGTTGTTGCAAATGGTCAAAATGCATTGAAAGACAAAATCTTCAGAATGGGTACATTAGGCTTTGTATCTGAAAGAGATTTACTAACTGCCGTTGCATCATTGGAAACAGTTCTTGCAAGACTTGGACACAAGTTTGAAGTCGGTATTGGTACGAAAACTGCAATAGAATGGTTAAATAAATAATAAAGATAACTGTTTTATATAATAAAAGGCAAGAAATTTAAAAATTTCTTGCCTTTATTTTGTCATTTAATAATAACTCTTATGACATTCAATTTCTGTTCTTAGACTACTTAACTTACGTTTGAAGAGAATTGCCCTTTTTTTTGTTAAGAACTTCTCTTATTTCAGCTAAAGACATCTCTTGATAGTTAATAACGTCTTGCGTATGATCTTCTTTGATTGTTGAATCAATATCGATGCTTCCAATAACTTCTTGAAAATCTTTATTATCGTTGCTTATTTGTTTAGCATTCTTGTCTTCTTTATGCATATTGGATAGTCGAATTGATTCTTGTACATCAAAATTTGATTGAGCCTCTTTTCTCGCTGCATCAATAATCTCTGTGTACAACTTTGCATTCATCGGTTTATATCCACTTTCAAATCCTGACGATACTGAGTCAATAAATGGTGCAATTTCTAATTTTACAGGATTACCTCGAATACCGAATTCTTCATATTTCTTCAATATATGATTCCAAATTCCGGTTAATTCTTTTTTATATTCTTGAAAATCAAGATATAAAGGCGTATTTAATTCTGTTTTATTAAGATTTTTATTATCATATTTATGTTTGACTCTGAAAAGGAACAATTGCAAATCATTCGTATTTATTTTCTTGTTATTTGGCGGAATTATCGATTTTTGAATATATTTTTCAGCTTGTTTTTTCAAACTTTTATTACCATAAAAATCTTTACCTAATCCGGCACCTATAATTTCGTATATTTCATTATCGCTGACAAAACTTGGATATTTACGAGAATTAAAATAATTAGGATACTTATTATAAATTTCATTTATTAAAAAGTTTTCGTAATTATATTTTAGTTCTACAACTTTTCCTTTATGCTTTACAGCAAATGGTTCATGCTTTGCTTTGCTTGAAAATACTTTCTTTAGCGTACTACCAATTGATTTAACAATACTTTTTTCTGAATTGTGATTTTTTATAATATTTTTTGGCAATAATCCTAATGCCTCTTCAGATTTTACAGATTGTTTTGCTGAACATTGAATTTGAGGCTGTGATGTACTGTTAGATTGTTGTGCATGCTGCGCTTGCGGTTGCTTTGTTTGCGGTTTTTTCGTTTGCGGCATATCCCAAGGTAACGGAGGCGGACTTTGCCTTTTTACTTTGAGTTGAGAACCGCTTTTTGATACAGTTTTAGATGCACCATTTGAGGATTTTTCCAAAAAATCATCCGGAAGTGGTGGTATATACTCTTCACCCGGTGGTGGTGGCGGCAAAAAATCAGTTACTGCCGAATATGACGGTAGTGGTGGCGATGTCACTACTTCATCACCCAATGGTGGCGGCGGTAGAGGTGTATAATCTCTATCAAATTTGCCATTTGGATATTTTCGTCCCTTATCGCTGGATTTTGTTAGAAAATCATCTAACGGTGGGAAAGTTGTATCACGTGATATGTGTTCTTGACTTCCGTTATACCGCAATACTTGATTATTTGAATCATAAATTATTTTTTTATTAACACCGACAGTATCTGCTGATTTTGGTACTATTGGCATTAATATTGGTGTTTTCTTTGATTGCGGTGGTTTAGTTGTTTTTCTTGGTCTTACTTTTTCCATTCCGCCTGTAGCTTTTTGTGCTTTAGGGGTATCAATTTTTGGAATCAGATTCTTTGAAATATGTATTACCGGTGCATTCATCATTGTTACAGGAGGCATTATCGGAAGTTCAGGCTCATCATCGGAATAAATTGGATTACTGTGTAATCCGCTATCGATGCTACTTTGATTCAAAGTATTGTTTGTATTAATTTTAGGTAAATTGTCACTATAAAACCTCATAGCCAGTGTATCAATTGGTGTTGAAATTTCCGGTAACAACTGAAATCTTGAATTACTGTTATAAATAGAATTATTATAACTATCATTTTTTTGCGTTTGCGTAGTGTTTATATACGTGTTCTGCTCAGTCGGCACAGGCGGAATGTCTGATGGTTTTGATGATTTTTTGTTTTGTTTTGTTTCATCTTTTGGTCTGTCAGAATCACTAGGATTTGCTCTAAAAACAATAGGGGCTAGACTTACTTTCATTTTTACCTCATAAATATATGTACATACGTGTGGTTTTTAGGTTGGGTTTATATTAAAACATGTCAAAAAAAAATTTGCTATAACTTTAGATAAAAATTAAGAAATATTAAATTAAATTTACAACAATTAACACTTAAATAATGTAAGAAACCTAATTAAAAGTGCGACGCCCTGATTATAAAATAAGACAAAGAAGTCGGTGAATTCTTCACTTAAACAACAATCTTACTCTTTTTTGTAACCGGATTTTTGCATTAAGGATTCCATATCTTTTAGATTTATTCTTTCAGCATCAGAAGAACACGGTGGTAATAATTCATCTAATATGCTATTTTTTATTTTTACTGTGGCCGAAACAATAGATTCTGCTGGAAATGGCAGAGAAATACAAGCATTATTATATTTTTGCCTTTGCGCTACCACTATAATTTCTTTAGATGATAAATCAGGCAAAGGTTCTGTTGTACGATTGTGCATTGATTCCGGTTGATTTTGATGTTGTTGTGTAATCAACGGTAAGTTTGGCAAAGGTTTTGTCGTACGATTACATACTTGTTCATATTGATATTGATATTGATTTTGTTTTTGATTCTGTTGTGTAATCAAAGGTAATTTTGGCAGAGGTTCTGTCCTGTAATTATATACAGATTCAAATTGATTTTGGTATTGTGGTAAGTCTGAAGACGATTTAGGTAAAGCACCTGTCCTGTAATCATAACCGGGTACAGATGAGATTTGATTGTTTGCTTTCAACAACGGAGCATTTGAATTGTTATTGCTTTGTTGGAGGCTTAAACCTTGTCCTTGCTGATTATTAGTATTTCTGGAAAATCTTTCATTTGCTCTAAAAACTATAGGTGATAAATTAATTTTCATTCTATTTCCTCACTAATTAAGTATATATCGGTTTAATATATAGTTGGGTTTATATTATAGTTTGTCAAAAAAAAATTTGCTAGAATTTTAGATAAAAATTAAGAAATATTAAGCTATTTAACCTTGTAAAAGCGCTAATTGTTACATTTTCGTTGCAAATACTTGTAATCTTATTATGTTTTATTTAATCTTCTAGTATTGATGACTAGATAATATTATTATTTATACTAAGTAAAAGGGGATGATTATGAAAAAAGTTTTTAGTTTACTGTTTAGCATACTCTTGATGCTAAATTTGTTTTGCTTAAATTCGCTTTGTAACGGTGCTTATGCAGCTCAAACCGTTCGCATAGCGTTTGTTTTAGACGGACAATCTCCGGCTAATGATTATTTTTTGAAAAAATTTAAAGAATCTATTACAAAATCAATGGATAAAAACACACAGGTTGTTTATCCTGCTAATTTGGTTTTTGTGGGTGATTGGACCGAAAATGGTGTAAAAGCTCAATGTAACAAAGCCTTATCTTCAAATGCAACAACTGTTGTGGCTTTGGGATATTTATCTTCAAAATACTATAACAGCTTAAAAAGTAAAAAGAAAATGGTTGTAACTATCGACCAATACGGGTTAAGAGATTTGGGAACAGGTATGTTTTCACCGTTTGCTCAATTTACCGAAAAACTTGAATTATTCCATCGTTTAACCAATTTCAAAAAAGCTGCAATCTTGATGAATGAAAGTTATTTTAGCACAAGAAAAGATTGGGATAGTTTTGTAAAATCAAAATTAAAAGACAAATCTATAAATTTGATGGTTATACCTGTTGGAAATGACGTTACGGCAGCTATGGAAAAAATTCCGTCAGATGTTGATGCAGCATTAATTTTACCTCAATTCAAACTAAGTATGAGTCAGTTGGAATACTTGTTTTCAAGTTTAGCATCAAGACAAATTAAAACTTTCTCAGTTTTAGGAGAAAGTGATGTAAATGTCGGCTGTATGCTTGGTTCAGGTGCTTTGGATTTAGATAGAAAAATTGCTGATGCTACATCATTTAACATTAAAAGCCTATTATATGGTTCTAAAGCAAACTTAGAAAAAGTAATGTTTATGGAAGATGAAATTTTATACGTAAACATGGATACTTGTAAAAAAGTTGGGTATGAACCACCTTTAAGACTTTTAAATGCTTCAAAAGTTATTTCTCATGAAGAAGTACCACAATATAACTTATCAGCTATTTTTAACAAGTTAGATGAACAAAACTTAGACATCGAACAAAAATCTTATCTTGTAAAAGCTGCAAGAAAAGCTGCTTTATCAGCAAAATTAAGATATTTGCCGACAGTTACAATAAATCTTGGCTGGCAGCAATATGACAGCACTTACGCTGATACTGCCGCTTTGTTAATCCCGGAAAAAACCGGTGTTTTCGGATTTGGAGTTGATCAGGTAATTTATTCTCCTGCATTAGTTACAAATATCTTAGTAAAAAACAAAAAAGTTAAATTTGAAAAAGCTGAATACAAAATGACTGAACAAAATATGGGTATTGATATTGCTAATTTATACATTGATACTTTAATTTTGAAAAATCAAATTGGTGTTCAACAAGAATATGTAAAAGAAGCAAGAGAAAATTTGGGTATTGCAAGAGTTCGTGAAAAAATTGGTTATTGCGGAAAAGAAGAAGTTATGAGATGGGCAAGTCAATTAAGTATTGCAGAACAAAAATTACTTGAGATGACTGCTGATTATAAAAACGTAAAAATTGCCATAAGCAAATTCTTAAATGAAAAACAAAATCAAAACTTTGATTTAGCCCCATTAAGAGCTAATGACCCTGCATTTTATACATCAGAATTAAATATTCTTGATTATGTAAGAACTCCGCAAGCATTAGAAGCATTTACAAAATTACTTGTAGATGAATCTTATAATGTTTCACCGGAATTGGTTAAATTAAGAACTGCTATGGGAATGAAGAAAAATGAACGTTCTATGTACATTCAAAAATTCTTCTTACCTGATGCAAAAGTTTCTTATCAATATCAAACATTGATGGGCAGAGAATATGGTAAAGATATGGCATTGCTAAAAGCAGGTTCTATGACACTACCTTTAAGCTATGATGCCCTAAGAGCATCAACATCTTATTCAAGAATTGGTGTATATGCTCAATGGAAACCATTGGAAGGTGGTTCAAAATTTGCAGAAATCGCTCGTATTAATGCGGAATTAAAGCAATTAGAAACCCAAGAAATGGGTATTAAAACTCATCTTGAAGAAAAAGTAAGATCTGTTGTAAATAAGGCTCTTGCTTGCTATTTCAGTATTGAAAAAGATTACAGAGCTATGGCAACAGCAAAAGAAAATTACGAAAAAGTAAAATCTGATTATTTATTTAACAAAGCTCCGATAACTCAGGTTTTGGATGCAGAATCAACATATTTTGAATCAAAACTAAAAGCTGCAAATTCACAAAACGAATTCTTTAAACAGCTTGTTTGGGTACAAAGAGCATTGTGTTCTACTAATTGGACAAAAGCTGATCCTAGCGCAAAAGCATGGATTCAAAAAGTTAAAGATACATTGGTTGCTATGCCTGATGTAACTTTGTAATAGCTAAAACACATAAAAAAAGAGGTACAAGTTTTATTTATAAATTTGTATCTTTTTTTATTTTATAAATTTATTGACATTGACTTATACTTTTTTATGTTTTAGCATAGATGTATTAAAACAGAGTAGGTATTTATGAATTTTTTAAAATTTTTAAATGAGCATATAGGATTAATTATTGAATCAATAACAATAATTTTTGTAATTGTTACAAGTTTAAAAGTAATTGATTTTATTACTAAAAAAGTAAAAGAAAATATCATTATAAAACATCATAACAGTCAACGGTTATTAAGTTTTTGTCCGATAATAAGCAAAATAGCAAAAGTTTTGGTTTTATTTATAATAATAGCTTCTGTAATGCAGGCCCATGGTTATTCAATGACATCATTAATCGCCGGATTTGGAATCATGGGTATGGCGGTTGGTTTTGCCGCTAAGGAAACTATTGCTAATATTTTCGGTTCTTTTGCCATTTTATATGATAAGATTTTTGATATTAACGATTATGTTTCAATTAATGATATTGAAGGAACTGTTGTTGATATAAATTTACGTTCAACAAGAATTAAAACATTAGATAATGCGGTAATAACGCTTCCGAATAACATAGTTGCAAATGCCATTATAACTAATTTTTCGGCGATTAAAAATCGTAGAATAGATGAAATTGTAGGAATAACTTATTCTTCATCAGATGAGAAGATTCAAAGAGCTATTGATATAATTAAAGGTATTTTACGTAACAATGATGATGTTATAACAGATGATAAATTGATTTATTTAGAAAAATTGAATTCAAGCTCAATAGATATACATTTTCAAGCGTATGTAAAATATGGGGATATTTTTAGCTTTTGGAAAATAAGAGAGAATGTAATAAAAGAAATTGTAAAACAGTATAGAAATGAAGGTATAGATTTTGCATTCCCATCACAATCTATATATCTGACAAATGAAAATTAAAATTATAGCGTTTGGCAAAGTTAATGAAAAATATTTAAAAACAGGTATAGATGAATTTTCAAAAAGGTTATCTGCCTATGCAAGTTTAGAAATAGTTGAATTAAAGCCTGTCGAAATAAAGGATACTAATTTGATTCAGCGTTCATTGGATTTGGAAGCTGAAAAGGTTTTGGGTTTAATAAAGGAATCCTCGTTTGTTATAACGCTTGAAATTAACGGGCAAATACTTTCTTCAGAAGAATTTGCACAAAAAATTAATAGTATAACATTGTCAGGCGTGAACGAATTAGTTTTTGTAATAGGTTCATCTTATGGTTTGTCAAAAATAATTTCAGAGCGTGCAGATTTCAGATTGAGCCTTTCCAATATGACGTTTTTACATAATTTTGCAAGGTTAATACTTGTTGAACAAATTTATAGAGCGTTTAAGATAATTAAAGGTGAAATTTATCATAAATAGCAAAAGTATTTGTATCTTTGCTATATTTTAAAAACACTGTTATTGATGATTCATGGTTTTAATTTATAACATTCTTCCCGTTTTGGTCATACATTTTTGAACGCTGTTCTCTAATATCACATATTTCATAGCGGTAATCATTTTTTATCAAATCACCGACAGAGGCATATAATCTTAGAATAGCCTCTTGTATATTCTTATTGTTCAAATTAATCATATCATCCGCCATTTCAACATTTGAAAGAGCCAATCTCGTCATATCTCTAAATCCGCTTGATGCAAGTTTTAATGCTAATGCATTTGATTGAACAGATTTAAAAAGAGCTTGCGATAAAACCATTGGCATATGTGATATCAAAGCAACTGCTTCATCATGTTCTTTAGGTGTTGCAAAAATTATTTTTGCACCCATTTGCTCTATAACTTTTTTTAAATTTTCAGGACACTGTTTTTTACAAATGACCCATTTTGCACCTTCAAATAATTCTTTAAATGAATTTTCAAACCCTGTTTTTTCTGTACCTGCCATTGGGTGAGTCGGAATAAAATTAAATTTATATTCTTTTTTTGATAAAAATTCTTTTAAAGAACAAACATCTGCAACAACTGTATCTTCGTCCAAGATATTATTTAATTCTTCCAAAACTGATATTGTTTTATTCATATGAGTAGCAACAAATACAATATCGCAATCTTTTAAAACAGTTACATCATCGGTTATATTTGATTCCTTACCTTTTTGAGAAACGGAAATACCTATAACTTCATGCAAATTATTTATGGCTTTGAAAATAGAGCCGCCAATTAAACCTAAACCTACAACACCAATTTTCATATTTTATAAATCCTTATGTTTAAATGTTTTTGTACCATCTACGTAATCTTTTACTATTTGACCGTTACCGATTAACTTGTATTTATATATAGTCAATCCATTTAATCCGACAGGGCCTCTTGCATGAGTTTTGTTTGTAGAAATGCCGACTTCTGCACCAAAACCGTATCTGAAACCGTCTGCAAATCGAGTTGAGACATTTTGATACACACCTGCCGAATCGACTTTTTGCATAAATGTTTTTGCATTAGTATCATTTTCCGTAATAATACAATCTGTATGCCCTGAACCATAAGTATTTATATGGTTTATTGCATCTTCAGGAGTATCTGTAACTTTATATGCAAGCATTTTACAACCATACTCAAATGCCCAATTATCCGGAGTTGAAATTAATTCAATCCCTGCATTTTTTAATTCATTCAATAATTCTTCTTTTTTGTTAAAATCTTTGTGGATTAACAGCGTTTCAACAGAATTACAAGCACTTGGATATTGTGTTTTTGAATCTATAATAATTTTTTTTGCCATATCAAAATCTGCCGATTTGTCAACAAAAATATGACAAATTCCGTCGGCATGTCCTAAAACGGGTATTTTTGTATTCTCTTTTATGTATTTTACAAGTTTGTTACTTCCGCGAGGAATAATTAAATCAATATATTTATCGCATTCAAGCATTTTTGCAACATCTTCGTGTGAAAATACTTGCGATATAACATTTTTAGGAAAATCTTTCACTTTTAAAAGAGCAGAGTTTATAACTGATAGCATTTCCTTATTGGTATTAACAGCCTCTTTTCCGCCTTTTAAAATAACTGCATTTGAAGATTTTATTGCAAGTGATGAAATTTGAGCAATTACATCAGGTCTTGCTTCAAAAATTATACCTAAAACTCCGATAGGGCAAGATTCTTTGTATAAAATCAATCCATCATCCAACTGTCTTTTTAGAAGAATTTTTCCAACAGGATTTTCCAGTTTTACAACATCTTTTATCCCTTGAATAATATCTCTCATCTTATTTTCATCAAGTTTTAATCTGTTGAAAACAGAATCTGACAAATTTTCTTTTGCAGATTCTAAATCTAATCTGTTTGCATCAATAATTGATTTATAATTATTTTCTAAATCTTTAGCAATTTGTAATAAAGCCACATTCTTTATATCAACAGTCAAATCCGCTATTTCAAGACTTGCTTGTTTTGCACGTTTGGCAATTAATTCAAAATCCATATTTCACACCTATAATGTTGTTATGTTATCACGAATAATAATTTCATCATACGTTTTATATCCCAAAACATCAAAAATTTTATCAGAATAACAACCCTTTATTCTACGGCAATCATCCGAGTTATAATTAACAATTCCTCTGGCAATTTCTTCATTTTTTTCGTTTAATATTGAAACAACTTCACCTTTTTTGAAATCATTTTTAACATCTGTAACACCTATTGGTAAAAGACTTGAACTCTTCTTTAATATAGCTTTTTCAGCGCCCTCATTTACAATAATTTTTCCGATAATATTTGTGGCATAACCTATCCAACGTTTTTTACCGGATAAACATTCATCAGTCGGTAAAAACATCGTACCAAAATCCATTCCGCTGAAAATATTTTTAATGATGTTTGGAATTTTACCATTTGCAATTAAAACTTTTCCGCCAAACCTAGTAACCTGTTTTGCAGCTTCAAGTTTTGTTCTCATTCCGCCGCGTCCGCCGTCAGATACACCTTTTGCAAGGTTTATAATATCGTCATTAACTTCTTGAACTTCTTTTATAATTTTCGCGTTCTGATTTTCTTTTGGATTTTTATCGTAAAGTCCGTCAACATCAGATAAAATAATCAGCAAATCAGCATCTAATTCACTTGCAACAAGTGCTGATAATTTATCATTATCAGAAAAACAAACTTGTGCATCTTTATATTCAGTTTCAAGCTCTGACGTACTAACAGTATCATTTTGATTAATTATCGGAACAATATTCAATTCTAACAGTTTATTTAACGTATTTCTTAAGCTTAAATATCTTTTTCTTTGAGAAAAATCATCTTCAATTAAAAGTACCTGAGCTACTCCAATGCCGTAAGCATCAAAACCATTTTCGTATATGGACATCAACTTTGACTGTCCTATTGCTGCACATGCCTGTTTTAAAATAATATCGTCTGATTTTTCTACGCCTATTTTTTTCCTGCCTAAACCAACTGCGCCTGATGTTACCAAGATAACTTCTTTTCCGCTTTTTACAAGTTTTGAAATATTCTCAATATAAGAATACAAACGAGGCAAAGACGCTTCACCATCATCGTTCCTTAAAACATTCGTTCCCAGCTTTATTACAATACGCTGTGCTTTTATAAAATCTATTCTATCCATTTTACTTGTAGAATTTTGTTATTTCTTCAAAATATTTGTCTAATGCCTTAAATCCATTATACATTTCATTTGGAATATTAGAGTAGGCACTCGCTATAATATTCTTTAATTCCTTTGCCCTAATTTCCATAATTGTATTACATTCATCTTTTAATATTTTATTTTCAGAAAAAGCCGCTTCTTTTAATATTTCAATTTCTCTGTTTACTTCCTGAATATCTACTGTTTCCAGCGGTAAAAATTCATATTTTTTCAACAAATTATATTCTGACAAAGTTATACAGGCTCTTACTGCATGAAAATTGTACATACGTTTTATAACTATATAATTATCTGCTATTTGTTTATGAGAGAACGGCACGTTATTTTTAGCAAGAAGAATAGTTCTCAATAATCCTGCGCCAACATCTTCATTAAAATTCGTCATATTATCTGATATAATTGATTCATTCATATATACACATATCCCCAACACAATATTACATTGCTGAAAATCTTTTGTCATTATACTATTTATAAATGTTACAAAATTTTTTGTAACGAATTCTTAATATTTTAAACCAAAGTTTAAAGTTTTCTATTTTGAATGCCGAAATAAAATTTGTAAGCAAAAACGAAACAAAAAGAGCCAAATTAGAGATTAAACCAATAAAGAGTTTAAAGAAAGGGATATCGTTATGTTGAAAAAAATTAATGAACCAACTTGTAATATATATAGTGGAGTTGAATTTATATTAAGAGGAGCAAAAAAACGCCGTGCGATGGCAAAAATGGCTGTAAACAATTCATTAAACAATGCCGAAACGAAATTCGAACAAAAATTGGTTATGGTTAAATAGCAAATCAATATATAACGTGCAATACGAGCAGATATTGGCGAGAGAGTTATCAGGATATTAAGAGAGAACGATATTAAGCAGACGAGAGTAATAATTTAATAATTTAAGCGGGTTTTAAAGCCCGCTTTTGTTTTAAATATTTATTATTTTAAATATCTTTTCGTTCAAAAAAATTTTCTTTATAAACTTCATTTTTTTTAGCCAAAAACCCGCACTTTATGCAAGCTAAAATTTCACCTGTACTGTCAACAGGCATGAATACGTGTTCACAGTCCTCATAATCTTTTGGAATATCCTCGTTGTTATCTGTTATATCATATTGTTTTATACATTCTTCATCTTTTAAAATTTTTGGTTCTTTATATGTTTTATACCAATATTTTTTTATAAATTCAAAAATAAACATCAATATATATTATAAACTAAAACTCATCGGGATTAATTCATCAAGTGTATGAACTTCTATTCCGCCATCTTCTGCTTCGATAATAATATCAACGCCATCTTTAGAACGAAATTCAGACATTACTTGTCTGCAAAAACCGCAAGGTGCGCAACGTTTCATTTTTTGACTATAAATAGCGACTGCTTTAATCTTTTTTTCGCCGTTTGTAATAGCATTAAAAATTGCGTTACGTTCTGCGCAAATTGTTCCGCCATAAGAAGCATTTTCAACATTTGTTCCTACGTAAGTTCTCCCGCTTTCACCCAAAACACAGGCTCCAACAGGAAAATTTGAATACGGTGAATAAGAGTTTTTACTTACTTCTTTAGCCTTTTCCATTAGGTCATTAAAATCCATTTGTTACTCCTTTTTAATAAGTAGCACTATACAATAGAATGTGTTATAATTTTATCATGAAAAAGATTTTTTACATCATTTTGTTAATATTTTTAATATTTAGTCAGAATTGTATGGCAGCACAGTATAACGTTTTAGTTCTACCTACAGATTTGTATTCTAATGCTCAATTTTATATGATTTATCCGAAGATAGCTGAAATGATTTCTATGGAAATAATTAATTATTATGAAAAAAATGCAAAGATGAATTCTGTTCAGTTAAGTCAGGTTAGAAATTATCTTGACAAGCCTGAAAATTCACGATTAAAAAAAGATGTTCAAAAAATGCTTTTAGATTATCAAGGCAATTATACAATCAATTTTAATACTGTTCAAAAAATTGCATCACGCTTCAAAACAAGACATGTTTTGCTTGTGGCATGTAACGTTGATACTCAAAATTATATAACCAGACGTGTCATTTGGGATGTTCTAAATATTCCGGGGGCTACAGTTTTAAATCCGGGATACAGAATAGCTACAAACGTAAATTTAATAGATGCAAACAATCAAATTGTTTTATGGCAAAATGTATATCAAAAATTAATAAGTTTAAGAGAATTGAGAATTATTCCTCAACAACTTTCTCAATCACCTGAGACATTAGAAAAAATAAAAAAATATACAATAAAATTTATAGCTCCTCAAATTGTACAGGAAACCCAGTTAGCATTAATGAATATCTCACCATATCAGAATCTTAATGCGAAACCGGATATTGTAAAACCGCAATACATTACTGTTGATAAGTTAAAAATTGATTCAAAAAGATTTGGTATAAAAAGTGCTATTTATACAAAAAGAGGTGCTATAAAGGCAGGAAAAGCCATAAAAAGAAATGCTAAAAGCTATATGGCAGACAAAAGAGATAGACATGATGCAAAAATAGCAGCTAAAGAAGAACGAATGTTAATTGATTCTCGTATGACAACAGAAGACAAAATTACATTAGCAGAATATAAAGAACAAGCTCGTTTTAAAAAATTGCAACAACAACAATCAGAAAAATTTGCTAAAGAAAAGCAACAAATGGAAGTTGATAATGCAAAAATTATTGCACAACAAAAATATAATAACGAACTGGAAAAACAAAGATTAGCTCTTGAAGCAGAAAATCAAAAGCTATTACTTCAACAGAAATTTGAACAACAAAAACAAAAAAATGAACTAAACGCAATTAAGCAAAGAGCAAAACAAGAATCAAAAAAAGAAATTGAAAGACAAAAAGCAGAATTAAGGAAACAAAAAAACGAATTGAATCCAAGACCTCAAAAAACTTTTGTTAGAAATAATACGGATGATAATGTTGAGATGATTTCAGATGTAAAGAAATCTAATGCGAAAAAAGAATCATTCTTAGACAGATTAAAGAAAAAAAATAATACAAAAGACAAAAAACAAAAAGAATTAAAATCGAAAAAGAATAAGCAAGACAAAAACAATGAGATTCCGACTCAATTACAAATGTTCCCGTTTGAAGAAAATATTCAACAGGATAAGAATTTTTCACCTTATATAAGAAAAAGAGTAATTCCTGAAGAAAAGGAATTTACGATTAATGATATATAATACCTGAATTAGTCTATGCTGGTATCGTTTGGCTACTTTTCCTAAAATCATTTATTTTTTGGAATATTTCAAAAATTACTTCTTGTGTACAAATTTTTGAATCACTAAATTGATATTCTCATTAATTACATGTTGATTGACATGAAGTTCTTTTGCAATTTGCATATTTGATTTTCCATTTATAATCTCTTTTATTAAAAAACATTCCATTTCATTTAATTTTGTATTCATAAAGCATTTCTCCTAAAATAATTTACCTATTAAATAAATTAAAAATAAACATATAAAAATTGTTTACCCAAAAGGATATATTTTTTGTTAAAAAAAAATATTAAAAATTAATTGATATTATAAGTGATTTTTGATAAGATTAGCATGTGAATATACAATTTTTGGAGTAAATTATGTTTAAAAATTTAGGAAATGAATTACGAGATTTTATTTTACGCGGAAACGTTATGGATATGGCTGTCGGTATAATTATAGGTGCAGCTTTTGGTAAAATTGTGGATTCTTTGGTTAAAGATATAATTATGCCGCCAATAGGTTTTGTGTTGGGAAAAGTTGATTTTTCTAATTTATATTTTACACTATATCCTTTGGGTCAAAAATACGATTCGCTTGATGCAGCTGCAAATGCCGGCGCAGTAACAATTAATTACGGATTATTTATTAATACCGTTATAAGTTTTTTAATAGTTGCTTGTGCAATTTTTGTAATAATCAAAGCTGTAAATACAATCAAAGACAGAGCTTGCAAAGAAGAAGCCGCTCAAGAAGCTGCAACGGAAAAAGAATGCCCGTTTTGTTGCACTCAAATTCCTATAAACGCAAAAAAATGTCCGCATTGTACATCTGATTTATAATATAACCGAAAATAAGTATTAGACTGATAATTCATTCCAAACTTTTTCAAAATCTCGGTGAACTTGTTTTAAGGCTTTCACTATCAAGTAATCAAATTGTAATTCTCTGCTGCCTTTAATAACTTCAAACGATTTTTCGTGCGAAAAAGCATCTTTGTATGTTTTTTGAGTTCTAAGATTATCATAAGAATCAGCAACAGCTACAATTCTGGCTTCCAAAGGAATTTCTTCTTTTGATAAATTTTCAGGATAACCCAATCCATCATATCTTTCATGATGATATTTTACTATATTTTTTGCAATTTTAATGAATTCGTTATCTTGAAATAGTTCTTGAAAATTTTTTAACATATTATAGCCAAAAATAGTATGCATTTTCATTTGTTCAATTTCATTATCAGTCAACTTATCCGATTTGAAAATTATTTCATCACTAAGCATCACTTTACCAATATCGTGTAATTTTGAAGCTATCTTAACATTTTTTATATATTCAGGCGTAATATTTTGTTTATAAATCGGTTTTGTAAGTTCTACCGCTATTATTTCTGAATATCGACTAACCCTTTCTATATGATTAGTTCTGCAATCATCTTTTGTTTGAAAAGGTTCTGCCAGTGTAAAAATATTTTCAAATTGTTCATTTACAATCTTTTTTATCTCATTTTCGGCATGCTTTTCTTTCAATGATTTTAAAGTTATTTGTGTCTGAAGCTTTTTTATAAGCTCATCTGATTTAAACGGAGCGATTATGTAATCGTTAATTCCACTTGCGTATGCTTTAACAATTTCATCAATTTTTGATTTTTTAGATATTAATATTACAGGAACATTTTTTAAATTATCCATCGAACGAATATTTTTGCAAATATCGTATTCATCAAAATTTGAGGCACCTGTATCAACAATAATTGCATCAAAATCTTGTTGAATTTTATCAGTAACATTTGTTACTATCTTTGATTCATAACCGTTCTTTTTCAGTAACATTGTTAATATCTTTTGATTATTTTGATTATCGTTTATAATTAAGATGCTCATGTATTTAACTTTCATATTGTTTTATGTTATGATTGTAACATAATATTAGGATTTAAACAAGGTGATAACAATGGACGAACAAAAAATAGTAATAACAATTTCAGGAAAAGACCAAGTAGGCATAGTAATGCAATTTACAACTGTGTTAGCAAAATATAATGTAAATATTGAGGATATAAAACAAACTCTAATGCAAGATCATTTTGTAATGTTTATGCTTGCAAATATTGAAAAATCTGAAAATTCATTTAAAGAAATTAAACAAGCTCTTTTAGAAAAAGCTGAAAAAATGGGCATGGAAATTTGGATTCAGAAAAAAGAAATTTTTGAAAAAATGCATACAATATAATTTTTCAATATAACTATTATTAAAAAATAGAATAGTAATAACAGAATAATATTTTTAATAAATAATAAAACAGGTTTTATCTATATTGATAAAGCCTGTTTTTTGTTATTTGTTGTTATAAAAAATTTTATCTGTCTCTTAATTTAGCAAGCAAATTTAAAATTTCAATGTATAACCAAACAAAAGTAACGATTAAGCCAAATGCGCCGTACCATTCAAAAGATTTGTCAGCAAAATTATTGGCACCATCTTCAATAACTTTGAAGTCTATTATAAAATTTAGAGCTGCGATAACACAAACAACTGCGCTAAAAGCAATTCCAACAGGTCCTGATGTGAACAATCCCGGAATACTCATATGGAAAAATGAACCAATGAATTGCACAAGATATATTCCTAAAATTGAGAACATAGCAATCATTAAAACACTTCTAAACTTTTCGCTGCATTTGATAATACCGGCTTTGTAAAGAACTAACATAGTTAAAAATGCTAAAAAAGTTCCGCCGACTGCCTGAACAACAATTCCGTTATACATGCTTTCAAATATTGCGGAGATACCGCCAATAATTAAACCTTCAGAAAGGGCATATACAGGAGCCATATATTTAATGGTTTTTCTTGCAAACATAATTACAATAAAAGAAATTATTGAAGCTACAAAACCAATCATCAATAATCCTGATGCTTTGTCTGTAAGTCCTTGCGCATATAGCATAAATTCGTAAACACTTGTTGACAACAAGCATAAAAATAAAATAAACGTTTTTCCGATAGCACCGTTAATTGTCATCGGCTCTCCGCTTAAAACTGTAGAATTACCTTCCATAGCTTGTCTTGAAAATACGGGATTTGACATAATTTTTTCTCCTTTTTTATAATTGTATTGTAACATAATTTCATCGAAAAAATTAATAAATTAATATTTTTTTAAGAAATTATTGCAATAAAAAATCGTTTTAATAATTAAATTAGCAATACTAAATCTGATATCTTTATTATTTTATCAGATTTGACAGATATTAAGAATATTATTACGGAATAGAATATAGTAGTTTATTGTGTTATAATATTTTATATATCTTGATGAGGATTTTATGTTCAAACGAAAATGTAAAATAATCTTTATAGCGCATGGTTCAACAATTTATTCAGAAGAAAACAGGGTTTCTGATAAATTAGATTACCCACCATTAAATGAAAGCGGATATGAAGAAATAGAAAAAATATGTGAATTTATCAAAAAGCGCGGATTAAAATTGAATGGTGTATATTCAAGCCCGTCTTTGTGTTGTGTCCAAAGCGCTGAAATTATAGCAGAAGCAATAAGGCAAGAGGTTGTTGTTATTCCGTCATTAATTAACAGAAAATGCGGAATATTGTCCGGTTTGACTTTTGAGCAAATTGAGAAAAAACATCCTGATTTGTTAGAAGAATTGCACAAAAATCCTTTAAGTTTTTGCCCAAAAGGCGGGGAAGAAGTTCAAATTTTCAACGAACGTATTCGTGATGTACTTTCAGATTTAATTAAGCAAAATCTTGACGGGCGGATAATTGTTGTTACTCATCCGTCAATCATTCAAAGTGCTATAAGAAATGCATTAAGCATTCCGCCTGAGCACCAATACAAAATGCATATAAGACCTGCATCCGCAACTCAAATAAGCTATTTTAAAGACTGGGCAAGTTTAGTTTATTCCAATTACACTCCGCTTTAGTACAAATAATTAAACTCTGCCATACATATCTTCATAACGAATAATGTCTTCTTCAAGCAAAATACTGCCTTGTTGAAGTTCAATAATTTCAACATCATTATCTGAAAGATTTTGAAGTGAATGTTTTTCACCAACTGCAATATCAACACTTTGTCCGACTTGAAGAGTAAGTGTTTCATCACCTTTTCTTACGGTTGCAACGCCCAACGCAACAACCCAATGTTCGGCCCTGTGATTATGTGATTGCAAAGAAAGTTTTTGGTGAGGATTAACATGTATTTTTTTTGTTAAATACCCATTCCCACTTGAGATAACCGTATAAAATCCCCAAGGTCTGTAAACTGTTTTGTGAACCTTATGAGTATCATCGTTAATTTTTTTCAATCGTTCATATATCAATTTTACATCTTGAGTGTTATCTGTTTTGCAAACTAAAATTGCATCCTCTGTTTCAACAACGACAGTATCTTCTAATCCTATTGTTGAAACTAATTTTGAAGAAGAATATGCAAATGAATTTTTAGAACCTTCATCTAAAATATTGCCGACAAAAACATTCCCGTTAGAATCTTTTTCGCTAACATCATAAATAGCTTGCCGTGAGCCTAAATCGTTCCAATCACTTTCCAATTTTACAAGAGCAATTTTATTTGATTTTTCCATAACTGCGTAATCAACAGAAATACTTGGCATTTTGTTAAATTGAACATAAGGAATTTCTATAGATTTAGAAAAATCAAAATTGTTTAAGTTATCAAATATTTCTTTATTTGTGTTTTGTAATTCGTTCAAGAAAGTTGAAACTTTGAACATAAAAATACCGCTATTCCAATAATAAGAACCTTCATCTATATATTTTTGCGCTGTTACGGCATCAGGTTTTTCTACGAATTGTTTAACTTTAAATCCGTCTAAAAGTTTTTCATTTTCAACATTTATATAGCCGTAACCTGTTTCAGGATAACTAGGTTGGATACCGAAAGTTACGATATAACCTTCCTTTGCTAATTTTTCACCTCTCATAACGGTTGTTTTGAATGCGGCTAAATTTTTGATTAAGTGGTCTGACGGAACAACCAAAATAACGGGATCATTTTCTTTTGAGACAGTTTTTATATATTTTGTAGCAACTGCAATGGCAGGAGCAGTATTTTTACCGATAGGTTCTGCCAATACAATCGGTTTTTTACACATATCTTGGAGTTGATATTTTACATTAGATACATGCTTTGCATTAGTAATACTTATAATATTTTCAGACGGGGTAAAGCATGCAAGACGCTGAAAAGTGGATTGCAAAAGACTTTGTTCCATGTTCAAATTAAGTAACTGTTTTGGATAAAGTTCCCTCGATAATGGCCACAATCTGCTTCCTGACCCACCTGCTAATATTAAACTATACATCAAGTATCTCCTAACTGTTATCAGCTTTTTGTTATTCTATTTTAAAATCATCTTCTGTGTTTTCTTGTTGAGGGAAATTACGTTTAAGCGGGTCATAATTACCCGTAGATTCAGCACGAAGTTTTTCCATATAGATTTGACCGTTTTTAACAAGTTGTTGATGTTGAGTTAATGTCGATTCCAAACTTGCTAAAACCTGTTCTGCATAAGCATCTGCACCTTCACAAGTTCTTAGTGCATCATCATGTGCTTGATTTCTAAAGTTTTCAGCATCTTCAATCGCTTTTCTTTTAATTTCTTCGCATTCTGCAATAACTTGTTCTTTTATTAATTCAGCTTCATTTTGAACTTTTCTTATCAATTCTGATTCACTTAATAATCTTGCAGCTTCATTTTGGGCATCTAAAATAATTTTTTCAGCTTTTTGTTGAGCTTCCATTTGTAATTCTTCTTTTCGTCTTAGCAATCTTCTTGCATCCTGGACTTCTTGAGGAAGTGAACCATAAATGCTGTCTATTATTGCTTCAACTTCTTTTAATTTAATTGCTACAAGATAATTTGGTAAAATAGGAAAACTCTTTTCAAGTATAATTTCCAATCTCTTTAATAAATCATAAATTTCGCTTTTTTGAACGTTCATTTTGCGGATAACCTCTCAGATATTTATATAATGATTTTATTTTACAACAGTATAAATTCGATTGTCAATTCATGACTTTAGACTTCTTTAAATTTATTTATCAAAAACTCATTAACAGGTGCAGGAACAAATTTTGATACATCCCCGCCAAAACTTGCAACTTCTTTTACCGAACTTGATGAAATAAAGTTGTATTTTGGTCTTGTTGTTAAAAATATTGTTTTAATTTCTTTGTCAAGTGAACTGTTAGTTTGTGATAATTGCATTTCAAATTCAAAATCAGAAACGGCTCTCAACCCGCGAATTAAAACTTTTGCGCCTTTTTTTTTCGCATATTCAACAGTTAATCCTTCAAAGCAATCAACTTCAACATTATTAAAATCCGTAATACTCTTTTTAATTAATTCTAACCTTTCATCAACAGTTAAAAACCCTGAAAAATTTTTCAACGGATTGTAAGCAACAGCTATGATAACTTTTTCAAAAATTTCGGAACTTGTTTTTAATACATCAAGATGTCCGTTTGTAATCGGGTCAAAACTTCCGGGATATATTGCAGTTGTCATTTATTTAACCTCTCATTAATTTGTGTGCTTTATATAAAAATTATAATCTAAACATGAAATATTAATATTTTGTTTATTTTTTCAAGAATTTGCCAAAAAAGTATTAATATAATATGTGTAAAGAAAGACAATAAAAATTATAAGCAATTAAATAATAAAGAAAGGCGAAAAAAATGGCAAAAACAATAGGTATTGATTTAGGTACAACAAACTCAGTAGTTGCTGTTATGGAAGGTGGTAAACCTACCGTAATCGCAAACGCAGAAGGAACAAGAACAACTCCTTCAATAGTAGGTTTTTCAAAAACAGGTGAAAGACTTGTAGGTCAATTAGCAAAACGTCAAGCAATTCTTAATCCTGACAAAACTATTGCATCTATTAAAAGGCACATGGGTGAAGATTACAAAAAAAATATAGATGGTAAAGATTATACTCCTCAAGAAATTTCAGCTATGATTTTAAGAAAATTGGCTGAAGATGCTTCAAACTACTTGGGAGAAAAAGTTACATCAGCCGTAATTACTGTTCCTGCATATTTTAATGATGCTCAACGTCAAGCAACAAAAGATGCAGGTAAAATTGCAGGTTTAGATGTACTTCGTATTGTAAACGAACCGACTGCTGCAGCTTTAGCTTACGGTTTAGAAAAAGAAAAAAGCGAAAAAGTTTTAGTATTTGACTTAGGTGGCGGTACATTTGATGTTTCTATTTTGGAAATTGGTGATGGTGTTCACGAAGTTTTATCAACATCAGGTGATACTCACTTAGGTGGTGATGATTTTGATGAAAAAATCATGAATTGGATTTGTGATGAATTCCAAAAAACTGAAGGTATTGATTTACGTTCAGATAAACAAGCTATGCAACGTATTAAAGAAGCTGCTGAAAAAGCAAAATGTGAATTGTCTTCAGTAGTTGAAACAACAATCAACTTACCGTTTATCACAGCAGATGCAAATGGTCCAAAACACTTGGATATGCAATTAACACGTGCAAAATTTGAAGAACTTTCTCACGATTTGTTAGAAAGATGTAAAAAACCTGTTGAACAAGCAATTACAGATGCAGGTATTTCAAAATCAGATATTAACGAAGTTGTATTAGTTGGCGGTTCATCTCGTATTCCTGCTGTTCAACAATTGGTTAAAGATTATACAGGTAAAGAACCAAACCAATCTGTTAACCCTGATGAAGTAGTTGCAGTTGGTGCAGCTGTTCAAGCCGGTGTTCTTGCAGGTGAAGTTAAAGATATCGTTTTATTAGACGTAACTCCATTAACTTTAGGTATTGAAACATTAGGTGGTGTAATGACTGCTTTAGTTCCTCGTAATACTACAATTCCGGTTTCAAAATCACAAGTATTCTCAACAGCTGAAAACAACCAAACTGCAGTAGATATTCAAGTTCTACAAGGTGAAAGACCTATGGCTAAAGATAACAAATCTTTAGGTATGTTCAGACTTGAAGGTATTGCTCCTGCTATGCGTGGTATCCCTCAAATCGAAGTTACTTTTGATATTGATGCTAACGGTATTGTAAATGTTTCTGCTAAAGATAAAGCAACTAACAAAGAACAAAAAATTACTATTACAAATTCTTCTAACTTATCTGAAGAAGATATTGATAAAATGGTTAAAGAAGCTGAAGCAAATGCAGCAGATGATAAACTTAAAAAAGAAGAAGCTGAAATTAAGAACAATGCAAATTCATTGATTTCTTCAGCAGAACGATTAACTAAAGATTTTGAAGGTAAAATTGATAAAGCTGATGAAGATAAATTAAATGAACAAAAAGCAAATTTACAAAAAGCTTTGGATGAAAATAAACCTGCTGATGAATTGAAAAAATTGTCAGAAGAATTACAACAAACAATGTTTGCAATTTCTCAAAAAGCATACGAAGCTGTTCAAAAAGATGAAGCTGCAAATGCAGGTTCTTCTGAATCAGCAAGTTCTGATTCAACTGCATCTGATAAAAAAGACGATGATGTAATTGATGCAGAATATACAAAAGAATAACTCTTCTCAAAACGTCATAAAATTAAAATGCGGCAATATGAAAATATTGTCGCATTTTGTTTAATATTTAATATAGAAACCTTAATCTTTAAAAAGTTTTTCTCTTGATTGCATAATAATAACAATTTTGTGGTTGCTAAACGTATAGATTGTAAATGCAATTATAGCCCATAATAGAATACCTTGAATTAAATTAATTGCAGGTAATGTTGTTATCGGACTAATGATAGCGTTCCAAATAGTCATAGCAACGTATCCCGGAAAAACTAAAAATCCGCTTATTAAACAAACTACAATAAACAAAAACAATAACAATCCGCGAAAACCATTAACGTCAATTATTCTAAAATGCTTATTCATAATAAATATCCTTTTTTAAGTCATTCCTCTGACTTAAAAATCAAAGGAACATTATTGTATACTAATCATTTTTAAGAATTCATCTTCGTTTAATATTTTGATACCCAAATCCTGTGCTTTTGTTAATTTTGAACCTGCATTTTCACCTGCTATGACAAAATCTGTTTTTTTAGTAACTGAAGTAGAGGTTTTTCCGCCGAGCTGTTTAATTTTTTCACTTGCTTCACTTCTACCCATTGAAGAAAGAGTACCGGTTAAAACAAACGTCTTTGAATTCAACACATTTGATTGTACAACCTTTTTGTATATTGGGAATACCTCTAAATGGTTGAGATTTTCAAGTAAAGTTATATTATACGGCTGGGTAAAGTAATCTTTGATACTCTTTGCTATAATATCTCCGATTCCGTCAATTTCTGCTATTTCTTTTTCTGAAGCATTTTTTATAGCTTCAAGTGATTGAAAATGATTTGCCAATAAATCTGCTGTTTCTTTACCAACGTGTCTGATACAAAGTGCGGTCAAAAATTTTGATAAAGGTGGGTTTTTACTATTTTGAATAGAATTATACATATTAAATGCAGATTTTTCTTGAACTAAATCAAGCTGCATAAAATCTTGTTGTGTTAATTTATAGAAATCTGCAGGAGTTTTAACCATTTTACGTTTATACAACTGTTCAATAATGCTTGGCCCGACATAATCAATATCCATAGCATTTTTTGATACCCAAAATTCCAATCTGGATTTTGCCTGACCCGGACAATTAAATGTGTTTGGACAGTATAAATTAACTTCACCTTCAGGAATATATAATTTTGCTCTGCAAGACGGACATTTTGTAGGTGCAACATACTTAGGCAAATTTTCGTGCTCAGGTGATTCCACGTATTTTATAACTTTTGGTATAATTTCTGCAGCTTTTTTTATCAAAACCTTATCGCCAACTCTCACATCTAATCTTTTGATTTCATCAAAATTGTGTAGACTGGCTCTTGAAACAGTACTGCCTGCCAATAATACCGGCTCAAGTACTGCAACAGGAGTAATAGCTCCTGTTTTTCCTACATTTTCAATTTCTATAGCCAATAATTTTGTACTAACTTCTTCGGGCGGAAATTTGAACGCAGTAGCCCATTTTGGTGCTCTTGCGGTATATCCTAATTCGTTTTGATATGCAAATTTGTTTACTTTAATAACAACGCCGTCAGTTGCATAGTTTAATTCAAATCGTTTTTTATCCCATTCTTTACAAAAATCAATAGCTTCTTCAATATTATTAACTTTTCTTATATTTGGATTTATATTAAAGCCTAAATCTTTGAGCATTAGCAGACTTTCATAGTGAGTTTTTGGTGCATTTTCTACTTCATCGAGGATGGGAGTATAAATAAAAACAGATAAATCTCTTTTCGCGGTAATTGCCGGATTTAACTGTCTGATAGAACCGCTTGCCGCGTTACGTGGATTTGCAAAAATTTTATCACCATTCATAAGATTTTCTTCATTTAATTTTTCAAAAGAAGTTTTTGGCATATAAATTTCGCCGCGAACGTCCAGATTATATGGTTTAAGTAATTTAAGGGGAATAGATTTAACTGTTTTTAAATTTTCGGTAATGTCTTCGCCAATAATACCGTTACCACGTGTAACGCCCCTTGTAAAAATTCCTTGATTGTAGGTTAATGCAACAGCAAGCCCGTCTATTTTAAGTTCACATACAAGTTCCACTTTTCCAACATCTTTAACTACTCGTTCATACCATTTCTTTAATTCCTCATAATTGTTTGAATTATCGAGGCTGTACAAACGATATTTATGTTTGATTTCTGCAAAAGAAGACTGAATATTAGAGCCAACCCTATTTGTAGGACTATCAGGAGTGATTAAATCAGGATTCTCAGCTTCTAATCGTTTTAATTCCCTGAATAATTCATCATATTCAAAATCCGATAATGTCGGATTATCCTGAACATAATATCGAATGTTTGCCTCATTAATCACCTTACGTAAAAATTCAATTCGTTCTTTTATAGCCATAAGTTAGTATTCTCAATTAATATCATAGCATTTTACATAGAATTCTAACACAAAAAACAAATAATTTCTAAGAAAAATCTTTTTCAGTTTGATTCTTATTTTCAGATACTACTTCTTTTTTTGCAATAATATCTTTTACTTTTGTTGCGGCGAAAACACCTAAACTTGCAAATGTAGCAGATAATAAGTATGTTAACCATGCCCAACCCATACTTGTTTTATATTTCTTAGCCAAATTTGGACTTAAAAGTTCTTTTGCAAATTTATTACCCCTAATTGATGCCATACCTTCTTCTATAAGTGTCGGTAGAAATGTTGCAAATGACAATTTTCCGGCATTATCTTTTATGAAAGTTGTAATCTTATCAAAAGTACCTTGCGGTTTTTCATCAGGAGCTTTTTTGGTTTTTAAAAGTGCTGTTATTGCAATAGGAATTGTTAATGATTTTATACTGCCACATTTTTGAAGAAAACTGCAAACTTTGCTTAAATTATGGTTTATTGCATGGCCTGCTTCATGAAATACGGATAATTCAAGTTTGTTCTCAGGTATATAAATTTTCTTGTTTGAAAGTAAGTAACAAGCATTCCTTCCTTGTTTAATCATAGAAAACATCGGTTCAATTTTGTTCTTTATTCCGATTTTTATTCCTTTTTCAATACTATCATTTTGTGGAATACGCCATTTTTTACATTTATTCAGAAAATTTTGAGCAATTTCATCATAAATGCTTTCAATATTTTTATCACTAACTTTTACTATTTCTACTCCATTGTCTTTTAATTTAGAATTTTTCATCATTGCTTTTACTGCATTTTCAGCTTGCAATGCCTCTTGTGCTGTAACAGTGCAATTTTTTAAAAAATTACGATAAAAGAATTTATTGATGAAAGAAGGTCCTTTCTTTATTGACGTTCCAAGAATTGTTCCAGCGGTAATTCCACCGATTTTTGAAAGAGAACTTGGATTTTTGTATTTTTTCTCTTTATTACTTAAATCTATTTTGTCAGGTTGAGGAAAAGAATTAATTTGTTGAATCGGATATTGAGTTTGAATTTGATTATCGGATGTATTTAAATTTTGTAAATTAAACTTTGCTGAAGGGATAACACCATCCATACCTTATTACTTTTCCTTCTTGATAATAATTTTCACTATATAATGCAGTTACTTATAACATGCAGTTACTTATAACAAAACAAATGCCATTAAAAAATTGTTTTACAAATCAATTATTTTAAGTAATGTAACTTGAAATTATCCCAAAAGGTAAAAAAATATTTTTACTTTGGTGTATAATACTGTGTAGCGCATGGAGGAATAATGTCAAAATCTAAAATTAATTATGCAAGACGTACAGCTAAATATTTTAATTTTTGGCGAAGAATTTTTCAAAATATAGTCTGTAAATTTTGGTACGGACTACAATTCAAAATAATGTATAAAGTAAAAGTTGAAGGGAAAGAAAACATACCGCAAGATAGTAAATACATTGTTTGCGGAAATCATTTATCTTCTTTAGATCCGTTTTTATTGTGCTTTATTTTGCCAAGACCTGTTGCTTTTATGGCAAAAAAGGAATTATTTGAAAAGCGTTTTGTGCGCTGGATGCTTGATTGGCAAGGGGCTTTTGCAGTTGACAGAGATAAGGTAGAAGTTTCCACTATAAAAACGGCATTAGAAGTTAATAATACGAATTGGGTTTTAGGGTTGTTCCCGCAAGGAACAAGAGCTAAAAGCGGTACGATTGAAGATTTGCGCAGAGGTTTCGCAGGTATTGCAAAAACTACGAAATGTGATATATTACCTATCGGCATTGTTGGTTCAGAAAATAAAACTATGTGCCCATTTAAAGGAAATATAACCGTAAAAATAGGTCAAGCTATTCCTTATAGCGAAAATTTGGATGAAGTTATGACTCAATGGGCTTTAGCAATTCAGGATTTAACAGGATTTAAGTATATACCAAGCTCGGTGTAAAATTTAGGAAATATTATGGAAAAGATTAAAGAAAAAAGAAATTTTGCAAGAAGATATAAAAAGGAATACCATATTTTTCGTTCGATGTTTTATATGTGTTTTCTTTGGACTGTTGTTAATTTCGTAAATTATTTTATGTACGGAATGAAAGTTGTCGGAAGAGAAAATATTCCTAAAAAAGGAAACATTATTTTTGCGGCAAACCACGTTTCAGAAATGGACCCGCCGTTTTTAGCTACTGCAGCTAACAGACATATTGCTTTTATGGCTAAAAAAGAGTTATTTGAAGATGACAAAAGAAGCTGGTTAATAAAACGCTTGGGGGCTTTTGCCGTTGATAGAGAAAAACCAGAAATGGCTACATTCAAAACAGTTCGGGATATTTTTGAAACAAATTGGCCTTTAGGAATTTTTCCTCAGGGCGGAACAAAAAAAGATAAAAAAATTGAAGATATAAGAAAAGGTTTTGTAGTCATAGCAAAACATGCAAAAGCTGATATAATACCCGTTTCTATTTGTAATTTTGACGGTTACGCTACAAAGTTATTTGAAAAGAACGTTAAAATAGTTATAGGTAAACCTATTTCATACAAACTTGATACAAATGAAATTATTATGAAATGGTGCGAAGAAATATGTAAAAATACAGGTTTTGAAAATATGATGGAAAAAGAGAAACAAGAGTTATCTGAGGTTGTTAGTTAAATAAAAAAGGAAATATTGTATGAATTCAGTAGTAATTGTTGGTAGAGCGGGTCAAGACGCAGAAATTAAATATTATGAATCAGGCAAAGTCAAAACGACTTTTTCATTAGCTGTAAATCGTTGGGACAGTAAAGTAAAAGCTGAAGTTACAGATTGGTTTAATATTGATGTTTGGGACAAACAAGCAGAATTTGCAGGCGAATACGTAAAGAAAGGCAGAATAGTCGTTGTTGACGGACGTATAAACACAAACAAATGGAAAGATGTTTCAGGAGAAGAAAAGGAACGTTTTTTGGTTGTCGCAAACAGTGTAAAATTATTAGGTTCTAAAAAAGACGAAGCATAATGATAATTTCTGATGTAATAGGTATAATAGCCGATGATTTGACAGATGCAAATGATGCCGCTTTGCAGTTTCATTTGCGTGGAGCAAATTCTCAAATTCTTCTTAATTTTGAATGCAGTCCTCAACATGTTAAAAATGCACAAGTTTGGGCTGTATCTACTGCAACACGTAATAAATCACCTGAAGTTGCAAGAGAAGAAGTTGCAAAAGTTACTCAGCAATTTTTGGATACCATTAATCCTGAATACTTTTTCAAAAAAATCAATTCTTCTTTAACGGGGAATATAGCAACTGAAACTCTGGCAATATTAAATGTTTTAAAGTGGGATTTGGCGATTATTATTCCGGCATGTCCTATAAAAAATAAAATTACTGTCGGCGGTTATCAACTGGTAAACGGTCAACCGATTGAAAGAACAGAATGTGCAAGAGAAAATTTTATTTCTATATCTGAATCTTATGTTCCATATTTGTTACAAAAACAATTAAATGAAGAAGATTCAAACAAAATTGCTTTGTTGGATTTGCAAACAATAATGAAAGGTGCCGGCCCAATTTTGCAAAAACTAAAAATGTTTGCTGCAAGCGATAAAAAACTAATTGTTGCTGATACTGTTTCAATAACCGATATTGAGCAGATAATTTTAGCGGTAAAAAAATCAGATTTAAAAATTTTGCCTGCCGGAACATCTGCAACAGCTCAAGTTCTTGGAAAATTTTGGCTGCCGCTTATTGAAAAAGATGACGATAAAAAATGTATTCCTGATTTACCTAAATTAATTATCTCAGGCACAGCTACAAATATTACAATGAATCAGTTGGAACAACTTGAAAAATCGGAAGCGTTTGATAATATATTTTTTGAAAATCTTGATATGCAAACTGTCTTGCATGGGGTAGAAGATGATTTTGTAGATAGAATTATTAAAAAACTAGATTCTAATAATGTAGTTGTTGTTCATTCTTCGGATTTAATTAAAAATTTTGACGGATTTTCCGACGATTCCTTAAATACGGATATGACAAAAACAAAACTCATTGAACATATTTTGGCATATTTAGCTGAATTGACTAAAGAAGTTGTTGATAAAAAAGAAGTCATATTAATAACTCTTGGCGGCGATACTTCGTATAAATGCTGCTGCGCAATTAATTCAATGCAACTGCAAATAATTGATGAAGTTGAAAATTCAGTCGCATTAACACTTGACCATAAATCACAATGGATTGTTTCAAAATCAGGACATATCGGAGATAAGTTTGCTATTATTGATATATTAAAATATTTTCATAAATTATCTTGCGAATTTTAAAAATTGTTTTTTTATATAAATATTTTCTTGATAAAAATTTTTTTCTATTATAATATTTATATAGATAGAAATGAGGTTTATAATATGGATCAAATGATTAAAATTGCATGGGATTTGAATGAAAATACAGAAAACAGGTATCAACTTGTATATGAAATATCTGAATTAGCAAAAAAATTAGTTGATGAAACTCAAGCAAGAAAAGCTAAGGAAGACTTGGATTATGAAGATTATAATATTGAAAATCCAACATATAAGAAAGAAAATCCTGTTGAACACGCTATTATGGTAAAAGCATCCGAATCTGATGATAACGGTTTAGTAGGTTAATTTACAGCTTATTTTATGGGGTATGTTAAATGCTGATTGAAGATACAGTTAATTATATTAAGGGAAAAACCAATAACTTTAACCCTGAAGTAGCTTTGATATTAGGCTCAGGATTAGGAGAATTCGCAGATGAATATTGTGATATTGTTTTAAAATATGCAGATATTCCCGGATTTGAAGCATCAACGGTAAAGGGTCATAAAGGTCAATTAGTATTTGCAAAAATTGCCGGCAAACGTGTCGTAATGATGCAAGGCAGATTTCATTATTATGAAGGGCATTCAATTCAGCGTGTAGTTTATCCGGTAAAAGTTTTCAAAAAGTTAGGCGTAAAGAATTTAATCGTAACAAATGCAGCCGGCGGAATAAATGAAAAATTTAAAGCCTCTGATTTAATGTTGATTACGGATCATATAAATTTCATGCACGTAAATCCTTTAATTGGTCCTAATGATGATGATTTGGGTCCAAGATTTCCGGATATGACAGAAGTTTATAAAAAAGATTTGCAAGAATTGGCGTTATCAGTTGCTAAAAAGCTGGATATAGATTTGAAAAAAGGCGTATATATGGCTCTTTCAGGCCCAAACTACGAAACTCCTTCCGAAACTAAAATGTTAAAAATTTTAGGTGCTGATGCCGTTGGTATGTCAACTGTTCCTGAAGCAATGGTTGCAAATTATTGCGGAATTAAGGTTTTGGGTATAAGCTGTATTTCAAATTCTGCTGCAGGAATTACTGGTGAGGTTCTTTCGCATCAAGAAGTTATCGAAGCTGCAAACGCAGTAAAAGGTAAATTTAAAAATTTGTTGTTTGAAATAATTAAAAATATTTAATTAACACAACGGTTTTAAAGTAAGGATAATGTGTCTTATGTACATTTTAAAAAATATTTCGATGATATTTTTTATATTATTGTTTTTATGTTTGAATCATGCAAATTGTGCGGAAGTTCAAAAGGGTAGTATTGAAAAAGTTTATTTAACTTTTGAACAAGCCTACGAACTGATGTTGGAAAATAATAATTCTTTAAAAGCATACAATGAATTGATAAATAAAATGAAATATGAAAAACGTTCTGCGATTGGTCAATTTTTCCCTAAGATAGGTTTAAATGCGACTTATTTGCATTTTTCAGAGGATATGACTTTAACTTCTTCCGGTTCAATGCGTTTGGGTTCACTTCCTATATCATTTAATGCAAACACTTTGATACAGGACAGAGATGTTTTTGCGATGGGCGGGGTAGCAATTTGGAATATTTTTACAGGCGGAAAATTATTATCAAATCATGCAGCAGCAAGAGCAAAACTTGAAGCATCAAATGAGAAATATAGGGAAATTAAGGATAACTTGACAGTAGAACTTGTAAAAAGATACTATGGTTTAAGATTTTTAAGAGATGTTGTTAGTGTAAAGAAACAAGTTTTAGACGGAATGCAGCAACATTTAACTGATGCTAAGAAATTAGAAAAAGAAGGCATTATCTCAAAATCAGAAAGATTACACGCTGATGTTGCCTATTCAAATGCATTACGTGATTATAAATCTGCAATCAGAGATGTAAATATTGCAGAAGAAGGTCTAAAAACTCTAATAAAATGTCCTGATGTTGATTTGAAAAATGTTAATATCGAACCAAAATCGCTATTATTTATATATAATAAAAGTGATATTGATGTTGATTTAATGAAAGAGAATGCTTTAAATAATAATCCTCAATTAAAGCAATTAAAATCGAAACAAAAAATTATGACTGCAAAATACCATGCAAAATTAGCTGAATATTCTCCGACATTTAGTATTGGTGCATATGATATAGCTGCAGCAGGTCATTTATCGGAAGCACTACCCCGATTTGCAGTTGGTGCAAGTGTAAATTGGTTACTTTTTGACGGATTGTCACGTTTTAATGATGTTAAAGCGGCAAAATCAGAGAAAAAAATGGTTAATTACGAAATTATTGATGCCCAATACAATATAGAATGTTTAGTTATGAAACAATATCAGGAATTGATGAAACATAAAGAAACATACGAAAGTTCAAATGCATCTGTTGATAATGCTCAAGAAGCCTTACGAACAGCTTCTTTGGCTTTTAAAGAAGGCATTGGAACATCTCTTCAAGCTACTGATGCTCATATGATGCTTTCAAAAGTTAAAATAGAGAGATTAAAAGCGTTGTATGATTATGATGTTACATTGGCAGATTTATTAAAAACAAATGGTAATACAAATGCAATATTAAATTATATAATTACTTCTGAAACAGAAGAATATAAGTGAGGTTTTTATGAATAAACGAATTGGTATTTTTATATTTTTTTTAGCATTAATTCTAGCAGTTTTTGGCTGTATATATTCGTTTATAAAAACGAATTCATTAATTTTGCAAGGTGAAGTTGATGTTAAGACAGTGGATTTATCGTCAAAAATTGCAGGTAGGGTAAAACGAATAAATTATCAAAAGGGTGATAGGGTAAAAAAAGGTGATGAGATAATTTTATTGGATATTCCTGAAATAAACGCAAAGGCTTCTCAGGCAAATGCAAGTTTAGAGCTTGCTCTTGCACAGCAAGAAAAAGTTAATAACGGAGCAAGAGATGAACAAATCAATATGGCAAAGGCTCAAAAAGATGTCGCGGAAAAAACTTATCACCGTATGTACAGACTCCATGATGAAGGTGTAATTCCGACACAAAAACTTGATGAAGCAAGAGCAAAATATGTTGTAGCAAAAGACAATTATAATATGCTTGTTGCAGGAAGCCGATTAGAAGATAAAAAACTTGCTTCGGCAAATGTTAAAAAAGCGATTGGTGCGACAAATGAGGTTCAATCTTATGTTAGAGAAAATAAAATAATATCTCCGATAGACGGTGTCATAACTGAGATAAATATTGAAGAAGGTGAGTTAGTTGGTCCGGGGTATCCGATTGTAAGTATTGTTGATGATTCTGATTGCTGGGTTGTTTTTAATTTGAGAGAGGATTTGTTATCAAAAATTAAAAACGGAACGGAATTTAATGTAAAAATACCTGCATTAGGTAAAAAAACTGTGAGAGTAAAGGTAAATTATATTTCGGTTATGGGAAATTTTGCAAATTATAGAGCGACAAAAGCAAAAGGTGATTTCGACATGAAAACATTTGAAGTCCATGCAGTTCCGATAGAGCCGATAAGTGATTTACGTGCAGGCATGAGCGTAGTTTTTGATTGGAATAAAGTTAAATAATGTCAGCATTAATAAAAGTATTAAAACGTGAAATAGGACTTGTATATAACAAAAAATTATTTTGGATGCTTGCGTTTGTAATTCCGTTATCTTTATGCTTGTTAATGTGCTTAATTTTTTCAAAAGGTTCGCCGACAAATTTGCCGATAGCGGTTTTAAACGAAGATAATTCGGAAATTTCGAGATTATTTGTGCGAAATATAAATACGTTGCCTTCTTGCTCGGTGAAATATAACGTATTAAATTTTCAAGAAGGGCATCAATTATTAACTGAGGGAAAAGTCTATGGTTTTATAGCTATTCCGCGTAATTTTGAACATGATTTATTCAGGTTAAAACAGCCTAAGTTACTTTTTTATTACAATAACCAGCGTATATTAATCGGCGGAATAATAAGCAAAGATATAAATACATTAGTACAAACTATGATGGTCGGGATTGATGTAAAAATAAGAACTAAATACGGAATGCCGATAGAAGAAGCGATAAAACAATCGAATATAATAAATGTAAAAGAGCATATACTTTCAAACCCATATTTTAACTATCAATATTTTTTATCATTGGTTGCATTTGGGCATATATTACAAATAAATTTTATATTAACGATGCTTTGGGGTTTAGGCTCAGAATTCAAATACGGAAGAACAAAAGGATGGTTAGCAGCAGCGAATAATTCCATATTTATTGCATTTTTAGGTAAAATGATTCCATATTTTACTGTTTACGTATTTTTATTTGCGGTTTTATATTTTATATATTTTATAATTTTGGGTGTGCCTTATGTAGGGAATTTGCTAATGGGGATTATTTCAACGGTAGTTTTTGCATTTACCTGTTGTTGTATAGCGATTATATTCATTTCCATAAACGGAAATTTCAGGTATGGATTGAGTAATGCGGCGTTTTATGTTGCGATGGGTTTTGCATTTGCGGGTGTAACTTATCCTGTTATGGCGATGCCGTTAATTGCAAAAATATACAGTTATAGTATTCCGATAACTTATTGGGTAACAGTAATGATAAATCAATCGTTAAGGGGTGTTCCTTTTGTTTATGATATAAAGAACATATTTGCGATGTGCATATTATGCGGAATTAGTTTGACCTTTTTACCTAGGGTTAAAAAATTAGCTTTAGATGAAAGAAGGTGGTTCCAATTATGATGAAGAAAATATTTGCACTGATAAAAGGAGAAGGAAAAAGATTTTTTAACGATTCAGGCGCAATGCTGATAATGATTATTGGTGTAATCGCTTATTCTATTTTTTATATGTTTCCTTATTCAACGGAGATAGTCAGAGAAGTTCCTGTCGGTGTAATTGATATGGATAATTCGCTAATTTCGCAAGATTATATCAGAAATCTTAACGCAACTGATTCAATAGATATAACCAACAGATACAGCGGAATTGTTCAGGCACAAAATGATTTATATCAAAATAAAATTAGAGCGTTCATTTTGATTCCGAAAAATTTTGAACAAGATATTTTGCGTGGTCGTCCTGTTGATGTTGCATTTTACGGTGATTCAGGATATTTGATTATATACAAAACAGTATATTCTGCGGTTGTTCAAACATCAATCAGTTTAGGTGCAAAAATTGAAGTTGTAAAACTTTTAAAAAAAGGTATTCCGATAAAAATGGCAAAAACGTTAAAACAGCCGTTTGAATTTGTGCAAACACCTTTGTATAACCCAGCAGGCGGATATGCTACATATATTTATCCTGTAATATTAATATTAATTCTTCATCAAACACTACTTGTCGGAACAGGTTTAATGCAAGGTACAACAAAAGAGTTGAAAGAAAAAAGTTTTGATAATAATTGTTCTTTGGAATTGAATTTATTTTGTAAAGCGACGTTTTATGTAGCTTTGTATTTGTTCTACTCAATATTTTACTTTTTAATTTATCCTGCGATTGTAAATTATCCGATGGCGTATAACGTTTTACCATTATTTATTATGTTAACGGTTATGTTTTATTGTACAATATTTTTCTCGCAAGTTATTTCATATTTTTATAAACACAGAGAAACATCATTGTTGTTGTTGGTTGTGACCTCTTTAATTTTTATATTTTTACCGGGATTAATATGGCCGAAAGAATCAATACCTAATATTGTAAATTTGGTTGCATTATTTATTCCTGCAACGTGTAGTGTTGACGGAATAGTTAAACTAAATCAAATGAATGCAACATTTTGGAATATCAGATACGATTTTATATGGTTGCTGTTCTTGTGCATATTGTATTTTAAACTTGCAATCAAAATAATAAAGAAACAAGATTAAAAATTGCTACTTACAGCTTTGAACTACTGCTTTACATTCTATTTCATGGCTACATATCTTAAATTGTGTCATTCCGGAAACGTAGAAAACAAGCACATCTGTGCGTAGTTTTCTTGCTGTTCAAAATCTGTAACATTTATTTTTTCGCAGCATCTAAAATAAAAAAAAGCTTGTCAAATCTGACAAGCATTAAATAAACACGAGGATATTAAGAGAGAGAGTATAAAATTTATAAAAATCTGCTTTGTGGATAGTTCTTGATTGCATTTTGCGTGTTCAAAAATTGCAATCTGGACATTAACGTATCTTTTGACGTAACTTGTTCTCTGGCTTCGTCCATAACATTTTCTTTCATGGCTGTTGAAAACATCTCAATGTCTGATACGCCTGATTTACCAACTATCTTCGGACTATTTGTTTTATCATTATTTTTGTTTGATTGAGCTTTATTTACATTATTTAATACCGATGTTTTATTATCTTGTGGTTTGAATACCCCGCCAGAAAAGGGATTTACTCCTTTTCCGACTGTATCGCGAGCTTCTTTCATTACATCATCTTGAAAATCCGAACGTATTGAAACCGTATCATATACATTTTCACTTTTTGAGATAGCCTCTGCCGTCCCTGATGCCTTCGTCATCGCCCGCTGAAAGATTACATTTTTCACAGAATCAACTGATGTATTATCAATTTTTTTATTTGTAAAATTTGATGTACTTAATCCTGTTCTCATGCTTTCTTTCCAGATATCCTTTATACTCTATTAAAGTATTTTAAATCAAAAAAATTGCTTTTTATCTCTATTTTTGTTAATTTTTGTTAAGTAATTCAATTCGTATTTACAATGACAAATCCCCGAAACAAGCTATTGCAGCTTTATTTCGGAGATTTGATACTATTTAAAAATTTATACTATTTATTACATTTTGGTTTGCAACAGAATTTCATAGCATGCTTTGCTCTAAACTTCATTTCTCGTTTAATTACTCTATATTCTTTCTTCTGTTCACAACGTAGTATACTTTTGAAATCTTTATCCATTTCTTTCATTTTCGATTTTAAATCTTTAAAATCATCTTTTAAAATACGCTCTTGAAATTTTACCGCAGATTTGTCCAAACAAGAAGCATGAAGTTTATCGCACAAACATTTGTGGTCTTCTTTTATTTTATCTCTAAGATAATCCAAATCTCCTTTATATCTGCTATGTATTTCTTCAGCCTGATTCTTTTGGCAATCATCTAAATTTAAGCGACAGTATAATTCATTTTTATATCTTTCTTTGCAATTTTGGCATATTTGCGAGAAATCATTTGAACATTGTTCGCATTTTGGTTTTAAGCAATCATCTTTTGGTAAATTACAACCACAATCAGCAAAAGCTTGATTTCCTAAAGCTAATGCAGCTGTTAATGCTAATATAGTAAATAAATTTTTCATAAAAAGTCCTCTCCTTAAACAATATATAACTTTATTACACTTTTATTTTTTTATATTTTCTGATTATTTACTATCACTAAATGATTATTTATACGGATAATCATTTTTTTAACTAAAAAAGAACAACTAATATAAAAACTCCAAAACCGATTTTCATACAGTTTTGGAGTTTTAGTTTAATTAAAACGCATTATTCTACGATTTCAATACTTACATCTTCGGTTAATATAATGTATATAGCCTCACCTTTAGAAGCTCTATAATTCAATCCAGGAGTAACCATACCTGTAAGTAATCCTACGCAACTTCCTATAGGAAGCCCAATAGCAAGTCCTCTGCCGATGGCATTTGCCGTTGCACCAAGTCCGATACCTGCACCTGCACCCGCACCTGCGCCTGCAACTGTCCAACCTGCAACTTTGGCAAATGATTTAAGCGGACCTTCTTCCAATACATTGTGTTCTGTAAATGGAATAGCTTTTATTTCTACTGATCTTCCGTCAGGGAAATCTATCTTTTTAAATATCATATAAACTGCAGCATTTGTATTTAATTTCTCAGGATCCAACACTTTTATTACTTCACCGTATGTTCTTGAACCCTTTGGGATTACCAATGTGCCTTCTTTTGTATATACGTCATCTTTAAATATGAAATTAACAATTTCACCAGGAGTTGATTTGCTTGATGCATAATCTTGGTCGTAGTAAATCTTTAGAACGTTGCCTCTTAAAATAATTTTTCTTAAATTTGTTATTGTAACTTCATTATTTGGAGCATCTTTAAGAACGTCTAAATGTTCTACTCTCAAAATTCTTTCCGGATCAGGTTCGTCCGGTACATTTTTATATTCAGGTTTAACTAAATTCAACTTTTGATATAATTTATACAATAAAACTGCAACTTCTGCTCTTGTAATATTTCTGTTTGGTTCTAACATTCTTTCATCAGGGTGATTTACATATAAATCATAGTTAATTGCCTTTGCATAAGATCTTAATGCCCAATCAGGAATAGTTTTATAATCTTTAAAATATCTTAATATAGTACCATCTGCATCCATATCTTTAGTAATATGGCTCATTACGGAAGTTACTTCTGAACGTAACATCATACGGTGTGGTTTGAATGTACCGTCAGGATAACCATATACTATACCTAACTGCTCTGAACGCAAAACATCTGCATAATAATAATCTGTTTCTTTCACATCTGAAAAAATATTTTCAATAGTTACATCCAAATTATCATTTGATAATACTTTTAATAATGCATGAACAAAATCGATACGTGTTATTGGAGATTCCGGTCTGAAATAGCCGTTTGAATCAACAAACATAAGTGATTTATCCAATACAAAGGCAACTTCTGTTGCTGCCCAATAATCTTCAGTAACATCTGCTATTGTAATCACATCTGCAAACGCCGGTAAAAAGTTTACTAAACATAAGAAAAATGTTAAAACACCGGCAATAATCTTCTTCATTTTTTTACTCCACTTTATACAGTACTATAACAATTCGATTGTAAACTAATTTAAAAAAATTTTCAAGTATTTATTTTTTATTAGTACCGTTTTTGCGAAAAATATAAATTATTTGTTACGGTAAACAATTTTAGGAATAAAATTCGTGTTTACAAAAAATAATAAATTAATTTTAAAAATTTCTTTGCATATTTTTTTTGTTTGTTATATGATATTGTTCCAATATACATTTACCTTGGGTTATTATATTGAATAAAATCTGTTAAGATTTCAGATTGCTTTCACATTATATTCATTGTGTCATAGTTAATTATTCATATAATATACCCTTTTATAAAGAAAAATTAATTATTTAAATTAATACTTGCTTTTAAATTATGTTTTTTATAAAATAACTGTACAAGCCGCAGACAGTTAGTGTCGAAAGACTTAATTCTAAAAAGTGCTAACAGAGGTCATGAACTAAATTAAATAGTTTTTGATATTGAATTGCGGGTTATTATACGCAATTTTTTTGTGTATAAAATAGGTCGATAAAAATAACAAAGGAGAAAAAATGTCAACAAAAGCTTTTAAAAATGAAAAAATTGAAAAAATTAAAGGAAATGTTGATAAAGCTCAAGTAGCCATTGTTACAGAATATCGCGGAATGTCTGTTGAAGAAATCACAAATTTACGTCGTGAACTTCAAAAAACAGGCGGCGATTATATGGTAACAAAAAACACATTAGCAAAAATTGCTTTGAAAGGTACTCCATATGAAGTTTTAGCTGATTCATTAAAAGGACCTATCGCAATAGCTTTTGGTTTTGAAGACCCTGTAGCTCCTGCAAAAGCATTATCAAAATTCATTAAAGACACCAAAAAAGGTGAAATATTATGTGCTGTGTTAGATGGTAAATTATTGCCTGCAGCTGAAGCAAAAGCATTGGCAAATCTTCCTTCAAAAGAAGAAATTTACGCAAAAATGCTTGGTTCTATCAATTCACCTGCATCAGGTATTGTTGGCTCTATCAACGCAGTTATGGCTCAACTTACACGTGCTATGGCAGCTGTTAGAGATAAAAAAGCAGCATAAACCGGTGTATTAAAAGCGGTTATTCCGCCAAAACAGATATTACAACAAAAAATTATATTGAAAGGAAATTAAAATGAGTAACGTAGAAACTATTTTAGAATCAATCGAAAAATTAACTTTATTAGAAGCAGCTGAATTAGTAAAAGCTATGGAAGAAAAATTCGGCGTTTCAGCAGCAGCTCCGGTTGCAGTTGCAGCAGCTCCTGCAGCAGGTGCAGCAGCAGACGGTGGTGATGCAGCAGATGCAGAAGTTACAGTTGTATTAGCTTCAGCCGGTGCTAACAAAATCGCTGTATTAAAAGAAGTTCGTGCAATCACAGGTTTAGGCTTAAAAGAAGCTAAAGATTTAGTTGATGGCGCTCCAAAACCTGTTAAAGAAAACGTTAAGAAAGAAGATGCTGAAGCTATCAAGAAACAACTTGAAGCAGCAGGCGCTACTGTTGAAATCAAATAATTATATTTTGATAGAACAAAACGAGGACGGTTGTTATTTCCGCCCTCGTTTTTTATTTTGATTCTTATTTATTAAAAATTTTTTCGGTTTGTTCATTAACTTTATCAATAATTTCGTTATAATTTTTAGACACCGCAGTCGGTTTTGAAGTTTTTATAGCATTAATAAATATGTAAGAAGATTCAGGTTTTCCTTGCAGGAAGGTTTTAGATGTTGCTACATCAATTCTTGCGGGAGTTATTAATCCGCTTTTTGTAAATCTTTCTATATTTTCTTTTGAGGATAAAAATTTTACAAATTTTATCGCAATAGCTTTATTTTTTGATTTTTTATAAACACTCCACCCGGAAGCATCCATAGGTACAATACTCCCTTTTGAACCGTTTGGGAAATTGATTATATCCCAATCAAAATCAGCCGACTCTCTATATTTTGGTACAAGCCATCTTCCTGAAAGATGCATCGCTAATTTTTCTTGCAAAAACATTTGAGCCATAGTTAAACTTGAACTTTGAGATTTTTTTGGTGCAATATTATATTTATTCCTTAAATCAGAATAAAATGCCAAACTTTCGGCAGAATTTTTTTCATTAACAATAATTGTTTTCAAATCATCCGATAAAATTCCGCCGTCATTACTCATCAAATATGGTAAATAAAAAATGGGATTTTCTTCAAAACTTATTCCAAAAATGTTGTGTTTTTTAAATTGTTTTCCAATTATCAACAAATCTTGCAAAGTCCAATTTTCACTCGGATATGATATTTTACATTCATCAAACAAATCTTTATTGTAATATATAACCATATTTGAAGCATCTCTTGGAATTGCTAAAAGTTTTTTATCGTAAGTTAATGATTGCAACGTTTGTTCAAAAAAAGTTGATTCATCAGTATAATCAGATAAATCTTCCAAATAATCTGCATACACAGGTAAATATAAGTTGTTTATAAAAATTACATCAGGTGCCATGTTAGAAGCAAATAGTAAATGAATTTTTTGAAAATAATTCTGCGGAATATGCAAAAATTCTATTTTTATATTGGGGTTTTCCTTTTCAAAATCGTTAATTATAGGTTTTAAAATATCAATTTCCGACTTTGAACCCCAACTTGCAAATTGAATTTTTGTGTAAGTTTCTTTTTTTACACAGCCGGTACAAGTTATCAATAGTAAAAGAAAAAATATTAACAGTTTTTTCATAATTCTATAAATCTAATAATTGTCTTATACTATTTGGTTTTACTTCAATAAGGGTTTTATAATTGCCTATTTTAACTATATAAATCATAGTTTCTGCATCAGGTTGTTCGTTCAAACGAACTTGCATTTTTGCATTAATATCTTCATTAAATTTTCTTATAACACTAATTTTTGAACCTACATAACCTATTAAGGCATTTATGCCATCAACACTAACTTGAGCAAATCCTCGGGTTGAATCTATTACATATCTTGATTTAACAGATAATTGCTCATATGGATTTGTTGCATTTTGAGCAGATGATGAATAGTTATTATTCGATTCTACTGTATCATCAATTTCATCATCA
>JAFRAO010000006.1 GCA_017405375.1 bacterium
CTTTGTCTGCTGAAAATTCATTAAAACTTCAGCAGCAGCTTAATGCATTACAATCTCAACTAATAAATTTACAACAACAACTAACAACTTTACCGCAGCAACTAACTTCTATAAATCACTCTAATGTTGAAAATTCAACATCAAATGAATTAGAAAATAAAATTACTGATAATCAATCGGTAACGGAAAATAATGCTAACAATATCGTCAAAGAAAATGAGATTTTAGCTACTGAGAATATTTTAAAAAATAACAATCAAAATACCCAAAATAATTCATTAGATATTGATAATGAAATAAAAACAATTAAACAAAATGTCAATAATAATTTTCCGGGTTCAGCTATCGTACAGGATAAATATCAAAATCCAACAAAAGATAATAAGCCATCACAGAATTTGGAATACATCGATAAGCCTGAATTAAAAATAATAAATTCCGCAGACAAACAAAAACACTCAAATTCGTTTTTGGAATATTTTACTAAAAACAAAAGTGCTCAGAAAAAAGTTAATTTCAAAAATTTAAAAGAAAAAACTAATCAGAAGAGTGTATTGCCAAAATCAAAAGATGCTATGGCAAAAGAAATTCTAAATAATCATAATTCAAGAACAAGCAGACAAACATTGAAAGGAATTTTGCCATTAAAAAAGAACGATTTACCAAATCATAGGAATCTGACAGACAAAATTCAAAAATTTCAAATGCCGGATAAAAATACATTATCAGAAGCAAGTTTAAAGAAAATTAGTGAATTATCCAAAGATAATAATCAAGACCAAGCAGAAATAATTAATCAAAATGATATTCAGGCTAAAACTCAATTTGTATATTCGCCTAATCTCTTTACTCAACAAAGTGCTAAAGATTTGCTTGTAAATACATTATTAAATACATCTGTTAGTATTATTTCATTGAGTGGTGAAAGCGGTATTGGAAAAAATATTGTTATAAAATCAATAATTGAGGAATTAAAAGATAATCAATTTGTATGGTTAATAGGCAAATCAACACCACAAACGCAAATTACACCTTGCGGTTTATTCCAGGATATTCTTTTGTCATTCTTTAATATTCCTAATTATTGTATTAATACTCAAAAATTAAGAAGCGAATCTTCTAAATTCTTCAAAACTGAATTCTCAAGTTTGAAAAATGAAGAAATTGATGATTTAATTAATTTCTTATACCCTGAAAAAGTTGCATATTACGAAAATATATTTAAAAATAAAGCAAAAACATTTAATTTACTAAGAAAAGTATTTGATGTTATTACATCAAGAACACAAACAGTTTTTGTATTAGATAATTTTGAACATATTGATAATATGTCATATGAATTTTTAAAAACACTTATAAATGCAAAATCCGGTTTAATGAATACTAAATTCATTTTGACATATAATGAACCGAAATCAGCAAGAACATATTTATATGATAAAACATTAACAAATGACTCATACGTTGATGTATCCTTAGTTCCGTTCAACAAAGTTCAAACGGAAACGTTTATTAATCAATATAACCCATTATTTATAGGTGCATCAAGAGATTTAATAAATGCAGTATATAATCAAACAAAGGGAAATCCTGCCTACATTGAACAAATTTTAAATTTGGCAACAGATTCCAGTCGAAATTATATTTCATTTAGCTTGCCGGATTCATTTGAACAAGTTGTAAAACGCAGATTGGAAATTTTAAAACACGAAAATAGTCATGTATATGAATTATTAATCGCTTCAGCTATTTTAGGACAGAATTTCTATCCTGTAATTTTAAATCAATTATTCAAAATTGATAATAAATCATTTATTGCATTATTTTCAAGCTTGTTAGACTTAAATTACATAACTCCTATCAGTGAATCTGCTTATGAATTTAAAAATACTAAATTGTGGAAAACTATTTTAGAAATAGCACGTAAAGACAGAAACTTTATGAAAATAAATGAAAAATTATTTGTCATATTATCTGAATTTACATTATCCTCACATTCGTCATTAGCACTTATTGCTACAACATTAAAAGAAAATTTAAGTGCATTAAACATTTGGACGGATGTAATTAAACAGGCTTCGGCTATTGGTGATGAAAATATTTACATACTGGCTCAAAAATATTCACTGCTAATAGTTGAAAAATTGCAAGGCATGAATAGGTCCTTAATCAAGAATAATATTTATGAGAGATTAGGAAAAGTCATGTCATTTTCTAATCCGAAAGCTGCTGTTGAATATTTACCAAAAGTTATCGAAAACGCAAGACGATTAGATGACAATTTAAAGGAATTTGAGCTTGTCGGATACCTTGCTAAATGCTGCTATGAAATAAGAAATCATTTCGGTGTAATTGAATGCATCGACAATGCAGTTGCAAATATTGACCCTTCATACGATTTAGAAATCGCGATGGTTAAATCAAGAAAAATTAATTCATTGTTAACGATAGGTAATTTCGGTGAAGTAGTTGATTTGATAGAAAACGAAATATTACCGATATTTGAAGAAAATCTTGATACAACGAAGGTACATAAAAATATAAAAATAGAAGATTTATTCGAATCTTGGATTCAAACATATCTGGCATTGGCAAATGCTCTTGTTCTACAAGGCGATAACCGTTCAATAAGTATCATAAGTACAATATTTGAAATTTTTGAAAAAAATAAAATTTATAACAGTTTATACATATGTAAAACTAAATTAACTTTAGCACTTGCAAATACATTGAAAGGATACGTAGCTGAATCTGAAAAAATATTGGATGATGTACTTCATCAATACAAAAATAATGATATTATGGATGTTCAAGCAATTACAGTTTGGAATATAATAAGTGTCTTAAATTGTATATTCAGAAATAAACTTGATGGTTTGCAAGACGAATTATTCCAAATAGTTACTTTTGTAAACAATAATAACGATATTTACAGCAAGAATCTTTTAAAATTACTACTTGGCAAGGTTTTGAAAGAAAAAGGTAAATTTAAACAAGCTCTTACAATATATTCTGAAGAACTTGCATACTTTGCCAAAGAAAAGAATGCTCTTGGGGTACTTGCATCATGGTACTTTATTTCAGAAGTTATCCTATTGACTGCGGGGCCTGAAAAATCACTTGAATATTCTTTAATCGCCCTTGACATAGCACAAAGCCAAAAAATTAAGAATTACTACTTTATAGTCCAATTAAATAAAATCATTGGTGAAGCATATTTGGCGTTGCAAGACTATGATACATCAAAAGTTTATATTGAAAGCGCAATAGGCATAGCAAGACAATTCGATTTATATGATGCACTTTCCGAATTATATTATTTATACGGAAAATATTTACAAGAAATTGCTACAATTAAATCTGATTCACAACAAAATTACGCATCAAGTGCTTTAAAAATGTTTGATAAAGCAATTTTACTTGCACAAAAATTAAAAAATAACGTTTTAGCCACAACAGTAATGACATCAGTTAATGAATTAAGAACTTATTGCCAAGAACACGGAATAATTCTAAGATAGACATTTAAATAAATTCTGATAAAATAACATTACTTATTAGAAAACCATTGTTTGATAAAGCATAGCCTGTATTGGTTTTGAGGATATGTTGTGTATTTAAATATTTTTTAATAGTATTTGCATATTTACTTTCAAAGTCAATATTAAATTTTGAGTTAATATTTTCTACATTAATACCTTTAGCAACCCTGAATCCCAAAAAAATTTCTTCTTCCAATTTCTCTTTTTCTGTAAGGGTATGTCCATAATCTCTGATTAGCGGATTTTCGATATAACTATTGACATTAAAAGCATTAGCATATCTGATGTTATTTTCATATCCGTGAGCAGCACTACCAAAGCCATAATATTCTTTGTTTGCCCAATACGTCAAATTATGCTTTGATTGAAATTCTTCACTAATTGCAAAATTACTTATCTCATAATGTTTAAAAGTATTCAACTCATCAATTGCCAACAAATACATATCTGCTTGCGAATCGTCATCAGGTAAGTTTTCAGGAATACATTTACCATAAATTGAGTTATCTTCAATTTTTAAACCATATAAAGAAACATGCTGAATATCAAGATTTTTGACAAGTTCCAAATCTTTTTTAAACAATTCTAAAGTTTGATTAGGCAACCCATAAATCAAATCTATAGAAACATTTTTAAATCCGGCATTTTTAGCCATTTTTACGGCACTAATAGAATCTTCAACACTATGAATTCTGCCTATATTGCTTAATATTTGAGAATCAAAAGTCTGACAGCCGATGCTTAAGCGATTAATTCCTATATCAAAAAGTCCTTCTAAATATTCTTTTGTTGCATTTTCCGGATTCAATTCAAATGTTATTTCAGCATTATCATTCAAAATAAATTTATTAAAAATTTTTTTAACATGCTCAACAGGTAAAACAGACGGAGTTCCACCGCCAAAATAAACTGTATTCAGAGGATTTTTCTTATAATTAACATCAATATCTTTTAACAATGCAATAACATAACCAAGTTCTTTTTTTAAATTAACAGTCGTTGCAAACCCGCAATATTTGCATCTGGAATGACAAAACGGAATATGTATGTACGCACTTTTTGGATAATCCAATTTACTAAACCTCTAAAAGTTCTTCATTAATTCTTCTGGCTACTTCCAAAGATGAATTTTTATCAGATAACAATGAGCCGACTTCTTTTAAAGAATTAATTTGAAAATTTCTGCATTCAGCATCATAGAGCAACTTTTCAATGTGGTATGCAATAAAATCCGGATTTGCAGATTTTTCGATAATTTCAGGAACAATATCCTTATCTGCAATAATATTTGGTAAAGAAACTCTTTTAATACATCTTACAAGAAGATATATCAAATAAAACAAATAAGGTCCTCTATATTCAATAATCATAGGAGTATTATAAAGTGCCGCTTCTAAAGCAACTGTTCCTGATGCCAAAATCAACGCATCAGACACACTTAAAAGGGCTTGATTTTGACCTTTTATCACTTTAAAATCCGTATTTTTAAAATATTTTTTATAAACATCATCAGATAAATTCGGTGCCTGAGAGAATACAAATTGTAAATCAGGGTGCATTTTTTTCAATAAATTTGCGGTTTTAATAAAAATATTCATCAAATTTTTTAATTCAAACACTCTTGAACCCGGAAAAACTGCGACAAGTTTTTTACTTTCATCCAAATTATATTTTGCAAAAAATTCGGATTTGTTGGCTTTTTGCGGTAATTGACTAATCAAAGGGTGCCCGCAATAAGTTGTTTTTATGCCGTAAGATTCATACATCTGTTTTTCAAATGGGAAAATACAAAAAACTTCATCAACATATTTTTTAATTTTTTTAATACGCCATTTTCTGCTTGCCCAAACTTGCGGCGGGATATAATAATTTGTACGAATACCGGCTTTTTTCAGGTGTTTTGCCATTTTTAAATTAAATACACCGTAATCAATCAACAAAACCAAATCAGGCTTATATTCTTTAGTCAGATAATTAATCAAACGAACCCCGAGTGTTAAATGATTCCAGACTATTTTAGGTGTCAACCCCATGGCAGACATTTTTGAATGGTCAGAAAACAATTTTACACCCAAATTGCGTAAATTTTCACCGCCAATTGCCTCTACTTGAATATTCGAATTCATTTCCATAAGATGACGAACAACATTTGAAGCATGCATATCACCTGAGTGTTCACCTGTTATAATAAATATTTTTTTCATAATTAAACTGCCATAATAATAATATTATTTTTATCCGCAAAATTAACAACTTTTTCTTGTTCAACAATAATTGTTTCATTTGCTTCAACTGCTAAAACTTTTAACTTAAATTTTTTCATTGTTTTTATGGTATTTAATCCCACAGCAGGAATATCAAATCTTTTATCCTGATGAGGTTTTGCGACTTTAACAACGACTGCATCAGTTTTTGCAATTTTACCGCCTCTTTCAATACATTTATCCGTACCTTCGATAGCTTCAACTGCCATAACCATTCTATCTTTTATAACAACAGATTGTCCAATATCTAATTTACCCATTTCTTTTGCGGTTGCATAACCATACTGAACATCATTTATTTGTTCTTCATTCGGTTTTATTTTGCCTAAAATACCGGCAGGAATCATTAGATTTTTTATAAATATAGTTTGGTCTAATGCAGTTATACCAAGTTTTTCCAGTTCTTCAATTAAAATCAGCATAACTTGATCATCATTTAATCTTTTAACTTTTTTTAGCAATTCAAGGGCTTTTGAATCGAATTTTGGTCTTTTCAAAATTAATTTTTTACTAACTTTGCCTAAAAAAGTAAGTTGTTTTATTTGTTCATTTTTCAATATTTCCTGAATTTTTAAAACTTGTCCCGGAGCCACAGAATAAACTTTTGAACATACTTTTTTCAACTCTTTATAATTATCACTTGAAAGAGATATGCAAACTACTTCTAATCCGTTTTTTGTAGCATTTTTTGCCATAATAACCGGCAAACTTCCATCTCCTGCAATTAAAGCTTGTTTTTGTTCTAATAGAATAGACATAATAAATATTTCCTTATAATTCTAGTTAATTGTAACATAAATAAAGTAATTATTAAATAATATTACGAAATTTTATAAAATTAGCAATTTTTTTATTAAAAAATTGTTATATAATATAAGAGAGAGATATTGTTGCATTGAGCATTTAATAATTGTAAATAAAATGTAATAAAACATCTTATCCCGCTAAAGATTTAAGAATATAAATCCGTAATATAATAAGACGGAAACAGGAGAGTAAAGATTTTATGCAAACAGACTTCAAAGAAATCAAGAGTTACAATGCTGATAAATTAATAAAGAAGGCTAAAGTTGGAATTGGTCCAGCTAGTGTCGGAGTATTATCATCTTCTCAAAAAAATAAAATCAGACAAGGTGAAAAAGATATTGATAATGCTAACGTAAAATTATCAGAAGCATCAGATGATGCAAAAGAAATGTCGTATCAAATAGAAGATGGTGAAGCTGAACTAAATACTGCAGAATATGAACAAAATAATGCAACGCAAAAAGGTAATGCAGCACAAAGCAAAGCAAAACAACAAACCCAAAGTGCTGCTGCAATGTCTCAAAATGTATTAGATGCTGATATAAATCAAATGGATGCACAAAAAAGCAAATTTGAAGCGGAATCAAAAGAAACAAGCGAAAAAATAGAAAGTAATACAGAAGAAATTAATGCATTAGTTGAATCAATGGAAGAAGATTCAAAATTAATAGAAAAAGAAACAGAAAAATCAGATAACAATTCAAAACCACAAAAAGCAGTACAAGCTGATTCACAATCAGGAACTGCAGCAAAATCTGTTAAAAACCCTGCAAACCAGCCTGCAAATAAGCCTGCAGCTCAAAATCAAGAATCAGAAGCAAACGATATTGAACTTTCTGATACAGAAATATATGCAGCATATTCATTACAAACAGGTCAACAAATTCAGGAAGAATCACAAAGACAACCAAAGAGAGCAGGTCAAAGAAAAAATGTACAACAACCACAATCGCAAGTGCAACCACAAGTGCAACCACAAGTGCAACCACAACAGCAAACTACACCTGCGACTCAACCAAGTGCACAACGACCTACATCTTCTCCAAGTACAACTTCATCTAATAATAATTCAGATAAAAGCGGTATTTTAGATGCCTTAAAAAGACTTAACGAAAATTCGTCAAAATCAAAATTACTTAGCGAACTAAATTTTGATTTACAATCTAATTATTCAAACAGTTTAAAAGATGGTCTTTCTTTGGCATCACAAGTTAGCAGCGATAGTGAAAATATACAGTCAGAAGGCAATCAAGAATTATCCAAAGCTGAAAAAGGATACCAGAATTTAGAAGAAACTAAAGCTGTAGGAGAAATAACAACACTTGCAGGAAAGAGTGTTAAAGCTATTGGTGTAGGGTTACAAGGTGCAGCAGCAGGGATACAGACAACATCAGGAGTTATGACAGGTATATCAGGAGGACTAATTGCAACAGGTTCTTCTTTACTTGGTCTTGGTGGTGCTTTAGCTGTATTTGGTATAGGAGCTCCTGTTTCTTCTGCAGGATTCACAGCTACCGAGGGCGGTAAGAGTACAAATATCGCCGGATTAGAAATGGGTAGCGCAGGTATGTCATTATATAATGCGGGAGTTACAACTTCACAAGTAGGAGATCTTACATCAATAGCAGGAGAGGGCATTGTTGCAGCATCGCTTTTAGGTCAATCCGGAATTAAAATGTATCAAGGTGAATGGCTGGAAGCAACGAAACTTGCTCTTGAAGGTGCACAAAAAGGCTTGGCAGTTTATAAAGACATAAACGATTTTAGTCAAGGTATGAGTGAAGCTGCAGTAGCCGCAGGCCAAGCTGCAAAAGAAGGCAGTGATATCTATGATAAAATTTCAAAAGGTATAGATCTTACAAAAGCCGGACTTCAAACATATGAAGCAGTAGAAAATGGTGAAACACGAGGTATTTTCAAAGCTGGTTTTGGCTGTGCAACAAGCGCAACAGATCTTTTAGGTTTAGAAAAAGCTACAAACGTTATTAGTAGTGTTGGAGCAGCAACAGATTTAGGATTTGCTATCGAAAATGGTGATGCAAGAGATATTACAAATACTACATTTAACTTGTGTTCTTCTATTGCAAATACAAGCAAAGAATTTACTGATCAAAACTCAGGCTGGCGTGAAGCATGGGGATATACAGCTTCAGGAATAAATTTTGCCAAAGCATCTACAAATTTGGGAATGGCTATTTATGATGGAGATATAAAAGGTGGATTTGATGCAGGTAAAGATATGATAGAAGCAGCTAAAGGCGGTATTGGAGTATATCAAGAAAATCATTCTCAAGAAGCTGATAATGCTCGTCGTTTAAAAGAAATTGATGCACAAATAAAAAAAGAAACAGATCCTGAGAAAAAGAAAGAATTAGAAAAACAAAAGAAAGAATTAGAAACAGCTAAATCTCAAAATAACGATACGCATCACGTTGTTGATACAGGCGAAGAATATACAGGAGATGTAATAGCTGATAAAAAAATGGTAGCTGATGATGATATGATAGCCGATAAAGACATGCGATATACTGAAGATGTAAAAGATAAAGACGGCAAAATAATTCATAAAAAAGGTGAAATATGGCGCAAAAAAGGTGAGAAGATTAAAAAAGGTGACACATTGTATAAAGGCGAAACAATTCACCGTAAAGGCGACAAAAAATATGATGCCCAATTACATGCCAACAGAAATATTACTTGGTGGGATCGCAGCGTGACAATGTTAAATCTTGCAGACGATGGTCTAAAAATTGCAAAGGCACATTTTGAAAATGGTAATGCTAGTAAAGATGGCTACTTTATAAATATTGCAAATGCAGTATCCCATACTTCTTCATTATTACGTGAACCGCACGCAGGTGATAGACCAAGCTATATTGGAGCTAGTGCTGCTGTATTCGCAGAAGGTTATGAGAAAATATACATGCCTGGTCGTAATGCCGTAGATAAAATTAAACAAGCACACAATACAATAAAAGGCAATCCGGCATCATCAGATGTTAATGGCGAAAGTGAACAAATAGGATTAACTCCTGAACAAAAACGTGCACTTGATTTACTTGCATCAGGTTTTATGCAAACTCATAAACTTTAATTAGTATAATGTATTGCAATATTTGATTATAAGCTGTATAATCAAAAGATAATGCTTGCTTATTATAAAAAATATACACCATTTTTGTTTTTGCTGCCTGCAGCAATTATACTAATTGTATTCTTTTTTATACCGTTTTTTCAAACAATATATTTGAGTTTTCTTAATTTCGATTCAAATATATATGAACCTGTATATGTCGGATTTAAAAATTACATCCATTTACTCCGCAATCCGCTATTTTATAAGGTTATGCTCAACACGATTGCATATTTAATTTTAGCTGTTCCTGTTCTGGTTGTAGTTCCGCTTTTTGTTGCAATATTAATTAACCAAAAATTGAGATGTCTAACCTTGTATAAAATTTTGATATATCTTCCTGTTATTGTATCAATAGTTGTTGCGGCAATAGCTTTCAGGTGGTTGTATTCGCAAACAGGTGTGTTGAATTATATAATTGAATCCATAGGATTTTCACCAATAGGCTGGCTCACTGATACAAAATACGCATTAATATCCGTTGCCATCGTAACAATTTGGAAAGGTATAGGATATTACATGATGATATACCTTGCCGCTTTGATGAGCGTTCCGAAAGAACTATATGAGGCATGCGATATCGATGGCGCAGGTTTTTTGAAAAAACATTTGACTGTTACTGTTCCGCATATTATGCCCACAATAGCACTGGTTACAACTATAAGCTCTATTTCTGCAATGAAAGTTTTTGTTGAAATATACGTTATGACAAAAGGCGGTCCGCTTAATTCAAGCAAAACTATAGTGTATTATATCTATGAACGCGCTTTTGAAAATTTGGATTTGGGATATGCTTCTGCACTTTCAGTTGTTTTATTGATAATTGTTATGGCTCTATCTCTAATTAATATTTTATGCTTTGAAAAAAATAAATATCAACTATAAAATACTTTTGCATATTAAATTTATATTAAATTTTTAATAAATCCTGCTTTTTAATGTATTATGTAAATATAGTTAATAAACAGAGGAGAAATTAATGATACATCAATCAGCAATTATACACGAATCAGCAAAAATAGCAGAAGATGCATACATCGGACCAAATGTCGTAATCGGGGAAGATGTTGAAATCGGCAGCGGGACAAGAGTTATAGCTAATGCATTTATAGAATTTGCAAAAATAGGTAATAACTGTACAATAAGTCCGTTCGCTACAATAGGTTCAGAGCCCCAAGACCTTGGTTACAAAGGAGAAAAAACAAAAGTTGTTATTGGTAATGATGTAATCATTAAAGAAAATGTAACTGTTCACAGAGGAGCAGCTTGCGGAGATTTTACAACCAGAATCGGTGATAAATGTCTGCTAATGGCCGGAACTCACGTCGCTCACAACTGCGTACTTGAAGATCAAGTTATTATGGCTAATCTTTCAACATTAGGCGGACACTGCCATGTCGGGTATGGTGCTTGGCTTGGCGGTATGACTGTATTCCATCAACATGTAAGAATCGGTAAAATGGCTATCATCAGCGGATTTTCAGCTTCAAGAATGGATATTTTACCTTATTCTAAAGGCGAAGGTATTCCACCTGTACCAAGAGGATTAAACGTTGTCGCAATGCGCAGAAGAGGTGTATCTAAAGAAGATAGAACAAATACAAACGCAGCATTTAAATTGCTCGTTTCTAAAGAATTTAACACAACTCAAGCCATTGAAAAAATAAGAGTTGAAATACCTATGAATCAATATATAGAAGATATGATTGAATTCATCAATACTTCAAAACGCGGTGTTTTATTAAAAAATCATAAAACTGATTTCGGCGCTTACGAGGAAGAAGAATAGCATTTTTACTGCCATTTATTTAACTCTATCTTAACATAACTTAATATATCATACCAAATAGGCAATTTATTTTTGCAAAAATACTTTATTAATATGTAGGTAAGGTTAATAAGTTTTCAATGTAAATCTTTAAACTTTGGAAACAGAAAGAATTTGGTAGGTAATTATTA
>JAFRAO010000007.1 GCA_017405375.1 bacterium
CAAGCAACATCAATCTGTGCGTGATCTGATACCCAAACCTGATTACAGGTTATTGTTGAATAATCTCTATCAATATAGTTATTATATTTCCTATTCCAAGCGGCTTGCCCGTTTCTTGCAAGATAAATACTCTGTTCAGGAATTTCTTTATCTAATCTGCGCTTAAATGCCATAAAACTTGGAAAATTATTTCTGTCTGCGCCAAGTTCTCTTACGGCATAACCTAAAGTTAAATCTCTGCAGCTTCTTAAAGACGGACCGCTTTCAATTAAGTATAAATCTTTGAAATAATTAAAGTAATCATCAGGAACGGATGAACCTGTCAAATGTTGTCCGTGTTTTGATAATAACCCTGCAACACCGTATCTGAAATATCTTTTGCGCATTTTTATAATTGATGGGTAAGAGGTTGTATATTCTTCATTTTCATTATTATTCCAATATTCAACGAATTCTTCTAATTCTTTGCCTTTAAGTCCTGCGGAAGCATCTAATATTCTCACATATTTTTCAGCTTGTTGTTTTGCCCAACTTGGAGCATCTGAATATTTTGCTTTAATTTCTGTTTCTCCAAGATATTTATCTTGGGCAAATTCAGGCATTGATTTTAACATAATAAAATAGTTTGCACGTTTTCCTTTTTTAACGATTTTAAAGACAAATTCACCTCTGCGACATTGTCTTTTGAGTGTTTGTTCACTTAAGCCCAATACGTCGGAAGCTTCTTGTATATTTATCCATATATTTGTTTTGTCTTTAGCGTTTTCCATAAATATCTATTTTAATTCTTCTGCCTTCAGATTTAAATCCCACTTTACATTCGTACATAAATTTCTTGCCAATTTTTTGAAATGAAATATTGTAATAATAAGAAAGTTATTTTCGGAAATATTAAAAAATATCCCATTGTAATACTTGTTATTTCTTGTTTTGAAGCCAATTTAAAAAATTGTCATAAATATTACTAAGAAATATTAAGCGGTATTGACGAGATTTGTGTTTGTATATAATAGGTACATTTAAAAGCAAACCCGCCATAAATTTTATTATATTTATAAATTGGTTTGATAAAAGGTATCAAAATTTACGGTCGGGGAAATTTCTCACGGCAAACGCACTAAATACGTTATCTTAAAAAGTGCAAAAATGACTTGTGATTGTTGATACATAAGCAATACAAACCATTTTGGAAATCGGGGAAAAGTTTATGAAGAAATATTAAAAGCCGAAAGTTCAGACTTTCGGCTTTTATTTTGGAATTAAGAATATATTTTATTTCAAATTTTCCTTATAAAAACTTTCGATTTTATCAAATGGGATTTTTTCTAAATTGTCGTATAAATCAACGTGGTTTGCACCTTTAACAATAAACAGTTCTTTGTTATCGCCTTTTAATTTTTTAAAGGTATCTTCACCCATATATCTGCTGTGTGCTTTTTCGCCATGTATAACCAAAACCGCACTTCTGATTTCGTGCGCTTTTTGTAAAATCGGCATATTGATTAAAGATAGAGTAGAGGTTAAATTCCATTTGCCGTTTGAATTTATTGAACGAGAATGAAATCCTCTTTTAGTTTTATAATATCCCCAATAATCTTGAACAAATTGAGGTTCTTGACCTGTTAATTTATCGGGCAATCCGTCAGCACCTTTGAAACTTCCGGTTTTGTAATCCTCTGTTCTTTGTTTATTTAGTGCAACTTTATTTTCATATCTTTGTTGTTCATCAACGGAATCATTATAACCTTTTGCAGAAACTCTTGTTATATCATACATTGTACTTGCCACCGTTGCTTTAATTCTTGTATCCATAGCAGCAGCATTTATAGCGAAACCGCCAAAACCGCAAATTCCTAAAATGCCGATTTTATCAGAGTTTACAATATCTAAATTTGTAAGATAATCAACTGCGGCAGAAAAATCTTCCGTATTTATATCAGGACTTGCAACATTTCTTGGGGTTCCTTTGCTTTTACCTGTAAAACTCGGATCAAACGCAAGAGTAATAAAACCACGTTCAGCTAATTTTTGAGCATATAACCCTGAAGCCTGTTCTTTTACTGCACCAAATGGGCCTGAAATTGCTACTGCAGGAAGTTTATCACCTTTGTTTATGCTTTTGGGGGTGTATAAATCACCGACAAGTGTAATTCCGAACCTGTTTTTAAATTCAACTTTCTGAACAGTTACTTTATCAGATTTAGGGAATGTTTTATCCCAAGTCTTTGCATTTGCCATATTAGTACCTCCAATAATAAGTAAAATCGTTAAACAACCTAATAAAAATTTTTTAAACATTTGCTACCTCTTTATTTTTCATTAAATGATTTGCTTTTATAATATCCATTGTCATTCCTTTTCGTTAATAACTTTTTCGATTTTTTCTAAAAATGTTTTAATTGCTTTATTCGGTTTCTTGGGGTAAATAATTCCGAACTTTAATTTATAATCCCATTCAACAGGAATTGAAACAAGCGAGGGATGAATATTCGCCCATATACTCGGTGTTTCCATTAAATAACCATATTCTACACATTCATTAAAAACTTGTGCATTGTAAAAAGTCGCTACATCAATAATATTAATTTTCGGGTGTTTTGTTTCGATTGTATTTCTGATTTTATCAATTACAGGAGAATTTCCTTTTTTTAATAGCATTAAATTCTCGCCGTACAAATCGGACAATTTTAATTTCTTTTTATTCGCTAATTTATGATTTTTAGGAACACTTATATGACAGGAGTTTTCGCCTAACGGATAAATATTATGGTTTTTATCAATATGGTTTGAATCATAACCCGAAGCAAAGCAATCTATTGTTTTTCCTAATTCATCAGCAAGTGTAAGCAGATTTGTATAACTATCCCCCATAGGAACAATATTTATTTTTATATCGGGATTTTGAACTTTATTCCATAAATCAACAAGCGGATTTGCAGGGTATAATAAAGATGTTCCTATTCTTATTGTTAAATTTTTATTTCCCCCTTGAAGTTTATTGATTGTTTTTTCAGATAATTCAATAATTTCTTTTCCTGTTTTATAAACTGTTTCCCCTTCTTTGGTCAGTTTAACACCATGGTTTGTTCTAACCAAAAGTTTAACCCCGATATGATTTTCAAGAGTATTAACCTGTTTCATAACAGAAACTGTTGTAATGAAAAGTTTTTCTGCGGCTTTTGAAAAACTGCCGCAGTCAGCAACGGTTATAAATGTTTTTATTTGTTGATTATACATTCTGTATTAACCTTTGGTTAATACCATATTAACAAATTGGTATCTTCAATGTCAAGTAGCATGCGGTTATCATTAATATGTGAGTTACAAAATAAGAGCGAAATTGTGTACGGCTGAAAGCCGGTTTGCGAGTTTTGAAGTTGCGGCTGCGATAGCAAAGCAACGACAAAAACGAGCGAAAACAATTTCAAGAAAGGTAATTTTTATGAAAACAAGAAAATTAAGAGATTTAGAAGTATCGTCAATAGGTTTGGGGTGTATGGGATTTTCTCAAAGTTATCCGCCGTTTATTCCAGAAGAAGAAGGAATTAGTGTAATAAGAAGTGCGTTTGACTTGGGTGTAACATTCTTTGATACGGCAGAAGCATACGGTCCATTCAAAAATGAAGAATTGGTTGGGGAAGCATTAAAGCCTATAAGAGATAAAGTAATTATTGCAACAAAATTCGGATATAACATAAAATCTGCTGATGAAAGTTATGACGGAAATAATCCGTTCGGTTTATCAAGTAAACCCGAACATATAATTAAAGCGGTTGAGGGTTCACTTAAAAGACTTCAAACAGACCACATAGATTTATATTATCAACATAGAGTTGATCCAGATACTCCGATAGAAGTTGTGGCTGAAACTGTATCAGAACTTATTAAACAGGGTAAAGTTTTAAATTGGGGATTGTCGGAAGCAAGTGCAAATACAATTAGAAAAGCAAATGCAGTTTGCCCCTTAACTGCCGTTCAAAGCGAATATTCAATGTGGTTTAGAGAAGTTGAAACAAACGGAGTTCTTGCGATTTTGGAAGAATTAGGAATTGGTTTTGTTCCTTTTTCACCGCTTGGAAAAGCCGCTCTTGCAGGTAAATTTAACAAAGATACTAAATTTGATAAAGCTGATATAAGAAGCACAATTCCGAGATTTTCGGGCGAAAATTGGGAGAAGAACGTCAAATTGGTTGAATATGTAAACGAACTTGCGAATAAGAAAAATGCAACACCTGCTCAAATTGCACTTTCTTGGCTGTTACATCAAAAAGATTTCATTGTACCAATTCCCGGAACTAAAAAAGTTTCAAGAATAGAGGAAAATATCGGGGCGGAAAATATTGTATTTACCCACGAAGAACTGAAAGAAATCAGAGAAAACTTAAACTCAATAGAACTTGTCGGAAACAGATATTCAGAAGCACAGGAAAAATTGATAAATAAGGATTAAGGGTAGGGGTAAATAAAATGGTAGAAGATTTTATTAAATTAAATAATGATATAAAAATGCCTCGTATTGGGTACGGTGTTTATCAAATACTAAGTTCAATGACTGAAAAATGTGTAAGTAGTGCAATAGAAGTCGGTTATCGTTCCATTGATACGGCTCAATGTTACGGAAATGAACAAGAAGTTGGGTTAGCCGTAAAAAAATCGGGAATAGATAGAAAAGAATTTTTTGTAACCACAAAATTATGGGGTTGCAGAGGATATTCTGATACATTAAAGTCAATAGAATCATCATTAGATAGGCTTGATTTAGATTACATCGACTTAATGCTGATTCACGAACCCACAGGAAATTTTGTAGAAATCTATCGTGCTATGGAAGATTTTTATTCAGAGGGTAAATTGAAAGCCATAGGACTTGCAAATTTCTATGAAGAAAACTATCTGAAAATCATTAATAATTGTCAGGTTGTTCCGCAAATAAACCAAGTTGAAACGCATGTTTTCAGACAACAGGAAAAATTAAGAGACTTGATGAAAGAATACGGTACACAAATAGAATCGTGGTCGCCTATGGCTTGCGGTCAAAACAACTTTTTCAATAATGAAACATTAAAAGAAATTGCTAAAAATCACAATAAAACCGTTGCTCAAGTAGGTTTAAGATTTTTGTATCAGCAAAATATTATCATTATTCCTAAAAGTACACATAAAGAAAGAATGATAGAAAACAAGAATATAGATGATCTTGAACTGACAAATTCTGAAATGGAAAAGATTAGAACTCTTGAAAAAGGTAAGAGTTTGTTTGGTTGGTGGTAATAGAGCAGGCAATAAACAGGAATTATATAAGGAATAAAAATGTCTGATATACAGGAATGGAAACCGTCAATAAATCCGTGGATAATGATAATTCCTGTTATATTAGCCGCTTTTATTTGTATTTTAGATACAACAATAGGTAATGTGGCACTTCCTCACATGGCGGGTGCATTTTCCGCAAGTCGTGATGAGAGTATGTGGATATTAACAAGTTATCTTGTAGCGGCAGGAATTATTATGCCTGCGGTTGATTGGCTTTCTAAAATATTCGGAAGAAAAAATTATTTTGTAATAAGCATATTACTTTTTACAATATCTTCAATGCTCTGCGGTTTGTCACAAAATATTGAATTTATGATATTTGCAAGAATTTTACAAGGGTTAGGCGGTGGCGGACTCGTTCCTGTTGCAAATGCTATTGTTTGGGAAAGTTTTTCTAAAGAAGAAAGAGGTGCGGCACTTTCAATTTTTGGTATGGGGGTTGTAATTGCACCAATTATCGGGCCTGTTATGGGCGGTTGGATTACGGATAATTGGACATGGCCTTGGATATTTTTTATAAATGTTCCGCTTGGGTGTTTGGCTGCATTTTTAGCCCACAAACTTATTGAAGATCCGCCATACATTAAAAGAGAAAAGAATTTAAAAATTGATTATGTCGGTTTTATTTTTCTTACATTATGGCTTGTAACTTTTCAAATCGTTTTAGATAAAGGAAATGATGCCGATTGGTTTAATTCTGCTTGGGTTTGTTGGACTTTTGGTATTTCAATGCTTTCTTGTATTGCATTTTTCTATTCTCAATTTAAGAATAAAGATTCGTTAATTGATTTAAGAATATTTAAAGACAGAAACTTTACGGCAGGGGTTACGGTTCAAGTTATTGCACAGGCAATTTTATATTCTTCTCTTGCAATATTACCTCAATTCTTACAAAATATGCTCGGTTATACTGCATATTTAAGCGGTTTAACTATTATGACAAGAGGAATGGGAAGTGTTGTTGCTCTAATTACTACGGCAAAATTGTCAAATAAAATAGATAACAGACTTTTTGTAGGAGCAGGACTTTTGTTAATAGGGATTTCAGGTGTAATGTTCGGGAACTTAAATCAACAAATCGCACCGGATAGTATTTTAATTCCGAATGTTTTACTTGGAATCGGTGTCGGTTGGGCATTAGTTCCGATTATGAGTTTAACTGTTATGACACTTAATAACGAGCAAATGACAAACGCAAGTGCCATTCAGAATTTACTTAAAAATGTTGCAGGTGCAATAGGCACTTCTCTTGTTTCTACTCTTGTTACAAGATATTCACAAGTTCATCAATATATGCTTGTCGGAAATTTGACACCCCTAAATCCGAATTATACGGCAAGAATACAGGAATTAACTGCGAAGTTTTCATACTTACCGCAACAAGCGGCAGAACAAATGGCAAACGGTTTATTGTATAGGGAACTTGTAAACCAATCAACATTATTTGGTTACATTGATGCATTTAGAGTATTTGGAATTTTGGCATTTTTTGTAATACCGCTTTTGTTGATGATTAAAGTGAAGAAAAAGGTTTGAATTAAGTGAATCTACAAGTGATACAAATAACTTTTCATGCACATTCTTTAAATCCTTGCAATTTATAGAAGAAATCCATAGGAGTACTGATAATAGCGGAATACAGGTCTATGCAAATTGTTCGATTCTGGCACTTTTTGAGGAGTTTTTAAAAATAAAAACACATTGAAATAAAGAGTGGAAGCCAATTTCCACTCTTTTTACTTTATTGATATTGTTATACCTCAAACCATCTTATTATGTCTAAAATACGCAGTAGCCTTTATTATAAAAGTTCGAACATGAATAGACTTATTCTAATGTTAGTAATAATGCCATTTTGAATTTACCATCTGCTTTGACATAGTGTTTACCGTTTTTTGCAAATTTAAAATTTTCACCTGCTTTTATGTGGTGTTCTTTACCTTCATAACCAATGATTCCATTTCCGTCTAGAGCAAATATTAATGCTTCACCTGGTGCAGAGTGTTCAGATAATCCTGTACCTTCATCAAAACTCATAATGACAAATTTTAGTTTCTCATCATTAATCAAATCCATATTAACAATTCTGCCTTCTTGATATGGCAGTAAATCTGCTAACTTCAATACTTTTCCTGCTTCTAATACTTTGTTCATTTTTGACTCCTTTGTTATTGCAATTTCTACATAAATACATCCTGCTTTAGTTCTCATTCCGACTGGTTTGCCCAATGGAAGAACTATGCTTTCATCTTTTGACAATTTCCATACTTCATTATCACTTGTATAAACTTCCATTGAACCTGAATTAACAAGACATATTTTAGGATATTCATAAGTTTCAGCACTAATATCCGTTTCTTCGGCAAGCGAAAAATAGTTTATATCATAGCCATTTTCATTGTAGATATTTTTTGAAACCGTACACCCTGCGACAGAGGGATTATCGTTTGAAATTGAGAATATTTGTCCTGTTTTTTCTTTCATAATATATTTCCTCTATATCTCATTTTGATTTAATATATCTTGAAGTGTTTTTGCTGATTTTTGAAGTTTTGATATTTCATCTTCATTTAATTGAATAGGAACGTGGCATTCAACGCCGTCTTTTCCTACTATTGCAGGCATACTTAATGAAATATCTTTTATTCCAAAACCACCGTTCATTTTAGATGAAATCGGCAATATTGATTTTTCATCTCTGATTATTGCTTCACAAATTCTTTTTACAGCCATAGCGACACCATAGTATGTTGCCCTTTTCTTTTCTATAATTTCATAGGCACTATTTTTGACATTTTCTGCTATTCTTTTTGTTGCTTCTTCGTGGTTGAAATGTCCTCTCATTTCGCAGAATTTGTGTAAAGGAATACCCGAAACATTAGCAGATGACCAAGCAGCAATTTCAGAATCGCCATGTTCACCTATAATAAACGCATGAACACTTCTTGAATCTACATTTAAGTGGTTTCCGAGTTCATATTTTAATCTTGCAGTATCTAAAACTGTTCCCGAACCTATAACCTTATTTTCAGGTAGTCCTGAAAGTTTTAGAGCAACTGTTGTTAAAATATCAACAGGATTTGCAACTATTAAAAGAATGCCGTTAAAATCTCTTTTTTTAATTTCGGGGATTATTGATTTGAAAATAGATATATTTTTCTTAACTAAGTCAAGTCTTGTTTCACCCGGCTTTTGATTTGCTCCTGCTGTTATAATAACTAAACTTGCGTCTTTTATATCGTCATAACTTCCTGCATAGATTTTCATAGGTTTTGCAAAAGGAACACCATGGCTTATATCTAATGCCTCACCCTCTGCTTTGGCTTTATCTGCATCAATGAGTACCATTTCAGAGAATAACCCCGACTGCATTATTGCAAATGAACAAGCCGCTCCAACAAATCCGCAGCCTATCATAACTACTTTTCTAACATTTGTGCAATTCAAACAATTTTTTTCCATATCGCTATCGCCTTTTATTTCTGATTACATGATTATTTTAAATTATCTTTTAAATTTTTTCTGTTGTTTTTCCAACAAGCGGATTTTGGCAAGGCTGACCGAGAGAAACGAGGGAATGCCGTCCTTGTGAAAAACCTGACGGAGCGGTGTTTTCGTAAAGAAAACTAAGCGGAGTGCAAAGGTTTTGAACTGCCAATAATCCAAGAGAAATTATATTTAAAAATTAAAGGGAAGTCTTTTAAACTTCCCTTAATAATTTATTTGTTTAAGATTTCTGCTAAATCTTGTTCAGGTGTTGTGGTCGGTGCAACTTTGTATTTTTCAACCAAATAATTTAATACTGTTGGCGATACAAATGCAGGAAGTGATGGTCCGAGTTTAATATTTGTAATTCCTAAATACAATAATGTTAAAAGAATACAAACCGCTTTTTGCTCATACCAAGATAATACGATTGATAAAGGTAAATCGTTTACACCGCAGTTGAAAACTTTTGCAAGTTCAACAGCAACTTTTATTCCTGAATAAGCATCGTTGCATTGTCCCAAATCCAACAAGCGAGGGATACCGCCAATATCACCTAATTCTAAATCATTGAATCTGTACTTACCGCAAGCGCAAGTTAGAACGATAGTGTCTTTCGGTGTTTGTTTTACAAATTCGGTGTAATAATTTCTTCCCGGTTTTGCTCCGTCACATCCGCCGACTAAAAATATATGTTTTAATGCACCTGATTTTACGGCATCAACAACTTTATCAGCAACGGATAAAATCGTATGGTGTCCAAAACCGACAGTTATCGTTTCACCGCCATTAATTCCCGGCATTTTTTGTTCTTCTTTATAGCCACCAAGTTCAAGTGCTTTTTCAATAACAGGTGTGAAATCTTTTTTATCGTCTATGTAAGTACATTCAGGGTAATGAACAACCGCAGTTGTAAATACCCTATCCTTATATGAATCTTTTACAGGCATAATGCAATTTGTTGTAAATAAAATAGCTCCCGGAATATTGTCAAATTCTTTTTGTTGATTTTGCCAAGCGGTACCGAAGTTCCCTTTTAAATGGCTATACTTCTTTAATTCAGGATATGCGTGAGCAGGTAACATTTCACCATGGGTATATACATTTACCCCCTTGTCTTTTGTTTGTTCAAGTAACATTTTAAGGTCTAAAAGGTCATGGCCTGTAATCACAATAAACGGTTTTGCTTCAATATTTTTTGTAACAGTTGTAGGTTCAGGGTTGCCGAATGTTTCTGTGTTAGCTCTGTCTAACATTTCCATACAGGTTAAGTTTACTTCACCTAATTTATGGACAATTGCAATAAGTTCTTCTATGGATAAATCCTTTGCCAGTGCTTTAAGTCCTTCATAGAAAAAATCATTTACTCTTTTGTCTTTATATCCTAAAGCCCAAGCGTGATGTGCATAAGCTGCCATACCTTTAAGTCCGAATAAAAGCAGAGATTTCAAACTTCTGACATCTTCGTTGCCGTTCCAAATTGTGTTCATGTCCAATTTTGGGTTTTTAATCATTTTCTTTAATTCTTCGTTATCGAAGTTAGCATTAGTAATTGTGGTAAAAAGTCCGTCTATTATTGTTTTTGTAGTTTTATCATTAGGTGTAGTTGTACTTGCTAACTCAACTAATGAAGAAATAACCTCATCCTGTAAATTTGCAGTATTGGCTTTTTTACCACATACACCACATATCGTGCAACCATCTACCACTTTATCACCTGATTTACCCCTACCCCTCTGTTCACATTGAAAACAAAACATTGATGTCATAATTAATATCTCCTTTATTATTGAGGGGGTTTTATTTTTACTTATATATTTACCCCCTTGATTACATTTTCAGTTTATATTAGATTTGTTAAAAAGTATGTTGGAAATCCAACAAGAGGAGTTTATGTTAAAAGAACTTGAAAAAGTAAAAGACAGTATTTTAATTAAAGGCATAAAAACACAAGAATTATCATCAATGCTTGGGTGTTTAAGAGGTGTAATTAAAAAGTATGATAAGGGTGAAACCGTTATTTCAGAAGGGGATAAACTTAATAAATTTGGTCTTTTAATTGAGGGTAAATTGCAGGTTGTTCAATATGATTATTTAGGGAATAAATCTGTTATATCGGTAATTGAACCAAAACAAATATTCGGCGAAGCCTTTGCCTATGTTAATAAAAATTCTTCTTTAGATGTGGAAGCCATAGAAAAAAGCAAAGTCTTATTTTTAGATTCAGACAAATTATCTACACCTTGTGAACATTGCTGTACTTTTCATAAACAGCTTGTAAAAAATCTTTTATTTATTATTTCAAACAAAAATGTTAATCTTACTCAAAAAATAGAATGTATGTCAAAAAGGACAACAAAAGAAAAATTGCTTACATTTTTGAGTTTGGAATCAATAAAAAATAACTCAAAAGAATTTACAATTTTACTTGACCGCCAAGCATTGGCCGATTATTTAGGAGTTGAAAGAAGTGCAATGTCGGCAGAATTAAGCAAACTCCGCAAAGACGGAATTATTGAGTGTGAAAAAAATTGGTTTAAGTTGTTGTGATTAACTTATTTCATCATCGGTAATTGATTTAACATTTTCTTTAATCTTATTGCAGTTCTTGGCATTGGTTCTGCTACCGTTAGACCAACAACATCAAAATTGTTGTTAATGTCATTTATTACTCTTACGACTTCGGCTATTTTCATACCGTTTGGAACAACACCGACTGCCGCAATAATTTCATTAGGATCAAGAACATCCATATCAAAATGAATTAAAATATGTTTTGCTTCTGTTTGTTTAATCCATTCAATAATCTTATCGCTGTTTTGCGAAACTTCTTCAGATGTTAAGTGTTTCATTCCATATTCAATTTGCCTGTCTTTAATTTGTTGTCTTTCCCAATCTCTTAAACCGACAAATAAAATTTTATCAGGCGAAATGTTTGCAGGTAATGCTAAAACAATTTCTTTATCACCTTTTCCCATTATTGCGGTTACTGCCATAGCATGATAGCCGTTATATGTTTTATCATCAGGCAAAGTTATATCAGGGTGAGCATCTATCCAAATAACCGCCACATCATTATTATATTTTTTTGCTAAATAAGTAAAAGGAACAACACTAACGGAACATTCGCCGCCTAAAACAACAATTTTATCGGGATTTTCTTTATTTATGATTTTAACCACATTTTTTGTCTGCTCTAAAATAGGCTTATAACCCATAATCCCGTTTTCTTCAACCCTGTTTAAATCATCAGTTACAGGAATTTTAACCGTTTTATTTTTAGTTTCGGGTGCTAAAAAGTTTAATAATTCTGAACCTAAAATATAGCCTGTTGAAGCATCATCGGGTTGTAATTCAGGTACAAAACTTCCGATATTGCCACCTTGCCATTGTGGGTATAATAATCTGATTGTTTTTTGCGTATCCATTTTTACCCCCTTATCATTTATCCCTGCACTTGCAATACTAACACTTAAAAATATTATAAATAATGCTGCTATAATTCTTTTAATAATCATAAAGACCTCTCTTTAAGTTTATAGTAGCACAAATAAAATGTATAATAATTTAAAACCCGATATGAAAAGCCATATCGGGTTTATCTTGCAATTAAAAATATATTTACAGTTCCATAATTTTATGCTGTTCAATATTCAAATACCCTTCAGGGCAGTGAGTTGAACAATATATTGTTTTGTTATTCTTGATAAATTCCCGAACTCTATCTAATGTTTCTCTTGCTTTTACCATATCTTCATTTGCAACAGAAAGTTCGTTTGCCAAAAGTGCGGCATCACAATATGTTACATCACCATGAAACATATAATAACAGTCCTTTTCTTTATCTTCTAATATTGAAATAGAGTTTCCATTTGTGTGTCCTTCTGCTTTTATCATAACAAGCGAATCTGTAATTCTTTGTGATTCGGGGAAGTTTTTATATGCTCCGTCTGTAAATTTCACTCTTACAACATTATCCCCCGTTAGTTTCATATCGTCTGCTTCTCTTTCAGAGATATAAATTTTAGCGTTAGGAAACATTCTTAATTCGCCTGTGTGGTCAGGGTGTTTGTGTGTTACAACGATTTTTGTAACATCTTCGACTTTGTACCCTGTTTTCAAAAATGCTTCTTCAAAGGTTGCAACTTTTTCGCCCATTGATAAAGGCATATTAGGATTTTTACCCATATCAGGTGAATCATTCGGCATTCCTGTATCAGATAAAATAACTTCGTTTCCGTCATCAATTAAGAAGTTTTGCAGGGATGAACCGTATTTTACATCTTCGCATTTTTCTTTGTCTCTTGAACCGCCAAAGGCAAAACCTTGAGTCATAAATCCGCCGTCATAATACTTTAATGGAATAACTTTAATCATCTTTTTCTCCTTATTTCTTTCCTCTTTGCTCCCATTGATATTTTAAGAATAACACAAACAGGCAGATTTGAGATTTTTATGCTAATATGAGTCTATGAGTTTTTTAGGTGTTTCGGAGATTAAAATATGAAAGCGGCAGTTTTAGAAGGTGTTAAGAAAATCACAATAAAAGATGTAAAAGTTCCCGAACTTCAAGACGGACAAATTGAAATAAAAGTTTTAGTCGTTGGGGTTTGCGGCAGCGATGTTCATTTATGGAAACAGGGTAAAGGGTGGAATCCAAACCAACAAAATGATTTTATTATGGGACACGAGTTTTGCGGAACAGTAACCAAGACGAGATCCGATAAATTCAAAGTAGGTGATAGAGTTACATTTTGGGCAAATCTTTATTGCGGTGAATGCGATATGTGTAAAAAAGGGCTTGAACACTTATGCAGAGAAGTAAACGGAACGAATTATATCGGCTTTGTTTGTAACGGTGCATATTCTGAATATTTTGTAGGTGAAGCAAAAAGAGCATTTAAATTGCCTGATAATGTATCGGATATTCAAGCGGCTTTAATTGACCCTTTAATGGTAGCGTATCACGCAGTAAGAAAATCAGAAATTAAATTAAATCAAAAAGTTCTTATAATCGGAGCAGGAATTATCGGTCAAATGATGGCACATTTGGTTAAACAGGCAGGTGCAACTTATGCTGCCACAACTTTTGTAAATGACCTAAAAATACAAAAAGCAAAAGAAATCGGTGATTTTGACGAATATTTTGACGGAAGAAAAGAAGATATTGCAGAGCAATTAAGAAACAAAACCAATGGCGGGTTTGATATTGTGTTTGAAGCAGTAGGACTTGGTTCAACTCTTGACCTTGCAATAAACTCTGTTAAGCCCGGAGGGAAAGTTATTGTAATTGGAAATTCTATTACACCGACTGTTCAATTTAATATGAATAAACTTGTATTAAATGAAGTACAGTTAATAGGTTCTGTTTCTTGCACAAGAGTAGAGTTTGAAGAAACAATAGATTTGATTTCAAAAGGAATAATTAGCCCTGAAAACTATGTAACGGATATTCTTCCTCTTGATAAACTTCAAACGGCATTTGAAAGGTTGATTGATGAAAATGATCCGGCTTTAAAAATGGTCGTAAAACCGTAAAACTGTTATAAATAAAGGAAATATCAAATATGAAAAAAGTTATTATTTTAAATGCAAGTCCGAGAAAAAATTGGAATACTGCCAAGATGTTGAAAGAAGCTCAAAAAGGTGCTGAATCTGTTGGAGCAGAGGTTGAATATATCGACCTTGTAAATCTTAATTACAAAGGCTGCATAAGCTGCTTTGCCTGTAAAAGAATAGGAAACACAACAGGTGGATTATGTGCATATAAAGATGATTTAAGACCTGTTTTAGAGAAAATATTGCAAGCTGATGTTTTAATTATGGGAACACCGATTTATTATTCATATCAAACAGGAATGTTCCGAAATGTTTTAGAAAGATTATTCTTTGCTATGATGACCTATGCGAAAGGTGATAATCCGACTTTCCCTAAAATGTTACTTAATAAAAAATTAAATGTCGGATTTGTTTACACAATGAATTGCAACCCTGAACAGGCAGAGATGTTTAACTATCCTGCAATTTTTGCACCTGACATAAGTACGGCAAAGAGGTTTTTTGGATATTGTGAAACCTTAACCGCTTATAATACATATCAATTCAACGATTATTCAAAATATATGGCAGATATGATTGATGAAAGTGTAAAAGCAAAACAAAGAGATGAACAATTCCCAAAAGACCTTGAAAAAGCCTTTGATTTGGGTAAAAGATTAGTAGAAATGGAGAACTAAATATGAAACAAATAGATGTAATTGAGTATTTACCGACAATAATGACCGAATTAAAAAAGGGTATTTTAGTCACTACAAAAAACGGTGATAAGGTTAATTCTATGACTATCGCTTGGGGACAGATTGGTATTGAATGGGGAAAAATGTTTTTCACAATATATATTCGTCATGGCAGGTTTACCCATAAACAAATTGAAGAAAGTAAAGAATTTACAATAAATATACCGCTTGATAGAAAACAAACTGCAAAAGCAATAGGCTACATTGGTTCAAGAACAGGGCGTGATATAAATAAACTTGCCGATATGAATTTAACTTTGGTTGAAGGAATTAATGTAAAATCTCCTGCAATTAAAGAATTTCCAATAACTTTAGAGTGCAAAGTTATTTATCAACAAGAGCAAGAGCCAAACAATATTCCAAAAGATATATTTGAAAAAAATTATCCGCAAGATGTTTCGTCTGATAACCCTATGTCAAACAAAGATTTACATACCGTTTATTACGGAGAAATAGTTAATGCGTATATAGTTGAATAGCGGACACTTTGCACTTGAAACACACGCAAAAGAAATAGCGGATTATATTAAAAAGTTTGCTAAAAGCCTTTGATTTGGGTAAAAGATTAGTTGAAATGAAATAATAAAACAAACCCGATATGAAAAATCTTATCGGGTTATTTCTATGAATAAAACTTTTTCTTAAAATAATAAGCAAGATTAACTAATGTTATCAACGCAGGAACTTCGATTAGCGGCCCAATTACACAGGCAAATGCTTCGCCCGAATTTAAACCAAACACCGCTATTGCAACGGCTATTGCTAATTCAAAATTATTTCCTGCCGCAGTAAAAGATAATGTTGCAGATTTTTCGTAATCAGCACCAAACTTTTTAGATAAGAAAAAGCTGAGCAAAAACATTATTCCAAAATAGCAAACAAGCGGAATTGCTATTTTTACAACATCAAGAGGAATTGAAACAATTAAATCCCCTTTCAAACTGAACATAACAAGTATTGTAAATAATAGTGCAACAAGAGTTATAGGACTGCTTTTCGGAACATAAACATTATGAAACCACTCATAACCTTTTAATTTTATTAAAATTTTTTGAGAAATAAACCCTGCTAAAAAAGGTATTCCAAGATAAATGAAAACACTTTCAGCAATAGTAGTTATTGTTACATCAACAATAGCACCTTGCAGTCCTAACATTGGCGGTAAAACTGTTATAAACAGCCACGCATAAGCAGAGAAAAACAAAACTTGAAAAATACTGTTAAATGCAACAAGTCCTGCCCCATATTCTGAACTTCCCCCTGCAAGTTTATTCCAAACAAGCACCATTGCAATACAACGAGCCAAACCTATCATTATTAAACCAATCATATAATGCGGATAATTATGCAGAAAAATGACTGCCAAAAGAAACATTAAAATCGGCCCGACAATCCAATTCAATAAAAGTGAAATTGAAAGAACTTTTTTATCAGAAAATACCTCTTTCAATTTTTCGTATTTAACTCTTGCCAGTGGCGGATACATCATCAAAATTAAACCGATAGCAATAGGTATGTTTGTTGTGCCGATTGAAAACTGATTTACAAAATCTTTTGTTTGAGGAATGAAAAACCCGATTCCAACCCCTAAAAACATTGCTAAAAATATCCACAATGTTAGAAATTTATCTAAAAAACTTAATTTACTTGTTAATGTTTCTTTCATTTGTTTGCCTCTCTATAAAATAATGTTGTAAAAATACCCAACAAGAGTAAATGCAATAAACATAAATATTACAAATCTGATTATCAGTTCTTTTTTCATAACTCTTGAAATAATTATCATTTCAGGCAGCGACAGAGCAACTATCGCCATCATAAAGACTAAAACGGTACCTATTGCAGCACCTTTGTTAATTAAGACCTGTGCAATAGGAATTATAGTTGTTGCATCCGCATAAAGTGGTATTCCTGCTAAAACCGATAAAGGTACGGCAAAAAAGTTGTTGTTTCCCATATATTTTATGAAAAATTCTTGTGGAACATAACCGTGTAGAAACGCGCCGACACCAACACCCAAAAGAACAAAAAGCCATATCTTTTTCATTAAATCTTTTGCATAAATTATAGAATCTGTAATTCTATTTTTAAATGTCGGTTTTTCTTTATTACACCTACAAGAGCAACAACAAGAAGAAGTTTGTTTTGTTTCAGTTTTATTCAAGAGATAATCTTGCAAATATTTACCCCAACCGAATTTTTGTATTATCATACCGCCGAAAGTTCCGACTGTGATTCCTGTAACAATATATAAAATTGTTATCTTCCAACCGATAACACCTGCTAAAACTAAAATTGCAATTTCATTTATCATTGGAGAAGTTATTATAAAACTCATAGCAATTCCAAAAGGAACACCTGCTTCGATAAAACCTATAAAAACAGGTATTGAAGAACAAGAGCAAAACGGAGTTATTGCACCGAATATTGAAGCAAGCAAATGTGCAATAAACTTCGGTTGTTTTTCAATATAGTTTCTTAATTTTGTATTATCAATATAACTTCTTAAAAATGCAATTACTGTTATTATCGTAAACAACAAGAATAAAATCTTGATAACATCATAAATAAAGAAATGCAGAGCCGAACCAAAACTTGTACTTTCAGATAAACCTAATATTTGATATACAAACCAATCAGCGAATTTAAGAAACATATTTATTACCTCATTGACTTAATTTCTATGTTATGCCATAATTGGCATATATTGTAATATTAGTTTATTCCACTTTTGGAATAATGTCAAGTAGTGAAGGTTGTCAGTTTATGAAAAAAGTATTATGTTTATTGGGTTTTGTTTTAATTAGTCTATTGTGTTTTATAAATTTAAAAGTATCGGCAAATGATTTAGCTGGGTTTGTAAATATAAAATTCTTTTATATCGGGCAATACCCTGTAACTAATGCTGAATATAAAG
>JAFRAO010000042.1 GCA_017405375.1 bacterium
CGAAACATTAATTGTAATGGGCATAATCGGTGTTGTTGCAGCACTCACGATTCCAAACGTAAACAAAAACACAGGTAGAGCAGAATCTGTTGCAAAACTAAAAAAAATTCATGCTGAACTCAATGAAGCGCATAGTAGGGCAACTGCTGTCTATGGTCCTTTTGAAAAATGGTTTGTTAATGATGATTGTACTAAAAATGTAGATTGTGCAGCCGCAAAAATACGCTATTTTAACAGAATAACGGAATTTATGAAGATAACAAAGAATTGCGGCACAACGGAAAATGGTTGCATGCGTACGAGCGCTAAATATTTATATTATAATACTTCGTACGGTTGGAATTTGAGTAGTCCGAGTGCGCTATTAGCAGGAGGTTGGTCATTTAATGTAAATATTATATATAGCAAAAATACTGGTAGTAGTTTTAATGGTTATAATACTAACAACAGTAGTGTAGGACAAATATATGTAGATATAGACGGTCCAAACAAAGGAAAAAATACACATGGAATCGATATATTTAGGTTTAACGTAACAACAAATGGTATATATCCTGGTGGAGGAGGTAGTTATTGGTCAGATGATAATTTGAAAGCATATTGCTTTTATTATGGCTATGCATGTGCAGAATGGGTAATAAGAAATGGCAATATGGATTATCTAAATACTGTAAAAGCAACATCAAATAGTAATAGTGGTGTATGTAAAAACGGCAAACAACTTTCCACAACCGTATCCAGCTGTAAGTAAATAACAACAACAATCACATAAAACAATAAAAGAATATCAATGAACCACATCTAACATTTAGACAGTGGTTCTTTTTTACATTTACAAACATATATAAGAGCAAATGAACAATCAAAGTGTCAAGAATCCGGTTGCAGAGATAAATTATTGGATAAATTTAGCAGACAAAGTCGAAAGATTCCACTAACAGATAGTTTAATAGAAGTTTTAAATAACATACCGAGAATAACTGATTATGTTTTTGTGAATTTAAAAACAATGAAACCATATACTGATATAAAGAATAGCTGGTCTACTTTAATGGAAAAAGCAAATATAGAAAACTTTAGGTTTCATGATTTAAGACATACCGTAGCTACAAGGATGGTTGAAAAAGGTGTACCGTTACCAGTAGTTCAGGAGATAATGGGGCATGCTAAGATTTCTACTACAATGAGATATGCTCATGTAGTTCCTAGACAAAAATTAGAAGCAATTAATGTATTAGATTCATACAAATGATTTAAGTTTCAACTAATTGAAATGGACACACAATGGACACAGAAAATTTACATTAAAAAAGAGGGTATCTGAAACCCTCTTATAATGGAGCGGGAGACGAGGCTCGAATAAATATTTTTGATTTTTGTAGCTTTTAATACTATCCCGTAATGTATATTATTGTTTAGCTTCAGCGATTTTAACTTTTTGTATCTTTCAGTAATTTTTGGGGCCTATTTGTAGTTGTAGTCCCCAAATAGTCCCCTAAAAATTTTAACTATTGAATATATTTATTATTTATGTTATAATAAGTGTAATGGTACCTGCTAAGCCTCTTAACAATGCTCAAATCTGCAGGTCTTTTTTATTATTGCAAGGGGATAAATTTTGGAAGGAATAAAATATAATAAACCTGCATTAAGCGTGAACAAGCAAATAGAATTGTTAAAATCAAGAGGGTTGATTATTAACAACGAAGATTTTGCAAAAAATATTCTTAGCAATATTTCGTATTATCGTTTATCTGCATATATGAAATTTTATCAAAATGATGATTTATATAAAGATAATACAACTTTTGAAGATATTATTTACTTATATGATTTTGATAAAGATTTAAAATCTTTAATTTTTGAAAATATAAGAATTATAGAAATAGCATTACGAACAAAAATATGTTTACACATGTGTACAAATTACGGCCCACATTGGTTTTATGATATAGGTTGTTATAAAACAGAAAATGATTACGAAAAAACTTTAAAAATTTTAGAGAATGAAAAAGGACTAAAAAAAGATACTTTTATAAAATATTATTCTAAAAAATATTCAGAACCGCCATTACCACCATTTTGGATGCTTGCAGAAGTATTATCTATGGGGGATTTATCAAAAATTTTGGATGGTATAAATTTCAAAGATACAAAAGCAATTTCAAGAACTATTGCTCCCGGATATTATATTGCACCTGTTATAACTAATTGGGTTCACGTATTGGCTACTGTAAGAAATATTTGTGCTCATCATTCAAGATTGTGGAATAGAAAATTAAAAATAAAATTTGAAGAGCCTCAAAAAATACCTGATTGGAAAAATAACAATGTCCCTATTGACAAAGTTTATGGAATATGTTTTGTAATTTCATTATTATTGGAAAAACATCCATACAATTCTTTTAACCAACAACTTAATGAATTATTCAAAAAATATAGTAATATTGATTTTTCTCAAATGGGATTCTCACAAAACGCAGTAACTCAATTCATCTAAGATTATAAACATTAAAATCTAACCTACATTCATTTTTGCATAAAATTCATCCATCTTTTTCGCAACACAAGCTTCTTTACTTTTAATTAAATTGGAATATGTATTTAAAGTTATATTCTTATCAGCGTGTCCCAATCTGCCGCTTACCGTTACAATATCTTCACCTTCAGAAATCAATAAACTAGCGTTTGTATGACGAAGTTGATGAAATGATATTTTCGGCAAATTATGTCTTTTTAAGAAATTAACGAACCATTTATAAGGCAAATTTGTACTTATGGCTTTGCCGTCATCTAAAAGAAAAACATAAGGATCATTTTGCCAGGCATTTCCAAGTTTTAATCTCTGTTTTATTTGGTAATTTTTATATTGTTTAAGTAATTTTAGAACTTTATTAGATACAGTTACAACTCTAACTCCAGCTTCTGTTTTTGTTTTATCTTTAATTGTACCATAACCAACAACATAGTGCCTTTGTTTGTTTATGCTTATTTGTGAAGTTTCAAAGTTTATATCGTCCCAGGTCAAACCTGTTAATTCACTCCGCCTTAAACCAATATCTATCGCAAGATAGACCATTACAATTAATATCAAAGGTTCATTATTTAATGCGTTTAACATCTCCGCGACTTGTTTATCATCATAATATTTTGCTTTTGTTTTTTGATATTTTTTCATATCAATTCTTCTCATAGGATTTTCTTTTATAATATTCCATTTGACTGCTGTTGATAACATTGAGCATATTATTCCCATATGATTACGAATTGTTCTTTCAGATAAGGTTTTAGGTTTAGAACATATAAACATATTTTTTAATTTTAAATTGTAAGTTTTACATAAAGCTTTTGCTATACTATAATCGGTTGATAGCCCCCTTTTTAATCTTCTGCAAGATTTAACGGATATTTTAGTTTCATTACTAATCTGCAATGGAGTTAAATCTTTTAATTTCTCCAAAAGATTATCATTTGGAATATATTTATTATCTAATCTTAAATCCGGTTCATGCAGATTACGATAAAATTGTAATAAATGCGCAGGTTGTAGTTTGCCGATTTTTATATGTCCCAATGCAGGGAGAATTCTATCATTTAATTTCTGTTTATACGCAACAAGTGTTGTAGGAGTAAGATTAATTTCTGCATAATCTCTAAACCATTTTTTTGTAAATTCTGCGAACGTTATTTTTTCTCCATCAAGGTATATTCCATTTTTAACTTCTTGCTCAAATAATACTAATTGAGTATTAAGTTCCTTTTGTAACTGTTTTGGAGTTAAATTATCACTAAAAGTTACTGTTTTTCGTATTCTTAGTTTTTTACCATTGCAATCATATCCGTTGCAAACTATTAATTTATATTTTGTATCTGAAATTCTTTCTGAATAAGCCATATTAGCCTCCATATTAATTATCATTATATCTTTTTTTTTTCGCTCTTATTTTCCTTAAAAATCTTGTATTGACAGTGCTTAGTTGCAATATAAAAAGTATTTATCAACTGTAAAATACAAATTTTATACCATTTTTAGCTTTTATTATTCGTCCGTAACCTTTTTGTGCAAGATTTTCAAGAACAAGTTTTGCTTTCTGAAGAGTCCTATATCGACTTTCATTTGCTTTAAATAATTTTGTTGGTGAAATATCTTTTATATTTTTAGTTTTTAAATAACTGATAGTTAAGTCTTCAAGAGGATTTGCATCTATTTTCTCATTTATAATATTCATAAAACAACTAATAAAATACCTGCTAACTTTAATTGCTCGATTAACTGTTTGTTTGGTTATAATTGGGTTTTTATAATCATAAAACATATGAATTATCAATGATAATCTTGCAACATAACTCGTTTGTTTTTGAAGATATGATTTTACCAGATCATTTATATTATTTGCTCTTTTTATTTTCGTAATTTTATTACAATAGGTAAGGAATATTTTTCGTGCATCCGGAGAAAATGAACACTCTACTTTTTTATTGAAATCTTCAAAAATATCATGAAATAGATTGGTGCAAAATTCTTCAAAACAATTATTTTCTCTTTCAATTTCTAAAAGATTTTCGGTTTCATCAATATCATAGCCTTTTTCTGTGTATTTACTGCAACAGTATAACCATCTTTCAATCATTCCGTCATCTGATTCAATTCCACCACTGAACAGCGTTTTGTATAGAACTTTTGGTTGAATACCGCCGATAATATTATGTCCAACATCAAATGTATAATCGGTTTTACTACTTTTTCTGACAATATTTTGTTTTATTTTGTTCCATGATTGCAGTAAGTATTGTTTATCGTTACCAAAATGCTTATATTGGTTAAAACTATTAATTAAAAATGTAATTTCATCAATATATAAAGCGACACCTAAAAAATACTTTTTATTGGCATTAATTAAATCGTATAATGATTCTATCGTAGTATTTTGAGTAGTAAGGCGAGCTTTACGTGCAGGTTCCGGTTCTTGTGGCAGTTCCCTTACTTCTGACTTTTCTTTTTTTATTCTTTCCATTTCTTTCTTATAGCTATATTTAGCATTTTTATATTTTATAAACTCATCTTGATATTTTAATTCTAAAAGGTAGTCACATGCATCTAAAATTTGTTTGCCAACATTTAAACACGGTGTTTTCTTTTGAGATGGATTTCCTATAAGCATTATCCATAAAATTGGGTATTCAATCCAATCACTGTTATTTTTTATTTTAATTGAATAATGTCCGCAAATTATAATACTAATAACGCTTAAAAAGACACAAGCAAAATACTCTATAGGTGCATCATAATTTTTACTTAGTGTTTTTATTAAATCAGAGATTTTTTTAGGAAAAATATCGATAGGAAAAGGTAAAATGTCTTTTTTATCTGCAAGTTTTTCTTGAATATAACTTAGGCTAATTTGCTTTGCGTTATCGACTAATTCTTGAAAATTTTCTCTACCATATTTCACTAAAAAATCATCGATACCCTTAGCCTCGCCGTCAGGTAATTCTAAAATTTTGACAATAGCTTGTTTTTCACTAATTAAATATGCTGCAAGTTGATATAAAGCTTGAAAAACTTTAGGATTACGCCACATATCTGCATCATAACCAAGAATTATCTCTTTATTTTCAAAATTATAATTTTTAAGATCGGGTATAATATCTGCAAATAATTCTAAGTTTTCAAATGTCAATTATCTTTTATTGTCATTACAACTTTTAGAATCACTTTCTGAAGTATTCGTAATGTCATCTTTATTTGGATTCTGCTTCCAATTGTAAACTCCACTTATTGACAAACATGGGAAACCTTCTTGAACAGCTTTAATTGCTTTTTTTGCCCCCTCTGTTATTATTACATAGGTACTTTTATCTAAAATTTTGGAGCTATCAAGGTCTATTGGTCGAAATAATCTTGATGTTTGACCTTTTGGTTTTATATATTTTCCTTTGTTTTGCGGGTTTTTTAGCCTTGTTTCATAATAATCTGTTAAATTGTTATTTAACAACTCAGGATAATACAATGTCCAACTTTCATCATTATGTATTAAATATCCCCCGTTCTTGTATTTATTGATTGTATCATAGCTAATACCACTTTTAGTAAAATCTTGGTAGAGAAATGTATCATATTCTGTTTTATATATTGTTTCTCCATCATGATTTGCATATGAATTTAATTTTTCTATGTTGTTAAATAATTTTTCTGATTGTACCATTTTCTTTTCCTCCTTCATTTGCGTAATTATCACCTTCGTTTAAGTATTGAATTAAGCTGTCAATATTAATTAAATACTTTGAACCAGCCTTTATATATCTGACTTTGTTGTTTAAAACGAGTTGTCTTATCTGATACTTTGCTAGTCCTGTCATTTCGGCAGCTTGAACTACCGTTTTCATTAGTGGAATTTTTAGATTTTCATTCATAATTGCCTCCTTTTGACTTGATTAATAATATTCTTTGTTTTATTATTGATACACAATTAAAACTGTATTATATATTATACAGCATTTTTTGGGCAAAAATAAAAAACATACGAAATTAATCCATTTTTAAAAATTTTATTAAATGTCTTATAAATAAAACAAAGGAGATAAAAAATGACAGCTAAAAAGATTATAAAAAATGTTAATGGTTATGGGTTAAAAACAATCGGTGATAAATTTAAATTTTTAAGACAGGAATTAACAGAAGGTGATGGTAAAAATGGGAAAAGCATGAGTTTAAGAGAATTGGCAAATGCAATTAGTAATCTTAAAGAATTTCCTAAAACAAGAAAAGAATATAGCCATTCAAGAATTGAAAGAATTGAAAATAATAAAAGTGATCCCACTATACTTGATTTAAAGTTGTATCATACATATTTCGATGTTCCTTATGAATTTTTGTTAGGTGAAACTGATAGTCTTGAATATGAAAACTTAAGGTCATATGATGATTTAGGTCTATCCGATAAATCTATCAATAGATTAATATACATAAATACCCCAGAAAATAAACAAAAGATATATCTTGATTTAATTAACTGTATCTTTGATAGTGGTTTAGATGAACGTTTTTTCTCTTTATTAACTGAATATTTTTTTGGAGATATAAAAAAAGAAGATATAGGATCTACCTTTAAAGATAGTGATACAACAAAATTTGAGATAAACATAGTTGTAAATAAAAATAAAATTATAAGAAAAGAGGCTTTAAGTATCGAAGAAGTTAATAGTATTTATAAAAATGCTCTTTTTGAAAAATTAAATGAACTAAAAAATAATTTTAAAAATAAAGGTTATATAATAACTGAAGGAAACAAAGACCAACGAAGACTATTATTATCGAACAAAGAAAAAGAAAAGATATATAAAAATTCTGGAGAACTTGCATTTAAAATGACTAATAAAAATAATAGAAAGCAAATTAAGAATGCAGAACTAGCTAAAAAACAAATTCAAAAAATAAAACAAAAAGATATTAAAACTCAATAATAACGAGGAGTTTATCTTAAAAGGGGTAAAATTCGTAAAATTATAATAAAATTTTTGAAAAATTGCAAAAAGGATATATAAGAATATATAATATACAAATAGTTTTTATATCTTCATCATTATTCATATTTTTCAATTTTTTATTTGATAACTTTTTTATTTTACCCCTTTTTAGGCTTAAAACCAATATATACATAATGTTTAAAAATTCTCGATATTTTTTATAGTAAATTATAGTAAGAACTTTTCAATTTCTGTTGAATCAGCAAATATACTAAGTATTTTTACATTCATCAATAATTTGTTCTTTTATAACTTTTAATTCATTTAACAGAGTATTAGCTTGATTTTGAGCTTCCAGAATAATTCTTTCAGCTTTTTCTTTAGCCTTTATTTGAAATTCTTCTTTTTTTCTTATTAATTTTCTTGCTTCCATAATTTCTTTAGGTATTGCACTATATAGACCATCAATAATAGTTTCAACTTCTTTAGGTTTTATTATGACTAAATTATTAGATAGAATTGGAAAACTTTTTTCTAATAATATTTCTAAATTTTTCAAATATTCATATATTTCGCTTTTTGAAATGCTATTAGATTCATCTGAAAATTCAAAAGTTGTGTTTTGAACTTCAAGAATCCTTTTTTCAATTTTTGTTTCTGCTTGTTCAATAAATTTTTTAATTTTTTCTTCAGCATTTTTAAATTCCATAATTTTCTCCTTTCAAATTTTAATTAACTTTCCTTTTGTGAAAAATCTTGAAAAATATTAAGTACAATATTTTTAATTTCTTGATTCATTTCATTAAAGGCTTTTGACAAAGGTGTATTTATATCTGTATTTTTATTTTCTAAAAGTTTCTCGTTTTCTATGGTAAAAACTTTATCTGCATATTTTTCTAATTGATTAATTCCTGATATTGCTACAGCCATTCGTCTTTCTCCCTCAAATATAAATGGCTTTGTTACAATACAAAAGACCTTTTTATTTAGTTTTTTCGCATATTCAGCTATAACAGTACTTGTTCCTGTTCCTGTGCCTCCACCTAAGCAGGCTACTAAAAAAATAATATCTGATTTTTTTATTTCTTTTTCAATAATATCTTTATATCTTTTAGTACGAAGAATGGCATTTGTTATATCTCCACCACTCCCCAATGCCAGTGGTACTTTTTTTATTAAAAATTTTCCAAAAACTTTAATAAAAAAGTTTTTTAAATTACTTTTTGTTGTTTTATCATCAAGTAAAAACTTTTTTGTTTTTGATTTTAATAACATCTGTTCATCTGTATTTATGCTTACAAAATTAATTTTTTTTAAATTATCAGAATTACTGTAAATATAATTTATGATATTCTGCCCACCACCACCGATACCAAATACTGTTGCTTTAAATTTCTTGTTTTTCATAATTTATTCTCCTAATAACTTTATAATTTCAAATTCATTTTCTTTCGCTTCAGCTAAGATATAACCATTGCCAAGATTAAATATTTCATTATTTTCCCCTTGATATAAGGTTTTGCCTTGCTTGTTTATAACTTCTTCTTTAAAATTACTTATTTCTACAACAGCCAAACCTCCATTAAATCTCTTTGTATGCAGGTATTTCAACGGAATTGTAAGTTCGCCTGATTCTGTAATATACCCTCGTATTCTTTTTGATTCAATACGATTATATACTTCATACATTCCCTCATTAGGGAAAGAATCAATATAATCAATATCATTTGATATTTGTTTGTTTTCAAAATTTATCAGAGCATATTTATTGTTCAGTTTTTTTGCAACAATAACATTTTTGTTAGTTACAGATAATTCTTTATACGCAATCGGAATAACAAAATTCCCATTATTATCTATCAATCCTATGTAATCATTTTTTGCAATTAAGTGATATTCAGATAATTCACAAAAATTGCAAAAATCTTCCTCATAATCGTCATATTCAAAAGGAACAACTATATTATCGTTTAAATCAATAAAACCGCATTTATCATCTTTTTTAGCAAAAATAATTTTATTAGCATAACCTATATTATCATATTTGAACGGAATGATAACATCGTTATGATTATCAACTATGCCCCATTTACCGTCTTTCATAACAGAAACATACAATTTGTTTTCATATTCCATAAACTGAGAATAGCAATTTTCTGGAAATTCATATTCATAAGGTATAATTAATTCATTTTGTTTATTAATAAAACCCCATTTGCCATTTTTATATACTCCTGCAAGTCCTTGAGAGAAGGAACTATAGTATTCATATTGAGGTTTTATAAATTCATCACCGTTAGCATCCATAAATCCCCAAAGGCCATTCTTTTTGATAGCAAAAGCACCATCTTCAATACCTCTTTCATAATCTTCGATATTGTGTAAAACATCATAAGTGAGGTCAGGATTAACTTTTACTATCATTGTTTTATCTTCTGCTTGGCTGTTATCCCAAGTACTTTCATTTATGTAGAAAATATTTTCTACATTTTCGCTTAACTGTTCAACATTCAAAACTCCTGTACTTTTAAAATGAGCAACAAGTTTATGCTCTTTATTTAAGAAAAAATATTCGTGATAAATATCTGTTCCTTGGCATTCGTGGTCACAGAATATACTAATTAAACCATCTGTTGTTGATACTACTGAAACATTTTTAAATTTCATAGTTTTACTCCTTTTGTTTTCTTAAATCGGATATCAGGCTTAATACATCAGTTATATTTTTAAGCAAGTATTTTTGCAGGCTGTATTTTATAATTACGTTTTTCTTTTTTTCTTTATAGACTTTTAAACAATTGTATATATACAAATTATCACCAGGCACATAACCCATTGATTTTAGATATTTAATAGTTGTATTGATATAGTGATTATCCATATCTTTACCACCTTTAAAAAATAAGGGGGTTATTCCAACAATATCGTGACTTATTTTTAATGATTTTAAATATTTTGTTATTTCAACAAGATTATTTAAAACATCTTCTTTTCCTAAATAAAGCACTATTATAACGTGCTTATAATTCTTAAGTTCGTCTTTTAAAATGTTAAATTTAGTTTGCAGAACTTTTTCATGGAATTCCATATCTTTTTGAGTTTTTTGATATTCGTTATCATTGAACCAAATAGTTTTTCTTTTTGATAGGTTTAAAGTTTGAGATTGATTATCAATGCTCAAATAATCAATTTTTTCTTTTTTGTAGAAAAAATTTAAAACTTCTTCTGCATCTGTACCAATGCTTAAAAACAATATTTTGTTATCCATAAGCTGTTCTTCCTTATTTGAGGTAGTTATATGTTTTATGTTTATAGCATAAACTATTTATCTGTCATTTTAGGACGTGCTTAATAATAAAAATTATAAATATTTTTGTAAAAAATTGCTCTTATTTTCGATGTTTGTATTAACTTTAAAATCCTACTGAATTTTGCAGTTCTGAGGATTTTTTAACCTTAACCTCAGCCTCAAGCATTTGAGTAATTTCATCAATATCATTTGTGCCTAAAAAATCTATCTTCTTTTTAACTGTTGCAAAATCGCCAGCAGTCAGACCTTTTATGTTTATATTAGAATTTTTTATTCCAAAGAAATGTTGAACGGCAAGATTTACTTGTTCAGAAGATAAAAAATCAAATTTAACTTTAAAAGTAAATCTTCTTAGACTTGCTTCATCAAGGCTGTTTATAAGGTTTGTTGTGCAGACAAATGGGTATTGATGACTTTCCATACAAGTTAACATCTCATTAACCTGTGTGATTTCCCAACTGTTATGGGCATTATTTCTGTTTTGCAAAAAACTATCAGCTTCATCAATGATTAACATTGCTTTTTTATCTTTTGCTTCTGCAAACGCTCTTGCAATATTTTTTTCTGTACCACCCACATAACAGGACATTAAATCACTTGCTTTTTTCATAACAACTTCAACTCCGATTTTATCAGCTAAATATTTTGCATACAGGCTTTTTCCAGTCCCAGGTTCACCATACAAGCATAGTGAAAAATTTAACTTACCTGCTTTTTGAATTTTTTCAGTAAGATTATCCATATTTAAATCGGTATTTACAAGATTTATGTCATACTCTTTTTTTTTAAAATTACTGTTTTTATCCGGTATAATTTCTTTTTTATATACGACTTTTGCAATGTTTTGGATAAATCTTTCAACATCATCAATATTTCCGTCAATGTTTTTTGCCGTTGTTGCGGCATTTGCAATAATTGACGGTGATACATCATAACTTGCATTCAATTCTTCAAGTTTTGATTTACTTACTTTTATTTTATTTTTTCTTAAAATTCTTTTCCAAATATTTAATCTTGCTTCTTCAGGTAGTTTTTCAAATTCAATAGCATAAGTCATTCGTCTTAAAAATGCAGGATCAACATCTTCAATGTTATTTGTAGTCCAAATTACGGGAACTGCAAAGTTTTCAAGAAGATGATTTAAATACCCTTTAGAAGCTGTTCTGTCAAAGAATGAAAATCCGGTATTCATAACATCTTCAGCTTCATCAAATAAAATACAGGATGATGAATTTTTAAGAACAAATTGCTTTGTTGCTAAATCTACAAGTCGTTCTCCTCTGTCAGCTTCTTTAATATAGTTTTTTTGTGTCTTTACACTATACATAGGTATTTTTGAAAGGTTTGCTATTAATTTTGCAAACTCGGTTTTGCCTGTGCCAACATGACCATAAAGCAATACATTAACACCTTTTTGTTTTCTTTTTACTGATGATATTAAAACTTTTTTAATATTATCAGCTTCATCTTTAATGTGCGAAAAATCGGTGATTTTCAGATTAGATTTTTGCGGTTTGCCCATAATTTTTGCAATAATTTTATCTTTAGTGTTGTATTTGTTGTTATTCAAAATACTAAACCAATAGTCATTAATTTCAATTTCTGAACTTTCACTTTTTATTAATGACTTATAAAATAATTCTTTAACTAATTCTATCCTTTCTTCGTGGGAAATTTGTAAAATTCTTTCTATTTTTTGCATCATTCTAAATCTGTTATAACAACCTAACATACTTTCAAATAATTCATTCGTTTCTTTTAAAAAGAATAAATTGAAAAGATTATATTCTTTGTCGCTTAAGTTTAAAATATCTTTTATATATAATAATTGACGTTCAATAAGACACGTTTTTATTTTTATCTTTTTATATTCGTTTTGAATTTGACTGTTTAAAGTTTTAATAAATTCAGATTTAATTTCTTTTTTAGTAAATTGACGAACATCAAAAAATTCATATTCAGAACCATAAAACTTTTTAAAAATATTTTTTTGAACATTAAATTCTTCTATATATTTTTTAAATAATTCTTCAAAATCATCGCTTTTAAGTGGTATTTCAGGTAAAAGTTTTTCAAAACACTCTAAAAAAAATCTTTTTTCAAAATTGTTCATATGTATCCCTTTCAGTTCTTCAAATATCTAATTATGTCTGCTTTTTAAAAGTCTTTGCTTCTATTTTCTTTGCTTTTGATATTTTGATTATAAACTATTATTCTGACAAAATCGGTCGTGCAAAAATAAAAAATATTGTATAAAATAATTATTTTTGGTAAAATTTCGATACGACCTGATTTGACAGGGATTTTCGATATAATGAGGATATAAAAATGGAAGATAAATTAAGATATTCAAGAGTCAGCGATATTTTATCACTTTTAATTCTTATGCAGTCAAAAGTTTTAGGTATTACTTTAACAGATATTCAAAATGAATTGAATGTTTCAAGAAGAACTGCCGAAAGGTTAAGAGATGCAATTTTGTGCATATTTCCTCAGGTTGATGAAATAGACACAGACGACAGAGAAAAGCATTGGGGATTCACATCAGGCTACTTAAACAAATTTATATCATTTGCTCCTGATGAAATTGCAACACTTGAAAGCATAAAAGAAACCCTGAAGTACAAAGATAAAAAGCAAACAATAGAAACTATAATTACCAAATTGAAAGCAATTTCAAGAAAAAATATCACAAATGTTGAAGATGCAATAGAAATGATATTAAAAACAGAAGGTGTTGCAGTATCTCAAAAGCCTAATTACAAAGTTAATTTAGAAACCTTGGAAACAATCAAGACAGCAATAAAAGAAAACCGAAAAATAAAAGTTTTGTATCGTGATAAAAATAAAACACTTGCACCTTATGGAATAATCTATGGCTCAAATATGCATCTTATTGCAATGGAAGGTAACTCTGAACACCCATACAACTACCTTATACACAAAATAAATAAAATTGAACTCACAAGAGAAACTTTTGACAAAGGCGATTTTGACATAAAAGAATACGCAAATCGCTCATTTGGGGTTTATCAAAATGAACCGATGAAAGTTGAATTACTTTTTGATAAAAGAGTACAAGAAGATGTTTTGAACCACAATTTCCACCCTACTCAAAAAATAAAACAAAACTCTGATGGCACAATAACTGTAACCTTCAAAGCCTCAGGCACTCATGAAATTATTTGGCACTTGTTTAAATGGAGTGATAATGTAAAACTAATATCACCTAAAAAATTAAAAGATGAGTACATCGACTGGCTTACAAGAAGTTTAAATAAACAAATAAGATAAAAAAAATCCCCGATTATATTTTGGGGATATTTTTTTATCTTTAATTAATCTTATAATTTTGTACTTTCAATAGTCTTTATTATCGTATGCATCTAAGCCTCTTTTTTATTTCATCCAATGTTTCACATATATATCCTATAGTACCATTACCATTAGTACATAATTTATTAAGTTTTGCTATACGTTTTAAAAATTGCATGTAAGACATTTTAGGTAAAAATGCTGCCAGCCTTTTTTCTGTATTTGCGCCAATATTCAATACTAAATTACTAACAAAAGAAGTTTTCCCCATTGCCGGACATCCTGAAATCAGTATCAATTTGCCTCCTTTAAATCCATCGGTCAGCTTGTCTAAATTGGTAAAACTGGTATATATTGTTTCGCTATTTATCTTTTTTATTTTTATTTTCGTAATACAGTCTTTTAAAATATTCTTTGTACGGCATTACAGTTTTAACTTCTATAAAAGAATACTCTTGTTTTTTATATTTTCCCGTAATTATTACTTTATCCTCGGGTTCTAAAAGTGAATTATACTTTTTGAGAATTTTATGTAATGCTACAAATTCAATTTCACCAGTTGAATCTTCAATATTTCCTACTACTATAAATTTTGTCGGGTCTTTTACTAGAGGTATTCTTCGTGTTCCGGTTATAATCCCGCATACCGTAACAGATGAACCGTCAGGTAAAATTTTTAATTCATTGATATTATAAAAAGTTGTCATACTATTCCTTTCTAAATTAACTTTTTGAACTTATACTCGCCGTTTTTATCGGGGATCAGGATATAGCTGTTTCCGGCATTAAATAATCTTTTGTGTCCGGCTGAGTGATAGAGAACTTCGCCTTTTTTATTTCATCCAATGTTTCACATATATATCCCATAGTTTAATCCTTTCTGTTAAAATAACATTTTTCAAAATTCTTTATCTTAATTACTTGTAACTTTATTTTAACAGATACACCCGACAGATTAGGTCGGGGGTAGAGTTTATTATTCATAATTATAAATTTTTCTTTCCAATAAAACTTTCCAATATTCTTTATCTTCAAACTGTTCATTATAATCAAATTTTCTGTTATTTATATCGTTTAGTTTTGAGGGGTGAACAGATAGAAATATTGTTAAATTTTTATTTTCAACTGTAACAGAGCATTTATCTGTTACAACGCTGTTTTTAAATCCTTTATTATCATTTCTTTTCCTGTTTGAAGGAAATTTTTCATTTAATATAATATCTTGTATCAAATCCTTATTGTTTATTTCATTTAATATTTGGAAAAATGTATTTTGAGCCTCGCCCCCCCATAAATAAATTTCAATAGAATTCTTTCTTTCATTATTAAATATTTTTTTAATAATTTGCGTAATAAAAAGCTTCCAACAGCTTATTCTATTTGATTTAGAAGAAGTTGTATCATAAGTTAATGAGGTATTTAATAATAAAACTTTAGATTCTTTAAGCCACGTATTTATTTCTTTCATATTAGGTTTTTTGGGTGTAAAATCTTTATTCCTATTAATTGCTTTTAATATGTAATACAATGAATCATTTTTATTTACTTCCCTATTCAATAAAAATGCTAATCCTGTTGCTTTACCTTCTTCTTTGTCAGTATACGGATCTTGACCTAAAATTAGAACTTTTGTTTTACTTGGCTCAAATAACGAAAATGCTTTGAAGATTAGTTTTAATTTTTCTTTTATAAAATCTTCTTCTTTATTTTCAAAATCTTTTTTATTTGGACTTGGACTTGTGCAATTATTTATACAATCAATAATAGAAGTTTTATATTTGTTTTCATTATCTTTAAATAAATTTTTCATATCAATACCATCAAACCAACCTTCTTTTATATAATTTTTGTCTTGTTCATCTTTTAATGACATTAAAGTGCTAATTAAATTATCTTCTGTAAGTTCTACCATGTTTACTCCTATACATCTTTAAAAATCCATAAATTACTATTTTCAGAATTGATAGGAATATCTTACACTATTAAAAGCCTAAAAGCAATATGACTACATCTTTAAATAACCTTACCTTAAATGTTTAAATAGATTAACATTAGAAAGAGGTAAAAATGTTAGAAACAGTTGATACTATTGACATCAAACAGCTTTTAGGTAAACGAATTAAAGAGTTAAGAGTCCAACGAGGATATACACAGGAGTATTTATCTGAAAAAATCGGAATTGGTCAAAGAAACCTAAGTAAGATAGAATGTGGTAATAATTTTGTAACTGCCGAAACTTTATCTAAATTACTTAAAGTACTGAATATAGAAGCAAAAGAACTTTTTGATTTTAAACATAAACAAGATAAAGAAGGACTAAAACAAGAACTATTACAGGCAATTATCCATGAAACAGTTGACATAGAACTGCTATACAAATTTTATTCAACTATAAAATAAGTATTTTTATAAAATATACCAAGAGGAATGTAAAGTAACACATGGAATGATTTTCTTGAACGGATAGTGTGAGTCATTAGGGCAACGTTGTGTTCAAAATTTCTCAAAAATGTCCGCATTTTTTGTAAAAATTTCCGTCAATTTCTGTACTAAAATTCCGACTTGTCTGCTTGTTTTATAACAGAGTATAAATCCCATATCTCATCTAAATTCAAACCCTTTTCACACATAATTGCATAATGTGATTTATTTGATGAAAAGTTTACAACATAGATTTTATCGGTGTCATTATTCCCTCTTGTATTGAACTTTATATAATTTATTGAAACCTCTTTGTTTACAGGATAGTTGTTATAATCTCCGCTTATATCCCCTCTGCCGTCAAACTTTTTACTTTTTCTTATTGTTACCTCTTTATTATTAAACGGATATTCAACCTCAATCATATCTTCCATAGCACGAATGTTGCAGTTTGAAAGTTCAACAGGAAAATTAAACCCTGCCTTATTTTTTGCACATTTTAAATCCTGTCCGCAATCAATCCAAGGATTAGGCATACCGACATAAGAAGAATTTGTGCAAGCAGTTGTGAATATTACAAATAAACTACAAATAAAAAGACCTTTTAAATTATTCATTTAGCACCTCTTGAACTTGATTTTAGCATAAAAAAAGTGCCGGCATGAGAACCGACACTTTTGGAATTAAGAATAAAACTATTTTACTAATTCTTTGAACTTCTTACCTGCTGACCAAGTCGGAACAGTTTTAGCAGCGATTTTTAATGCTGCACCTGTTTGTGGGTTTCTGCCTGTTCTTGCAGCACGTCTGCGAGCTTCCCAAGTACCAAAGCCAACAAGAGTTACTTTGTTACCCTTTTTTACTTGTGCTTGAATTGTGTCGATAGTTGCTGTCAAAATAGCACTTGCATCTTTTTTAGAAACTTTTGTCTTTTTTGAAATTTCTGAAATTAATTCTTCTTTGTTCATTGTTAACCCCTTTCTCTTTTTAAAACCTAATAGCCACAAAAAAACTACCTCTTTATTATATACAAAAAGCCTGAATTACACAAAATTATTTATTAAAAAGGAAAAACCACAATTCCGAAAAATTGTGGTTTTGCAATCTGTCCTTGAATAGCGACAGAAGTGATGTATCTTATAAATTATTTTTTGCTTGTTCGTGCAGTTTACGTTGTTTTATCTGTTCTTTTGTAAGGAATTGACCTAATTTTTCGGCACTTTTCTTTTTCATTTCTAAAAATTCAAATGCACAACGATATGAAACTCTGCCTTTTTCTTGACGAACAAATCTTACAGGAATTTTTAATACAACATCGACATCCAAGAATAATACAATATTAAAAGCCACATATTTTTCAGGATCGATTTTTACATAATCATCTTTGGACATTGATTCCAATTTATGAAAAAATACACCGCCGAGTGAAATATCGACCAATCGTGATAAGAAACTGTCGCTTCTTCCGTCTTCATAAGTACATGTTAATACACAGGTTCGTTTTAATTTTAATCTATAATATTTCCGCCTGTTTATTTTTGTTACTTTTTTAGGGTGGTCAATAATCAAATATGTTAATCCGTTTGCTTCTTTGATGTTATCTAATATCGTATCAGCATCACATAAAGCATTATCAAAAACATATTTCAAATTCACGATTTGCGGAGGTGCTAATTTTAAGTCCTTTTCTTCTGTCGATAATGTAATATTGTTATCGCTGATAAAAAGTATGTTAGCATCTATAATGCGAGATTTACCCTCGGAATTGTCATATTTTACACCAATCCTTTTTAGATTTTTTAAATCTTTCGGATTAAATGCTTCTTCTACCATATAAATTTTCCTTATGCGTTAACAGGTTCTTCGTGATGTTCTTCCTGCGGTTGTTCTTGAGCATCTTTTTCAAGTTCTTTTTCCAATTCTTCAGGTTGGATTCCTTCATCTTGTTTCTGTGGAACTAACATTGGAAGAACAGGATATTTTCTTGAATAAACTTCTTTGTCATTATCATTAACGTAGAAAGTTAAATCTGATACACTGTAATCCATAACGATTTTTATATTTTGTAAGAATGCGTTATAAACAAAATCTTCATGAGGAATATTTACTTTTGCAGTTCCCAAATCGATTTCTTTTCCGTTGCTTGCAACTGCTTTAACTCTCAAATTATGTTCGCCGACAGACCATTTAGGACCGCATAGAATAGCCATATCGAAGTTAAATTCCGCAGGCATAGCAACTGTCCTGAAATTGTTATAAACATTCATACAAGTTAATTTATCGTTCTTATAAATAACTGTTTCCGCTAATATTAAATACTCTGACATTTTCACTCCTTTTTTGTATTTTAACTTTTGGGAATTGCAGGTGCGGAATAGTCCGCACCATACAATCGGTTTACCCAAATCTCAACTCATTTTTATTTTAATCTTGTAGGTTTAAAATAAGCCTAAACTTATTTACCCCTACCCCTATTTTACTGCCTTTTGAATATTTGCAGTTAAATCATCACTGCTGTATAAAACTTGACCTTGTTTTGATAATACAAGATTATATCCTTTTGTTCTTGCTTCGTTTGCGATTGCTTTTGTAATATCTACATCAATAGCTTGCAATTTTTTACCATAATTTGCTCTTATATCTTCTTGTTTTTTGATAAATTCAGCATCGTATTTTTTGATAAGTTTTTCTTTGCCTTCTTTTGTCTGCTGTTTATCAACATCTGCTTTTACTGTCTTAAGCCATTTATCAAGTTCTTGCAATTTAGTCTGTTGTTCTTTCTTTAATGCTTGAACTTGTGATGAACTTGCGACAACTGCCTGAACATCAACAACTGCAATTTTTGTGTCTGCCATTGCAGCGTTTGTAATCCCCATTGTTGCTAATAATAATGTTGTAACTAATAGTTTTTTCATTGTTTTTTACCTCTTTTACCTTTCTGATTATCTGTGATTATTTAATGAAATTTCTGTTTTCTTTAATTCAGGTGTTTTATTCAAGTGAGAATCACCAACCTTGCTCGGATCTTTACCCAATGCCCAAGTGAAACCTGCTTGAAGTCCTACACCGTTTCTTCCGCCGTTTGTTAAGTAAGTTTGGAAGAATCCGGCAAATCTTTCACCCCAAGTTTTACGAATACCAACACCGTATTTAACATAAGGTTTAACTGACATTTCAGGTAACGCTGCATCATTTGCTTTGAATTTTGTATCATCCATAATATTCCAAACCATTGCTACACTTGCGTATGGCTGCCAACCGTTTTTGAGGTTTCCGATGAACTTCAATTCAGGCTGTAATTGAATAGCGTGCAAAGGATCTGAATCTATACGAACACCTGCTGCGTTTGTATAATCGAATGTATTAACGAATGAATATGACATTAACCAACTCGGTTGAATGATGAATTTGCCGTTAGCAAGTTCCCAATTATATCCTGTTTTAGATGCGATACCTGCCATTAACATTGCGAAATCTTCATTACCGAACATTGTGCTTGCTTCACCTGCTGAAGCTCCTGCGTTAAGAGTTAAACCTGTGAAGAAGTTTCCTTTGTATGCCATACCTGTTAAACCGAGTGTACCACCGTTTTGATAAATTGATACACCGTTATAATTTTGATGTGAGCCGTTATATCCGACATAAGCACCCCACATGCCATCCCAACCATGACCCAAATCATAGAGTTGAGATTCACCGCCCATATAAGTTCCGTATGCGGTATTTTCAACTTTCGGACCACGTCTTAAACCGACTTTTTCAAATGTTGCATAAGGTCTGAACCAACCCTCTGCTCTTTCTTGTCTATACATTGTTGAATCGTATAACAAGCCGCCGTCAGCTGCTGCATAATGGTTTTTCATCTTCAATGCCTGACGTTGTTCTTTCGTCATAAGCATATACATATCCATATTGTAGAATGCTTCGTCATAAGAATTTAATTGAGTTAAATATCCTCCGACTTGAGCTGCAACAGAACCTGCCAATACTGATGGGTTGAAGTCTGTGTAACTTCCTGTATTTGACCTTGTAAAGTTGAAGTTACCGTTTGTATTATCATAACCTACGTTGTATTTGAATATTCGAGATAATGCAGTTCCCGAATAATTGATATTACCCATTAAGTTAGGATCGCTTGTGAAATTAATTGTTGTAGTATTTGCTTTTGCATCTGATAACAAGTTAATTCCTGCTACACTTAATGTTCCTGTTGCAGGGTTTGATGAAACATTTGTAAATCTGTCCATTGTACCTGCTGCCAAATCTGCATCAACATATAAGTTGGAAGCACCTGTTATTTGTAAATCGTTCAATGCAATTGTTGTAGCGACTCCGTTTCTTAAATCTAAATTACCTCCGGCAAATTCCATAGAGTTCAATTTTGCAGGATTATTCAAATAACTGTCTTTTAAGTAAGTTAATGTACCGCCGTTTAATCTCCATTGAACATCTGCATCTTGTCCGCCACGAGTAACATCTGCACCTGCGTTTACGGCAGTCAGCGGATCCATAACACCATTTACATTAATTGTACCGTTATTGAATATAACTTGGTTATTCGGATTATTAGATATAATATCATCATCAATAGTAATTGTTTTTCCGTTGTTTGCTTCAAATGTTACGGTAGAAGCAGGATTGCCTGCACCTGTTGCCATATAAATTGCGGTTTTATTTGCACCAGTTGTACCTGATAATGTAACATCGTGTTCTTCTGCTTGAATAGTTAATGTGCTGTCATTGTTAACTAAGATTGCTCCGCTTCCGGCTGTAGCATTTACATTTGAGATATTTGTATCTTTTAAAATTACATGTCCGGAATCAATTACATCACCGACAATCAATCCTTTTGTTACTATCGAATTTCCATTACCTTGTACTTTGAGGTTACCGATAACAGAGTTTGTTGAACTTCCTTGTTCATTTGAATCCATTGAATAGTTATAATAAGCATTTTCATCATCTGTTATGTCGCTTGTGCGAACAACATTTGCCAATGTATCTCTCTTAGCAGTCAATAATCCTGTACCATTGTTATAAGTTACAGAGTTTGCCATTCCTGTTGCAGTTATTAAATCAACATTTGCCAAAGAAACAATATTTTTAGCACCTACGGCAAAAGTATAATTATCACCACCATTTGCGTTACTTATATCAAGTTTGTTGATATTAAGTTTTGCAGAATTATTAATATATGTTGAATCAACGGATAAAGTATCACCCCAATCCATATCAATACCTAATTCTGAATATTGACCTAAATGAAGTTTGTTTCCGTAATTTAATGCATCAGGAGTTCCATTTAATACATTTAAAGTTGCTAAAACAATATCATCTTCACCTGTGCCTATCCACAAATTACCTACATTTTGGAAAGCATCACCATTTCCTAATGTAACAGCAGCTCCATTTCTCAGATATACATCACCTGTGTAATTTAGTTGTGCATCTGATAAAATATTTCCACCGACATACAATTTACCTGCTGTACCTTGAATTCTGTTTGCATCATCAAATGTAACACTATCACTTAAAATATTATATGTTGCACCTGCATTGCTTAATGTCACATTTCCTGTTAAATTTTCATATTTTGAATTTAATACTGCTTCTGATTTTGTTAATGTAACATCATTTGTTATAGTGCCATTATTATCTAATGTACTATAAGTAAGTTCTATTTCACCCTCACCATTTATTGTGCCGTTATTGGTAAAAATTCTATCTCCTACAGATTCACTACCACTTTTGCCAATAACAAAACTATCAGAGTTATTTGTAATAGTACCATTATTTATCGTTTCACCTGCTTCGTTATCTGTACCGACTACCATTGCAGAGTTTAACGTTAATGATGAACCGCTTGCTACGGATAATCTGTCAAGTGTGTTATTTGTATCAGTTGAATTAACTGTAACAGTACCGTTATTAATTATTAAAGAACCCTGTTGTAATTTAGAAGTATCTGCAAATGTCAGATTTGCACCGTCAGTAACAATGACATGTCCACCGCTTGCAGTCGTTCTATATCTATTGACAATACCGCCTTTTAAAGTTGTATCACCACCCGAGAATGTAACAGAGCCATTTATACCTCTGTTTGTAATATCAGAATATACTGTTGTTCCGCTTGTAGAAGATGTTGCTGTATTATCTATAAATTGAACATTCTTTAATGATATACGACCATTGTCGTTATAAATTGCACCGCCTAAAGCGTATCTATCGATGTTAGAAGATTTTGTTGTTACATTGTTACCTTTGAATATAACATTTTCAAGATTAACTTCTACTGACGGACCTTCATTTCCTGTAATAGCTAAAGCACCACCCATTGCAGGACTTGAACCTTGAGAAATAGCACTATTATTCTCAAAAGTTGTATCTTTAATATTTAATTTAATTCCTTCAAGTTCTGACGGATAAAGATTTTCAAAATTAATCGCACCACCTTGTGCCGTAGATTTTCCGTCTGCAATATTATTTGTAAATGTTGAATTTTCTATATTCAAATTGTTAAATTTTGAATGAATTGCACCGCCATAGGCATAAGATTTGTCTGATGTTGCGTTATTAGAATCAAATTCAACATTTGAAATTGTTGTTGTATGTAATTGAGTGTCGTTAATTAAATTTTCAATACTAATTGCACCACCTTTTGCGACTGCATTTGTTCCTTGTGCATGAGCGTTATTTGCATAAATTAAGGAATTTGATATATTTAAATCTGCTTCCTGTGCTGATATAAAGCTTCCTTTAGCGTGTGCATCTGCTTCATCTGCTTGTTCATTAACAAATCCTGCGACAGCACTTATGTTTTCTGCTGTAAATTTTGTGCCAAAATGGTCTTGTTGTCCGTTAATTACGACTCCGTTATAACCTTCTGATGTCAAAAATCCGTTTTCACCTTTTAAAACAAATTCTCTTGTAATTGGATTGTCTTCATCATCAACTAAAACCAACTCGCCTAAATCAGCAGTAAGAACAGTAAATGTAGGCAATTCGTATTCATTTTCATCATAAGTTGCAAGAGCATATTGCAAAGTTACCGCATCGCCTGAACGTTCTTTTGATACTAATAATTGACCTTTATTATTAGGATTTTGTTTGAATGTATATTTATTAGTACCATATATTGTGCTTGAATCCGCAATTGTTAAATTTGAATCTACTGTTCCGTTGAATAAAGTTAATGTTCCCGGTGTATTTCCGTCTGCACCTATAACATTTACAACAAGATTTATATTGCCGCCTGAAACATTATTAAATTGGTCTATTCCAAGAGTAGCTTCTCTTAAATCAGCATCGACCATAAACATATTTTTGCTTGAATCTAAACTGATATTTGTGATATTTAAACTATTTTCAATATATTTATTTGCTGTATTTAAAATACTGCTACCTTTTAAGGATAAATTATTTATAGTAGTATTTGCGTGTTTATAATCTTTTGTAAAATCAAGTTTACTGCCATTAGATAATTGCATATTTGTAATATTTACAACTCCTGCTCCTGCATCAGCTTGAGGAGTTACAATGTATAATTCAGATTTATTATCTAATCTTATGTCACCAACATTTACGGTTGCAGTAGCTGTACCATTTCCTCTTGATACTATTCTCATCCATGCTTGGTCTGTCAAATAAATATCGTCTCCACCAAGTGAGGAAGTATTGCCTGTGAAGTTTAATACAGCACCAGAGTTAGCAAAAATCGAATGAGTACCGTAGCTTGCATATATACCGCCACCCTTTCCGTCAGCATGGTTATTGGTAACTGATACACCATGTAATTGTACAGCACCGGCATAATTTCCATCAGAATATATACCACCACCATTACCAGTTGCAGTATTTCCTGTAATTGTTCCCAAATGATCTTTATCAACAAAGTTCCACCATTCAAGGTCTGCATCATCTGTCATACAGAAAGCGCCACCATTACCATTGGTTTTGAAACCGCTCACTGTATCAACATTATTAAGAGCCATTGCTCCTTCTTGGAAGTTAAATCCCGAATGGTTGTTTCCTAAAATGTTAAAATAATGGTCATTGGTTGCTTCTTGATCGTCATTAATTACAAAAATACGACCTGCGGAATTACCAGTTTGAGGGGTTAAATTTGCAGTAACCGATTGGTTACCTCCCATTATATATTGTTCTACGTCTGAATTGATTGCATTTTCTAAATCACTGCTTGCAATTGTCGGTGCAGTAGCTGCTAAAGATACAATCAATGCGGTTAATAATTTCTTGTTCATCTACTTCTCCTATATTCTTAATTCCATTTATCTTCTTATCTATGCAGCAAAAGTGTCGTATAAGAGCTGTTCCACGGGTTCATTCCCTTAAACTTACTATTTGCCTGTTTTAGTTTCTTTTCGTTTATTTTTGCTTGTTCAGTCAAAACTTTTTGTTTATCAGCTTCTGTTCTTGAAGCAATTTGAGCATTAACTACACCCATAGCCTTTTTATAACTTGCAGTCGGATATCCCTGCTTTAGTTTTTCAGGGAAATTGTAGTTAATATAATCGTAAACATTCATTATATGCTCTGTTGCAGCATCTTCGTCATAATCTAAATACGTTCCGTAAACCGATAAGAATGCAAGCGGATTATTACCGTTTTGTATCATAAAGTCTATTGCGGTTCTGTCTGCTGCCAAATCAACTTTATCCTTATTCAATTTTTCATAAGAATAAATGTGTTTAGAGCTGTAACTCATTATTTCATTACCTTTTCTATCGGTTAAATGCAAAGTGTTTGTTTTTGCTTCCCCTCTTGCCTGTGTCGGCATATTGTTTGAAATCTTACCGATTTGGTGTGCAATAACTGCCGTTAATTCGCCTTTATCTTTAGCAAATTTAAGTTCCCAAGTAAACATTTCAACTTTTTTCTGAACATTTGCCAAAATAAAATAATCGTCAAATGTATCGGGTGAACTTGTAATTACAAATTCGGCTGTCGGAAGATGATTAGAAGATAATAAACCTCTGCCGATTTGGTTGATTAAAGCTGCATCCTCATTTATAGGAACAGCACAGACGATTTGCTGTGCTAAAAATAATGCTGTTAAAACTGTTAATAATCTGCTTTTTATACCCATAATGACCTATTTCTTAATTGTTTCAATAATTCTGTTAACTCCGTAGAATTCCATTCTTTCTTTGTTATATTGTCTTTGATATTCAGTTGCTCGTGTTTTTTCTTCATAACGAACATCCCACACTTCGTTTTTTCTGTTTTCTGCGGCTCTCAATTCGTCATAACAAGCATCAAGCTGCTTTCCTTGATATGCAGAGCATTTTGCGAGTGCGTTATTGAACTGTAATCTTCTTTTATACCAATAAGTCACATCTTTGCTAAACTTGTTTTCATTTGATTCACAGTATTTTGGCGGACAAAATTCAGTCCATTCTGGTGCAAACACCGCTGCATTAACTGCCAATCCTGCCACCTCTACAAATAATATCGCTGTTGCTATTAATTTTTTCATCACTTCTTGCCTTTTTCTTTCTTGGTATTATCCATTTGTTTTATGCAAATTCCCCTCACCCGTTTTGAATGAGGGGAATTTTTATTTATTTATTTTATTTTACTACTGCTCAAATTCATTTGAGTTTTCTTTAATTCAGGTGTTTTATTCAATTTAGCATCGCTTGTTTTGCTCGGATCTTTACCCAATGCCCAAGTGAAACCTGCTTGAAGTCCTACACCGTTACGACCACCATTTGTTAAGTATGTTTGGAAGAAACCTGTTAATCTTTCACCCCAAGTCTTACGAACACCAAGTCCGTATTTTACATAAGGTTTAACTGACATTTCAGGTAATGCTACATCATTTGCTTTGAATTTTGTATCATCCATAATGTTCCATACCATAGCGACACTTGCATAAGGCTGCCAACCGTTTTTCAAATTACCGATGAACTTCAATTCAGGTTGTAATTGAATTGCGTGCAATGGATCTGAGTCAATTCGTACACCTGCTGCGTTTGTATAATCAAATGTGTTAACAAATGAGTATGACATCAACATACTTGGCTGAATGATGAATTTGCCGTCTGCAAGTTCAAAGTTGTATCCTGTTTTAGATGCGATACCTGCCATTAGCATTGTCAAATCTTCGTTACCATACATTGTGCTTGCTTCAGCAACACTTGCACCTGCGTTAATTGTCAAACCTGTAAAGAAGTTTCCTTTGTATGCCATACCTGTTAAGCCGAGTGTACCGCCGTTTTGGTAAATTGATACACCGTTATAATTTTGATGTGAGCCGTTATATCCGACATAAGCACCGAACATACCATCCCAACCATGACCTAAGTCATACATTTTAGATTCGCCGCCCATATATGTTCCATAAGCTGTGTTTTCAACTTTCGGACCACGTCTTAAACCGACTTTTTCAAATGTTGCATAAGGTCTGAACCAACCTTCAGCTCTTTCTTGTCTTGCAAGAGATGAATCGTATAACAAGCCGCTGTCAGCTGCTGCATATTGGTTCTTGAATTTCAAAGCAGTACGTTGTTCTTTTGTCATAAGCATATACATATCCATATTGTAGAATGCTTCGTCATAGGATTGTAATTGAGTTAAGTAACCGCCCATTTGAGCTGCAACAGAACCTGCCAATACTGACGGGTTGAAATCACCATAGCCGCCTGAATTGTATCTTGTGAAATCAAAGTTACCGTTTGTATTATCATATCCAACATTGTATTTATAAATCGGTGATAATGCAGTTAAGCCTTGAGCACCTGTGTAATTTACCGCATTCATCAATGTAGCATCGTTAGTGAAGTTAATTGATGTATTAACAGTCGGTGCATCAGAAATTAAGTTAAATCCTGCTACATTTAATGTTCCGCCTCCTGTTACTGCGTTTGTAATGGTGAATTTATCCATTGTTCCGTTTGCGAGGTCAACATCACCATAGAAACTTGAAGTTCCTGTGAGTGACATATTGGTTAAGTTAAAGTCAGTTACAACACCATTTCTTGTATCTAAAGCACCGCCGTTGAAGTTAATTGTGTTCATCAATGGTGCTGTATGATGAGCAGGATCCCAAAGTATTGAATCGTTTGTATATTTTAATGTACCGCCTGCGTTAATATTATATGTAATTGCTTCATCATATACTGCACCGCTTCTGTTAACCGTTGTGTTAATATTAGCTGTTGCAGGGTCGAATGTTCCAGAGAAGTTAATCTCTTTTGCACCTTGGAAGTTAATTACGTTATCAACAGAAGATGATCTTATATCATCAGAAATATTAATTTCACCGCCCTCTGCATTCAATGTAACAGTTGCAGCTCCTAAAGTATCGTCTTTTTGTAAGTAAATACCAGTTCCGTTATCAGAGCCGTTAATAGAAACATTGCCTGTTGCAGCTTTGTATTCTAATTGGTTTCCGCCCTTAACAACGATAGCACCTTCTGCTCCGTTTGTTTTGATAGCTCCTAAGTTTACATCTTCCATTATCAAATCAGCACCTGCTGCTGTTCCGTTACCGACTTGAATAGCATCTGATGCAGTAGCTGTTGCATCACTTTGAATAGTATTACCGTTACCTTGAATTTTTAATACACCTTCAAGAATTTGACCTCCGGCTGTTTCATTTTCTGTCATTGCATATGCTGCTCTTTCACCAACATCTGTATTTTGGATAGCATCAACCAATTTGCTCTTTGTTGCCGAAAGACTTCCTGTTGTGGAATTATAAGTCAATGAGTTATAAGTCGTACTTCCTGCATTTGCCAATGTTAAATCGTTTGAAAGTGCAATCGAATTTGCAAGAGTTGTTGACATTATATAAGAATCTGTTGTACCTACAACACCATTCGTTCCTTTAACATCAACGGAAGTAACTGTTATACCGCCTGTTGTTCCTGCCAAAGCTCCGTTAATTTTATCATTCCATTTTGTCATAACATTAACTTTAGCACCGTCAGCAATTACCAAATTGTTTATTGCCGTTGCTGTTTCTGATGTTACAACATTACCGTTTTGAAGATTTAATGTTGTTCCGTCATTTACTGTTATTGTAGAAGCTGATGCAAACAAGTCATTTGTTGCACTTCCGAGTGATAATGTCTTGCCTGCTGCAACATTAACCGCACCTGTCATTGTATTAGCTGCGTTATTTACAACATCACCTGTAATATTAACGGCACCTGTTCCTGAAATAACCTTGCTCAAAGTTCCTTCGCCTAAGTTCAAAGTTCCTGTGTTAGCAAGAGCATTTCCTAAGTTATCAGCCGTAATATTTAAAGTTCCTGAGTTGCTTGCAGTTCCTGTTCCTGTCAAAGCTCCTTCGATAGTGTTTGTATTTGAGAAAGCTAATGTTCCGCCGTTATTGGTAATAACAGTATTATTACCGGTCAATTTCACATTAGATATATTTAATGTTGAACCCTCACCAAGAGTGAATCCTGATTTACCGTTCAAATCAATGGTTGATAAATCATCACCGACAGAGAAACCGTTTATGCTTAATGTTCCGACTGTTGTTCCTGCATCATTTGATGAAGTGTAAACATCAGTAGCAGAATCAAAGTTGAATGATTTTTCTATGAATGCATCACTTGTGTTAATCAAGTTAAGCGTATCTCCTTTAGTTCCGACTTCTTGCCATTCACTTTTTGTTGTAGCAAGTTTCAGAGTATCAACAACATTTCCGAATTCTGATTTAACCGCACTTAATACTCTTGTAATTGTTCTTTCTTTAGTACCGAAAGTATCAGTCCAAGAAACATTTGCGGTTATTTCATCGGTTTGTTGTTCTTTTGTAGTTTTGTTATATGTGTTTGCAAGTTCCTGACTTATTGCAAGATTTGTATTGCCGCCATAAAGAACTGTTGCTTCAAAATCACGAACATTGTCAGCAGTTTGACCGTCAACTAAAAGATTGATTGCATTAACTGTTAATGTACCGCCTGTAGGAGCATTGTTTTCAATATTTAAGCAATCAACATCAGCAAATAATTCTTCTATTCTTGCATCAATAGAGAAGTTACCGTTTCCTGTTAAAGTTCCTATGCTGAAACCGTTTATTACATTGTCGCCTGAAGCATCCAATGTTCCGTTATTGAGGTTCAATGTACCTTCAATTAATGCTTGAGAGTATGTTTCAGGATTGTATGTTAATATCAAATTATTATTAACATTTGTTGTGCCTTCACCTAAAATTGCTTTATCTAAAGAACCTGTCAAGTTCAAAGTGCCTGCGTTTGTGATTGTTCCTTCAAGATTTTGAGCTTTTGCAGTTAATGAACCTGAATTGATATTTAAAGCATTCTGCCAAATAACAGCATTATCGACTAAAACAACGGTTGCACCGTTGATGTTTGTTACACCTGAATCAGAGCTTTCAGCACAATCTTTTATACCTTTTTCAAAGCTGATGTTTCCTGATTGAAGATTAACAACACCGCTGTTTAATATGTCATTAGTATTACCTTTGAATGATGTATTTACGATATTAGCAACGCCGTCAGCCAAATGTATATTATTTAATTCATCATCAATTCCGGGCTGAACATATATAGCAGCACCGCCAAAATTCTTGACATTAGGAACATTATTAACGGTTAATACCTGACCTGCTTGTGTAAATACACCGTCAAGCTCGTTACCGTCTAAATCATGACCGTTACCGAAGATTGTGAAATCTCTTGTCATATCGTCTTTGTAATATAAATCACCTAAGCCTCTTTCATCGTAGTTTACATAATCACCGGCTTTTGTAAATGAATATGAGGTGAGATTTTTGTTTCCTTCATCCTGAATAGCTTCGGCTAACGTCAAAGGATTCGGATTTGCCTCTCTTATTATATGCAATAAACCATGTGTATTAAGGTCAGGTGTAAATGTATATGTGAAATCTTCAGTTGTAGCAATGATTTCATCATCTCTTACCCTTACATTATTTCTTGCAGCACCATCTAAATATGTTGCCGTACTTATATAACCGTCTTTAGTAATGTTAATTGCTTTTAAATATACTCCCGGCGTGTCGGTGGTTGAACCAACCGAATTAACAGTGATTTTATCCATTGAATGTGAATCTGATGCATCAAAATCAACAAGCAATTTGATACCCTGATTGCCTTGAGATTCCAGAGTAGTCATTTTATCAATGGTTACAACATCATTTATATATGTCTTATCGGACAAATAGTTTTGCAAAGTAAGCGAACCGTTTCCTGAACCAAAAGTTGTAAAGCGGTAATTTGTAGCTTTGTTATCGTTGTTTAAAAAGGTCAAATCACCGCTATGGAGATTGTAAGTACCTTTATAATCTTGCCCCGTTCCTGATAGGGCAATAACACCTGTTTCGTTGTATTGGTTAATTACACTATCCGCATCACCTGCGATTGTACCGTAAAATATAATACCATTTGATACACCATCTACACCGGGGTAAAGGTTCAATGTCGAGTGATTCAAATATATATCAGACCCTTTTCCTGTTGCAGTGTTTTCTGAGAATGACATAACATTTTTATCAATATCATTATATATATTTATGGTTGAATGGTCTGCGTAGATTGCACCGCCATTTACTGCTTTGTTGCCTAAAAAATTTGTATCATAAATTGTCAAAGTTGAATAGTCTGCGTAGATACTGCCGCCGTTTTTCGTTGCTGTGTTGTCTTCAAAATTTGCATTAACAATATATGCAGAGCTGTTTGACAAGTCTGATGATGTATTATACATATACAAACCGCCGCCATAAGCAGCTTTGTTGCCTTTGATTTGCATTTTATTATTAACTTGTCCTTCTTTCATCAAAAACAAGTCTGAATTCTTTGAATAAATACCGCCACCATAAGAATATTCTGTTTCAGCACCTGCTGCAACTGATTTTGCTGAGTTATACATAATATCGCTATTTAGAATTTGAGCCTTGCTGTTCCAAATATGTAAGCCGCCGCCTGCTGCTTCAGAGAAGTTTTCTGTCCACTCATAATGTTCTGTTTGACCTGTTGACGGGTCAGTATAATTTTCCGAGTGATGAATTGGAGCAGTTTTTGCAGTTGCTATTACTTGGTTTCCTAAAATCGGTGTATTTTCAAGAGTGAATTTTGTATCTGCACTTTCATTTTTAACCTTTTGAATATACAAACCGCCGCCAAAAGCACCTGCTCTTGCCTTGTCATATTCAGCTGATGCGAATACATTATTGCTGCTTATTTCTGCTACATCTTTAATACTAAGACTTCTATTGTAATTTTTGCCATCATTTCCATCGTCGTTGTAGAAATAAAGACCGCCGCCATAGCCTTCTGCACTTGAACTTGCTTCGCCTGCTACTGTTTGGATTGCCGTCGTGTTTATGGTGTTATGTTTTATAGAAGCTGTATTTTGTCCGTCTATATTAACAATTTTGTTTTGTCCGTAATGAGTATTAATGTAAATACCACCGCCCGATGCGTAAGCTCCGTCATTTGATTCAACACTTATCTCATTATCTGTAATATCAACATTTGTTAATGTTGCGGTTCTGTCAAAATCAATTCCGTTTGTCGAGTGGTTTTGATTATACCCCGGCATATAAAGATACATACCGCCGCCTCTTGCGTAAACCCTATCATCAACAGCAGATACATTTATTATGTTTTCTTGTATAGTTGTATTAATAAATGTCGGGTCTAATATTGCACCTTGTGAATCATCATTGCCATCTAAAGCAATACCTCCGCCTAAAGCATATATTGTACCATCATCAAGACTTCCCCAAGAATTTAGCCCGGCATGCTTTGTTGATGTTGCATTAATTTCGTTTCCTGTAATTTCAGCGTTATTTATTACAAATGATTGACTGCCGTTTTGATAAGTTCCGCCTGAGAGTGCATCAATACCGCCGCCAACTAAATAAACAGGAGAGTATTTTTTAGATGATGCGTTTGTAAAATTAATTCTGTTGGCGGTGATTATTATAGGATTATTAGACGTACCGTTTATACCAAACTGTCCTTGTGATGCAGTGTATAAACCGCCGCCTCCAATATCTATGGCACGATAATTAAATCCGACATTTCTGCCTTGGTTACTTGCACCTAAAGTGAAGTTAATTACGTTACCGATAATTGATGAATTACCCTTAATCATATCACCTGTATATGTTACATTAGGAGTATTTATACCGCCTTGTAACATAGCACCGCCGCCATAAGAACGCAATGTGCCAAAACCTGCGGTATCATTCAAATAAACCTCTGTGGTTAAGCTGTTTTGAGATATATCAACGTTTTCTATATCGGAGTTCATTTGATATGACCAAATACCGCCGCCTGATACGGTTGATTCCGTTCTGTCATCATAAGCATAAACCGTTGTATCGTCATCAAAAAGAAGACCGTAAACTTGGTTGTTTGAAATTATGGCATTATGGATAGGCATATCCTGAACATAATTACCGCTGAATCCGCCATAAGCATAAATACCGCCGCCCAATAAGTTAAGGTCGCCGCCATCCTCGCTATGAAGAACACCATTTGCAGTCAATTTGTTGTCACTTATTGAAATACTACTATTTGCTGAACCATCAATTACAAGATGTCCCCATTCAGAGAATATACCGCCGCCATGTAGTCTTTCGGTTCTTGTCAAAACGGTATCGCCTACCAAAAGAGTATTTCCATCGACAACAAATTCATCTCCTGATGAACTGTTAGAGAGTATCAGGACGTTATCGTTATTGGTATTGCCTGTAATACCGTTTCTATAAATACCGCCGCCTTGCATAGTAATCAATACATAATCATTGTTTGATGCCGTGTTATCATAACTTGCACTGTTATTCTCAACAAGTGTATCTTTCAAAAAAACTCGACCGTCTCTTGCATAAAGACCTACACCTTGAATATCATAGCTGTCGCCTGCATTGTTTATTGTTCCGCCCATAGCGGCAAGATTTCCCTGTATTGTTGAGTCTGATATATTTATATCTGCACCGCCGGAATAAACACCAATACCCCTTGCATAATATTCTCCATTCGCCATTATGGCTGTATTATTTTTAATTTCGGAATCTATAACTGATACTATTCCGCTGCCAGCATTGAGACCAAGACCTACGGCTGAACCGTTTGCATAATTTACTGATACATTAGCAGCATTCAATTTTACATTGTTAAATGTTGCGTTTCCTGCGACAGAAGCATTTACACCCATAATCTGAATGCCTTGCTGATGGTCGAAATCAGAACCTTCAATATAAACTTTGTTCTCTCTAATTGTTGAATTTTTTACGTTAACTTCCTTGTCTGAAGATAAGCCGACACCGTAGATTCGTATAGTATCACTTCCACCATGTTTAACTCCTTGTGACTGAAACTTGTTATTATCTATTGATGAATCTTCAATGTTTGTTTTGACACTAAGGTTAATAAAACTACCCATAGCAGGAGAACTGTTAAGAGCTGTATTAGCATTGGCAGTGTTATAATTTAGACTTAAGTTACTAAAATTAAGAGTGTCTTTTAATGTATCTGTGTAATTTCCGCCTGCAATAATCAACCCTCCGCCACCACTAAGGGTATTTGTAAGGTTTTGCACGTTTTCATTAACATTCAAATTATTAACATTCACAGTTGTCGGCTTGTCATATTGAGTACCTGTATTTGAGTCATAGTGGCTGTAGCCGAGACCTAAGTTAAGAAGAGTTCCTGCACCTGCCATTGTGTTTTTGTTGATGTTACCCGTAATTGTCATGTCATAAGGACCTGAAGAATAACGATAATTACCATCATCATAATTGTGTATTCTGGGAACAGACGTATTTACAGTTAAACCTAAATTATTCTCATCAACAGGATCAATGTTGTTAAAATTACGTTCAGTAATCGTTACATTAAAATCGAGATTCCCCAAAAAAGAGAGATTCTTGATTTGGGTATCACGACTTCCGAATGTAGCAATAGCATCTTCGGCATAAGATTTTACACCATTGCTATCCGTGAAACTTCGATCAAATCTATAGAAATAGCCGGGATTAGATATTGATTCAGCAATTATATTGTGTTCACTATCTCTAAAAGCGTGATGGTAAACGGAATCGTGCCAATTATCTTCCCAATGGGCAGAAACAACATAAGGTTCATTATTGCTATTATATTCGGTATGCTCAGGTATCCATGATTTATATTGAACCACACCACCTTCAGCAGGCAATTTCCACTGTATTTGTTCATCAATTACAATTATATCTTGAGAGGAAAGATAATTGTCGATTAAAGCACTTCTTCGCTCAGTGCCATAGTAAATTTTGCCGGCTTCTACGTTATAATTACCAATTTTAAGTCTGTTTAGGTCTGCTGCATAAGCCACATTCATCGGCATTGTTGCAGATAAACTAATAAAGGTTGATGCTACCGTTGCAGCCACTAATAAATTCTTTTTTACGCTTCCTTTTGATTCCGCCACTTCTTTATTCCTCATTATTTTTTCATTGCTTTTAAATCTTTTGCACGACAAAAACGGCATTCTTTTTTAATGTCGAAAATGTTGTATTTTTTATATACTTCACTCGCTATTCTCCAGATTTGTATTAACAAATTTACAGTTTTGTTAATGAACACCACTTCTTGCACAATAATTTTACCATAAATAGACAATAATGTACACATTATTACAGTTTTGTTAATAGTCTGCGAAAAGCCAATAATATCAACGGTTTTGATTAATTTAAAAGAATGATTATTCTAATGATTAAACACATTTACAGAAGGCTTTGTTTCGTGTTATTATAGTTTTAATCGCAATATGTTA
>JAFRAO010000043.1 GCA_017405375.1 bacterium
GTTTCTTGTTTTTTCTAAAGGTGTCTTTCTAGGCATTTTTTTATTCCTTTTCTTTTTATATGATTAATTATTATACTATCGCTAACAAATAGCTACAACACCATCATCACATAAAAACGTAAAATTTCAAGCAAAATATTTTTTAACAATAATTTTCTTAAACAATATTGTTTAAAATCTCAATAAAAAATTTGGTCCTGATTTTTTATCAGAACCAAAATTTTTAAATTTATTAAAACATATAACCGTTACTCAATCCGGCTGAACCTAAGTATCCTGTTGGTCCCCAAATTTGTTGAGCTGAATAATATGGCATTTCGGCTTGTTCTAAAGAATCATCTTCCGTTTCATCTTTCTTACCTGAAGATGCATCTTTAATTTCTTTCGCTTTTTCAGCTTTTTTTATCTTATCTGTCAATGTATTCAATGCATCTATCATGCCTGTTCTGCTTGTATAAAGACCATTAAGTGCTCCTTCAAATGCGCCTCTGGTTAAATTTGCTTCATGCGCGATTCCGGCTTTTTCCGCACGTTGGTATAATGCTTTTGCAATATGTGATTCCAATTCTGTTTCAAAATCACCTGAAGTATCAGATCTAATCCATTCTAAAATTCCGCCATCTTTGTATGTATTATTAAATAAATCCATAACTTCTATAACGTTATCACTGTTAATTTTATATATAGCTCTTTTTAATTTTCCATCATTTGTTCCGATACCTGACATTGCTGTATATGCATCTGCAGCTATTTCGGCAGCTTTTTCTTGTTTTGCTTTCTTTTCTGCTTTCTTTGCCTCATCAGCTTGTTTTGCTTCTTCTGATTTCTTATCTTCAGTTTTTTTATCAGCTTCAGGTTTTTTTGTATCATCAGTTTTTTGAGATGAATTGTCTACCGTTTCAGGTTTTTTTGAATCAGCAGCGCTTTCAGCTTTTTTTCTTTGCTCTTCATATTTCAAAGAAGCATATCGCAAAGATTCGTCCATCCAATTTCTATTCATTGGCAACATATCTTGATAAAAAATCGAATCATAATGACTAACTTCACCATATCCGGGTGTTGAAACCAATGGCCCGTTCCAAGTGCAAATTCCATTATTGTAATTAAACGAAGTTGGAAACCAATTAAACATTTTTAACCTTACCTATAACCAAATTGTATCTACATATTAATAAAGTTTTTTTATTTACAAAAATTGCCTTACTTGCCTGAAACCATGATAAACAAACGTCTTTAAGCACTTTAAAACCCTTTATTATCAATGTTTTTGTCAATGTAAAGATTTCTTAACAATCTTAAAAAATCTTTGCTTTTTTTAAGAAAAAATCAAATCATCTCCATATTCGTGCTATCATTTATTAGAGCTTAAGGAGAAAAAATGTTAGATAATTTAGAAAAAATTGTTGATTTTAAACAAGGTGAAAATAAACAACAGAGTGCAAGTTTGTATAAAATGGAAAATTCACTTGATTGGGAACAATTAAACGGAAGTGAACTTTCTTATAGAAATTACTTAGATATGACCTTACTTGTTGATGTATTGAGCGAATTTTATGATGTTTTCGCTACAGTTATCACAAAATCCGGTTTAATATGTGGTGCCGCACTTGGAAAAACTCTTGTAGATTCATACGCAAAAGCTGTTGATTGTAATACTTTAGGAGTTCTTGATTCTTGTATCGGTTTTTCGAAAATAGTTGATGAAAGAACAGCAAAAAAAATCGTTCAAAGTAATTTTGAACTTGTTTTGGCTGTAGGTTATGATAAAGATGCTTTAGAAATTTTAAAAAAGCAAGAAGGATTAAAAATAATCAAAGTTAATACTGCTTTTGAAGATATAAAAACTCTTGTATCGCAGGAATTAAAAATTACTCCGTTTGGAATATTAGAACAGGACAAAAACAGAGCAGACTTTAACAAAGATACGTTTAAAGTTCAAACAAAGAAAAAACCTGAACAAGAACAGTTGGAAGATGCTATTTTTGCATTTAAAGTTGCAAAACACGCTAAATCAAATGCGATAGTAATAGCAAAAAATTTCAAAACATTGTCTATAGGTCAAGCTGAAACATCATTTTCGGAAGCAGCCGAAAGAGCAATGGATTTAGCTTGTGATAGTACAAAAGATGCTGTTTTAGCAACTGATAGTAAAATATTAACAACAGATATTATTCATGCTGCAGCAAGAGGAAGGCTTGCACTAATAATTCATGCAGGTGGAAGTATTAACGATAAAAAATTTGTTGAGCAAAGTGATAAATATGAAATCGCAATGGTTACAACCGGAATAGAACATTTTAAAGCATAATTTAGATTAGTAGAGGAATAGAAAAAGATGATAAAACCAACAAATAGTAGTGCAGTTAAATGGTTATCCGCAGGACATTTTACAACAGATGCATTTTCAGGATTTTTAAATCCTATAATGCCTTTTATTGCCGCAAAAATAGGAATCTCAATGGGCGTAGCAGCCCTTTTAATGAGTATTTCTCAATTGTTTTCTCAATTATTACAGCCAATATTCGGATTTTTCGCTGATAATATTTTAAAAAGAGGTTTTATCTTTTGGGGATTATTATTTTCTACAGTATTCTTCCCATTAACAGGTGTAGCAAGCAATGTTTATTGGTTAGGATTGTTTATAATTTTAGGAAGTATTGGTGTTAGTATTTTTCACCCCCAAAGTATTGGGTTTGTGATAAGATTCACGGAAAAAGATTTTACTAAAAATATGGGTATCTTCTTGAGTTTGGGATCTATTGGCTATTCTTTCGGACCATTAATTTCTGCTGCAATCACTCAATATTTGAGTTTGGAAAAAATGCCTGTATTATCTATTTTTGGTATAGTTCTTGCTTTGTTAATGTTTGTATGTGTTCCAAAAATTTCTAATACAGATATTATTGAAAACAAAGAAAAAGATATTGTAAAAGTATTCAAAACTATTCTTTCAAACAAACAAGTTTTAATTTTGATTATAATTTCCATTATGAAAGCGTTAATTTCAAGCAGTTGCGCTATATTGCTTCCATTTTTATGGAAAGAAACAGGGCATAATCCTATTTACATAGGTATGGCATTGTTTTGGTTTATGTTTGCTGGCGGAATTGGTTCACTTGTTAGTCCAAAATTTGAAAAAATACTTGGAACTAAACAAGTTATATATTTATCAATGTTATCAATGCCTATTTTGATGTGTATATTTGTATTTTTACAAGACAAATTACCAATGGTTGCACTTGTTGATTTTGTTTTGATGGCATTTGTTTTAATGCTAGCAACTCCGATTACAATGGTTTTGGCACAAAAAGAATTACCTCAATACAAAAGCATTATTGGAGGATTCTTAAACGGTTTTTGCTGGGGTGTCGTTGGAGTATTACTAAGCGGACTTGGATTTATGGCACAAAAATTTGGTATATTACAAATGCTATTTATTGCAGGATTTGTACCGGCGTTAAGTGCATATCTTGTTAGATATTTGAAAGTGGAAGAAAATTAGTTATGAAAAATTCAAGAATATCAAATATAAGTGCTCATAGAGATTCTTGGGTTGAAATAAACATAGACAATGTTTCATCAAACGTAAAAGCCTTAAAGAGTTGTATACCTGACAATATGAAAGTTTTAGCTGTGGTAAAGGCTGATGCATATGGACATGGTGCGGCTATGCTCGCTCCAACTCTATTAAGCAACAATATTGATATGCTTGGTGTTGCATCAATAGATGAAGCACTTAATTTAAGAGAAAACGGCATAACATCAGAAATTCTTGTATTAGGTGCTGTTCCTGTTTGGGCATTGCCTACAGCTATTGAAAATAACATCACCGTAACTTCTTTTACCCAAGAACATCTCGAATCTTGTCAAAAAACCTATGAAAGAACAGGTATTCCGGTAAAAACTCACATAAAACTTGATACCGGAATGAATAGAATCGGAGTTCAGGCAAAAAATGCGGTAGAATATATAAAAAAAGTTCAATCAATGAAATGTATTGAATTAAAGGGTATTTTTTCTCATCTTGCAAATGCCGAAAATGAAGAAAAAACATGGCAACAGCTTGAAATTTGGGAAAATATCTTATCACAAGTTAATACAGATGGACTTTTATTGCATATTTTAAATACGGCAGGTGTGATTTCGAGTAATGTGTATAAATGCACATCTAATATGGTTAGATGCGGAATTGGGTTATATGGTTTATACCCTGATTTAATAGAACAAGCGCAAAAAATTGAATTAAAACAAGCAATGTCTGTTAAAACAAGAATTATTCATATTCATGAAATAGACAAAGGTGAAGGCGTAAGCTACGGACATACTTTTGTTGCTGACAAACCAACAAAAATTGCAACAGTTCCGTTAGGATATGCGGATGGAATTCCAAGATTGTTGTCTAACAAGTTTTACGGACACATTAATGGACAAAAAGTCAAACAAATTGGTAATGTCGCGATGGATCAGATGATGTTTGACATAACCGGAGTTGATGCCAAAACAGGTGATATAATTACATTATTAGACGAATCTTTGCCCGTTACTAATTGGGCAAATGCGATGAATACAATTCATTACGAAATTTTATGTCATCTAAAAGCAAGACTTGCAAGAGTTTATACAAGATAAGAAAGTGAAAAACATGACAAAATATGATTTAGGAATTATAGGAGCAGGACCTGCAGGATTTACGGCAGCTCTTTTGGCAGCAGATAAAGGTCAATCGGTTATACTTTTTGAAAAAGATAAAATCGGCGGAACATGTCTGAACAAAGGATGTATCCCGACAAAAACCATTTTGCATTCAACAGATTTATTCAACGATATTAAAAACGCACAAAATTTAGGAATAGTTGCAAATGATATCAACTTTGATTTTGCAAAAGCGATGGAACGTAAAAATAAAGTTGTTGATACTTTAAGAAATGCATTGACAAAAAATCTTGAAAATAAGGGTATAAAAATTGTTTATGCTGAAGCAAAAATTATTGACAACAATACAATTGGAGCAAATAATGAACAATATAAAACAGAAAAAATAATTATAGCCTCAGGGTCAAATCCAAGAGAGTTAAAAGGACTAGAATTCGACCACAAATTCATTTTGAATTCTGATGATTTATTTGAAATGACAAATATTCCTAAAAAAGTTGCAATTGTTGGCGCAGGAGCTGAAGGAATTGAATGGGCAAGAATATTTAAAAATATAGACTGTGATGTTACTGTAATTGAAGCTGCACCAAGACTTTTGGCTATTGCAGATGAAGAAGTTTCAAAATATATTGAAAGAATGTTTAAAGTTAGAAAAATAAATTTCAAATTATCAACAACTGTGGATAAAATTGAGGATAAAAAAGTTATTTTATCTAACGGCGAAATTTTAGAACCTGATTTTGTTCTGGTCGCAGTCGGAAGGACTGTTAATATCCCTGATAATAGCGAAAATTTAACAATTATAGGTGATGCAGATAATAAAATTATGCTTGCAAATTTTGCTATGCAACAGGCAAAACAAGCTATTTTAGGTACGAATATTGAAAATACTATTATTCCAAGTGTAATTTACGGAACTCCTGAAATTGCTTGGATTGGTAAAAAAGAGCAAGATTTGACGGATGGAACATACAAAAAATCAGTATTTCCAATAAGAGCATTGGGAAAAGCTCATTGCGATAACGAAATTGAAGGTTTTATTAAAATATTAAGCATAGATGAAAAAATAGTTGGTGCACATATTATATCAAAAGAAGCATCAGCAATGATTCATCAACTTTTAGTAGCAATGGAAAATAATATTGAAATTAGCAAACTTAAAGATTTATGTTTTGCCCATCCGACATTCTCAGAAGGGATTTATGAAAGCATTTTAGGACTATGAAAAGATTACCTGATTATTTAAAACGCCAAATTATAGATACAGAAAAAACCAAAACAGTTCGTTCAATTTTAAAGCACAACTGTTTAAATACAGTGTGTGAAAATGCACGTTGTCCAAATAAAAATGAATGTTATCAAAAAAATACGGCAACTTTTTTAATTATGGGTAATGTTTGTACAAGAAATTGCCGCTATTGCAATATTTCTTGCCAAAAGCCGGAACCATTGGATGAAAAAGAACCTCAAAATTTAGCAAAAGCTGTTAGTGAATTAAAACTAAAATATTCGGTTATAACATCAGTTACAAGAGATGATTTGCCCGATGGCGGAGCAAGACATTTTGCAAAAACGATTGAAGAAATTAGAAAAATATCTCCGAATACAAAAATAGAAATTTTAACTCCTGATTTTAAAGGTGATAAAGAGGCTTTAGATATAATTATTAAAGCACATCCTGATGTATTTAATCACAATATTGAAACAGTTGAAGATTTATTTAAAACTGCTCGTCCCCAAGGGAATTATCAACGTTCATTGGATGTTTTAAAATACATAAAAGAAAATAGCAATATAATTACAAAATCAGGGTTGATGGTTGGATTGGGCGAAAGTGAAAACCAAATAATAAAAACTTTAGAAGATTTACACTCCGTCGGATGCGATATTTTAACAATAGGACAGTATATTCAGCCATCTAAACAACATCTGGAAGTTGATAAGTATTACACAGAAGAAGAATTTGAACATTTAAAAGAACTTGCAAAGCAAGCAGGATTTGAAAAATATCAAATAGCACCTCTTGTAAGAAGTTCTTATAATGCATTTAAGATGTATAATTAAATTATGTAGCAAATCTAAAGTGCATTATATCGCCGTCTTGAACTACATAATCTTTACCTTCCAAACGCATTAAACCTTTTTCTTTTGCTACTGTATAAGATCCGTTGCAAGAAAGAAAATCATCATATGAAATAACTTCTGCTCTAATAAAGCCTTTTTCAAAATCAGTATGAATTACACCTGCCGCTTGAGGTGCTTTCATGCCGGCAGTAATTGTCCAAGCTTTAACTTCCATTTCACCTGCAGTAATGTATGTTCTCAAATTTAACAGGTGATATACAGACTGAATCATTTTTTCAATGCCTGAACTTGTTATTCCTAATTCTGATAAAAATTCTTTTGCTTCTTCTTGGGATAAATCAGCTAATTCTTCTTCTATTTTTGCAGAAATTATAACCATTTCAGCACCATGTTTTTTAGCATATTCGCCAACGGCCTTTGTATATTCATTTCCTGTATTAACTTCAGTTTCTGACACATTTGCCGCATAAATTACAGGCTTTATGCTCATTAATTGAGTTTGAGATGCAAATTTTAATTCTTCTTCATCATCAAACAAATCATTAATATTAATAAATGTAGCTTCTGAAAGTTTATCATACAATGTTTGCATAACTTTAACTTCCATTTTTGCTTGCTTATCACCTGAATTTGCTAATTTTGAAGTTTTTGCAATTCTTTTTTCCAATGATGCCATATCTGCAAGTGCTAATTCAGTATTGATAGTTTCAATATCATCTAACGGATTAACTTTACCCGCAACATGAACTGTATTTGCATCATCAAAACATCTTACAACTTGAATTATTGCATCTGTTTCTCTTATGTTTGCCAAAAACTGGTTTCCTAAACCTTCACCCTTGCTTGCACCTTTAACCAATCCTGCAATATCTACAAATTCTATTGCTGTTGGAACAACTTTTGCTGCATTTACTAACGGTTGTAACTTTTCCAATCTTTCATCAGGAACACCTACAACTCCTATATTTGGTTCAATTGTACAAAACGGATAATTAGCACTTTGCGCATTTTTTGCACTTGTCAGTGCATTAAACAATGTTGATTTACCTACATTCGGTAAGCCTACAATACCTGTTCTTAGCATTTTTACTTCCTTTATATATCTATTTATTATTATTATTATTGTTGTTGTTTATTCATACAGCAGTTTTTATATTTTTTCCCACTGCCACATGGACAAGGATCATTTCTGCCGATTTTATCACCTTTTACTATTGGTTTAACTTCAACATCTTCTTTTTCTTCAGAACTGTCAAATTCTTCTGCAGCTCTTGAAAGATTTGTTTCAACTTCTTCTCTTTGAACAATTTGCACACCAAATTTTGTTCTGAACAAATGTTTTACAAATTCTGCTTGAATATCATACATCATGTTGTTAAACAAATCGTATGCTTCTTTTTTATACTCAATTAGAGGATCTTTTTGTCCGTATGCTCTTAGTCCGATACCATCACGCAAAATATCTATATTATGTAAATGGTCAATCCATCTATTATCAACCACTTGAAGCATAATATCTCTTTCTACTGCTCTTGCGATATTATCATCTTCAAACGGGTGTTGTTCTTTTGGATTTTCTTCATACTGAGAGATAACTTCATTATAGAAATTAACCATTTCTTCTTCGTGTTCTTTATATTTTTGTTTTGCTAAATCAAGCAATTTGTCATACATTTCGTTAAATGTAAGATTTTTTATATCTGAAACAGAAATATAAGATAATTGAGGAATTATAGAGTGTAATTCTTTTACAAGTCGTTGTAAATCTTCTTCAATATATTCTTCAATTCTCATATTTGGAGAAATATAGCCGCTCAAAAGTCTGTCTATTTCTTTTTCTATCATATATATAACATCTTCTGACAAGTTTTTGCCTGATAGAACTTTTTTACGTTGTTCATAGAATTTTTCTCTTTGAATATTCATAACATCATCATATTCAAGAACAGATTTTCTGATATCAAAGTGATAAGTTTCAACTTTCTTTTGTGCTGATTGAATTTGAGCGGTAATAATAGGGTTTTCAATTGCCATATCATCTTCAACATTAAGAGCATTCATCAATTGAATAATTTTTTCACCACCGAAAATTCTCATCAAATTATCTTCTAAAGATAAGAAAAATCTTGTAGAACCTGGATCACCCTGACGAGCAGCACGACCTCTTAATTGGTTATCGATACGTCTTGATTCATGACGTTCCGTACCTATAACATGTAATCCGCCTGCTTTTACAACATCTGCGTGCTCTTTTTCTGTTTGCTCACGCATTTGTGATAAAATTTCATTTTTAACTTCTTCGTAATTTGCATCATCAGGAGAAACATGCATATTTTCCAGTTTTTCTTTTGCCAAATATTCAGCGTTACCACCTAACAAAATATCAGTACCACGACCTGCCATATTTGTTGCAATAGTTACTGCACCTTTTCGTCCGGCTTGAGCAATAATATATGCTTCTTTTTCGTGATGCTTAGCATTCAATACGTTATGAGGAATATTTCTTTGTTTTAATAATTGGGAGATATATTCAGATTTTTCAATACTAATAGTACCAACCAAAACAGGTCTGCCGATTTTGTGCATTGCAATAATATCATCCACAACAGCCAAATATTTTTGCTTTTCTGTTTTGTAAATAACGTCTGAATAATTAACTCTTATGTCCTTTTTATTTGTCGGAATAATCGTAACTTCAAGGTTATAAATCTTTCCAAATTCAGCTTCTTCTGTCATTGCAGTACCGGTCATACCTGACAATTTAGGGTATAATCTGAATAGGTTTTGGAAAGTTACACTTGCCAAAGTTTGCGTTTCATCTTGAATTTTAACCCCTTCCTTAGCCTCGACTGCTTGATGCAAACCATCTGACCAACGGCGACCTTCCATCAAACGACCTGTAAATTCGTCAACAATACAAACTTCACCGTCTTTTACAACATAATCTGTATCTTTTACAAACAATTCTTTGGCTTTTAGAGCTTGTAAAAGGTGATGAGCGTAATTATCCTGGATATCAAACAAATCATTGCATCCGATAATTTTCTGAGCTTTATCAATACCATCTTCTGTCAAGATAACATTTTTATTCTTTTCATCAACTTCATAATCAACAATTTTTTCTAATTGAGGTGCAACTTTTGCCATTAATTGATAAGTTTCGGCGGATTTTTCCAATCTTCCGCTGATAATTAACGGTGTTCTTGCTTCATCAATTAAAATACTGTCAACTTCGTCTATAATTGCATAATTAAAAGGTCTTTGAACAAGCATTTCATTACTGCTTGCCATATTATCACGCAAATAATCAAAACCGAATTCGTTGTTTGTACCGTAGGTAATATCACAGGCATAAGCTTGTCTTTTTAAATTAAAATCTTCAGCAGAACGACCACCTGAAAGAATAACACCAACAGTTAAGCCTAAGAATTTATAGATTTTACCCATCCACTCTGAATCACGTTTTGCAAGGTAATCGTTTACAGTAACTACATGAACACCTTTTCCAGTTAAGGCATTTAAGTATGCAGGAAGAGTTGCAACTAATGTTTTACCTTCACCTGTTCTCATTTCTGCAATATGACCGTTATGCAAAAAATATCCGCCGATTAACTGAACATCAAAATGGCGCATATTTAAAACACGTTTACCGGCTTCTCTTACAGTTGCAAATGCTTCCGGCAAAATTTTATCTAAAGCTTCTTTTTCCAAAATTCTATCTGCTTTCGGATTATCAGAAGTTCTTCGTTGGGCAAGAATTTCTTTAAATTCTGCCGTTTTTGCACGTAATTGTTCATCCGTCATTTTTTCAAATTCAGGTTCAAGTGCGTTTATATGTTCAATTATAGGCATTATTGCCTTAATTTTTTTCTCGTGAGGATCCCCCATTAATTTCAACAAAAATTGTAACATTTTTCCCCCTATCAATTATTTTGATTTTAGCATAGACAAAATTACATAGCAAGAATACAACATGGCAATATAAATATTTTTTCTATCGGTAAATACTTTTTAGTACATAAATATCATTCTCACTTGGACGTTGAACATTTTTTTGATGCGGAACAAACATAACGTCATCAATATCAACTCCATGCCCCAAACCGAGAGAATGTCCTAATTCGTGCAGCATTGTTGAAAAAATGCTTTTGTCGGTAACTTCTTTTGGCGACAATTCATTTGCTAAACCAATATCTATAAATATTTTTTTGAAAATTCCGTTAATTATACTCGGATATTTACACATTCCCTCAAAGACTCTGCCGACTTTTGTCCAATGAATAATAATATCTGCGTTTGTAGGAGCATTTACTTGCTCAAAACGAATATTTATACCGTTCTCTCGTAATGTATTATTCCACAACATAATCGCTCTTTGTATTTCCGAATACAAAAACGATTTATCTGCAGTTTGCAAAGTGATTTCTGTTATAAAAATACTAATAGCAGATTTATCCCAACGGCACAATTTGCCGTTAATTTTTGAATTTTCAATATATTGATTTATTTTAGGTGAAAGCATACTAGTAATTAAACGTTTTTCCAAATATCATAATCATTCTTTCCTTTGGATGCCATTTAAAACAAATTCTACGGAAATAAATTGAATATGCAATAGAGTTTTTAAAAAATCTTTTTATAGGATTTTTATATAAAATAAACTTATTTTTTAATAGTTCTAAATCTAAATCGGCTTTGCTTGTTGGTTTTCGTAATTCATTACTGTAAGAATCTTTATGCATTCGCCAATTCGTCAATTTTTCATCTATGTAATAAACATTATGTTGCTGAACAACCTGAAGCCATAAGTAGTAATCTAGCGAAGCCTTTATTGGTGAATTAAAATCTAACTTTTCTAATATATCCTTTCTTACCATTACAGAAGAAAATGTTGAAATAAGATTAAATATATCCATTTCTTTTAAAATATTCGCAGGATAATTTTTAGAATTTAAAATTTCTTTTCTTCTGTTTATGTAATAATCAAATCCTCTGATTTTTTCTTCATAACCAAATAAATTTATATCGTTGAAAATCAAAGCTATGTCTTTGTTTTCGCTTATTACATTTGCTTTTTTTTCTAAATAATCAGACGTAATTGTATCATCCGATTCCAAAAAAGCTACATATTTACCGCTTGAAAGCTTTATTCCATATTGAAGTGTTTGTGCTAAACCTTTATTTGCGTTGTTTTCATGTGTATAAAACTTGATTCTGGAATCTTTTTGACAATATTCATTAATAACGTTAATTGAATTGTCTTTAGAACCATCATCAACAATAATGAGTTCCCAATTTTGGTAAGATTGAGCAAGAACACTTTCTATTGTTTCTTTTATATAATCTTCGTAATTATAACTTGCTGTAACTATTGAAATTAAATCGTTAAACTTTTCCATAATTATATACTATCATAAAATTGTGAAATATCTTTATTTTTATGATATTATCCCAATATGAATCAGGAAAATAAAATTGTTGTAAATTTAATCGGCGGACTTGGAAATCAATTTTTTCAATATGCATTGGGTTATGCAATTTGTAAAGAAAATGGTCAAGAACTTTTAATTGATAATAGTGATTTTAAAACATATAAAGTCAGAACTTTCGAACTTGATAAATTTAATTTAGAATTAAAATACGCACCTGAAGAACTGGTAAAGGAGTTAAATAAAAAGCATTTATTTAATAAAACATTGTACAAGGATAAACGTTTTAGTTTTACTCCAAGTTTGTTAAAAATTAAAAAAAGTGCATATCTTAAAGGTTATTGGCAAACTGAAAAATATTTTAAAAAGTATGAAAAAGATATTCGGGAATTATTTAAATTTAAAGATAATTCTTTTATTAAAAACGAAAATCTATTATCAGAAATTCAATCAACAAATTCTGTATCAATTAATTTAAGACTTTGTGAATATGTAAATAATCCAGAAGTTGCTAAAAAGCATTATGTCTGCAAAAAAGATTATTATAAAAATGCAATCAATTATATAAATCAAAAATTAGAAAATCATAAGTTTTTTGTATTTTCAGATGATGTAGTTATGGCAAAAGAATTTTTGCCGGAAAATAATGACTATATTTTTTGTGATACGGCAAATTGGCAAGAAGATTTATATTTTATGCAAAATGCAAAACATAATATTGTAGCAAACAGCAGTTTTTCTTGGTGGGCAGCATGGTTAAATAATAATTCCGAAAAAATTGTTCTTGCACCAAATAAATGGTTTACTGATGAAGCTAAAATTAATTACAAAGATGTTGTTCCTGATTCTTGGACAAAAATAGAGGTATAAAAATGAAGTTATCCGCAGTAATGGCGTTGTATAATACCCCGTATGAATATTTACAAAAAACTGTTGAAAGTATTTTAAATCAATCATTTCAGGACTTTGAACTTATAATTGTGGATGATTGCTCAACAATTGAGTATGAAGAATTTTTATCTCAATTCAACGATTCTCGAATAAAATATCATAAATTAGAAAAAAATTCAGGGCCTAGCAATGCAAGAAACTATGGAATAAAAATTGCAAATGGAGAATATATAGCTATTTGCGATAGTGATGATGTTTATGAGAAAGACCGATTCAAACTTCAAGTTGAATACTTAGATTCACATGAAAATATAGGAGTTCTTGGCGGAGCTTACAAATTTTCAAACAAACTAAACAAAGTTATAAAACCAAAAACAAAAAGTGAAGATTTAAAAATTGAATTGCTATTCAATTCTCCTTTCGCAAATCCAATTGTAATGCTAAAAAAACAAATTTTAGCGGATAATAATTTTTATTTTCCTGAAAATTTAAAATTTGCTGAAGATTATTATTTATGGATTAAACTTCTTTTCGCAAAGTGCGAAATGGCAAATTTAGATGATGTTTTGATGGTTTATACAAGAAGGTCCGGTCAACTTTCAAAGCAAAATACAGAAAAGCAAAAACAATCATTGATGTTTGTTTTTAAAACTATCTTTGAAAATTTGAATATGAATTTTACAGATGAAGATATTGAAAATTACTATAAAATTGCGATTAATGATTTTAAAAATATAAACAAATCCAGTATTGAAGAACTTTTCAACAAAATAATTGAAGCAAATAATGTTAAAAATATTTTTGATAACCAAAAATTAAAGGAAAAATTTAATAGTATTTTAATTCAACATAAAAAAGTTAACAGTAGACTTTTTAAACTAAAAATCGGTTCAAAAAATCTTTGTATTTATAAACCGTTTAAAATTAAACTTGAAAACAGGGATTAGATTTTTTATTCTCCCATAACTTTTACAATAACGCGTTTTTTTCTTCTGCCATCAAATTCAGCGTAATAAATTTGCTGCCATGGCCCAAAATCAAGTTCTCCGTTTGTTACAGGAACCATTATCTCATGACCTATTACCAAACTCTTTAAATGAGCATCACCATTAGTTTCTCCTGTTCTATGATGCATATAATTAGGATTTGCAGGCGCTATATCTTCTAACCAATGTTCAATATCATAAATTAAACCGCTTTCTGCATCGTTTACATACACACCTGCCGTTATATGCATAGCTGAAACTAAAATCATACCTTCTTTTATTCCGCTTTTGTATAATATAGCTTCAACTTCATCAGTTATATTTACATAATCATGTTCATTTTCTGTACAAAACCACAAATAATCCGTATAAAATTTCATAAAATTTTTCCTTCCATTTATTTTTTAAATACCCAGTAATCTTTGTTTAACAAAATCAAAAACGGTACCAATTCTAAACGTCCGACTATCATATTAAACATAAATATAAATTTTGTTATCGGATTCAAACTTGCATAACTGCCTGACGGCCCTATTGTATGTCCAAAAGCAGGTCCTATAACGTTTAATGTCGCTATTGAACCTGAAAAACCAATTATAAAATTATTTTCTATAATTGAAACTATCATCGCATTTATTAAAAATATTCCGAAAAAGAACAATACAAATGTTATAATTTGAGAAATAATCTCATTTGAAACTGTTTTATTATCTACCTTTATCGTAGCAACTGCGTTTGGATGAAGCATTTTTATTAATTCTCTTTTTAAATATTTTAGAATAATTAAAAACCTCATTATTTTTATGCCACCGCCTGTTGAACCGGCAGAAGAACCGCAAATTATGACAATCAACAATAGTATCTGCGCTGATAATGCCCAATTTGAATAATCACAAGACTGAAATCCTGTTGATGTCATTATACTTATTACGGTGAAAATACTATCTGTAAAAGTTTTGAAGTTTACGTGGTTTAAATTCAAATATTGAACCCCAAAAATGGCTAAAGATACAAAAATTATTGTAACAATATATATCTTAAACTCTTCATTTTTCCATATTAAATTTAATTTAAAACCGGATAAAACTCTGTAAATAAGTGCTAAGTTGCAACCTGCGAAAAACATAAATACAATAGTAACCCAATTTATTGCCAATGAATTATATCCCATTATTGAATTTGGATTATTCGAAAAACCGCCTGATGAAATCGTTGAAAACGTATTACACAATGCATCAAACCAAGGCATTTTGAAATACATAAACAAAGTTATTTGAATTATTGTTAATACAATATATAAAACCCATAAAGCCGTAGCTGTATTTTTAATTCTCGGAGTTAATTTATCTTCGGTAGGTCCCGGAGCTTTCGCAAAAAACATTTGCCGTCCTGCTATTGCAAATTGAGGTAATACGGCTATAAATAAGACTATAATTCCCATGCCGCCTATCCATTGAATAAACGAACGCCAAAAAAACATTGTGTTTGGGTAATCAAAACTTGTTAAAATAGTCGCACCCGTCGCCGTTGCACCTGAAATCCCCTCAAAAAAAGCATTTTCCGGCGAAAAACCAAAAAATAAAAACGGTATAGATGCTATAACAGAAAAAATTAACCAGCAAAGCATTACAATAGTAAGCCCCTCTGATTTTTTTATATCCGTCATTTTATCTTGTGTTAAAAATTTGTTTATTATCAACTTTAGAAAAAAACCTGATATAACTGAAAAAACCCCTGTTAAAACAAAAGGTAAAACAGAATTATATTCCTTAAATACTAATGCAATAATAATAGGTACAAATGTAACTAATCCTATGTATATTAATGTTAGTGCTACTGCATTTAAAAGATACTTTAATCTCATATTAATCTACCTTAAAGAATTCTTTTATTTTTGAAACATCTTCATTTTTAGTGAATATAATAATCTCATCACCTGCTATAATTAGAGTATTTCCTTTTGGAATAATAACATGTTTTTTTCTGTTTACAATTCCAATAACAGCATGCACAGGCAATTTTAAATCCATAAGTTTTTTTGTTTCAAAATTGTTCGGTATTACAATATCTAAAACTTCACCCTGACCTTGTTCAACTGTTGCTAAAATACCAACATTTTGTTCGCTAAATTCATTTTTAATTTCATGAAGTGCCGCAAGTTTTGTTGAAACAGCAATGTCTATCCCGACTTGTTCAAAAAGAGGGATATTAAACATGTTTATAACCCTTGCTATAACACGTTTTACTCCTAGCCTTTTTGTCAAAAGGGAGCACATCAAATTCTTTTCATCATTGTTAGTAACACTAATTACAACATCAGAATCAGCAATATCTTCCTCATTTAACAAGTCTAAATTAGTACCGTTGCCGTTTAAAATTAAAGCTGATTTCAAAGCATCCGCCAAATATTCACATCTTTTCTCATCTTTTTCTATAATTTTAACTTTAAATTTTAATGATTCCAAATCTCTTGCAAGCATATAACCAACGTTTCCGCCACCAATTATTGTAACGGTTTTAGTTGCATTTTTTTCGTGGAAAAATTTACCTGCTAATATATCCAAAGAATGTGATGAACCCATAAAGATAGCTTTATCACCTTCTTTTAAAATTGTGTCTCCGTATGGTACAAACAATTCTCCTTCGTGATTTACACCAACAATAAGAGTATCTGATGGAAAATCACATTCCCGAACTTTTTTATCCACAAGAACCGAATTTTGTTCAATTTTATATTCAAGTAATTTAGCTTTACCATTTGCAAAACTTTCTACATCAAGAGCTTTTGCTACAGTAACCGTTTTAAAAATTTCTTTTGATAATAATTCCTCCGGACAAATAATAGAATCTACCGCTATAACATTATCTGATGTATCTTTTAATACGTTCAATGTATTTTTATATTCTTCTTTATTTATAAAACAAATAGTTTTTATTCCGGAAAATTTTTTTACAATACCACAAGCAACAATGTTTGCTTCATCGTCCATTGTACAAGCTATAAACACATCAGTATTTTTTATATTTGCTTGTTTTAAAACTTCAATATCGCCGGCAACACCCGAAATAAAACTGATATCTAACTTATCAATTTCATCAGTTTTATTAGATTCTTTATCAATAATTGTTACATCGTTATTTTGATAAAATTCATTAGCTATTAAATAGCCATATTCACTTGCGCCATAAATTACAATTTTCATAAACACAATATACTTAAAATAAAACAATAAGTAAAGAGTCAGTATGTTTGATTTCACCCAACCTACTTGTTATGTCAAGTTCTGTTGATATTTTCCTTGAATTGCTTGTTAAAATTCTTGCAATTTTTGGAGTAATAATGTATTATAAAACAGTAAGTAGTAAAAGAGAAGGAGTTTAGTATGAAAAATATAAAAAGTAGCGTAAAACCCTTTGTAGACTGCATTTTAGTTAGGGGGGGGGGGGGCTAAACTCTCTCGTAGCAAGGCTTTCGACCTATTTGGACCTCTAAAAAACTTTGTTTGTAACCTCTTTAAAGGTGAACTGTCCAAAGTGAACAGTAAACAGAGTCGTCAGTTCGCACATAACAGTTTACAGTCAACCGTTCACTCCCTCGCATTTACTCTTGCTGAAACATTAGTCGTAATGGGCATAATCGGTGTTGTAGGAATTTTGGTAATTCCAAATGTTAATCATAATTCTCAAAATATACATAATGCCGTTAAATTAAAAAAATTGCATACGAATTTACAACAAGCACTAATGTTAGCAATAAATAAATATGGTCCGTTAAGTAGTTGGTATGATGACTCTTCATATGTGAATGAATATGGAGGGCAACATACTCCATTTACTGATAGTTTTTTTCGTTATTGTCAAAGAATATCAGAATTTTTGAATGTGCAAAAAAGTTGTGGTGATGTTGAAATTAATCGGGATGGCTCTACTTACTTCGACAAAGCATCTATAATACTTACGGATGGTAGTTATATTAGGTTTGATGTACCCTTCTGGGGAGCTGATTCAAATGATAGATGGGCATGTAGTGTACCTGAAACATACTATCCGTTAGATATGTCTGTAGATATAGATGGATTAAATAAAGGAAAGAATACTGCAGGTATTGATAAATTTCAATTTTACGTATCAGAGAAAGATTATAAGCTTAAATCATATGGGGGGTCTTGGTGGTGGAAAGACGAAGGTCAAGAAAATTATTGTTACTCTGATGATGATAAAGATTTTACATTACCCGGCCCAAGTATAAAATATTGTTTTAAAAATAAAGACATTAATTGCACAGCTTGGGTAATGAAAACCGGTAACATGGATTATCTCGATGCAGATGAAAACGGCAAATGCAAACAAAGTAATAAAACATTATCTGTTGATAATGGGGTATTTAGCTGTAAGTAAAACAAGTTTGTCATGCTGAAAACGTACCTTTATGTGTCATTCTGGAAGCGTAGAAAACAAGCACTTTTGTGCGTAGTTTTCTTGCTGTTCAGAATCTTTCAAACTATTAAGTACTCATTTGACGTTAAGCAGACCCTGAAACCAGTTCAGGATAGACAGGGGAGATTATAATTCCTGCGGAAAATGGGACATTATAGACCCTGAAAAACCAATAATAACAGGTCATTCCGAACTTGTTTCGGAATCTAAAACAAAGAATAGACCCTGCGGGAAACCGGACATTTTTCTCAAAATCAAAGATTTTGGAAAAAGTAGTCAAACAAGTTCAGGGTGGACAAAGGTTGTTTTCAGGATAAATCTACCATTCATCGGCTATTCAGCATGACACAATAAGATTACAACAAAAAAGGATACCTGATGGTATCCTTTTTTGTTAAATACATTTATAAAATCAATTATAATGTTGTAACAGCAGGTTTTTTCTGTAATTGAGCGCCAGGAATTTGTTGCCAATTTGCAGACATAATCTTTTTGAAAGATTTTAATGCTGTATCTTCCAATTCACCAAGCTCTTCAGCAGCCATAATTAACTCTCTTAGAGGTAACAATGCTCTTTGGTCACGCAAAACCCCAAGAGCTGCGGCTGCACCTGCTCTAACCAATTCATTTTCATCTTGTTTTTTCATCACATCAATTAACGCCGGAACAGCTTTTGCGTCATTTAATTTACCCAAAGATGTAACTGCGTATATTCTAACATTAACCCATTCATCATAAAGCATGTTGATTAATTTATCCACAGCTTTTTTATTACCGATTTCGCCTAATGCACGAGTTGCATCGCAACGAACATTAACTTTTTCATGGTCTAATGATTCAATTAATGCATCTGTTGCAATATCACCAATTTCAATTAGCGCTTCAGTCGCTGTAATACAAACCTGAGGATTTGTGTCGTTTAATGCTTCTACAAGCGGTTCAACAACAATTTCACCACCTAATCTGCCAAGTGCACGAGCTGCACGAACTCTAACATCAACATTTCTGTCTTCTCTTAAAGATTCAATAAGATGAACTGTCGCTTCAGAATCACCTAATTCTCCCAAAGCACGAGCCGCGTACAAGCGTACAGAACCGTTTTTGTCATTTTTTAATACATCGATTAAAGGTTTTACAGCTTTAGAATCTCCCATTTCGCCTAATATTCTGGCAGCATTATATCGGACTTTTTCCGAATTACTGGTTTTTAAGTCATTAATAAGCTCTTCAAATGTTTTCTTAACCTGTTTTTTCTTACTATTCACACTAATAGTCATTAAAAATTGCCTCCATTACACGAAAAATATATATGTATATATCTACCTTACCCACATAATATAAGTATAATTTTTTGAAAAAATTGCCTTATATTACTGCTGTTTGTTACAAATATTTACATATTTTGAATTTATTGTGTTCAACATATTGTAAATATTGCATTTTACCATAAAGGGTAATATTGACACTTTATATTTTTATTTTAGCATTTTTTTTTAAATTTGTCTTGCTTTTGTAACAATAATTCATACATTTGTAGTAATTGTTTTTTAAATCATTCGCATATAAAATAATATCTTTAATCCATTTGTTAAGTTTTGCTAAGCAGTGGAATTGAAATTGTAAAACATGAACCATGGCCAAATTCACTATCGACATGGATTTCACCGTTATGCTTGTCAATTATTTTTTGCGAAATCGCTAATCCTAAACCGGTACCTGAAGATTTTGTTGTAAAGCCTTCCGTAAAAATTTTGCGAATATGTTCTCTTTTTATTCCCTTCCCGTTATCTTTAATAACTACACGTAAATTATTATCTTTCACTTCTGTTGTAATATCTATTATTCCTTTTGTTTCTATTGCATGACACGCATTTACAAGAATATTCATAAAAACTTGATTTAGCATATTTGGATAACATTTTATTAACGGTAAATCCGAATAATGTTTTTTTATTTCAGCTTTATGCTTAGTTTCATGGTGAATTAAAGCGAGTGTCAAATCAAGTTCTTTGTTTATATCTGCTTCTTGCAGTTCTGCTTCATCAAGTCTGACGAATTTTTTTAGAGATGTTATAAGGTGATTTATTCTTAAAACAGCCTCATTGTCTATTGCGTTAAGTTCATTAAATGTTTCTTTCAGTTCGTCTGAATCAATTTTTTGAATTAATTTTTTCATTATTGCATTATTTGATTTGATTGATGCAAACGGCGTATTAATCTCATGCGCAATACCTGCAACTAATTGACCAAGTGAAGCCATTTTCTCAGAATTAATAAGTTGTAATTGAGTATCTTTCAATTCTTTCAAAGTTTTTTGCAGTTCATTTACTGTTTTTACATTATCTTCATATAATTTTGCTTGTGCGATTGCATTACCAATTTGTGCGGAAATACTCTCTAAAACATCAATCTCATTTGACATATCTCGTTTCTGCTTGCTTATCAAAACTATTACGCCAAAAAAAGAATTCAAGTGATAAATTGGCAATATTAACCTTAACAATGAACTGTCAAACAATTCGGCTTCGTTAAATTCTTTTAATACCATTGAGAATATCGCGTTTTTATTTAATATTTCTGTCGATATTTTATTAGGAAAAGTTATATTTTTGTTAATAAAAAGTTTGTTATCTTTTCCGTATGCAAAATCAATTTTATAACAGGATTCTTGTTTTGAAGCGTAATATGCTCTAAATGCGCCGAAAACAGTAGCAAGCTCTTTCAGTGCGGAATTTAAAATATTATTTGTATTAATTGATTCACGAATAATATTGGAAATTTTGTTAATCAGGGTCATTTTTACGGCGTGAGCCTGATTTGATGTTGAACGTTTTTTTAATTTATCAGTTTCTTCAGAAATCTCCATATATTTTTTATTTAACGCCTCATTTTCTGCTTTAACTGATTCAAGCTCCATTTTTGCACTTACATCGGAAAATACCATAATTATGTAATTGAATCTTCTGTAAGATGACAAATCAAAAAACATTAATTCGTTTGCGGTTTTTTGGTAACTTACAAGTGCACTAAAATCTTCTTTTGTTGTAAATATTTGATTAATTGGCAAAAAATCAGATGCACCTTCAACTTCTAACGGATAAAAATCGAAATTTAATTTATGCGAGAATCTTTTGAAATCTTTGTAGTCTTGGAACGTTCTTTTAAAAGCATTATTTACGAATAAAACATCCTTTTCCTGATTTGTAATAATTACAGGTTCTTTAAATTTATTAAAAAAACAAAATTTCTCCATACTTACTATTATATACACATAAAAATAAATGCAAAAATATTAAGGTAATTTATACATTTTAGTCAGGTAATAATTAGCGCAATTTGCCAACTTTTTGACAAATTGCGCCATTAAATTTAAATTTTTCACTAATGCACACCAAACCAGTCGTGTGCTTGACTTCACATCGGCTAACATTTCTTAGAATTATTGTTTCACACTCCGCTGTCGTTCATTCTGTTTTGCTATTCGCAAAACTGTCATTCACTAGCTCCGTGCTACTTCGAGTTCTGTTCGCTACGCTCACTTCACTCTACACAAAATTCTATCCGCCTGTGGCATCCAAACTCGTTCCCTCGTTTGTCTTTCCTACGGCGGTCTTATTATGTTTCGTCAATGCTCCGGCGACTCCACATCGCCGTGTGCTTGACTTCACATCGGCTAACGCACTATTTATGTTGAGCAGGATTGTATGTTGATTTTATATACAATTCTCTAAGTTGTTTGTAATCAGCTTCTGTCGGAGCATCACACATCAAGTCTTTTGCTGCTGAGTTTTTAGGGAAAGCCATTACATCACGAATTGATTCAGATTTGCAAAGTAGAGCAATCCATCTGTCTAAACCAATTGCCAAACCTGCATGTGGTGGAGTTCCGTATTGCAATGCATTTACCATAAATCCGAATTTCTTTTGAACATCTTCTTCTGTTAATCTTAACGCTTTGAAGATTTTCTTTTGAACTTCAGGTGAGTGAATTCTTACAGAGCCACCGCCTAATTCTGTTCCGTTATAAACAATATCATAAGCAACTGATTTTACATTGCCTAAATCGTCGTTATCTAATTTGTCTAAATCGTCTAAACATGGAGATGTAAACGGATGGTGCATTGCCATAAAGCGTTCTTCTTCATCTGACCATTCAAACATTGGGAAATCAACAATCCATAATAGAGCATGTTTTGATTCGTCAATTAAGTTTAACTTTTTACCAAAGTATAATCTTAATCTTCCCATAATATCGTAAACTAATTTTGGTTTATCTGCAACGAAGAAAATAATATCGCCGTCTTTTGCTTGAGCTCTGTCTTTAATTTGTTGAGCTTGCTCTTCTGTTACAAATTTCAATACAGGAGATTTTGCAGTTCCGTCTTCGTTATAAATAATATTAGCCAAAGCCTTTGCACCAAATGAAACTGCAAGTTTTGTAATGTCGTCTATTTCTTTTCTTGAATAACTTGCACCATTTGGAATCCTTATACCGCGAACAATTCCGCCTGCTTGAAGAGTCTTTTTAACAATATCAAATTCAGAATTTAGAATAATATCACCGATATCGAACAATTCTAAATCAAATCTTACATCAGGTTTGTCAGAACCGTATCTGTCCATAGCTTCTTGCCATGTCATTTGTTTGAACGGCGGTTTAACTTCAACACCCGCTGCTTTAAAACCTTCAACCAAAAGACCTTCAACCATTTCAATAATATCTTTTTGTTCAACAAAAGACATTTCTAAATCGATTTGCGTAAATTCAGGTTGTCTGTCAGCACGTAAATCTTCATCTCTGAAACATTTTGCAACTTGGTAATATCTTTCTACACCGCCAACCATTAATAGTTGTTTGAAAATTTGAGGTGATTGCGGTAAAGCGTAGAATTTACCCGGTTGAACACGAGATGGAACAAGATAATCTCTCGCACCTTCAGGTGTTGTATTAATAAGAATAGGTGTTTCAACTTCTAAAAAGTCTTGACCGTCTAAATAATTTCTAACAGCTTGAACTACTTTATGACGTAATTTGAGATTACCAAACATTTTTGGACGTCTTATATCCAAATAACGATATTTTAATCTGACATCTTCTGAAACATTTTCGTCATCCAAAACAAATGGAACAGGTTTTGCTTCAGATAAAATTTCCACATATGTAGGGTAAACTTCAACCTGACCTGTTGGTAATTTGTCGTTATAAGTTTCTTCCGGACGTCTTGTTACTTTACCTTTTATGGTAATAACGTATTCACTTCTAACCTTTTCAAAAACTTTGTGAATATCAGGATTTTTTTGAGGATCGGAAACAAGTTGAAAGAAACCTGTTCTATCTCTCAATTCAATAAATATCATACCACCTAAGTCGCGAACGCAATCAACCCAGCCGGAAAGAGTAACTTCTTGATCAAGATTTGATAAATTTAGTTCGCCACAATTGTTTGTTTTCATTCTTAATTGCATAAACTACATTCCTTTTCTTTTTAATACGACTTAATATTATCAAAAAAATATTTAATTGTGAAGAAATTTTTAATTTTTGTTTTAAAAAAGTTATTTAATTGAGCTTATATTTTAAAAATCTACATCAAAGAGATGAAATTTATTGACTTTTTTTAATTTATTATTAAATTATTCGATAATATTGGTAAAATCATAAGAAGAAAGGCTGAATTATGGGCTTAGCTGCATCACAGGCAAGACTGTTAAGTCTTACTGCGAGAAGAGTTAATGTTGAATACGAAGGGCAACAAATAAATGAACAAAGAACTGTTCTTGCCAATCAGTCTGCAAATTTGTACAATCAAATGCTGGCTTTGAGTGTGCCTACCCCGCCAAATTCTCAAGATTTTACTAAAATTGATTATAAATTTGAAGTGCCTAATGTAAGTAATTCCGCAAAGATTTCGCAAATAAATAAAATCCCAGGAACTACAAATCAATATACAATATATTTTAATTATACCGAAACAGAGCTTGGTTATCCGGCATGTACCTCTAATCAGCGTTCTACTCCGCGCAGGTATTTATTCTATATGGCAAGACTTCAACATAACGGTACCCAATGGACTGTAAAAGATGGAGAAAACACAATATTGATAGATGACCCTGTTAAAATTGTTGATCCAACAGATTTTACAAATAAAACAGGTATAGAAATAGAAAGTGGTAAAAGTTTATGGCAATATCAATATACTAAAATCGTTGGAGAAGAATCTACAACAATTATAGAATATACTATAGGTGATTCAACAGGACTTAATCCAGCACAATATTATGACGGTTATAATGCAGATGACAACGTATATTCTGTAGAAACTTATAAAGGTAAACAAGAAAATTTAACTGAGTACAATCCGACAAGTCCGCCAGATCCTGATCCGCATAAGGATGTTTATGAAGCTTTATGTAAAGGAGAAGGTGACACATTATATTATGTAAATGTTGGAAGTGAAAGTTCACCATCTTATCAATATTACAAAAAATCGGATTTAGATAAAGCATCTACACCGGGAGCTGTTGAAACAAAATGTGTGTATTATTATACCGGTGAAATTGACAAATATGTGGAAGATTCATACAGTCCATGTTACATAGAACGAGATAAAAATAATCGAATGGTAAGTTTTACTTATATGGGTGATGATTACGCCGTAACAGCGGAACAAACTGTAGATGAAGATGCATACAATGATGCTATGAATGAATATACTTATCAAACATACTTGTATGAACATGAAATGTCTGAAATAAATGCTGAAACATCTGTTGTACAACAAAAAGATAAAACTTTGGAATTACGCTTGAAACAATTAGATACTGAAGAAAGAGCCGTAAAACAAGAAATTGAGGCATTAACATCATTGATAAAAAATGATATTGAAAAATCGTTCAATGCATTCTCTTAAATTTGTTAATATGCATTTTATAATTATTTTTTCGTGAACTAAAGTGTCGATATAATTCGACACTTTTTTGTATAAATTTGCAATAACACATTTTTAAGCTAAAATTAAAATTAAGTAATGGGAGAAATGAAAATGGCAGCAGAAAGACAAAAACAACACGAACAGGACCCAATGGTTAGAAAAACTAACTTTGAAGCCGTAGAGGATAATTTAACAGACGAACAAGCAAAACTTGAGGCTTCAAGATGTTTAAACTGCAAAAATCCTCAATGCGTAAAAGGATGTCCCGTAAACATTAATATTCCTGCGTTTATTCATGAAGTTAAAGAAAATAACATTGAAAAAGCAGGCGAAATTATTCGTCAATCCAGCATGCTACCGTCAGTTTGCGGTCGAGTTTGCCCGCAAGAAAGACAATGTGAAGGTAAATGCGTTTTAGGTATTAAAGGTGAATCTGTTGCTATCGGTGCTTTAGAAAGATATGTTGGCGACCTTACAAAAGCTCTTGAAACAACAATTACTCCATCAGGCAAAAAAGTTGCTATCGTAGGTTCAGGATGTGCAGGAATTACTGCTGCTGCAGATTTGAGAAAAGCAGGTCATGATGTTACTGTTTTTGAAGCGCTACATGAATTCGGCGGAGTTTTAAGATATGGTATCCCGCCATTCAGACTTCCAAGAACTGTTTTAAACAGAGAACTTGATGCTTTAAAGAAAATGGGCGTTAAATTTGAAAAAAACGTCATTGTAGGAAAATCAATTACACTAAAACAACTTGAAGAGGATGGTTTTAATGCAATATTTATCTGCTCCGGTGCAGGATTACCTAAAATGCTTGGTATTGCAGGTGAAAACTTAAACGGCGTGTATTCAGCAAATGAATTTTTAACACGTGTAAACTTAATGCATGCAAATGATGATAAATATCCGACTCCACTCAGAGTTGGCAAAAAAGTTGCCGTAATCGGCGGTGGTAACGTTGCTATGGATGCAGCAAGAACATCTCTTAGAGCAGGTTTTGAAGAAGTCCATATCGTTTACAGAAGAACTGAAGCAGAACTTCCTGCAAGAAAAGAAGAAATCAGACATGCTAAGGAAGAAGGCGTAATATTTGATTTGTTACATGCTCCTGTTGAAATTTTAGGCGAAGACGGATACGTAAAAGCTATGAAATTTGAAATTATGGAGCTGGGTGAACCTGATGAAAGCGGAAGAAGAAGACCTGTAGGAACAGGTAAATACACAACTCTTGATGTTGATACAGTAATCGTAGCACTCGGCACTGGTCCTAACCCTATTATCCAAAAATCAGCTAAATCAGAAGGTTTAGAAATTGATACTGATAAAAAAGGTTATATAGTTATCAATGGAGAAACTGGTGAAACTTCAATTAAAAAGATATTTGCAGGCGGAGATGTTGCTCCGACAGGTGAATCTACAGCTATTAACGCTATGGGTGCCGGAAAAAGAGCAGCAAAGGCTATTAATGAACTTCTTAAATAAATTATTTTTAATTGTTTTTATATCCATTCTTACGATGCAATCCGCATCGTATGCAGTATTGGATATTGATATGTCTGTTGATTCCGAAATCAGACGTAAATATAATCCTGAAAAAGCAGTTGAGGATTTGTTGTCCCCGTTGCCGGACAACTTAAAAAATGATAAAAATGTTCCGCCAAAAGATGAATCCGATATAACGACAAAAAACAATGAACAGGTAAAATCAACTGCAACAACGACTACAACAACAAAAACATCAACCACTCCTGTAACTAACAGTAGTGATAACAAAAATACAACATCACAAAATACAACAAAAAATAATACGGGTTCATTGCAAGAAGTTAAGCAATCTGAATCTTTAGGACAAAAAATTACTCTAAAAAGTGGGACTAAAATTACTGTCAGGTCTTGTGAAAAATTATCTGATACCATGCCTGTCGGCAGAAAAGTTTATTTTAAACTCGCAAAACCTATACAAACAAAATTATTCACTCTCCCCGAAAATACTAAATTTGTGGCAACCGTTGTAGATTCACATACTCCGCAAATTACCGGTAATGGCGGCCTACTGGTCTTACTGGTTGAAAGAGTTAACATTAACGGCAAAAATCAAGAAATAAAAGCAAAATTTACAAAATCAAATTACAAAAAAGTATTTTTTAATAATATTAAAGGTAAAAGGTCATATTTGAAAAACGTTGCAGAAAAAACAAATTTTGGAAATAAATATTATAAGAAAATGCTAAATAAATCAAAACAATATTCGCAAAAAAAGGTTACAATGATTTTATCACCTATAACTTATCTTTGCGGTGCAACGGTATATTTTATTAATATAATCGGTTCTCCTGTATTCGCTATATTCTCAGAAGGTAAAAGTTTATCAATTCCTGCGGATACTCAATTCGAAATAAAATTTTTGGAAGATGTTGAATTGCACAATTAATATCCTATCAGGTAATTGTTTTTTAATATGTAAAAGGTTTAATAGTATTATAAATTATAAATCTTTTTCATACTTCCAGCTATTTATATTGTGAGTCTTTTCTAAAGACTCTTTTTATTTTTTTTGAATATGTTGCAAAAAAAATCTTTTTAATTTAGAATTTATTTAAGCCGTACTCCACGGGGACTTAGCGAATCCCTCGACTCGAACGCTTAGCGAGGTGCAGAGCCTACTGTGAGGCTTGTATGGGTGTTAATAATATGGTTAGTATTGTTGACAGATTAGATTATGGTGGCATAAGCTATCGAACCATGTCAGGGTGGAAACACAGCAGCATTAAGATAATACTTATGGGTATCATATATTTAATAAAGAGATATTAATTATAAAGTTAATATTTGTACAAATCGATAGGTAGTGGTACGGTTTTTTATATTCTAATCCTGCATTCTATAATTTATCTCTTTGGACAATAAAGCAAAATTGATGACACTTTCTATTTCACCTGAATGTTGCTCCGTAACAAATGAAATTATATTGTTTAATAGTTCCGATAGTGTTTCTCCGGTTATTCTGTTCGATAAATAATCATCAAATATCTCTAATAAATACGGAAATGTTTCATACATGTTGTTATCTTTTATTGTTTCTATTTTTTGTCTTATCTCTTCTTCTTCAAAATCACCTGTCAATATTTTTATATAAATTTTTGCATAAGATGCTATTATATTGAATATATCCAAAGGTTTTAGACCTGTATACTTCATTTTATAATAATAATTTTTGAAACTGAAATATAGTTCATTCAAATTCGGAACTATCCCGTTGCATTGAAGAGATAAATAATCACACAAAAAATAACGCATTTGCAGAATCATATTTTCATTCTTAAACATATCGGTTATATCAAACCATTTTTGCAAATCAGATGAATCCCCAATTTCTTGTTTTAAAAAATAATTTATTAAAAGTAATTGCTGATGTACATTCTGATTATTACAATTTATACTTTGATATAAATCTAAATCATTAACTAAACTATTATCAGATACACAAAACAACACCATTACCTTTTTTATTGTATTAAACATTTTTAATGCGGAAATATTACTTGTTTTAATTTTTGCCAAAAAGTTTTGAAAAACCATAAACATTGGATATTGTTTATCTTCATTCTGTAACTCTTGACCGTTAATAATCTTTTCGTAAATTTCCTTTTCTTTGTCCAAAAGCTGTATTTTAGGAATATCCACGTTAAAAAGATATTTTTTCTTAATTAGCTCTATAGCTTTATTATTTTTAGCACTTGTATCTTTAAAACATTCGCATATCGCATGAAGCAATAAGCTAAAAGTAATAAGTCGTTTTATCCCGTCTATAACGAGATATTTACCGGCATTTTGCCGATTTAGAAAAATCAATCCGTTAAATATTTCATTCGAATTACAATACACATTTTCTAAAATCAAATCAAATAAATTCACAGGAAGTTCATACCCGCCAAAATACTCAGTGGCATGAAATTCCTGTGAGTTATCTAATAAATTTAATAAACTTAATTTATTTAATTCCATAACCTAAATAATTAAAATAAATCCGCCGGATTCAGCATTTCTTAATTTTTCCCCTTCGATTTTTGCTCTCAAATTTTTAATATATTTGTAAACATAATCACGAGGCAAACTAAGCAAACTCGCTAAATCTTTTGCATATACAATTTGATTTTTATGTTCTAAAAAGAAATCAAATACAAGTTGTTCTCTATCAGTCAAAGCTTTTTTGAACACTACTTGAGAGTTATTTAAAGCGCTTGAAATAATAGGAGTTTTATTTTCCTTTTTAGATTCAGCAACAATTTTTTTCTTATCAGTTGCAGCTTTTTCTTTTTTGATTGCCGAATTATCATTTATTATATTTTTAGCAGTAATTTTTTCTGTTTTCTTTGAAGTTTTTTCAACTTCATTTGTTTTATTAATCTGACGTTCTTTTATAATTGCTTTTTCAGCTATTGATGTGATTTTTTCAGTTCTTGTTAATGACATATCAGAAACAGAAGTATAAGATTTGCCTCTTAAAACAATATCAACAAGGTCATTTGTCTTTTTTGTTTCTTCAATTTGTTTCCCTAATCTGGCTGCGAATTCTTCCAACGTTATTTTTTCTAACGAGCTTCTCCATTGTTTTATTTCTTCTTTAGTTAAATATTCCACAATCATATCTCCTTACTCAATTTATATTGTGTAAAATCTTTTCTTCTTATAACTTATCATAAAAAATTCCGATAGAATCAAAATATTTAGTAAAGTAAATTTTTATTATATTAATTTTACATTTGTTAAAAAAATATATCTTTTTAAAAATTACGTATTAGACTATGTAGTATTTTAATAATTGCAGAGATTATACAAGTATGTAGTCTAAAAGAGAACAATATGGATAATTTCTATATGTATCAATGTGTGTACAAGGGGTGTACAAAGTATGTACAATGTGTTATAATGATATTATGAAATGCAAGTATCTTGTCAAAAAAGTCGGGAAATACACATTTAAGTTTAAACTGGACTTAAATCAGATAAATAACCAATATGAACCGCATATATGGCATAGACATTTAATAACACCCGATGATGCTATTCGAGCATTCCTTACCATAAGCGAAGAAGAATATAACGAAAAATATCAAAGATATGAGGCATATTCAGCTGATTATGATATTACATTGTATTATATGAAACTAAAAGAAAAAGATTCTTATGTGTTTATAATAACCGCTTTTTCAGATTGGAGATAACTATGAAAGAAAAATTCAGCAAAGAACAAATTGAAGAAATGCTTGCAAATTCAACAGAAGAAATTATTGAAGATAATTGTGATGTTGTCGATGAATTTGGCAATACTCATAATGTTGATACAATTATCAATCAAGCTGAGAATGATGTAAAGAAAAAATATCCTAAAGTTAATTTTAGATGGTCTGAATTTGAAATAGCAAGAGCAAAGAAAATTGCGAAAGAATTAGGTTTACCTTATCAAACATATATTAAATCTTTATTGAAACAAGGGATGGATAAAGATGAAAAACGTTTAAAACAAATGTAAGGTTTTTGCCGAACTTTTATTTATACCATGGTTTGAAATTCTTAATATCATTGAATATTTTTTTGTAATCACCATTGAAATTGATACATCTGTCATCTATATACAAAAAGCATAAACCTTTTTCACTTGTTACATCTGTTATATATCTATCCAAATCATTATCAATAAGCCATTTTGATGCCAAAAGTTTATTTCTTGTCGTATAAAGGTTTATTGTAAAATTATCAGAAAGTTTTTGCAAAAATTCTCTTGCACCTTCTTTAATATCAGGAATATAATTCACATCAAATTCGCCGTTATAGTTGTTTAACACTCCATCAAGGTCAACATAAATAGTCTTTTTCATATATTACCTACATTATTATCTATATAATAGCATAGGTTGTTTATTCATGCAATATGTATCACAATATTGTTAGATAATTATGAATAAAACAGAAAAAATCTCAGAATTAAAAACAAACAAAACACATAAAGTCGCATTTATGTTTAATGATGAATTGTGGCAATTATTTAAAGTTACTTGCCAAAACAACAATACAAAACCTACATGGGAAATCGAAAAATGGATTTTAAGTTATTTAGATAAAAATAATGTATTAGATGATGATGAAAAATAACATTTTAAAGTTTATTGGAAATAGTTTGTTCAAAAAAATCCCTACATACCTTATATAGGGATTTTTTGAGTTATTTATAATAATTACAGTTACTTTATGGGGTTGAAATAAAAAAGAAATGAGTTATAATATATAATAAGGGAGCCGATTAAGCTCTGCAAAGCCTAATCAGCTTGTAGCCCCCTACAAAAAGAACGAAATAACTTGTAAAAGATGTCCTACTACGAATAGGACATCTTTTATTATTGTTGTTTTTCTCATTTTATCACCTCATTTGCACTCTTATATGTAACTTATAGTGTTAGTGTGTCTTGAGGTTGGGCTTATCCTTATAATAGTTTAATATGTTCCTTCGATTTTTTCCATTACTTCATCAGGAATATCAACGTTTGAATATACATTTTGAACGTCGTCATGTTCTTCAAGTTTATCAATCAAACGCATAATTGATGTTGCTGTTTTTTCATCAGTAATTTCGATTGTGTTTTCAGGAAGTCTTGTGAATTCAGCAGTTGTATGTTCAAAACCTGCGTTTTCCAAACCTTCTGAAACTGTTTGTAAATCCGAAACCGCAGTCAAAATTTTGTATTCATCCTCTTCTTCCAAAAAGTCTTCTGCTCCTAAATTAATAGCTTCTTCCACCAATTTGTCATAATCAACAGAAGCAGGGAATGAAATCATACCGTATTGTTTAAACATCCAACCCACACAGCCTGTTTCACCAAGATTTCCATTGAATTTTGTAAAGTAACTTCTAATATCACCTGCCGTACGGTTTCTGTTATCAGTCATTGCTTCAACAACAATAGCAACACCGCCTGCACCATATCCTTCGTAAGTTAGTTCTTCATAGTTTTCAGCAGCGCCTGCTCCTGTGCCTTTGTCTATTGCTCTTTTAATATTATCATTCGGAAGCCCTGCAGCTTTGGCTTTTTCGACCGCAGTTCTAAGTCTGAAATTAGCTTTCAAATCACCACCGCCAAGACGTGATGCAACAATAATTTCTCTTGAAAACTTTTGAAATACAACTGCTCTTTGAGAGTCTACTTTAGCCTTTTTATGTTTTGTGGTTGCCCATTTTGAATGTCCGCTCATAGTTTTAATCCTTTTTTATTAACTAATATCTGTCAATATTATATCAAAAATACTTAATTTAACAAAATATTAAATTCAGTATAAAACAGATTATTATGTGTTTGTTCTCTACGCTTTTACCAATTGTATATGTTACATAATTCGGTGACAAAAATTGTTGTTCAGGGCAACATACCCTTATTGTGACATGGTGAAAACGTAGAAAATACCATAAAGTGCCAATTCCGAACTTGTTTCGGAATCTATTCTATGTTATAGATTCTGAACTAAGTTCAGGATAGACAAGTATTTAGGAATCCTGCGGAAAACCGGACATTTTTCTCAAAATCAAAGATTTTGGAAAAAAACATTGTTTAAATATTTTTAATTAGATATAAATTTTATATTGCCTAAATTAAGCGGTTTTAGCATTTTTTCAACTTCTTTTGATTTCACAATCCAATTAATTGAACCTTGTGCAAATTTTAAAAAATGGTACGTCGATGCCATTGATATTATTTTTGAAGCGTCAAAAATGTTTAATGATGAAATATCAATAGTCATATTTTTAAATTTATTTTTTCTAATTGAAGTTTTTATTGAATTTAATATTTCATCAGTTGATTGAGGATTGTTTGTAATCTCATTTGTTTTTAATTCGGCTTTTAACATAAATTTATTCTCTTACTCATTAATACAAATAGTGTTTCGGCTAAAAAATTAAAGAAATTTGAAGTTTCGTATCAATTTACAACTTTTGTATGAAATTATTGTATAATATAAAAAGAGGTAAAAATGAAAACAATAGATTTAACAACAACTGCAAAAAATGTTTTAAACATTGAGGCAGAAGCGATATTGAGGACGAAGAAAAATTTAAATGAAACAGAATTCTCAAAGGCCATAGATGCAATTTATAATTGTAAGGGGCGTGTAATTGTTACAGGCATGGGAAAATCAGGACATATTGGCAAAAAAATTGCTGCTACATTTTCATCAACAGGGACACCATCATATTTTTTACATCCGGCAGAAAGTACTCATGGTGATTCAGGAATTATTACAAAAGAAGATGTTATTATCGCAATATCCAATAGCGGCGAATCTCAAGAATTGTTAAATTTATTACCTCTGTTAAAAAGATTCGGATTAACAATTATCGGAATGACGAGTAATCCTAATTCCACTTTAGGACAAGCCTCAGATATTTTTATTGATATATCGGTAGAAAAAGAAGCATGCCCGTTAGGAAAAGCTCCGACTGCATCAACTACGGTTACACTTGCTGTGGGTGATGCGTTAGCTATGTGTTTATTGGAAAAACGCGGATTTACGCAAGAAGATTTCTTAATTTTCCACCCGTCAGGTGCATTGGGTAAAGGATTTACTTACAAAGTACAAGATTTAATGAAAACAGATAATTTGCCTGTTGCAAAAGAAAACGATTTATTTGTTGATGTAATTGAAGTTATTTCTCAATTTAAACTCGGTATTGCATTGATTGTGAACGAACAAGGTTTACTAACAGGTATTTTAACAGATGGAGATATAAGACGAAATCTTATAAAACACAAAACCGGTGTTTCAAATTTAAAAGTATATGATGCGATGACAAAATCACCGAAAACAGTTAATGCGGATTCTTATGCAGCCGGAGCGTTGCATTTGATGGAAAAATATTCTATTACAGCATTACCTATTATTGATGAAAATGGTTCGCCATGTGGTGTTGTGCATATTCACGATTTGTTAAAGGCAGGAGTGGTATAATGAATAACTCAACAATAGAAAAAGCAAGAAAAATTAAAATGTTAGTATTTGATGTTGACGGAGTTATGACAAATGGCGACGTTACGTACGATGAAAACGGTGTAGAGTACAAGACATTCAATGTAAAAGACGGGCATGGTTTGGTCAGAATGGCTCAATCAGGTTTTATTACCGCAATTATAACTGCAAGAAATAACGGTACAGTGGAACATAGAGCGAAAAATCTTAATATAACGGAGTTGTACCAAGGACAAAAATATAAATTACCGGCTTTAGAAGAATTAATGAAAAAATATAATCTTGATTATAGCCAAGTATCTTATATGGGTGATGATTTGCCTGATTTGTGTATATTGGAAAAAGTCGGATTAAAATGCTGTCCGCAGGATGCAGTTGATGAAGTAAAAAATGTTTGCAATTTTATTTCGTCAAAAAATGGCGGGAAAGGTGCAGTAAGAGAATTGACGGATTTTATTCTTGATGCACAAGGAATAGAAAAAATACAAATAGTATCAGAAAATAAAGAATAGGAGAATTAAATATGTATGAAGTAAATGCACAAGTAGAATTTTCAGCCGCACACCACCTTTTAAAATATGAAGGCGGACAATGTGAACAACAGCACGGACACAACTGGACAGTAGAAGTTTCCGTTCGTGGAGATATTTTAGATAAAAGTAATATATTAGTTGATTTTAAGGCTCTAAAAAGAGATTTGAGATTGATTTTAGCTGATTTAGACCATCAAGATTTGAATGAATTACCTGATTTCAAAGGTGAAAGTCCAAGTAGTGAATTTATTGCAAATTATATTTATTACAAAATGAAAGAAAAATATGTAGAATTGTATAAAGTTTCTGTTTGGGAAACAAGAGAATCATGTGCAACTTATTATGAGGAAGAATAATGGGAACGCTTGAATTAATTATATTGGGAATAGTTCAAGGATTAAGCGAGTTTTTGCCTATATCAAGTTCTGCGCATATTGTGTTTGTTTCAAATATATATCAAGCATTAACAGGTGCAGCTGTTGATATAGAGTCTTCACAGCAGGCTTTTGCAAGTATTATGCTGCATTTTGGAACTTTGGTTGCTATTTTGATTTATTTTAGAAAAGAATTAATCGATATTATCAAATCGTTTTGTATTGCTTTGTATAAAAAAAATTTTGATGATAAAAATGCAAGAATGGGTTTTTATATAATAATCGGAACGATTTTTACTGTTGCAATCGCATATCCGTTGAAAGATATAACTGAAAAATTATTGATATATCCTCAAATAGTAGCATTTTTATTAATAATTACGGGATTTATGTTGTTTTTCAGTGAATTTAAATCAAAACATCTTATACAAACACACAATGAGCTAGATATAAAAAAGGCAATAATAATAGGTATTGCACAAGGTTTGGCAGTATTTCCTGGATTTTCTCGTTCGGGTTGGACAATCGCTACGGGTTTATTTACAGGGTTAGACAGAGTAACAAGTACAAAATATTCTTTTCTATTAGTTCTTCCGATTATTTTAGGAACATCTATTTTCTACCCTATTTTAGAGATAAAACCTGCAGAAATAGCTACATATAACTTGTTTGGAATAGCTATTGGAACTTTAGTTTCAGCTATTGTCGGATATTTTTGTATAAAGTATTTCTTAAAATTTGTTGAAAGATTTTCTCTAAACTTTTTTGCAAATTACTGCATAGTGATAGGATTAATTGTAATCAGCTTTTTTGCAGGAATACAAGTTGGTTTATCTTAACTTGGCTATAGATTTGTAACTCAAAAAGAAGATGTTCTAAAAATAAGGGCACCTTCTTTTTTTGTGTGATATGTGTGGTTAGTAGGATAAATGCGTTTAATGTGTGAGAAATAACATTTTAACTAAATCTTTTGAAAAATAAAAATATATTCGTGTTGAAAAATAGAGAATCCGCCTGCTAAAGCTCTATAGCGCCATAAATTTGCCGTTTTCCCTTTTGCTCTTTCATTGCCGTGAATATCTTTTACAATAATAGATTTTAGTTTGAATCCAATATTTTTCATTCTTTGCATACATTCAAATCCAAGAGGTTGAACTTCTGAATATTTATAACTATCTCCTATGATAAGACCTGCAAAACGTCCTTTTTCCAATAAATTGTATCCGTTTTTTGCAACCTTCTCAAACAAATCATAAAATTGTTCAGTCGATTCACAATTAGATAAATCTTCTTTTTTATCAGAGAATTTAATAATATCATCATAAGGCGGGTGCAAGATTAACAGTTGTGCTTTTTCTTCGCCCATAACATCTAACCTTGCTTGAATCTTATCGACAATTTCATCACTTGCAGAATCTCCACAAATAATGTTTACATCAGTAACTAATTGTTTTTGGGTAAATTTTTGGCTTACAGAATCCACAAGTTCTTGTTTAAGTTCAACTCCGATACATCTTCTGTTTTCATTTATTGCTTCAATGCCGGAAGTGCCTGAACCAAAAAACATATCAAGTACAATATCATTCTTTTTTGTATATCTTTGATATAGCTGTTGTGCTATCTGCGGAATATAATTTCCATGATATTCATTCGAATGGCCGCTATCTTTTAATCTTGTCGGGAATTGCCAAAATGTATCAGTTTTTATATCAGGATAATCTTTCCATTTCTTTAAATTAATATCATTATAAGCGGTTGTTTTAATCGGATTATCTTGTACAACACTTAAATTAGCGCGTTTTTCCTGTACTCTTTTTACATTAGCCTTTGCCATCTTATTACTATCCTTCTCCCTTAATGTCTTAATGATAAATTATTTTGTATAATATTAAATCAAATGAAAAGAGTATATTGAAAAATTATTCTACATAAAATAATGTATTAAATAATATTTGAATGAGAGTAATTTAACTGTTATGTAAAATCTTTTTAATATTTTTTATGAGAATAACAAAAATTTTCTTTAGAGTTTTTGTATTTATTACATCAAACAAGAAAGGATTTTGTAATTTTATGAACATTACCCCTATAAGCAATTATCATTTTAACAGTTATAAATTAGAACAACAAAATAAACCAGAAAATACGAGTGAAAAAAACACCGAATATAATCAAAACAAAAAATATATATCATACCCTGCAAATTATTATATTTCATTTGGCAATAATTTAAACATTAGTCTAATTGAGCAAATGCAAAAAACAAAAGATAAAAAGAAATTAATTGAATTATTTAGAAAAATGCCGCAAGAAATACAAGAAAATTGTGAACAATTAGTTCTAAGATTTGAAAAAGAGAAATTGTCATTGGAAGATTATATAAAATCTTGTATTAAGCAACCTTCATTGTTTTGGCAATCACCGGACAAAATTGAAAGTAATGTTTGGTCTGTTGTTAATAAATTTAAAAAAGAAGGATTATCTATTAAAGACTATTTGAGTGCCTGTATTAAACAGCCTTCATTATTTAGACGGCTACCTGATACTATTGAAGATAATGTTAAAGATTTAGTTAAAAAATTCAAAAATGAAAGATTAAATTCTAAAGATTATTTAAAGGCTTGTGTTAAGCAACCACAATTATTTTATCAATCCCCTGATACTATTGAAAGTAATGTACGTAATTTAGTCAAAAAATTCGAAAATGAAGGATTAAATTCTAAAGATTATTTGAAAGCTTGTATTAAACAACCGCCATTATTTTGCCTATATCCTGATACTATTGAAAATAATGTACGTAATTTAGTTAAAAAATTCGAAAATGAGGAATTAAATATTAAAGATTTTTTGAGAGCCTGTGTTAAAGTACCATCGTTATTTGGTAGATCTCCTGATACTATTGAAAGTAATGTACGTAATTTAGTTAAAAAATTTGAAAAGGAAGGATTAAATTCTAAAGATTATTTAAAGGCTTGTGTTAAGCAACCGCCATTATTCTGTCAATCGCCTGATACTATTGCAGAACACATTAATATTATGAAATTTTCCAATATAAATTCAAAATCACCATTAGAAAATAATAATTTTTGGGAAAAAATATTAAAATATCCAATAAAACTTTCTTTTTCTTCTTTAACATTATTAGTTAAAAATTTAATTATTCCAAAGATGTTTGAGAATACAGTGATTCCTAAAGAATTAAAAGGGAATTCGTCATTTGTTCCGAAATTAAAAACTTATTTAGAAAACCATCCTGATAATATATTTGAATTAAATGTAAAAGGCACAGATAAAGATATTGAAGTTTTGAGAAAATGTATTGATGAATTATGTGATGGAAAAAATAATCCGTTTACAATAAATCATATAAAATAATCAATTACCACAAAAAATTATTGTAAAAATGTTTTATTTTGTACAAATTTAGCTTAGTTTTTATAATAATAATCTAATTCTGAATTGATATTTAGTTTTTTATTGTTATCTTTAAAAATGCCGAGTTTTAATCCGCATTTCGCTAATCTATACAAAAAACTTATTCCAATAACACCTAAACCATATTTACAAGAACGTACAAAATTAATAGATGAGGCTTCTTTAAAATATTTTGTAGGACAAGAAATTTCACCTATTTTATAATTATTGAAAAATAAAAGAGCAAGAATTTCATTGTCAAAAATAAAATCGTCGTTGCACGATTCCAAAGGCAGATTTTCTAAAATTTCTTTTGTAAAACCTCTAAATCCTGTATGGTATTCGGAAAGTTTTTCATTTAGCATAATATTTTCAAATGTTGTTAAAAATTTATTTGCGATAAATTTATAAAGAGGCATTCCGCCTTTAAGTGCATAATTCCCAAGCATTCTTGATGCAATAACAGCATCATATTCTCCAAATGCCATCATAGAAGCAATTGCAGGTATCAATTTTGGGGTGTATTGATAATCCGGATGAAGCATAATGACTATGTCTGCATTTGCTTTAAGAGCAGCTTTATAACATGATTTTTGATTCGCTCCGTATCCTTTATTACTTTTATGTATAATTGTTGTAATGTGCAAAGATTTAGACAGTTCTTTAGTGTTATCTAAAGAACTGTCATCAACCAAAATTACTTCATCAACTAATTTATGATAAATTTCATTGAAAGTTTGTTTAAGTGTTTGTTCTGCATTATATGCAGGCATTATTACAACTATTTTTTTATTGTTAAGCATTAGTCTTCTGATATAGCTTCAACAACAATTTCATCATCAGCTTCTTCTTCAACGTTATCCATTCTGATAGAAGTTTTGTCAGATGCTAATGCTTTGTCTTTTACTTTTTTAACTTGTCTTAAAAGTTTATCTGAAAGCAAATCAATACTTGCATACATAGATTCTGCAGTTTCTTCAAGATGCAATTTAACTTTATCCAAGTTGCATCTAACTTCTGCAACATGTTTTTCTGCTGCCGCAGGATTTTTTATAACAGATAAAATAACTTCAATACCCTGTATTTGATCATAGTGTGTAGCTACTTTACCGATTTTTTCCTTAACGTAAGCCTTTATAGCTTCTGTAATTTCGATGTTTCTTCCATTTACGTGTATGCGCATTATAAGTCCTCCAATATTTAATGATAGAATACTAGAAACAAAAAAATAAATCAATTATCGAATTTAATTATTTTTTGTTAATCAGCAAGAAACTGTTGTAATTCCACATCAGGAGTTCCTAGAACTCTTACTAATTCCAAAACTGAGGCTTTCATTTGACATTTTTGTGATGAGCTTGAAAAGAAATCTTTATAAAAGCAACCTTCACAATTACAACCTCTTTTATAACAATCCAATGCTGTTGGAGTCCATCTTCTGACAGCTACCGCACGTCCCATATCACGACTTCTAAACAATGTTTACTTTCCTCCAAATTAATTATGAAATACAATATGTCAATTTATTACTTATTTGACATTTCCCCAAATGCAAGTCATTACTTGTATATTTAATATTGTAAAAGTTAAAAGTGTTTTTGCAAGTGGGTTTTAGACTTTTTTCACATTTCGCAACATATGTCCGAATCATGCATGTAGTGCATGTTTCAAGTATATCAATAACCATGACATTCTCTCTACATCATGGTTGTAGCCTGTTTAATCATGAAAACGCATGTGTAGTGCGTGTTTTCATGATTACAAAAATATTAAGAAATGTAAATTTTTCTGAATTTTCTTGAAATCTTTGCTATTTAATCACTTGCAATTTAGCAATTAACTTGAATTTATAACATATTTAAGATAAACTTGGCATGGAAATACAAGAAATAGAGGAAATATTATTTTGAATAACGGATTTATTGAAAACGGGTTTATTATAAATTTAAGCAATGCAAAAAATTCTGCTGAAGTGATTTATGAATTAAGCTCAATTTTAGACATGCAGGAAACAAAAAACAAGAAAATATGTTTGCGATTGGAGAGCGTAGATTTAACAAAATCACAGATGTTGAGTATAAAAGCATTGATAGAATCAAATGATTCAACATTAGAATTTGTTGATTCCGTAAGTGAAATAACAAAGGAATCTGCAAGAGGATTGGATATTCAACTTTATGAATGTAATGAAGATGTGAATGTTCCTCAAATTGAGCCGACAGAACAAGAATTAGAAAATAGTGTTGAAAAGAATAAAAACGAATCAAAACTTTTTGCAAACGAAGCTCAAAGTGATATTGTTTTTCAAGAACTTGCCCATGAAGAAGGTTTGATTAGCAATAATGAAATGCGAACATATGCTTTAATGGATGATGATGAAATTCCTGACATGGTTTTGGATGAAAATGAAAAAGATGTTGAAAAAATTTCAACATTATATCTAAATCAAACATTACGTTCAGGTCAAACAATATCATACGATGGCAATATTGTTGTCATTGGTGATGCAAATCCGGGTAGTGAAATTATTGCAAGAGGTGATATTGCTATTTGGGGTGTTCTTGGTGGAATAGCTCATGCCGGTTCCAGAGGAAATGAAAAAGCTGTAATAAGAGCATTAAAACTTAATGCGATTCAGTTGAGAATAGCAAATGTATATGCAAGACGTGTTAATACCGAAAATGTACCATTTGTACAAAAATCAGCATCTTTCACACCGGAAGAAGCAAGAATTGAAGGAAAAACAATAGTTATAAATACAACATACGAAAGTAAGGAGAGATATAATGACAGGTAAAGTACTCGTAATCACATCTGGAAAAGGTGGTGTAGGTAAAACTACTACGACAGCAAATATTGGAACAGCGTTAGCTAAAGCAGGTAATAAGGTTGTTCTGATTGATACGGATTTAGGATTGAGAAATTTAGATTTACTTTTAGGTTTAGAAAATAGAATTGTTTATACGATTGTTGATGTTGTGGAAGAACGTTGTAAATTAAAACAAGCGTTGGTAAAAGATAAGAAAAATCCTAATTTATGTCTTCTTGCTGCTGCTCAAACACGCGATAAAACAGCAATAACCGGCGAGCAATTAAAATCAATTTGTGAAGAATTAAAAGAAGACAACGATTTTATTTTGGTAGATTGCCCTGCAGGGTTGGAACAAGGTTTTGAAAATGCAACGGCAGGTGCGAGTGAGGCTATTGTTGTAGCTACTCCTGAAATGTCTGCAGTTCGTGATGCAGATAGAATTATTGGTTTGTTAGAATCGAAGGAGCATATTAAAAAATACAACCTTTTATTAAATAGGGTTCGACCTAACCTAATTAAAACAAATGATATGATGAGTGTTGAAGATGTTGTTGAAATTTTATCATGCGATTTGATAGGTATAATTCCGGAAGATACAGGTATTATTACATCTACTAATAAAGGTGAACCTATTGTTAATGATGAAAAATCTTTGGCAGGTCAGGCATATCAAAATGTTGCAAAAAGAATTATGGGACAAGAAGTTGAATTTTTAAATATTGATGAGCCTAAAGATATTGTGTCTAAGATTAAAGCGTTTGTTTTGAAACTTCTAAAAAAGGAGTCAAAATAAATGAAAGAAATATTTACTGATTTATACAATAAAGTATTAGAATTTTTTACAAAAACTGAAGAAAAAGAGAGTAGTAAAAATGTTGCACGAAATCGTCTAAAATTGGTTTTAATGCAAGATAGAACAAATCTTAATCCTCAACTTTTGGAACGCTTAAGAGGTGAAATGATTGAGCTTCTTTCAAAATATGTCATCATTGATAAAGAGTTATTAGAATTAAACTTTACTCCTGAAGATGAGCAGTTAGCATTAATGCTTTCAATTCCTGTAATTAGAGCAAAAAATGAAGAAGAAATAGAAGAAACTATAAAAGCTGAAGATGAGCAGAAAGCAAAAATCGCAAAATTGTTGGAAGAATCTCAAAATGAAGATGAATCTGCATCAGAAGAAGAAAATGATAAAGACAATGAAGTTGCAGGAACAGATGAAAAAGTTGAAGATTCTGATGTAAAAAATATTGAAGAATCAGAAGAATTAGAAAAGGTTGAAGAATCTGAAAATGATTGTCTTGAAGAAACTGATAATGTAGAATCTTCAGATGGTTCTGTCAGTGAACGGAAATTTCATTCGGGTGGGCAGCTTAAAAAAAGTAAAAAGCATAAATCAAAGAACAAAGAAACTCGAAAAGAAGAAAACAACTCTGATGTACAAGACGACAATAAGCCTTCATATATTGTAGATAATGGTAATGTATCCTCATATATAGTAACAAATGAGGGAAATATGTCAGAAGAACGAAAATAAGTTTGATACAATTTTACGATTTTAATAATTTAAAAGCGAGAATAAGTATATTCTCGCTTTTTTGTAGTAGTTTTATTACCTTTTTTATTGTTTTATTCCTTTTTTGTTTGCGTATTTATAGGATTAGGTCTTTTAGTAACAGGTTTTTGCTTTTTAGTAGTTGTGGTACCTAACTCTTCTATATACATAATAGCAGTAGTAGGTTCTGCTGAATTATTAAATTCGGAATTGGATAGGGATAAATCTTGCTCGTTTGTTTGATTGTTATTTTTAAACAAATCATTTTTAACAGCTTTTAATATTTCTTTATATATTTTTTCATTCAAAGGGTGATAATCTCTTTTATATGTCATAATTTGAATAAAATTTTCTATTGATGGTAATTTTTTATCTTCTTTAATACCGAATTGAGCTAAATTAGCCATACAGTGTTTTTTTAGTCCACATATTTCTTTATAGTACTCTTTAAAATCTTTACATAAAGGAGTATTTGAAATATTTGCATTAGTATTTATATTATCATATTTGTGTTTAGCTCTAAAAAGGAACCAAGGTAGTGCATCTTTATTTACAATACTGTCAAAATTTTCTATAGCAATCTTTATATCTTTTTCCGCTTCTTTTTGTAAATCTTTATTTTTAATTAGGTTTCTGCCTAATCCTGCTCCTATAATTTCGTACATTTCATTTTCATTAACAAATACCGGTTCAGGGCGAGAATTAAAATATTGTGGATATATATCAGTAATTTCTTTTACTAACAAATTTTTATAATTATATTTCAATCGTACTATTTTTCCAGCATAAGTTACAGGTATATATTTACAGTCAGAATCTAATGCATATACATTCCTATGTAATTTATGCCTTTTGTATTTTGTAAGCGAATTAACATCACTTATTGTTTGCGAGTTTTGTTTATATGAATGTAGACGTAATCTTTGACGCCAACCATCAATAAAGACTTGAGAAACTTTATCTGCATATGGAGATATATATGTTGGAGGTGGAGGAACATCAAGCTGTCCGGTAGTTCGTTGAGCTCCTTGTTGCAAATTATTTGGTTTTGTTATTTCTTTTCTGTCAAAAGATCCGCCAACAGTATTTCTTGTTTGCAGATTTTGTAATTCTGTTAAATTTGATACATTAGTGCTTCTTACATCCTCCGGTAGGGTTTGTGTTACGATGGTATCGTGTCTTGTACTTTGCTGTGGTGGCTGTTTGGCTGAATTTTGCATTTTAATTAAACCGGACGTATCTCTACTTCTGGGAGTTGTTGAAATTTTGCTTGTATTTCTGTTCTCTACTTGTATGTATGGATAAGAATCGTTTAAGCTAGCCACTGGTATATAAGCATTAGAATTTAAATCTGGTAGCAATATAAAAGGTTTGGAGTGAAATAGAGGACTATTAGAATCCTCTTCTTTTATAGGCAAATTATCGAAAATTTGGTTATTACCAGACTCATTTAATTCTCCTGTTTTCTTTTGATTTTTAAGATTTTTTTGATCATTTGGGTTTGCTCTAAAAGTAACAACAGGTGATAAACTGATTTTCATTTTATTTCCTCACAATTAAGTACATACGAGTTTAACATAGGGCTGGGATTATATTAAAACATGTCAAAATTTTTTTTGCTATAAATACCGAAAAAAATTAAGAAATGTTAATTTCCCGGATGCCTAAATTAAATTTTAAAACTTAAAACTTGTTTAATCTATGCATTTTTTTAAGTTCCTATCAAGTTGCCCGAAATATTATTTCATAGCAAAATTAATGATGCAAGAATAAAATTCAGGTTGAAGAAGTATTGACATTAAATATGACAAATTCCCAATTTTTAGAAACAATGTTTTTTATATTAAATTATCATAATGTGAATAATATGTTACATTTTTTAAAAAAAATTATATTTAAGGTATAATTATATTGATAATATAAGTATGAAAATAATGGGTAGAAAGACGAAACCCGAAGAAAGAAGGAAAAATGGTAGATTCAAAAAAAACGCAGTTGGAAATAGGCGGCAAAATTGTTGAAATAGAAACAGGAAAATATGCTCAATCAGCTACATCATCTGTTACGGTAAGATGTGGGGATACAATGGTATTTGTACACTGCTGCGTTAGCAAAGAACCTCGTGTAGGTATTGACTTTTTCCCATTACTAATTGATTATGAGGAAAGAATGTCATCAATCGGACGTATTCCTGGCGGATACAATCGTTCGGAAGGTAAAGCAAGCGATAAGGCTATATTAGTTTCAAGATTAATTGACAGACCTATCAGACCGCTATTCCCTAAGGGATACAGAAATGATATTCAAATAGTAGGTCAATTATTCAGTTATGACCAAGAAAATCAACCTGATACTTTGGCTATGTTAGGTGCATCTTATGCGTTAATGCTATCAGGTGCTCCATTTGAAGGTCCAATCGGTGCAGTTAGAGTCGGTAGAGATGAAAACGGCAATTTTATTGCTAACCCTACTCACAGACAGGTAGAAAAATCTGATTTAGATATTGTTGTTGCAGGTACTCATGATTCTGTAATCATGGTTGAAGCAGGATGTAAATTCGTTACGGAAGACGATATTATGAATGCTGTTGAGTTTGCTCAAGGTGAAATCAGAAAACAGTGTGAAAATCAAGTTGCTTTCGCTCAAGAATGCGGAGTTGTAAAAGAAGAATTTGTAAATCCTTACGATACAACTGAATTAAAAAATATTATTCAAGAAGTTGCAGGTGATATGATTCACGATGCATATCATAACTTCGACAGAACATATAGACAAGATAAGCTTGAAGAAGCTAAAAAATTAGTAAAAGAAAGAGTAGAATCTTTGCCTGAAGATAATGCTATTCTAAAAATGATTGAAGAAACGGGCATAGATTTTGTTGCAGAAGAATTTAAAGCTGCTGAAAAGAAAGTTATGCGTAAAATGATTCTTGAAGAAGGCGTAAGAGCTGACGGCAGAAAACCAAATGAGGTTCGTCCTATTTGGTGCGAAGTTGGTGTAATTCCAAGAGCACACGGTTCTGCTGTATTTACAAGAGGTCAAACTCAAGTATTGTCAGTTGCAACACTTGCTGGTCCTGCTATGAAACAAGAACTTGACGGTGTTGACCCTCAAACAGAAAAAACATATATGCACAAATATATATTCCCGGGATTTTCAGTAGGTGAAGTAAAACCATTGAGAGGACCGGGCAGACGTGAAGTTGGTCATGGTGCGTTAGCTGAAAGAGCAAATGTTCCGGCACTTCCATCACAAGAAGAATTCGGTTATACAATTCGTGTAACATCAGATGTACTGGAATCAAACGGTTCTACATCAATGGCATCTACTTGCGGTTCATCAATGGCATTAATGAATGCAGGTGTTCCTGTAAAATGCATGATTGGTGGTGTTGCAATGGGTATGATTAAAGAAGACGGTTATGAACCGGTTGTTTTAACTGATATTCAGGGTATTGAAGACTTCCTTGGTGATATGGACTTCAAAGTTACAGGTAATGATGAAGCCATTACAGCACTTCAAATGGATATGAAAGCAAAAGGTATTCCTAACGAAACTTTAAGAAAAGCCTTATACCAAGCAAAAGAAGGTAGATTACATATTTTAGGAAAAATGAGAGAAGTAATTACCGAACCTGCAAAAGAATTATCTCCATTTGCACCAAGCATTACAACAATGACCATTTCAACTGAAGATATAGGAACGGTAATCGGACCTGGCGGAAAACAGATTCGTTCAATTATTGAAGCATCAGGCGCAGAAATTGACATTCAAGATTCAGGTCTTGTTACAATTACTTCAAATGACCAAGAAGGTGCTAAAATTGCAATAAATATGATTAAACAATTAACATTCAAACCTGAAGTTGGAATGGTTTTGAAAGGTAAAGTTGTTAGGATTATTCCAATCGGTGCTTTCGTTGAATTAGGCGGTGGCAAAGATGGTATGGTTCATATTTCTCAAATTTGCAAAGAACGTATTGAAACTATTGAGCCACACGTAAATGTTGGTGATGAAGTTGTTGTTAAAATTATAAAAATAGATGACAAAGGCAGAGTAAATCTAACAATTAAAGGTGTTTCAGAAGAAGAAAAAGCATCTGTAATGTAGGATTTAAAATATATTAATTAATGCGTAAAAGGTCAATCACAAAAGATTGGCCTTTTTGCTGACGTTTTAACAATTTATTAACAGATTTATCTTAATAATTTTGAGTTATTTTTGACATTAAATTTAAACGAGATTTCTATAAATTTCGAACGAATTTTGTTAAAATTTGTAAACTTTTTTTAATTTTCGAAATATATTAGCAATTTTATTGTAAAAAATGTTTTTATATAAGAGTAAAACATCACGGGAATATAGATAGGAAGGAGAAAATAGATTATGTTAAAAATGTACCCTGATAGTATGAGTCTTTACGGTATATCATCCGGTTATAATAATCCGGATGTTGCGAAAAAAACGAATGAGAATATGTCTATGAATATTCAAACTGATTCCAATGCATCAGATCCAATTACGATATTTCAAAGAGAATCAGACAATAATCGTTGTGAATATTTAATGTTTTATTCAGATAATTCTGATTTAAATGATAAGTCTTCTCATACTTTTGAAAATATTTATTTAAAATCAGGGGATAACATAAATATAAGACTAACTACGCGAGATGGAAGTGCTGTACCTGTTGAGGTTTATGGAAAAGACGATACTATTACAGTAGCAGCAAGCACTAATAATGTATCTTTAGCATGCGATAAAGATGGTAATTCCCGTGTAGATTTAAGCAATGCACAAAGTGGCGTGAAAAATAAATCGAAATCTGACAGTGTCCAAAATCCGTTACGTGCTATAAAAAAACAACCATTAAAATTCACTCGTGAACAAGCCGGTATTGCGGATTCAATAGATAGAATGTATTATATTACGCTGGATATGTTGAAAATGTTGAAGGATAAAACAGGACTTAAAGGTATAACAACAGAAGTTATCGAACGTTATGACAAAGAATGCGATGAAGCAAAAACACAAGATGACATTACAAAAGCTCAGCGTAAAGCATTTGATTCACTTGAAGAAATAAATAAAACAATGAATAAAATTTATAACTTGTGATAAAATTACATAAAAGCCCTAAAATCCAATATTAATAGATTTTAGGGCTTTTTATGTAATCTATTTTAAAAATTAGTATCTATAATGCGCAAAAGCCTTATTTGCTTCAGCCATTTTGTGAGTATCTTCACGTTTTTTGCATGCTTGGCCTGCACCGTTAGAAGCATCAATAATTTCACTTGTTAATTTATCAATGAATGATTTACCGCTTCTGTTTTTAGCAGCTGCAATTAACCAAGTGGAAGAAAGCGCAAAACCTCTGTCTGCTTTAACTTCTAAAGGTACTTGATAAGTTGAACCACCAATACGGCGTGCTTTTACTTCTAACAATGGAGTAGCATTTGTTAATGCTTTTTGGAATATTTCTAATCCTTTTTCGTTAGTTCTTTCTTCAACTTTTTTGATTGTAGAATAAAAAATTCTTTCAGCTAAAGATTTTTTACCACGACGCATAATTCTGTTTATGAATTTAGATACATCTACGCTATTGTATAAAGGATCTGCTGCAGGAATTCTTTTTGCAGGTTTAGAACGTCTTGACATTATTTACCTCCTTTAGCACGTTTAGCGCCGTATTTTGATCTTGATTGATTACGATTAGCAACACCTGCAGTATCAAGAGTACCGCGAATGATGTGGTATCTTACACCAGGTAAATCTTTAACCCTGCCACCTCTTATAAGAACAACACTGTGTTCTTGTAAGTTGTGTCCGATGCCCGGAATATATGATGTAACTTCAAAACCGTTTGTTAATTTAACTCTGGCAACCTTTCTTAGTGCTGAGTTAGGTTTTTTCGGAGTTGTAGTATAAACTCTTGTACATACACCACGACGTTGAGGGCATTCCATCAATGCCGGTGATTTAGTTTTATCTATTAGCTTTTTACGTTCTCTACGTACAAGCTGATTAATTGTTGGCATAATTTCTCCTTATGTATAACTTATTATTTTTTCGCCTATTTCCTAGCTTGAACTTTTCAGCACAAAACTTCAGCTAAGTGTCATAATAATATATAACAACAAGCAAGAACTATTGTCAACCATGATAAGCTTTTTATTGTTTACTTTTTTTAATTATAAAAAATATAAAAAATACGGATTTTTAAAATTATGTATTTATTGAATCAAACAATTCCAGCGCTGCAAGTACAGCTTGGTCCATATTGTAATATTTGTAAGCTCCTAATCTGCCATAAAAGTAAACATTCTTCAGCTTTTTTGCTTCATCTGAATATTTTTGGTATAAGGCTGCACTTTCGTTATTTGAAATAGGATAAAATCTTTCGTTTTTACCTAACTCAAATTGATGGGAATATTCTTTTGATATAACGGTTTTTTCTGATTTTTCACCCAAGAAATGTTTATGCTCAGTTATTCTTGTAAAATCGTTATCGCAAGGATAATTAACCATTGCAGCAGGTTGGTAAAATTCAACATCTTTTGTTTCTATTCCAAAAGTTACACTTCGATAAGGTAACTGACCATATTTGTAATCAAAATATTCATCTATCGGACCTGTATAGAAAAGTCTTGTATCAGAGTCTAACTCTGCTTTTTTAAATTCTGTATTTAATCTGACTTCAATATTTTTGTGGTTCAATATATTTTTAACCATTGAAGAATAACCTTCTTTTGGGATAGCCTGATATTTATCTTGAAAATACCTGTTATCATAACTGATAAACACCGGCACACGTGCTGTTATACTTTTATCTATTTCTTCAGGTTTTAATCCCCACTGTTTTACGGTATAACCTTCAAAAACATATTTATATACAAAATCTGCAATAAACTTTAAATCTTCATCATCTGTGTTTTTTAATTCCAAAATAGGAATTTTTGTTTCCATACCGTAAGTATCAACAAGTTTTTTAGTATATTTTTGAGCCAATTCAGGTTCAAAACATTCCTTAATTGTGTTCAAATTGAAAGGCAGTGTAACTTTTTTACCTTTAATAACAACTTTTGGTTCAAAAGAAAAATCATGCCAGTCAGTAAATTTTGATAAGTATTCCCAAACTCTATCAGAATTTGTATGAAAAATATGCGGACCAAAACGATGAACGTGAATATGAGTTTGTTCATCAACGTAATCGTTAATGTTTCCGCCAACAAAATCACGTTTATCAATAACCAAAACTTTTTCATTCAACTTTTCAGCTATGGAATTTGCAATTACGGCCCCTGACAATCCTGCACCTACAACAATATTTTCCATTAATTATGTTTCTCCATTAATTTTTCAATAATAATAAAATCATCAGGCTCATCAATTTCGTAAGAAGTGTATTCAGGCATTATATACATTGATTTTTTACCGGATATTCTGTTTTTATCTTGTTTTATATTCTTAACGGAATTTATATAGCAAGCGCCGTTTTCTAGCAAATACCCTGCAAAATCCTGTCTGCGTGGACGATTTTTGTAATCATAATTTACAGGTTCGCCATCATAATTCCAATAAAATCTTTTTGATACGACACAACTGAAAGCTGAATCAGATTTTTCATCTAAAAATTGTTTATACATTTCATCTATGTGGTTTGATTTTAGCATAGGCGATGTTGCTTGAATTAAAAAGAAATAATCATCCTCTTTTAAATCGGATTGTTCTATATATTCAAGCATAACACTTTCAGTTGATGCTGTATCATTAGCATTTTCTGCTTTTCTGTCATATACTTCCAATTTTTTAAACCCAAAACCCAAAACAGTATCTTTAATTTCTTTACTGTCAGTTGCAATTATTAATTTATCAATACAATTTGCATTTTCTACTGCGAATGCGGTCCAATATACAAGCGGTTTTCCGGCTAACAGTTTTATGTTTTTTAAGGGAATTGATTTGCTTCCGCCCCTAACCGGTATAAATGCAATATTCATAAAATTTACTCCTTATTTACATTATACACTTTATGCTAAAAAAATAAACATCTTAATAAACTTGCAATATTAGTATTATTGTGTAAAAATTAAGACAAAGTATATTAAGTTGTAAGGAGAAATTTATGTTAAGTAAATATTTTTATGCAAAAACACAAACTGAAAAATTTAATAATGATTTATTATGGTCAATGGGCGAAATAAAAGGTAGAAGAGTCCTTATATATGGAGCCGGTGAAGGTTTTGTTGAATTAAATAAAAAATATTTCTTTAAAGATGCATTAAATGTTGTTGCGATAGCAGATAAAAAATTTGAATGTAAATGTGGTGGTGATTGTAACTGTAATAAAGAATTTGAAGGAATCAGAGCTATTGCACCGGAACAAATCTTAAATGAAGATTATGATGTAATTCTTATTTCAAATGAGAATCCAAGACCAATTTTGAATTATTTGTTTAATGAATTGAATATTGAAAATAAGGACATTAGAACAGTATTTAATGAAGAAATTTCTGATGAACGTACAAATTATAACTATTTGTGTGAATTTAAATTTGAAAAAACCTTACCAAAATTAGTTAACAGATTGAAAAATAAAACCGTAGTATTATATGGAGCGGGTGTATTTTTAGAATTAATTAAAAAATATTTTGATATTTCAGGTTTAAATATTGTTGGTATAGCAGACAGACGTTTTGAAAACCATTATGAAAACGAAGAATTTTTAGGCTATAAAGTTTATTCACCAAGTGAAATAAAGGATGTAAATCCTGATTATGTATTGGTTGCGACGAAATTCTACATAAATATTATTGAAGATTTGTATTATAACACTTTAAAAGGTACAAAGATAAAAATAAAACCTTTATTGAGAAAACCATTCTGGACATTAGTTAAAGAAATTTGGGGTTAAAAAATAACACCTATGAATAAAAACAAAAACGTAAATATTGCAGTTTGTTATCATAAGAATAGCGAACTTATAGAGAATGATGTTTGTACACCAATACATGTTGGGAGAATACTGAGTGATGTTCCTTTAGATTGTATGATTGGTGATGATACCGGCGATAATATTTCTTATAAAAACTTTTCTCACGCAGAGCTTACTGCTATCTATTGGTTATGGAAAAACAGTAATGCAGAATTTAAAGGCCTAATGCATTACAGAAGATTTTTGGATTTGTCTGGAAATCATAACAATGAAGATTATTATAATGAATATATCGAAGAAGGTTTTAACGGAAAAGATTTTTTAAATAAATTACAGCTCAATAACGAACGAATCAAAGAACTTCTAAAAGATAATCTGATTATAACAAGGAAAGAAGAAGATTTAAGAGTCTGGAGTATATATACGGTAAGGGATCATTATAATGTTGAACATTGTAAAAAACATCTCGATTTGTTAGTAAAAATAATAAAAAAAGATTATCCTAATTACTATAAAGACTTTATGAAATTCTTAGATGGAACAAAATCTTATTATACCAATACTTCAATTATGAAAGCTAAGGATTTTGATGATTACGCTCAATGGATGTTCTCTATTTTAGATAAAGTTGAAAAACAATTAAATCCATATGACAAAGAACTGGTTCCAGGTTCAAAACAGGCCCGTTGGGCAGGGTATTTAGCAGAAAGATTAACCGGATTTTATATAAATCAAAAGAAAAAAGAAGGTAATAAAATATATGAATGTCCTGCAGTAATTTTATTGCCTCAAAAAAATACTAAATTTAACGATTATAACACTTATGATCAAATAGAACAAAAAAACTGTGAGGATGTTGTTATTCCAAATAATATTGATTCGACAAAACCAAAAGTTTCAGTTTGTATTGCTTGTTACAATGTAGCTGAATATTTAAGTAAATGTTTGGATTCAGTCATAAGTCAATGTTTAACTAATATAGAGATAGTTTGTGTCAATGACGGTTCAAAAGATAATACATTGAAAATTTTAGAAGAATATGCCCAAAAAGATAGTCGAATAAAAGTTGTTTCACAAACAAATGAGGGATTAGGCATAGTTAGAAATGTAGGTGTCGAAAATTCATGTGGAGAATATATTCATTTTTTAGATGGTGATGACTATATTGATAGAGACTTTTTATTAAGAATGGTTGAAAAAGCGGATAAAAGTCATGCTGATATTGTTATATCTACTCATAAGATTTTTTCTTCACAAACCGGTGAAATATGTAATAAATCTCAATTACCACATACGTTATACGGAGATAATTTAAATATATACACTCATCCGGATATAATGTTTGTGCCATGTCATGTGTGGGATAAATTATACAATAGAGAATTTATAAAAGATTTTAAATTCCCGAAAGATTGTACAGGAGAAGACATACCATTCTGGTGGAATATTATAACTAACGCAAAAAGGATTAGTATATTAAGAACACCTAGAATTAACTATCGTTTTAATCCTAATTCAATACAAACCCAAAAAAGATTCATTAGAGGAGTTTGGAGAAATGTTGAACGTGCAGAACGTAATCTCAAAAATGCTCCTGATTTTGTAAAAATGTATTTTTGTGTTTTCAAAAAAATATTAGTATCTCACATGAGATATAGAGCTTCAAATTTAATATCTAATGATAAAGAATTTAAAAAAGAATTTGAAAAAGAAGCGAAAAATTGTTTAAAGAGAAAAATAAAAATTTCAAAAGAAATACAAGCAAAATGTATTTATTTTTACAATAATAAGAGCAATTTGAATTTTGGCATTTTTAATAAATTAAAGGCCGTATTCAATTTTATAAATTGCTATTACAGATAATATATGCCTGTTATTAAATATTTAAGGATAAAAATGAACTGCAAAAAATATATAAATCTATTATTTTCAGGAACATCCAACTATATCAAGTATGCAACTGTAACTATTTTATCGGCATTGGAAAACTTACAAGAAAATGTAGGAATTAATGTGTATTTCTTATACGCAGATATTATAGAACCAATAGATGAAGATGTAAAAAATGCATGGATTGAACAAGTTTTGTATACCTTTAGAGATAAAAATGTAAATTTTAATTTTATTGATGTTTCCGATAAAATGCATCTTGTAGAAAATTTGAATATAGGAATGTGGGGCAGAGAAATTTCTTTAACTCATTATATATATTTATTAGCACCTTTAATAATAAAAAATGTCGATAAAATAATTTATTTAGATTGTGATATGATTGTCAATTATGGTTTGAGTGAGGTATTTGATAATGATATGGGCGATAATTTAATTGCATTAGCTAAACAGCATGGTTTTGAATTAGACGAAGAAGATTTTAATAGTGGTTTTTCTGTTATTAATTTGAAACAATGGATAAAAGAAGATACCCTGACAGATATAATAAAATTCGGAGAACAACTGCCAAAATCAGATTTTTGTGATCAATATCTTTTAAATGAATATTTTGGAAAAACTCATTCCAATAGGATAATGCTTTTTGATAAAAAGTATAATTTGTTTCCAATTACATATCCGGAATTAAATTTATCTGAAATCAAAATATTACATTATGCCGGTCCAAATATAAAACCTTGGTATGATTTGGATTGTAATTACAGAGGAAGTTTTTTGTGGTGGCAATATGCAAGAGAAACTGTTTTTTATGAATCTTTTATCGCAGATTATATTATGCATCACAGATTATGTATTGAAGATTGGATGTCAAAAGACTATAATGAAAAAATAGGAGATTGCTATAATAGGATTAATGATTGTCATAATAGAATCAATGATTGCCAGAATATAATGAATGTATGTCTTAACAGAATTAGCGGTTGCGAAAAGTGGCTTAGTAAGTGCTTTGAAACAGTTGATAAACATTATAAGAAATCAATAGAATATATCTTCTTATTCAGACCATTTGAAATTTTAGTAAAAATGCTTATAATTGTTAAATTAAAAATTTTCGAGCAATTATAATAATTATTTGCTACTGTTCGCAAATTAATAATATTTCGCCTCTTATTGTACCATCAAGTGGTTTTACTATTCTATATTTATAACCTAAATTTAATTTTTCAATGATTGATTTAATATTGAAAAAGTCTGTCGCAAAATGATATATACTTAATAGCAAAGTTGGTTTTTGAGTTATTATTGTATTTATTGCTCCTTTTAAAAACTCTTGTTCAAAACCTTCAATATCAACTTTTATAAGTCCGATATTATTTAGGTTATTTTCTTTTACATAATCATCTAAAGTTGTTATTTCAATTTCTTCTGTTTCATATTCATTTAGAACAATCAACCTGTTAATGCTACTCCCTGAATCCATTAGATGAATTAATTGCTTTTCTTTTTTAGAACCTAATCCTATATTAATCGGCACAATATTTTTACATTTTTGATTAAGTTTTAACGTTTGTTGCATAAAATTATATAGTCCTGTTGTCGGCTCAAAAGAATAAATCATACCGTTTGTATATGGAGAAAAAACTATTGCACTATCTCCAATGTATCCACCGACATCTATAATGTCTTTATTATTAAAAAGCATCTTATTTAATGAATCTACATTATGTTTATAATAAAAAACACTTCCTTCAAAATGATTAATAGGTAATTTATATTTTTTATATCTATAACAATTATCATTTATTTTTTTTATATTAAAAAATAAATCCAATAACACTTTTTTTATTTGCTTTTGCTCTTGTTTACTAAATAAAATGTCATGTACTATTATATTATTTTCACTTACAAGTTTTATTTTTGAAATAATATTATCTACACATTTTATACTTTTTGAACTAAGATTTTTTGTTAAAGATTTGTATAATTCAGGATAATTTAGAGATTGCATTTCTTCATAAAATTTATTAATAGACATTCTTTCATATTCAGGAATGCTTAATTTGCTAAAATTTAATATATGCAATAAATTACTACAGCTATTAATTATTTTTAGAATTATGTTTTTTAATACACTTTTAAATATATATATTTTTGCTATGCAAATTTTTTTCCAATTAGTAATTTTTGTTGCGCAAAATTTTTTTCCATTAGTATAGTTTATATAAAATTTTTTTATAAAAAACAAAACAATATATGATAATGACATTTATATCAGTTTCCTTATTAAAAAGCTTTTGAATACTTTCTGTATATTTCTGTATATTTAAACACAAAATAACAAAATAATCCAGAATTTTTAAAATTTATATTATTCTTCTAGTTTATATCCAATAATATTATAGATAACCTAATTTTTCGTTTCATTTTGTTTATAAAATGAGTAAAGAATTTCCATCTGAATGGAGTTTGCAAGTAATAATAATAATATTCCAAAACAAAATTCAAAGATTTTTCAAAGTTCCATGGTTTTCTTGATGTAACAAAATGAACTATTACTATGTTATTTTTTAATTTTTTATACTTTTTATCTGTATCAGGCAAAAAATCACTGTGCTGAAAATTATAAATTTTATCTAAAAACATTACATTTTCGTTAAATACAGCATTCAAAACACATTGGTCAACCCAACAAATTTTATCAGAATTATATTTTATAAAATCAAAAAACTTTTCTTCCAAATTATCTTTTCTGATTTTTTTTAGATTTAAAAGTAATACACCTGCATTGAAATAATTTTTTATAGGTAATTTATGAAATTTTTTGTAATAAGAACTTTCATCAATTACTGCACCGGCATAGTGTTCTTTTAAATCAATACTAAATAACTTCGCAATATTTTTTTTTACTGCAATATCAACATCCAAATATAAAAGTTTATCAACATTAACTAATGACGGTAGTTTTAATCTGAAATATGTTTCTATAGTAAAAAAATTATTTAACGGAACATTTGAAAAAATTTCTCTATTCACCTTTAAATATTCTATTTCAAATTTTGTTTTAGATTTTATTTTTGCAAGTTTTTGCTTATTTTCCTGAGTAATTCCACCATCAAGAACAAAAAACTTATAATTATCCAAAACATTTGAGTGTTTTAAAATCGAAACAAGAGTAACCGCAAGTTTATCCACCCAATTGTTATTACATGAAAATGCAATGTTTATACACTCTCTAGCCATTCTTATTCCTTTTTGCCAAAATGTTTTTTATAACCTCTAAATCATCTTTTTGAGTAATTTTTACATTTATTTCATCACCCTCTACAATGTGTATCGGTGCTAAATTATATTTCAAAATCAAACCACAATCATCCGTAAAAGAAACATTTTTATCTTCCATTGCCAATTTATGAGCTTTTTGGATTAATTCAACTCTAAAAGATTGTGGAGTCTGAACCCTTTTCAATGATTTTCTTTGCGGAATATTCGTGATTATATTATCTTCATCTACTTGAATTATTGTATCAACAGTATCTATCGCTGTTCCGACAGCTTGATACTTTTTTAGAGCCTCAACATTATCATTAATGATTTTTTGTGTAACAAAAGCCCTGACTGCATCATGAATTAACACATTTGAATTATTATCAGCAGCACTTGTACCTATATAAGAACTTTCTACTCTTGTTTTTCCGCCGTTTAAAACTTTTGATATTTTTTTATAATCATTGTTTTTAAGGATGTCTTCTGCCAAATCTCTAAATTGCGGATTTGTAACAAGTATAATTTCATCAATATTCTTATTCTGTTCAAATGCATCAAGAGAATGTTCTAATATAGTTTTCCCTTCAAACTTATAAAACTGCTTTGGAATATTTTCCCCAAAGCGTTCACCTGTACCTGATGCTAAAACAACTGCAATATTTTTCATACATTACCTGTTGGATTTATTTCTTTTTATATTATACACTAAACTTAAATTATGGTATAATAAAATGGCTAATATATAGAGGAAATACAAAATGGGTTATAAAATTACATCAAAAAAAGAAATTTGTCCAAATCAATACGAAATAACTATTGAGGCACCTTATGTTGTAAAAAACGCAAAAGCCGGACAATTCATTATATTTAGAGCATTTAAAGACAGCGAAAGAGTTCCTTTAACCATAGCTGATGTTGATAAGGAAAACGGTCTTTTGACATTGGTATTTATGGCTGTCGGATATTCAACAAAACAACTTGCATCATTGGAAGTTGGTGATGAATTAGCTGATATTGTAGGACCGTTAGGTCAACCGACACACATCAAAAAATATGGTACGGTTGTTTGCCTTGCAGGCGGTTATGGTGCAGCTCCTTGTTATTTAATAGCAAAAGCCTTCAAAGATGCAGGCAATAAAGTTTATATGATTATGGGTGCAAGAAATAAAGAATTAATCTTCTGGGAAGATAAAATGAAAAATGCATGCACAGAATTATTTATCACAACCGATGACGGCTCATTAGGCGAAAAAGGCTTTGTAACTCAGGTTTTGGAACGAATAATGGGTCAAGAGAAAGTTGATTATGCAATAGCAGTTGGTCCAATGCCAATGATGAGAGCGGTTGCCAATTTAACACGAGATAAAGGTATTTATACAGAAGCAAGCATGAATCCTATTATGGTTGACGGAACAGGCATGTGCGGCGCATGCAGAGTTACTGTTGGCGGGGAAGTTAAATTTGCTTGTGTTGACGGTCCTGATTTTGATGCGCATAAAATTGACTTTGACGAAGTAATTAATCGTACTCGTATTTATAAAGATCAGGAACGTAAAAGAGATGAAAATTGTAATTTATTAAAGAAAGGATAAATTATGCCGGATAAAAATATTCCATTTTGCCCGCTTATGTCAGCAGGCTCAGATTTTGAAAAGGTTTGCATACAGGAATCTTGTGCATGGTATTTAAAAAATTATAAAATTTGTTCAGTATATATGCTTGCACACAATGCAGCATTAGATGTTCAAGCAAAACAAGCTAAGAAACAACAGTAATTATGAATATTGCAGTATGTATAAAACAAGTTCCGGATACTGCAGAAATCAAATGGACTGAAAATAATACTATCGACAGAAACGGTTTAGAAAGTGTTATCAATCCGTTTGATGTTTATGCTCTCGAAACAGCGTTAAGGATTAAAGATAAATACGAGAATATAAGAATAACAGCGTTAACAATGGGACCGCCTCAAGCTGAAGAAATAATCAGAAAAGCTATTTCTTTTGGAGTTGATAATGGTTTTGTTATTACTGATAAAAAGTTTTCAGGAGCTGATACGGTTGCAACCGGCAGAACTATTGCAAATGCCATATCAAAATGCATAGAAAATGTTGATTTGGTTATATGCGGACAATTTGCAACCGACGGTGATACCGCACAGACAGGTCCTACAATTTCGACAAATCTTAATTACGCACTTGCAACTTACGTAAAAGAAGTTTTGAATATTGAAAACGGTTTTATAACTGTGAAGAAAGAGGTTGAAGACGGCATTGAAACATTAAAATTAAAACTTCCGGCTGTAATATGCATACAAAAATGTGATTATGAACCAAGACGACCATTAATTGACGGATTTATAAAAGCCCAAAAAGCAGAAATTCCATACTACTCAATGGATGATATCGGACTTGAAGCAGATAAAGTCGGAATAAAAGGTTCTCCTACGTACGTAAGCAAGGCATTTAGACCGGAACAAAAACATGGCGGGGAAATTTTTGAAAATTTGACAACACAAGAATCCGTAAATAAAATTATAGAGGCTTTGAATGACTAGGGAAATTTTAATTTACGCACAAACAAATAGAGAACATAAAATATTAAATGTTGTTTTAGAGCTTTCTTGTGCTGCACAGGAATTATCTAAAAAGCTTGATAATTGCATAATAGCCGCACTTCTAGTAACCGATGGAACAAATCTTGAACAGAATAAAAATATTTTAAAACAAAACGGATTTGACAAAGTCTATATTGCTCAAAATACTGAGTTCAAAAACTATAATACAAAATATTATTCCAATATTGCAATTAATCTCATTAATGAAATAAATCCTGAAATTGTTTTAATTGGAGCAACTACACAAGGTCGAGAGTTAGCACCTGTTATATCATCTCGCCTAAATACAGGACTAACAGCAGACTGCACAGGTTTAGATATAAGTGATGAAGGAAAACTCGTTGCAACACGTCCGACATTTGGCGGAAATTTAATGGCAAACATTTTGTGCAAAAACTACCCGCAAATGGCAACTGTCAGACCAAAAGTTTTAAAAATTTCAGATTATCCTTTAGAAAAAAATACAGAATTTATCACAATTAATTCTGACATAAGTAATATTGAAAAAGATGTTGAAATAGTTGATTTTATACCAAATATTCAACTGACAGATTTTCGGATTGACGAGGCTGAAATTATTGTTGCCGGTGGTAAAGGAATGAAATCAAAAGAAGGATTTAAATTATTAAAAGAACTTGCAGATGTGCTTGGCGGTTCTGTTGGTGCCAGTAGAGGAGCAGTTGATTTAAAACTTGCAGACAGCTCTATTCAAGTTGGACAAACAGGAAAAACCGTTATGCCAAAAACCTACATTGCTTGCGGAATATCAGGAGCAATTCAACATACTGTCGGAATGAGCGGTGCTGAAAAAATTATTGCAATTAACAAAGACAAAAACGCTCCTATATTCAAAATTGCAGATGTAGGAATCGTTGGAGATGTATTTGAAATTCTACCGAAATTAATTGAAAGTTTAAAAGAAAGAAGATAAACAAATGAAAAATACAGTTGTCATTGGCGCACAATGGGGTGATGAAGGAAAGGCAAAAATTACAGATTTGTTAGCTGAAAAAGCAGATATGATTATTCGTTATCAAGGCGGTTGTAACGCAGGACACACAGTTGTTCATAATGGTGAAACTTATAAACTTCACATTGTACCATCAGGGATTTTATATGATAATAAAATTTGCTTTATCGCAAATGGCACAGTAATTTTACCTGAAGTATTTGAACAGGAAACAAAAGAATTAAAAGAAAGAGGAGTTGATTTATCAAAATTAAAAATAAGTCCGCTTGCAACAATTACAATGCCTTATCATACAGAAGTTGACGGATGGGCAGAAGACACAGTTAAAAAAGGTAAAATAGGTTCTACTCGAAAAGGAATAGGTCCTACATATACAGATAAAATTGCAAGATGTGCACTAAAAGTTGGTGATTTATTTGATGAAGAAACTCTTTTGGAAAAAATTGACATTATTTTACCTTTGAAAAATAAAATTTTAAAACAAGTTTACGGACTAAAAGAATATTCCAAAGATGAAATTTTAGAGCTTTGCAAAAAATATAAAGCAATATTTGAACCATACATTTGCGAAAATTGGCAGGATTTACTTAGAGAAAACAAAAAAAAGAATATTTTATTTGAAGGTGCACAAGGTGTAATGCTTGATGTGGATTTTGGAACATATCCGTTTGTAACAAGCTCTAACCCAATCAGCGGCGGAGCATGCACAGGCAGTGGGTATGGCCCTGCAATGATTGATGAAGTGATTGGTGTTTCAAAAGCATACGTTACAAGAGTCGGCGAAGGTCCGTTTGTAACAGAATTAAATGATGAAATAGGCGACAAAATAAGAGAAATCGGCCATGAATTCGGAACAACAACAGGTCGTCCAAGACGCTGCGGTTGGTTTGATGCTGTTATTGCAAAATATGCTGTGCTTGTTGGCGGACTTACTTCAATGGCATTAACTAAAATTGATGTTTTTGACGATTTTGATGAAATAAAAATCTGTACCGCATACAAAGATACAAAAAACGGTAAAATTTATAACAACTATCCGACAGATGTATTTATTCACGATAGATTAGAACCAATTTATGAAACACACAAAGGTTGGAAACAATCTTTATCGGATGTAAAAAGATATCAAGATTTGCCAAAAGAAGCAAAGGATTATTTAAAACGACTTGAAGAAATATTTGAAATTCCTATTTCTATAATCAGTGTTGGACCTGATAGAGAACAAACTATTTTGATGAAAAATTTTTAAACATATTTAACGTTTCTTACTGTTCAATAGAATCGTAACCAAACATTTTTAAGGTTTTTTCGTTTTTACGCCAGTCCTTTTCCACTTTGACTGTCAAATCCAAATAAACTTTTTTCTCAACAATTTCTTCCAATTCTACTCTGGCTTGTGTGCCAATGGTTTTAAGTAATGAGCCGTTTTTCCCAATTAAAATACCTTTTTGACTTTTATGTTCGCAAAAAATAGTTGCATAAATTTTATCAATGTTTTCCAGCTCTATATAATTATCAATAACAACTGCAATCGAATGAGGTATTTCGTCTTGAGTATTTAAAAGAATTTTCTCCCTTATGATTTCAGATGCAACATCACGCATGGTTTCTTCCGTTAAAACATCTTCCGGATACAATAAATCACCTTTAGGCAAATTATTGTAAATATTATCTAACAATACGTCAATATTTTTCCCTGTTTTTGCTGAAATATTTACGGTTGTAATGTTTTTATCAAAAAGTTGTTTATAACTTTGTAAATTTTGTTCAAATTTTTGGGGATTATTAATTTTATCGAATTTATTTAAGACTATTAAAATGGGAATTTCTGTTTTTGATAAAATATTTTGAACAATCCATTTATCGCCTTTACCTGCAGCATCGGATGAATCAACTAAAAATAATATCAAATCACTATCAGGAACAGCTACTTTTGCCTCATCCAATAAAAAATCACCCAAACGATTCAACGGCTTGTGAACTCCCGGAGTATCCACAAAAACTATTTGACCCTTTTCGTTAGTTAAAATACCCTTGATTCTTTTTCTTGTAGTTTGAGCTTTGTCTGTTGTTATAACAATTTTCTGTCCCAGAATTTTATTTAAAAGTGTTGATTTTCCGACATTCGGACGCCCTAATATTGTTACAAATCCGCTTTTCATAAATTAAGAATAACATAAATACAATAAAAAATAATAAATTTAACAAAAATAAACTTTTTTTTTTAATTATACATGATAATATATTATTAGGAGATAATCTGTGCACAGACATCAATTAAAATATAGAATTATAATTTTAATATCAGTATTATTTTATACAACATTAGCATTTGCAAACACTAATGAGCTGTTAAATATGGACGTCAAACAAACATCTGAAGATACTGTTAAAATCAATATCTACACTGATAAACCATATAATGAAAAGATTATTGTAAATAAAAAACCTGATAATAAGTACGTAATTTTATTACCTGAAACGACAAATGTAATGGTTGCAAAGCCTGATATAAGCGATGTAACAAATATAAAAAACATTGATGTAAAAACTCAACAATATTCGTCTTTGCCGGATAAGGGATATACAAAAATAACAATAGACAGCAAAAAACCTATTGAAATTATTCCGCAAGCACATTTCAAAATGCCTGTGTTTAATCAAACAAAAGTTATTACTAAAAAAAATACAGTTACGCCGGAACAAATACAAATGAACGTTCCGCAAAGAATATTAAATCAACGTAAAATTACAGTAAAAGATGAAAATTCTGAAAATCAGCAAAATCCAAAATCTTCCAACCAAAATAGTTTTCAATCGTCAAAAAATGAAGATAAGCCTATTTCAGATTCATTATCTAACCAAAAACAATCAAACAATATATTTGAAACAATAAAACAACCTTCACAAACTGCGAATGATGAAAATCAAGAAAATAGTGATGTTAGCACAGAACAAGAAAACATAAATAATAATGAGAATCCAAACGTTGATGAAAATAAAGATGAATTTTCGGAAAAAGATTTAGCACTATTCAAAAAAATTGTTAAAGTAAAACAAAAGTTAATTAGAGGAATTAAAAAACTCCTTTCAATTAAAATCTCATTTATTTCTGTCATAACAATAATTCAATTTTTATTATTAATCTTGCTGTTAAAAATAATAAAAGATTTAATAAAAAAAATTCAAGAAACATCTACTCAAAAACAAGAACCCAGAAAATTAATTCTTGATGATAATGAAACTTCAAAGCAAACATATCCGTCATATTCTAATATGGACGTTTATAGTGCTGCAAGGAGTACCTTTGAAGAAAACAGTAAAGAAGGATTCAATGTAAAATCGCTTTCAAATCAGCCGATAAAATCAAAATATCAAAAACCTATAAACTTACAAGGTGACAGTATAAAGTCAAATAATGATTATAGATATGTAAATAAATTTGATGAGGACAAGGAAATGTCAATTTTTGATGAAGAAACTAATGATATTGAAAAAAATATTTTTAAAAATCCATTGACGCAATTAAGCAAACAAGCAGAAGAACATTTGTTTGATGAAAATGAACAGACAGAAAGTATTATAGAAGAAAATTCTCCTTTTCAAGAAATGAATTCTTATAATCAAAGTGTACAAGCACAACATACACAGGCATTAGATTATAACAATGCCGGCAGTAATGAATCTGATAACAATGATGAATTTTTGATTTTTGAAGAAGAAGATAATAATCAAAATTATGCAAATAATACTGCCGGATACGAACAAAAATACGAGGCAAATAATTCTTCGCTATATTCAAATAATAATTATGTTAGTGATTCTGCCTACATACAAAATAACAATTTTGATGAAGAAGAATATGATAATACAGAAGACGAAGATGATGATGAATATGAATACGAGTACGAATATGAAGATGAAGATGA
>JAFRAO010000044.1 GCA_017405375.1 bacterium
CAGGCGGAGTTGAAGAACGAGTGCAAAGATTTATGCAGGATATAGGGAAAAAAGTAAACTATATTAATTCTATCCTTATGGTAGATAATTTTTTGCCAGGATACGATTTGGCAGAACAATTAAAAATAGATAAAAAGATAGATGAGAATTTTATCAAAATTAAACAAGATATTGAAAACAAGGTTGATTTTGTAAAAGCAGAAACAGAAATTGACAGAAAAGATTATGAAATAATGCTTTCATACAATTTTGATTTTAAATATATGAATAAATATATAGTTACAGATGATTGTATCGGTTGCGGAATTTGTGCTAAAGTATGTCCTAAATCTTGTATTGAAATCGTAGATAAGAGGGCAAAACAAGATAACACAAACTGTTTAACCTGTCTTGCCTGTGTTAATGCATGTCCTAAAAAAGCACTAAAGTTTCCTATTCCAAACGAGAGATTTCCGTACCCTGAACCAAATCCGAATGTAAGGTTTAAGAACCCTAATGTAACATTGCAAGAAATTATAAACGCAAATTGTCAGAAATAATTAGGAATTAATGGAGAGGATAAATGGAAGAAGTTAGAATTGATGTTAGAACACAGAGCCCTGAAAGAATTGCAGAAGCAAAAAGAAGTTCTGATTTGTGTTTTAGAATAAATCATACAAATCCTACAACACCTGAATGTCAGGAACTTATCAATGAACTCTTTAATAATACATTGGGTGAAAACACAAGAATAAATCCACCTATTTTCACTATTCTCGCTGATAAAGTCAAAATCGGTAAAAATGTTATTATTATGAACGGTTTTCAATGTATGTCAGCAGGTGGACTAACCATTGAAGATAATACAATGATTTCTCTGAATTGCACCATTGCAACAAATAACCATGATATGTACGACCGTTATGTTATAACCTGTAAACCTGTTCATATAAAACGCAATGTATGGATTGGAGTTAATGTTACTATCTTGCCGGGAGTCACAGTTGGAGAAAATGCAGTTATCGGAGCAGGAGCAGTCGTAACAAAAGATGTTCCTGATAACGCAGTTGTTGTCGGTAACCCTGCAAGAGTGATTAAATATCTTGATGCAGAAAAATTTAAGAATAAGGAGTAAGTAATGAAAATAACAGTAATAACAGGAAGTCCGAGAAAAAACGGAACTTCAAATTATATGGCAGATGAATTTATAAGAGGTGCTAAAGAATCAGGACATGAAGTTTATAGATTTGATTCAGCAAGAGCAGATGTAAAACATTGTCTTGGTTGTAATGCTTGCGGAATGGGTACGAAACCCTGCATTCATAAGGATGATTTTGTTGAATTGAGTGAACATCTTTTAAACTCTGATATTATTGCTTTTGTAACTCCTATGTACTATTTCGGTATGTCATCAACCTTAAAGAAAGTAATAGACAGGTTTTACAGCATTGACCCACAATTAAAAGAGAAAAATAATAAAGGAATATTAATCTCCGTTCAACATGCATCTGCTGATGCAGTAAAAGAACCAATAAATGCACATTATCAAGCAATATTAAGTTGGCTGAATATGGAAAATGCAGGAATTATAAATGCAATAGGAATTGAAAGTGTTGAACACATGAAACAAACTCCATACCCAAAGCAAGCATACGAGTTAGGTAAGAATTTATAAAAGGAGCATCAAATGAAAAAATGTAAAATAACTGTTTTAAAGACTAATTTTGATGAAGAACTTGCTCGTGAATATGGGGCAGAAGGTATTGGTGCTTGCCCATTTCTAAAAGTAGGTCAGGAATTTTATGCAGATTGGGAATGTCCGCAGGGATTTTGCAACGAGGCTTGGAAAGCAATTTATCAATATGTTTTTACTCTTGCCCATGGTGGTGCAGTAAATGAACCGTTCTATTATGGTGATTGGATCAAAACTCCCGGTGTTGCAATTTGTTCCTGTAATGACGGCATAAGACCTGTAATATTTAAAATAGAAGCACAAAAATAATTATAAAAGGATATATCATAATTTTA
>JAFRAO010000045.1 GCA_017405375.1 bacterium
TTTCGGCATAAGTTTTTTTAAATTTAGTAACTTGTCTTGCATGATTAGTGTTTTTGTTTACATTAGGTATTGTTAATGCAGCTACAACACCAATTATACCCATTACAATTAATGTTTCGGCTAAAGTAAACGCGAGTGAGTGAACGGTTGATAGTGAACTGTTATGGGTGAACTGACAACCCTCACCTCTGTTCACTCCTGACCGTTCACCCTTAAATAGGTTACAAACAAAGGTTTTTAGGGATTTAAACAGGTAGAAAGCCTTGCTACATCTAGCTTTGCCCCCCCCCCCCCCTACGGGAAATGCAGTCTGGGAGCCGGTTTGCACCATTTTGAATTTTTTCATACTAAACTCCTTCTCTTTTGCTATTTTCAATTCCATAATACATTATTACCTCAAAAATTGCAAGTATTTCTTGTTTATAAAAATTTCTATGACTGAATACTTTTTTAAACTGACTTAAAGTTATAATTAAGCATCATAACTCACTAAATCATCTTTTATTAAATTATAAAAATGCTCGTCTACTACGTTATAATCAGTAAAATTAACAATATAAGGTAAATAACTTTTATCAAATTGGGTTTTAATGTCAGATAAAACGTCTATTGGCATTTGATTTTGACCTTTTATCAATATATCTAAATCAGATGTTTTTCAAAAAAACCCTTTACTCTTGAACCATAATAAAAAAATGAATAATTAGATTTGTATTTATCTAAAATATTTTTTATTATACTTTGCTCTTTTGTGGAAATACCTTTTAACATTTATTCTCCAATTTCTTTTGATAAATGTTGATATAAAAATTCTGCATTTGAAACGAAATCATCAATTATATCTAATATTTTATTTGCTCTCTCTTCATTGTATTCGTGGCTTGTATCATTCCTCTTTTCATAATAATTATGCCAATCTTCCCAAGATTTTATAAATCCATAACCTTCCATTAACCTAAAAATATTATTCATAGTTAATTCTTTATCTGTTTTTCCGTATATTTGTTTTAAATATTTTTTCATTATCTTCCAAGAAGTTTCTATTGTATATTCAAAACGTTTTACACAAGCATCTTTTATATACCCTTGCATTGAAGAATTTTCTGCATTTTTGTAGTCATAAGTACAACCCTTTAAACTATCAATGCATTATTTCAAATGTGATAAATCCAATTCGGAATTATTCATAAAATCTTCTTTAATAATAATCTTATTATATCATATACAAAAAAGTAAACACGCTGACGATTAAAATCAGCGTGTTTTATATAAATTATAATTAAACTTTTTCTATTATGCTTGTTTAACTACATTTTCTAATGCTTCTAGAGCATCAGCAGGTAATTTATCAATACCGTTCTTTTCAGTTTCTCTAGATTTAACAAAAGCAATTCTATCTTGCATACGAGCTTTGAATTGTTCAGCGAAATCTCTGTTTTCAAATGAAGCATCAAAACCATCAACATCCATAATTTCGATGTCTGTTAAGTTACCCCATTTATGGAATTTAGCAGAACCTTCAACAATTGCTTCAATAATACCTAAAGTATGTTCTTTTTTAACTTTAGTACCCATAAATTCACCTGTATTCAAGATATAGCAATCAACACCATCTTCAATTAGGTGTTTGAATCTTTCGTAATCCATTGATAGAGGATATACTCTGAATGGGTTAGCATAAGGTTCAACAACCAATGCATTAGGGTCAACGCCTGCAGCAAGTCTTTCAGCTGAAGTACGTTTTGTAGCTAAAGTAGCACCCATAGCTGCACCTAATGATGCACCTGATAATTTAACAACAGGCGGAATTGTAGGGTCTTTCATTAACCAGAAAATAGCATCAATTGGCTCATTAATTCTATCCACTCTGTTTGGCGACCATAGTTTAGATTTAACTGCACGTCCGTTACCATTTCTGATATCTTCTGTTACAGAGTAAACTTTTCCGTCTTCTTTCATAATTGCACCGTTGTTTTGTTGAGTTAAGATATATTTGTTATCTTCACTTTCCATAGGATAATCTGCTGTTTTATCAAAATATGCAGGTTCTAATGCAATTGTATATTTATCTTGAGTGTTAATAATGAATGCATCATCGTGTAAAACAGTGATGTTATACTTGTTATCATGTTTTGCATGAGTAATTGTTGATTTACCAGAACCTGATAGACCAAATACAGCAACTTGGAATGATTTACCGTTATCTAAGTTATAACGTTTCATACCACCGTGGCAAGATGCATAACCATTTCTTGCAGCTGCACCCCAAGCAAGAGTTAATGTACCTTTTTTATGTTCACCAAAGTATCTCATACCTAAAATTGCAGCACAGTTGTGTTCAGGATCAAAGAAAGTTAAACCGTAAGGGAAATCCGGATGCGACCAATCAGGGTCTGAAATAACATAAATATCGCCTTCAGGAATAGCTTTTGATTCAGCATACATTTTTTTGTATTCATCGTTCAAGTATTGGAAGTTTAACATCCAAGAATACATAATATTTTCAAAACCTTCAGGAATTAATAAGTGAGCTTTAACCATAAAGTCCTTATCTAAACCTACAACTGTTTCACAGTTGTACATTAATTTATCACGAGTACCATAAACAGCTTCTCTGATTACAGGTAACAATGTTTTCATATCACAATTTGGTTCACCTACAATTTTTCTTGCAGCTGCACAACGTCCAACTGTTGAACCATCATTAAATAACAATTGATTTGCACCTTCAGGTAAACCTAATTTTTCAGGTTCGTAAACAGGCATACCTGTTAATTCGATTGTACCCCAGCTTTCTTGTGCCAATTCATAAGCTTCTGTTACATTTTCGATTTTTTCAACATTGTTACCGAAAAATGGAGCCATAATTGTAGCACGAGCAGCTGACATTAAATTTTTCAAATCTTCAGAATTTGTGAAATATTCTTGTGTTGTCATATTTATCTCCTTTATATCTATACAACAAAATAATTTTACTATAAAAATACAATAATCAATCCATCAAGCATATTAGTGGCATAATGCAAGCAAAATACCTGCTGCAACTGCTGAACCAATTACACCTGCAACGTTTGGACCCATTGCATGCATTAACAAGAAGTTTTGAGGATTAGACTCTAAACCAACTTTATTAACTACACGTGCAGCCATCGGAACTGCTGATACACCCGCAGCTCCAATAAGCGGATTGATTTTTTTCTTTGAAAATAAATTCATAATCTTTGCAAAAATTACACCTGAGGCTGTTGCAATTGAAAATGCGCACAAACCTAAGAACAAAATACCCAAAGTTTCAAGAGTTAAAAACTTTTCAGCAGATAATTTTGAACCTACTGACAATCCTAACAAAATTGTAACTATATTAATGAATTCGTTTTGTAATGTTTTTGATAATCTTTCAGTAACGCCACATTGCATTACTAAATTACCAAATGTCAACGCACCCAATAGCGGTGTTGCATCCGGCAAAAATACTATACATAGACCTAAAACAACAAGAGGAAATATAATTTTTTCTCTTTTTGAAACAGGTCTTAATTGAACCATTTGAATTTTTCTTTCAGCTTCAGTTGTCAAAGCTTTCATAATAGGCGGTTGAATAATTGGTACAAGAGCCATATAAGAATATGCAGCAACTGCAATAGCACCTAATAAATCAGGCGCAAGTTTTGAAGTTACGAAAATTGATGTCGGACCGTCTGCACCACCAATAATACCGATAGATGCGGCTTCTTGCAAACCGAAATCAAATCCCGCATATTTTGCTAACAACAATGCACCTAATAACGCACCGAATATACCAAACTGTGCGGCACCACCCAATAATGCGGTTTTAGGATTTGCTAACAACGGACCAAAGTCAGTCATTGCACCTACTCCCATAAATATGAACAATGGGAATAAACCACCATCAATACCTACGTGATATACCGTGTATAAAAATCCACCGGGTTCAGCTATTCCTGCAACAGGAATGTTTGCTAAAATACCACCAAAACCAATTGGTAATAACAACAACGGTTCATAGTTCTTTTTAATAGCTAAGAACAATAACAATAAACATACTGCAAACATTATTATTGCACCGTACATATGCAAGAAGTTTTCAACACAGCTTGCACCTGATAACGGTTCTTTTACCATGTTTGCATAACCTGTTATATTATTTAAGCTTTTTAAACTTTCTAATAATTGCATCTTTCTTTATCTCCAATCTATTTTAAGGTAACAAGAATTTGTCCTGATTGAACTGCATCACTTACATTTACGTTAACAGAACTTACTTTACCTGCTTTAGGAGCTTTTACTTCTGTTTCCATTTTCATAGCTTCCATCAAAATTAAAACATCGCCTTCCGCTACTTCATCACCTTCATTTACAGGTACTTTTAATATAGTACCCGGAAGAGGAGCTTTTACTTCTGTTGCAGAACCATCACTTGAAGAAACAGAAGAAGATTCTTTCATCCCTTCAACAATAGATACATCGTAAGATTTACCGTTAACTATTGCTTTGTTTCCGTCCATTTTTATAGAATAATCTTTGCCATTAACAGTAACGGTTGCGCCGTTTGCATAATTTGATTTAGCAGCTTTTTGACCCTTGTTTACTGCAACATGACCTTTGCCTAACAAGAAATCAATACCTTTATCAGCATTTCCGTCTTTGCAAGCTGCTGCAATAAATAAATTTTCATCAGTTACAGGCAAACCTGCAGCTTTTAATCTTTCTTCAGCAGCTTTCAAACCTTTTTCAGGATCTCTGTCATTTATATCTACAACTTTATCTGTTGTTGGTTGCAAACCTGTTTTTTCTTCAGCCCATTTAACCAATTCAGGATCAGGTTCACAAGGAGTTTTTCCAAAATATCCTAACAACATTTTTGCATAACCCGGATTTGCTTTATCCCAAGGATTTTCTGATGTTGCATTTAAGAATGATTGTTGAGCATAGAATTGTGAAACCGGTGTTACAGATGTTGCAAAACCACCTCTTTCAACAACTTCTTTCATATTTTCAATTAATTTAGGGAATTTATCTAACATGCCCATATCTCTTAATTGGTCAACTGTTGTAGCTGTTGCACCACCAGGAAGAGGAGCTTGAATAAGTATTGGATTTACAGCTAATGAAATTGGAGAAATTGTGTAATCTTTCATACATTCTTTGAAAATTTCTTCTGTTTCCATAATTTTCTTAATATCCAAACCTAAATCATATTCTGTGCCTCTTAAAGCATGCCACATAGAAATAATATCAGGTTGAGCAGTACCGCCGGAAACAGGTTTCATTGATAAATCGATACCATCTGCACCTGCATCTAATGCTGCCAAATAGCAAGCCAAACCTGTACCTGCAGTTTCGTGAGAATGGAATCTGATATGAGCATCAGAGCCTAAAATTTCTCTTGTACGTCTTACTGTTTCATAAACTTTTCTTGGATGAGAAGTACCTGATGCATCTTTAAATGCCAATGAATCAAAAGGTAAGCCTGAATCTAAGATGTTTCTCAAAACTCTTTCGTAAAATTCAGGGTCATGAGCACCCTCGCAACCGTAAGGTAATTCCATCATAGTTATTGTAACTTCGTGTTGTAATCCGTGTTTTTTAATACTGTTTGCAGAATCAATTAAGTTATTAACATCGTTTAATGCATCAAAATTTCTGATAACATTTACACCGTGTTTTGCAAACATTTTTGCGTGTAAATCAATAACATCGCGAGGTTGAGAGTTTAAACCAACAACATTCACACCTCTTGCTAAAGATTGTAATTTAATATCAGGGCCAACAGTTTCTCTGATTTTGTCCATTGTTTCAAATGCATTTTCGTTACAGAAAAATATAGGAGCTTGGAATCTTGCACCACCTGCAACTTCAAAATGTTTGATACCTGCTTCAACTGCTGATTTTAATGCAGGTAAAAAGTCTTCAACCAGTACTCTTGCACCAAAAACAGACTGAAAACCATCTCTAAAAGATGTGTCCATTACTTTGATTAATTTTTTTGACATTTTCTTTTCCTTATATATTTCTTATTACTATAAAAACTTATTAATTACATATTTATTTTTGCAACTGCAATCGCAACAGCTATATCCTCATCCGTTGCAGCTTTTACAGGTATTTTTACCATTGAATCTTGAACTTCAGGCATAAATTTACCGACCCATGCAACTGTTTTGGACATTATACTCATTGCAACAACAAGCAATGTTAAAAACATAAACACAGTCCCCATGCCAACAATTGTAACGATTAAACCGTTTTCTATCATTTTCGTGTCCTCCATACACTTTATAATTATAATACAACAAAAATTATTTTAAAGCATTATTTTATAAGATTTGAATTTGAAAATTATATAATTATAATGTATGATATATAGACAAGAGGATTAAAAATGAAAAAGATTTTATTGCTAATTTTAGTTTGTATGTTCATTATTTCGCAAGGATATGCGTTTGAATCTAAGAGTAAAAAACTTAATGTAGAGCAACAACCGCGAGTAAATTATCCTGCTAAATATGATGATGTTTATCTTGAGAATATAAAGAAAGAATATAAAAAAGTAAGTAATGATGAAGTAGTGCTTGTTGCATTAGATATGATGAAAGATACATTAGCAGAATTTTCAAGACAGGCTATTGTAGGGAATAATCTTACGGAAAAACCTATAAAAGTACAATTTAAAGATTTAAGTGCAATAAAAGAGGAATACAAAGATTTTGATGCACTTGGCTGGAAAAAGAACAAACAACTGTTTATATATATAAATCCAAAGCATTCAGATGCACCGCCTGCTGCATTAGCGGCTCTTTTGGCACATGAAGCATTACATCAGGACGAGTATAATTCACTTGCGGAAGAAACTTATGCTTGGACAATGGAAGCTGCTGTTTGGCAAGAATTATCCGAGATGTATCCTGAACAAAACAGCAGAAAACACCCGCTTTTACAAAGGGAAAACACTTTAAAACAATTATTTGAAAAAGGGAATTACACAAATAAATATATAAAGAAAACTGTATATACAAACAAAGGTTATCAGAATCTTCCGCAAACTTCACCGGGATTTGAAAGATTATAAGAACATTTAATGTTCAGAATAACCATCTAAAAATTATCGTACCGGAAATCTGACATATTTTTTAGTCTTATATATATATTGAACCGATGTAGAAATTTTACAATAAGCAAAAAAAATGCTATAATATAATAGCCCCAAGTATAAATTTTGTCTTTGCTAATGAAATTTTAGAAAGGAAATTTTATGAGCAAAACGACTTCAAACTCTCAAAATAACGGAAATCTTTATTCAAGTGCAACGCACAGTTTAAATGGTCAGGCAAAAACATCTACCCACAAAATAGGTTCACACGTCTTTTCAAATTATAATATGAACCCATACGAAAAATCTTTATACGATTATTCACAAAAAACATTGAGTGAAATAGTTCCAAACGTAAATGTATTTTCTCCGGAGGTACAAAAGCAAATGCAGTCACAATTAGATGCCTACCAGAAACAAGGACAAAGAACTATTAATGAAATGTACACTCCAATGTTGAATAGTTTAAAAAATGATATGGCATCAAGATTTGGAAATATTGATAATTCAATGTTTTTAGATAAATTATCCGGTATCGAAAACGCAAGAAGTAATTCTGTTGCGCAATTAGCGGAAGATTTAATCTTAAAACGCAACGATTTAATAAACAATGAACTCTCAAACAGATATAACTACATTAATCTTTTAAATACACTACAAAATCAATATAATAGCAATATAATGGATTCAGGGAATTATACGGCAAATTTATTAAACAGAAATAATTCATCGAATTCAAATTCATCATCACAGTCCTCAAAATCAAACGGAATATCATTAAACAATCTGATGTCGATAGTATCTTTAATCGGAAATATGATATAAAAAATCTAAATTAGGGTTCTAATACATTTTAGAACCCTAATTATCAAGAAATAACTATTCTTGCATATAAAATATGTTAAAGATATAATTTTTCTATGAATATTATCCAAGAATTTGATACTATAGCCGCAATATCAACCCCGCTTGGAACGGGTGGTGTAGGTGTTATTCGTATTTCAGGCGAAAAGAGTTTTGAAATTACAGACAAGATTTTTACAGGGAAAATTACTCCAAAAATGATTTGTCATGGTTGGATTAAAAATGGCGAGAAAAAAATTGATGAAGTTGTTGTTCTTCCGTTTAAAAATCCGAATAGTTATACAGGTGAAGATGTAATTGAAATTCAATGTCATGGCGGATTGAATGTTGTAAGAAATATTCTTGAACTTGTTTTAAAAACAGGCGCAAGAATGGCAGAAAGAGGGGAATTTACTAAAAGAGCTTTTTTAAATAGGAAATTGGATTTATCTCAAGCAGAAGCGGTTGCAGATTTAATCCATTCAAAGACTCAAAATTTTGCAATACAATCTGCAAAAAATTTATCGGGAGTTTTATCCGTAAAAGTTAATGAAATAAAGAAAGATATTTTTGAAACATTGTCTAAAATTGTTGCGGGCATTGATTTTCCTGAAGATGTCAAAGAACCTGAATATGAAGATTTGATAAAAGATTTTGAGTTACAAATCGGCAAAATAGACAACATTCTAACAGGTGCAAAATCAAGCAATATAATGCGTCAAGGAATAAAAATAGCCATTGTCGGAAAACCGAATGTTGGCAAATCATCATTATTTAATACGTTATTAAGCCTTGACAGAGCAATAGTTACGGAAATTGCAGGAACAACAAGAGATGTATTAACAGAAACTTTAGATTTGGGAATTCCTGTTACGTTAATTGATACAGCAGGTATTCGAGAAGATGAAAATATTGACAAAGTTGAAGAAATAGGTATTGAATATTCAAAACAGGCTGCAAAAGAAGCTGATTTGGTAATTTTTATGTACGACATTACTTGCGGATTAAAAGAGGCTGATAAATTAATTTTAGATTTTATAAAAAACAAAAAACATATCATTATTGCAAATAAATGTGATTTAGTTTCTCAAAGACCTGAAAATACAATTTGTATTTCTGCAAAATCTGAAATAGGAATAGAAGAATTAAAAGAAAAAATAAAAGGAATTATATTAGAATTTTCTCCTGAGGATATGGAATTTGTTACGAATAATCGACAACAAGATTGTCTTGAAAAAGCTCGCGAAAGTTTAATTCAAGCATACGAAGCAGCAAAAGTAAAAGAATTACAAGATTTAATATCAATAGACGTAAAACAAGCCCTATTATGTTTAGATGAAATTACAGGCGAAGTCATTACCGATGATATTTTAAACAATATTTTTGAAAATTTTTGCATTGGTAAATAATTGTGATACAATAATAATATGTTTACAGGCATAATTGAAGAAATAGGAACGGTAAAAGAATTCATACTTAATTCAAATACTGCAAGGATAACAGTTGAATGCGATAAAGTACTTGAAAACACCAAAATCGGAGATTCAATCGCAATAAATGGGGTGTGCCAAACTGTTGTAAACATGAAGAAAAAATCTTTTACCTCTGATATTTCAGCAGAAACATTAAAAGTAACAAATTTTCAATTCATCAGACAAGGTGATAAAGTTAATTTAGAACGAGCTATGTCTTTAAATGAACGTATAGGCGGACACGTTGTTTTAGGACACGTTGACAGTATCGCTAAATTAGATGAAATTAACAAAGCACAAGAGTTTTATGAATTAGTTTTTGAATTAACTCCTGAAGCATTGAAATATGTTATTCAAAAAGGTTCTATCACAATAAATGGTGTAAGTTTGACTGTTGCAGATATAAATGATAACAAAATTACTGTTGCAATAATTCCTCATACATTCGAAAATACTAATTTTTCCAGTTTATCCATTGGCAGAATTGTAAATATAGAAACTGATGTTTTTGCAAAATATATTGAAAAATTTATATTAAATAAAAAAGTTATATCAACCATTTCTGAAGATTTTTTGAAAGAGAACGGATTTGCATAATGGAAGAATTTATTTTCGATAATATTGAAGATGCTATAAAAGATTACAAAATGGGAAAACCCATCATTGTTGCAGATGATGAGGACAGAGAAAACGAAGGCGATGTATTGTGTTCGGCTCAATGCGTAACACCTGAAATTATTAATTTTATGGCAAAAGAATGCAGAGGCTTGATTTGTCTTGCAATATCCGAGAGAATTGCTCAACAATTAGAATTACCGCAAATGGTAGATAATAATACGGAAAAAATGCGTACAGCATTTACCTTAAGCGTAGATGCAGCAGAAAGATTTGGTGTTACTACAGGAATTTCGGCTTATGACAGAGCAAAAACAGTCGAAGTTGCAATTTCAGAAAATGCAAGACCACACGATTTAAGACGTCCTGGGCATATTTTCCCTTGTGTTTCTCGCAAAGGCGGAGTTTTAGAAAGAATCGGACACACAGAAGCCTGTGTAGATATAGCTATTTTATCAGGACACAGACCGGCAGGTGTTATGTGCGAAATTATGAAAGAAGACGGCACCATGGCTCGTCGTGATGATTTAAAACTTTTTGCACAAAAACATGGGCTAAAATTTATCTCGGTTTCTGAACTTGTTGCATATAGATTGAAATCCGAAAAAATGGTTGTTAGAGAAGCAGAAGCATTTTTGCCTACAAAATTTGGTGATTTTAAAATATATGGTTATGTAAATAAATTAAACGGGCATGAACATGTTGCGTTAGTAAAAGATGACGGCAGCGACAAAATTCCTTTGATAAGAGTTCACTCCGAATGTTTGACCGGCGATGTTTTTCACAGTTTAAAATGCGACTGCAATTCACAACTTCATGGCGCAATGAAAATGATTGAAGAATATGGTAAAGGCGCTATCGTTTATATGCATGACCACGAAGGCAGAGGTATAGGCTTAATTAACAAAATTAAAGCATACGCACTTCAAGAACAAGGTCAGGATACAATCGAAGCGAATATTTCTCTTGGATTCAAAGAAGATTTAAGAGATTACGGCGTAGGCGCTCAAATAATTCGTGATATTGGCTTTACAACTTTTAATTTAATTACAAATAACCCTAAAAAAATAATCGGACTAAAAGGTTACGGATTAAAAATACACGATATAGTCCATTTAAAATCTGAAATTACCGAATATAATAGAAAGTATCTGGACACTAAAAAAGAAAAAATGCATCATACATTATCAATATAAAAGGAATTTTTATGGAAAATGTAAATTACGAAACACAAATATTAGATGAAAGTTTATTCAAAATATTCGCAGGAGTATACAATGACTTCTACTCAGTTGCTAAAACTGATTATAAATTTGAATTGGATCCGTTAGATTACACCGGATTCATTGATTCTATTAAAAAGAATTTAATAAAATGTATTGTTTTGTTGGAAAATCATATTCCGACAGCATTTTTGGTTTATACAACAGCAATTTCCGAATCAATAGAATTAAATGTCATTCATTGTCTTGGAAACGAAGATTTGTTGACAAAAAGAAAAATTTTAGTTGAAAGATTTTTGCAAGAAACAGAACAAGAAAGAAAAGATAAGGTTGTTTGTTATCCAATGCTGGGTTCTCAGTCAACATTTACAAGTGATATTGCGCATTATGGATTCCAATTCGTAGGATTGGTTGTTTTAAGATTTTTTATGAATGATAAATTATCGGAAGATATTTTACATAACAGTCCTAGCGTTCCTGAAGATGAAAACTATACTGTTGTATCATGGAATAATTCATATTTTGACGATGCCGTAAGAATTATTCATGAAACATTCTCTGAAGCATCTGATGCATTATTTGATACAAGATATAAATCAATAGAAGGGACAACAGATATTCTGGATAAAATTATAAATAATGTTTATGGTGAGTTTTTACCGGAATTTACAAGTGTATTATTATATAACGGTGAACCTTGCGGATTCTGTTTTACAAATATAACCGCAGGAACAATAGCTAATATTCCGCTTGTTGCAATCACGAAAGAACATCAAGGAAAAGGTTTGGCAAAATATATGCTTAAACATTCTGTTGAAGCATTAGTTAATAGAGTTCATTCTTGTGAAAGAGATTTTTCAGAAATAAATGTTTCGGCTGAAACAAATAATATTTCTGCATTAAAAATGTATAGACATATCGGATTTAAAGAAGATTATAGTTATCCGCAATCTTATTTGCCTGTTTAAATTATTCTAATATTAAATTTTGGCAAGCATAAGTTATGAGAAACGTTGATTGGATAAAATTAAAATTAAATCAAAAGATGATAAATTTGAAACCGGCGCAGGTTAATGGAAATGCAAATTTGTCATCTTCAAGTGAAAATTTAGTTCAGAAAACGCAAAATAATATTATAAACAATATGCAGCGCCAATTTATTAATCCTGAACAAGTCAGGATGAATAATTTAGCGAGTATTGACAGAGCAGTTTATATAAAAAACCTTTTAAATTTACCGAAAAATATGTCTGATTTACTTGTTTTTTTACAAGATGACGGAAAAAATACAAATATAAAAACATTAAAAGAACAGTCAAATAACCGCAATAATACAATAGAAAAACAAAATACAAATCCCAATAATATTAATAAAGAATCAAAACAAATAATTCAAAATAATATAGAAAAGAAACAACAATCAGACAATAATTTCAAACAAAATTTGCAAATTAACAGCAACAGAAAAAATCATCAAAAAATTTCTAAATATAATATAAACGAACAATCTCAGCAAAAAAATGAACAATTAAATAATAATGTTAAAAATAATCTGCAAATCAAAAACAACTTAAAAAACTTAAAACAAATTAACCAATACAATAGAAACGAACAGATTCAACAGAAAAATGAGCAATTAAATAATTTAAAAAACAATTCACTTTATAATAATAACATTAATTTTAAAAATTCAACCGAAAACAATATTACTTACAGGAATATTATTCAACATTCACCGAAAACAATTCAGCCAAAATTTCAATCAAAAATTCAACCGAATATTGAACAAGAAATTGAGCAGAATGAAAATATTATAGAAAATGATATTCCTGAATTTACCTCAGAAGAATCTGTAAAAGGGCAAAACAAAACAATACCAAAATTTAGTCATAATATTGATTTAAACAATGTTGCACTATTTTTACAGAAGAATAGTAAAGTTGCCATGAACAAAATGATTTCAATGATGGCGCTTGCAACTTCACAAGGGATAACCGATACAAAACCTTTGCAAGATACTATAAATATTATAAGCTCAAGTATATCAAGCAACTCAAATACAACTTCCGCGCAAACACTCAAAAATTTAATGCTTTTATACTTACCTTGGCTCCCTCTGCAAGAAGGTGTCGGATTTAATTTAGAAATTGAACAGGACGAAGAAATTCCGGATTCCGAAACATTTGTAAAAGTTATGATTACAACCGTAAATTTTGGAAATTTAAGTGCTACTGTAAGTTTGATAACAGCAAATTCGGTGGATATTTCAATTACATGTTCAAGTAGTTTCCCTAAAAAAGAACTGTTTAAAAAGTTATCTAATGCGGGCACGGAGTATTCAATGCAAACTGTTATTGATTTTAAGAATCAAAAAAATCAATTAGAACAAGATATAATAAATCCAAAAGCAAAAGTAAACTTGTCTAATACAGCACAAATAAATCCGTACTTATTGTTGATGGTACATTCTTTAATAAGATATACAATCGAAATTGATAATATTCAATCATCAGGCGGATAAATTATTCCAAATCGAAATTAGGTTCAAATCCATATAAACAATAAATATTATCAGAAAAACTATATTCCCCTATTTCAAGATATTTATATTTTTGCGAATTTAGCGTATCATATTTCATTTTAAAATCGTTATTTGTAACAATTCTATCGTTTTTATTAATATTTATCATTTGTTCCAATAAAGAACAATCACTATTGTAGCTAAACCCTTTTACGCATACACTACATTTTGCATAAAATTTGACCTTTATATTCTTTAATTCCGATTTAACCTTTCTAATGCAAGAATATACGTCATCAAAAACTTTATTACAATCGTTAAAATTTTTAAAATAAAACATAAAATTTTTATTATATATTTTGCAATCAACATTAAAATTATTTTTTAATTTACCTTCAATAAAATTCTTTATTTTTATGTATAATTTATCGAGGTTTATAGAAGGTTTTGTATCAGCTAAAAATTTAGATTCGCTAATAACTTCTAAATTCAAACTAAACATCAAATAAAAACCGTCTATTTTTTCGTTAACAGTTTTTTTTATCAAATTCAAGTTGAAATTTTTTTCGTATTTTTCTTTTCTATACGCATTAATATTATCGTAAATGCCTTCTAAATATATTATATAGTTTAAAACATGTATCAAAATAAACGCTATTAATAAGCACTCAACAGCTAATAACATATACGTATAATCAACATCATAGAAATTTGGTATTCTAAAAAAATCATATTGGAATTTATATAATGCTTCAAATAAACTGCTAATAACAACAGGAATTTTTAAAGTAGATAAACTAACAAAAAAGTAAACAAGAATTAAAAAAGAAGAGAAAATAAATAATGACTGAACAGCATTTAATCCAGAAAATAATAATTTAAATATAAATTTTATTATTTTATGCGACATTAATACCCCTATTATTTTTTATTTTTTGTTGTTTTCTAAACCAATAATAAATTGCACGAGCAACTCTGTGAGAGCTATGTCTTACAAATCCGTCTTTGCTTTCTTCGATTAATTTCTTTTCAACAATATCAACATGAACATTGTATTTATCTAATACAACAGGCATTTGGCCGCATTCTTTGTATTTTGTCGCCATATTTTGAGGTAACACATTATTCACTAATACTGCATCAATAAGAGCATTACTGCCTGCATGTTTATATAACGCATTAATGTGGTCTGAAACTGCGTAATTATCTGTTTCTCCGGGTTGAGTCATAATATTACAAACATATATTTTTTTAGCGGAAGATTTAACAATCTCTTCTGAAATTTCTTTAATTAACAGATTAGGGATTACACTTGTATAAAGACTTCCGGGTCCTAAAATAATTAAATCAGCTTCTTTTATAGCATCAATAACATCTTCCAACGCTTTACAATTTTCAGGTTCGGTAAACAACCTTTTAATTTTTTTATGTTCTTCAGGTATTGCAGATTCGCCATGAACAATAGTTCCGTCTTCGTATTCTGCCGCAAGTTTCATATTGTCCAACGTAGAAGGTAAAACTCTTCCGCGAATTGATAAAACATTGGAAGATTCTTTTACTGCTCTGACCATATCGCCTGTTATAGAACACAATGCTGTTAAAAACAAATTTCCAAAGCTATGACCTTTTAATCCTTCACCGGTTCTAAATCTATATTGAAAAAGTTTTGTAATTAAATCTTCATTATCAGCTAATGCCGCAATACAATTTCTGATATCACCCGGTGGAAGTACACCCATTTCTTCTCTTAATCTGCCTGAACTTCCGCCATCATCACCAACAGTAACCACAGCCGTTATATTATTAGTAATATTTTTTATACCTTTCAATAGCATTGATAATCCGGTACCACCACCCACTGCAACAATCTTAGGTCCTCTATTTAATTTTCTTCTTCTATATAAAGTTTCCAAAAGAGTTTCTTTTTCTTTTCCGTTTCTTATGTCAAGAATAGAAAGATTCGTTTTTTGCCACCCTTTGAAAAACAAAAAAGCACCAAATATTGTTATAATTGAAGCTAACACATCTGTAGGGAAAGTACGTGCAATTTTTCTTATAAATTCCATTATAAAATAAACAGGTCTTAGGTTAAAAAATATCATCAATCCGATTGTTATAAGTACAGAACCAAGAAATATAAGAGCAAACCAACGTTTTACTTCCAGTCCCGGAATTAACCAACCTGCATCCTTCATTTTATCTTTAAATGCATTTCTAAAATTATTCATATCTTCTTTCATAATATCTAATCCACCCAACCTGAATTTTTAACTTTTATATAATTTATCGGCTCAGGAGTTATAATACCTTTTGCAGCCCTTATAATATCTGATGAATTTTCATATTTATTTGCAAAATGTATTGTATCAGCAGTTACAATAGTTTTACCACCTAAATTATTATCAATCTCACTTGTTTTTAACAAATGATTCAATCTGTTAATATTAAATTCAAAATTTGAATTGTTTTCAGAATCAAAATCTATTGTACCATCAGCATTATATGTTTTATCTAAGAATACTTCCTGCGCTATATTAATTCCAACATATTCACTTACTTTTTTAATGGTATCCCCTGCCGCACCGTAATAAACAAGCCAAGGAGAACATTTTTTTATTGCTTTTGCTATATTACAAGAAAAAGTAAAATCATTTGATGCTTGTTTATACATCGCGCCATGTGGTCTTACATATTCAATTTCTAATTTAAACGTCTTTGCAAAAGACATTATTGCTCCTAATTGATATATAACCAATGCTTCAAGTTCATCTTCATCCATTTTCATTTCTTTGTAACCAAAGCCTTGAATATCATTAAAACCTATATGCGCTCCGACTGCAATATTTCTTTGTTTTGCTTCATTCAATGCATTTTTTATTGCTATCGGGTCGCCTGCATGAAATCCGCATGAAACATTTACTGAGCTGACATAATCCAATAATTCATATTCGGAATCATTTTTATAAACACCGAAACTTTGTGCCAAATCACAATTAAAATCTATACTTTTTATCTCTTTATTTTCTAATACATTTTGCATATTAATTAATCCTTTTTTATAGATATAATTATACCTAATAAAGATTTTTTATGCTATATTTTATAATTTCTTTATATCTTTATATTACGAATTGTAAAAATTAAACTAATTCTGTTAAAGTTCTTTCTTTATCTGCCGATAATCAGCGCAAATGGTTAGGAGTAGTATGTTATGAATAATAGATTAGAAACGTTGCAATATCAACTTGCGCAAACAACCCAAATGATAAATGCTAAAGATGTTGAAAAATCAAAAAACGATACAAAAATCGACACAACTTCTGCTGAAATTCTTTCTTTGCAAAATAATTTTACATCTATGAAAAGTGCAAGCAGCGAATTGGAAAATCAAGAAAAAGAATTAAATACAACTTTACAAGATTGCCAAGATGATATTGAAAGAGATGATATATCAAAGCAAATTACAGAAATACAAACTCAAATTGAAGAAGTTGACAAAAGCGCAAAAGATATAGATAAAAAAATAAAAAATGAACAAAAAAAACTTCAGAAACATCAAACAGAAAAGAAAAATATAGAAAAAGAAAAATATAAATTACATGAGCAACAAAAACAACTCGAACAAGAAATATTAAATAATAAAAAAATCTTATTATTGGACGAAAGTTTGCGAACAGAACAATTTCCGGAAATAGAATTACAAGATTCAGCAAGTGAAAAGGATTCAATCGAAGCATTTGATTTTAGCAGAAAAAAATTACCAAAAGTCCCTAAGTCAGACAATTTAGAGTTTATAGTGGAGGCCTTAGTAAAAGGTACCCCTATGATTTTAAGCGATAAGACCCAACTTTATAGAAAAGGAAGTGCTATTCACCTTAAACATGTTTTTTCTGACGATTTTGCATTAGATTTTGAAACAATAGCTAAAGATTTTTCGTCTTATGAAGCTAAAGTATCTCTTTTAAGCAAATACGGCAAATTATACCTTGATGGTTCAACCGGTCCCAAAAAAGAAAAAGGAAAAGGTATTCAAAACGAAAAACGTATTATATTTGGATATGAAACCAAATTCTAAAAATCAAAAAACAAATCTTTTAATTCACTTATCATGTAAAGCGAACCGCAAATAATTGTAACTCCGTCAAAATCTTTGGAAAGTTCGCCAAAATACTCTTTTGACGGATATTTACATACACTTGATAGTTCTTCATAAGTAGCTGAATTTGTATGATTAAAATGATTAAAATAAATTTCGTCCTCACTGTTGAAAAGTATTTCAATCATTTTTTTGTAATCTTTATTTCGTAAACACCCGAAAATAAATCTTTTTTTGCAATCCTTAAAATAAATATCCAGATTTTTCCTTAAAGTACTAATACCATTTGGGTTATGTGCACCATCTATTAAAACCTTTTTATTCTCAAAATATTGAAACCTGCCAAAATGTTCAACTTTTTTTAATGCATTTTGAAGTGTTGTAACCTTTATATCAGGAATTATAAATTGTAAAGCACTTAATACAAGAGAAAGATTTTCCTGTTGATGATAACCTTTTAAACTCATTTCGCCAAACATTAAGTTCATAGTATTTACAACTGTTAGTTGATTTTCTTTGCAATGAGATTTTATAACATCTAATCCCTTGTTTGAAGAATGTACTATGACAGGACAATTCGGTTTAATAATTCCTGCTTTTTCCCGAGCAATTTTTTCTATGCTGCCGCCAAGTCTTTCTGTATGATCTAAGTCAATTGTTGTAATAATTGAACAAATAGGATTTTCTATAACATTTGTAGAATCATACCTTCCGCCGAGTCCTACTTCTATAACAGTTATATCAACCCCGTTTTCGACAAAATATTCAAACATAACTGCTGTCAGAATTTCAAATTCCGTTAAATCAATTTCGTTTTGTTTTGCCAAATCTTGAATTTTAAATATTTTTTCTGCAAAAATATCGTCCGAAATTTCATTTCCATCAATTTTAATACGTTCTGTATATTTAAAAATATGAGGGCTTGTAAAAAGTCCCGTTTTATATCCGGCTTCAGTTAAAATTGTACTCAACATCGCACAAACTGAACCTTTACCGTTTGTTCCGGCAACATGCACGCACTTTAATTTTTTTTGCGGATTTCCTAACAAATTTAATATTTTAGAAATTCGTTCCAATCCCAATTTTATACGAAATTTGCCTTGTGAAGTTAATAAATTAAGTGCATCTTTATATGTTTTATCCATTTGATGCCACTTTCTTTAATTGTTCAACAATTTTTTCTGTTGCATCTAACTTTGCCAAATTACTTGTATTTTCCTGTATTTTCCTTAATACTTCGGGATTTGATAATAATTCATCAAGTTTTTTCAATAAATTTTCGCCTGTTGTTTCACTATCTTCTAAATAAAGGCATGCTCCTTTGTTTAACAGAGATTTTGCATTTTTTCTTTGATGATCTGCAGCAGCATACGGATATGGAATTAAAATTGGTGCAATTCCGCAAGCACAGATTTCTGACAAACTTAACGAACCTGCTCTTGAAATCGCTATATCACTGGCTTTTAGTACAGTTACCATGTTATCAAAATATGGCTTTATAACCAGATTTTCATTGTTTTCATAACCAGAATAAATCTCTTTCAATTTTGAAATAACGTTTTCATAATGTTTTGCACCTGTTTGAAAAATCACTTGTACATTATATTTTTCAAAAATTTGTTTTAGGCAATCAACTGTTGCTTCATCAATAGATTTCGCACCTTGAGAACCGCCCATAATACAAATAGTTGTTTTGTTTTCAAGTTGTAAATCTTCTCTTGCTTGTTCTTTTGAAAGTGTTTTAAATTCTTTTCTTATAGGATTTCCGTTAACATTGTAGTTTTTATTTTTTAAATAATGAGCAGAATCTTCAAAAGCTAAGGAAATATTTTTTGCCCTTGGTGCAACCAATCTTGAAACAATTCCCGGTTGAGCATCACAGTCATGAATCATATATGGGATTTTCGTAAACCACGATGCAATAAGCGTTGGAGCTGATACATAACCGCCTGTTCCCAATATTGCATTTGGCTTATATTTCAATAAATAATATAAGGCTTTACTGCTTGCTATTATTAATTGAATTCCCCATTTTAAAAACGAAAAACTAATTTTTCTTGGCATACCGGAAATTTTTATAGGTAAAAATTCCAAATTAAAACCTTGAACTATTTTATATTCTAAATTGTCAGGATTTCCCACATAGTATATTTTTTTTGTAGATAAATCACCATTAAGAGCTTCTGTAACTGCAACTGCCGGATATATATGTCCGCCTGTTCCGCCGCCTGTAATAAAATAAGTATATTTTTTATACGAATCTGACATTTGTATTAACCCTTATTTTTTTCACTCGTTTTTTGGATATGTTTAGCAAAACACCTATCATCCATAAGGAAACCATTAAAGATGAACCCCCATAACTTATAAATGGTAACGGAACACCTGTTGCAGGAAGAAATGATGTTGCAACAGAAATATTTAAAAATGCTTGAAAGCCAAGTGAAAAAGTTATTCCGACTGCAAGTAATTTTCCGTACATATCAGGACAGCGTGAGGCAATAATCAAGCCTCGGTGAATTAATGTCCAAAATAGTCCTATAACTAAAATACAACCTAACCAACCTAATTCCTCACCAATTACTGCGAAAATAAAATCGGTATGAGATTCAGGCAACCAATATAATTTTTGTTTAGAATTACCAAAACCGACTCCCCAAAATCCACCTGCAGCAAATGCGGTTAACGCTTGTATTATTTGATAACCTGATGTTAGGGCATATTGTTCAGGATTTAACCAAGTTGTAATACGCGTTAATTGATAAGGTTTTATAAAATGTGATAATAAAGAGCTGTTTAAAGCAGTTGTTATTGTTGCAGCTAAACCGATTGCTCCTGATATGCTAAGTGTTGCAATCAATTTTAACGGTCCGCCTGCACTCAACCAAATAACTAAGGATGTCATGAAAATTAAAATAATCATACTCAAATTCGGCTGTTTGTATATTAAAGCCATCATTATGATTACAGGAATAAAATAAACCCATTTTGAACTTTGAAAAATTCTGCTGTTTTTATAAAAAGCACTTGCCATTAATAAAACTACCGAAAATTTTGCAAATTCCGAAGGCTGCAAATTTGTAAAACCAATATTCAACCATCGTCTGGACTCATTAACAGTTACCCCTAACGGTGTAAAAGCAACCATCAAAAGCGCAACCACAACAGCTATCGTAATCGGCATTGTCCATGCAACCAAATTTTTGTAATCGTAATTTATAAAAAATCTTAGTCCTGCTATACCAAATACTAAAAAAAACATTTGCAAAAATGCAAATCTTGCAGGATTTTGACCCATCTCCATGCATTTTGGTGCACTCGCAGAAAATATTGATATTATCCCAATCATCACTAAAAACGCCACAACAATTAATATTGTTTTATCCGGTGATGTTAAAATAACACTTTCCTTTGGTCGGTATGATATTTCTTTTTTCTGATTATACTTTTGATAAGACATATTCTTTAAATACTTTTCCTCGTTCTTCGTATCCGCTAAACATATCGTAACTTGCACATGCCGGTGATAACAATATAACATCAGGATTTAGAGAAATCGCTTTATCTGTAGCACTTTGCAACGTTTGTTCAAAAATTATATTTTCAAAACCATTTTGTTTTAAATTCTCTTCAAAACGTTTTGCAGCTTCACCGATTAAAATAACTGTTTTTATGTGATTATTAATTGAGTTACAAAATTCTTTCAAATCTGTATTTTTATCTCTTCCGCCTGCAATTAACACAACATCTTTATCGTTAAAAGAATTTATTGCAACGATTGAAGATTCAGGATTTGTAGCTTTTGAATCATTGTAAAATTCTGTTTTCCCTATTTTTGTAACATATTCAAGTCTGTGCTCGGGAACCTTAAATGACATAATTGATTTTTTAATATCTTCGTTCGAAATTCCTTCTATTTTTGCAACAATAATCGCACACATCACATTTTGATAGTTATGATGCCCGATTAGAGGACATTCTGACAACGAAATAATCTCTTCCGTTTTTTTATTTCTTGTGAAAAATATTTTTTCATCTTCAATATAACAACAGTTATCTTCAGCTTTTTCATCAAATAAAAATACTGTAGAATTACATGTTTTAGAAAATTCTAAAAGTTTTTCATCTTTTGCATTGAAAATTGCAAATGCGGGTAATTGAGGATATTTGAAAATTTTTGCTTTTGCATTAAAGTAATTTTCCAAACCTTCGTGCCAATCAATGTGGTCAGGAGTAAAGTTTAACCAGCATGAAATCTGCGGTTGGAAAGAATTACTTGTTTCAAGCTGGAATGAACTTACTTCACAAACAAAATAATCAAGCTCAGAATCATTTAAAAGTGAACATGGCGGAACGCCGTAATTTCCGCAAGGTTCAGCTTTATATTGAGAACTCAAAATATGCGCAGTAAGTGCAGTCGTCGTTGTTTTTCCGTTTGTTCCGGTTATAGCTATAAACGGTTTTCTGCTTTCGGAAAATGCCAATTCTATTTCAGAAATAATAGGTACTTTTGCCTCTTTTACTCTTTTAAAAATTTCGCTATGTGGCGGGATTCCGGGGCTTACAACAGCAAGATAGCTGTCATTAATAAATTCGTCGCTATGACCGCCCATTTCAACATTAATATCTAAGTTTTTAAGTTCTTCCAATAAGTCTTTATCTTCAGACCTTTCTACTCTGCTTTCTGAAATATAAACATTTGCACATTTACCGCTTAAATATTTTGCTGCTGCAATTCCGCTTTTTGATAAACCTAATATTAAAACTTTTTTATCATACCAATTTTTTTTCATTACATTATTCCTTTAAAATACAATATAAATAGCACAACTGAAAGAATTGAACAAAGTGCTGAAAAAATACCAAACGTTATAACTATTTTATTTTCGCTCCAACCTAATAATTCAAAATGGTGATGAATTGGCGCCATTTTAAAAACTCTTTTACCTGTTAATTTGAAACTTGTTACTTGAATTATTACGGAAAGAGTTTCGCAAATAAATACAAACGCCATAATTATAAGCAGCAATTCAAATTTACCCATAATTGCAAGTGTACCGAGCAAACCACCCAAAGCAAGAGAGCCTGTATCGCCCATAAATACTTGCGCTTTTGCTTTATTATATTTCAAAAATCCGACTAAAGCACCCGCTGTTGCTGCAGCAATTATAGAAACTTCCATATAGTTATTTAAAAATGAAACTGCAGAACAAGCTAAAAAAACAGGTATTCCGCAAGAAGTTGCAAGTCCGTCCAAACCATCTGTTAAATTGAACGCATTAGATGAACCTATAATTATAAACACTGCAAATAAAGGATAAAACCATAATAAATCAAAATAATTGTAAGCAAATGAAATTCGCGTAAATTGTTCCCCGCAAAGTGTTATAAAAATTGCAGGCAAAAAAGCAATAACAATTTGTCTTATAAGTTTTGCTCTAGGAGTTAATCCTTGATTTACATGTCCTTTTATCTTCAAATAATCATCTTGAAAACCTGCAAGCGTATAGAAAAACAATGTAATTAAAATAATAAAACCCATTGTATTAAGTTTTTGAGCAAGCGCCAAAGCAATTATTGAAGCTAATATAATAGCAAGAATAATAAACACTCCGCCTGTTGTAGGGGTACCTTGTTTTTGCTTATGACTTTCCGGAGCAAGCTCTAAAACATACTGCCCCATCATTTTTTTGTGTAAAAAATCAATATACGGAACTGCAAACAGTAAACATAATACCAAACCTAAAATAAAGGCTATCGTAACCATTATCATAAAAGTGCTCCTTTTATTTCATTCACAATTTCTTCAAATTTCATAGAACGAGAGGCTTTTAAAAAGATTGTACTACCTTCTTTTATATTGTTTTTTATATAATCTGCTGCTTGTTTATTATTTTCAAAAGAAATTGCGATATTTAGTTTTTCATTAACTTTGTTAGCTATTTCTTTAGCTAAATTTCCTACCGTTATTATTTTAACATAATTATTGTCATGTAAATTATCTAAAATAAATTCTCCAATATTACGGTGATAAAATACTGAATCATCGCCTAATTCACCCATATCACCCAATACAAGAACCGTATCGGGATATAGTTCAAAAATAGTTAATAAAGATGCTTTCATGGAATCAGGATTTGCGTTATAAGCATCATTTATAATTTTATATTTTCCAATTTCTTCAATCTGCCAGCGTTTTTCAATAGGACAATATTGTTTTAATCCGTCATTAATTTTTTCCGGAGCAATATCTAATTGCAAGCCTGCTTCAATTACGGCAAGTGCATTTTCTACATTATAATCTCCCTCTATATTAAGTTGATACGTTTCATTTTTATACGTAAACTTTGTTTTGCCGATTTGTTTTTCTAAAAAATCAACATCTTTTATTGAAAAATAAACTTTTTCACCATCATATTCTACTGTTTTTTTTATTAATTCACTATCATTTGCAATAAAACAGCCATTAAATTTTTGGTAAGAGCAAATTTCGCACTTTGCTTTTGCAATATTTTCTCTACTACCTAATCTGCCTATATGTGAAGTTCCGACATTAGTAATAATCGATATATCAGGGTTAGAATATTTTGATAATAACTTAATTTCACCCAATCCTCGCATACCCATTTCAAGGATTAAAACTCTTGTATCTTTTGGCATTGACAAAATTGTTTGACAAAAGCCTACTTCATTATTATGATTCAACGGTGTTGAAAAGGTTTTGTATTGTTGTCTGCAAACGCTTGTAAGCATTTCTTTTGTAGTTGTTTTTCCTGAACTTCCCGTTAGAGCAACAACCTTTGGCGAAACCTTGTTTAAGTATAACTTTGCCAACTGCAAATAGGCAATAAGCGGATTTTCAACTTTTAACACTAATTGAGAATTATCCAAAACAAAATCTTTTGTTGTAAAATATGCTTTAGCACCCGAATCAACAGCTTTTTGAATAAAATCTTCACCGTCAAAATTTTGACCTTTCAAGCCAATATAAATATCATCAGGCGTAATTGTTCTTGTGTCTGTTGATATAGAAAATGCACTATTCTGAGTATTATTTTTTAAAACTTTTGCATTAGTTGCAAAGATTAATTCTGCTACTGTAAATTTCATAAAAAAATTTTACATCAAATATGTTTAAATTTACATACTTTTTAGTATTTTTTGAAAAATTTGCAAAATTGAGAGTAATAATGTAATATAAAGAGGCAAATACAAAACAAGGAGTTAATAATGAACAAAATAAAAAGTGGTGAAAAACCCTTTGTAGACTGCATTTTAGCTAGGGGGGGGGGGGCTAAACTCTCTCGTAGCAAGGTTTTCTGCCTGCTCGGGCATCTAAAAGCCTTCATTTGTAGCATATTTAAAGGTGAACTGTCCAAAGTTGACAGTGAACAGAGTCGTCAGTTTACCCATAACAGTTCACTATCAACCGTTCACTCATTCGCGTTTACTTTAGCAGAAA
>JAFRAO010000008.1 GCA_017405375.1 bacterium
TTGTAACCTCTTTAAAGGTGAACTGTCCAGAGTGAACGGTGAACAGAGTCGTCAGTCTAGAGTGAACCGTGAACAGAATGATATAAATGCTAATAACTGTCGTACAGTTAATAGTCGTCAGTTCACCCATAACAGTTCACTGTCAACCGCTCACTCACACGCATTTACACTTGCAGAAACTTTGATTGTTATGGGCATAATCGGTGTTGTTGCTGCATTAACTATTCCTAATGTAAACAAAAACACAGGTAGAGCAGAATCTATTACCAGATTTGAAAAGGTTTATGCCGAGTTAAACGAAGCACTCGATAGGGCAACTGCAGTATATGGTCCTGTAAAAACTTGGTGGGCAAATATTCCCAATGATGCATCTGATTTTGAATACTCAAAAAAGTTTGCAGAAAGAATAACCGAATTTATGAAAGTTACAAAATTATGTAAGGACCTTAGCGATGAAGAAAGTTGTTGGTGCGGCGATTATGCCTGTGTAATTCTTGCAAGTGGTGCTAGTTTCTATTATGACTCGGGAGATGGTTGGATATATTTAGATACAAATGGTCCGGATAAAGGTAAATATAATCCAGGGGTTGATACATTCATCTTAGGATTTGATGATAATTATCGATTGTGGCCTAGTGACTTAAAAGATGGTTTTGTGCAATATATGAATAATAACCATGGTCGTTGTTATGATTATTGTGGCCAATGGATAATGGACAATGGCAATATGGATTACTTAGACATAGATAACCAAGGCAGATGTAAAAATGACACATCAAAAGTTTTAGGCTATGGTGAGGGCAAAGTCCAAAGCTGCAAGTAACATTTTTGACATGCTGAAAACGTAGAAAATACGACAACATAAACCTGTATTTTCACGTTGTTCAGCATCTGTTCAACATTATAGACATTGAAATAAATTCAGGGTGGACAAGGAGTTTATAAATTCTGAAATACGCCTTAATTTATTGAATCAACAAGAAGTCAAACCCACTATTCATCGGCTATTCAGGATAACGCAAAAAATAATCTGTCTATGCTGAATTCGTTTCAGAATCTATTTAATTTTGAACCTTTCACATAAATTATTCACTTACTTTACTAAGAACAAAATTAATAACAGCATTCAACCCAAGAATGTAAGAATAATATCCAAATCCGCTTATTTGTCCAATACAAACAGGTGCTAACAATGATTTTTGCCTGAATTCTTCCCTTGCATGAATATTCGTTAAATGAACTTCAACAACAGGTACATTAACCGAAGATATAGCATCTCTGATTGCAACACTTGTATGTGTATATCCGCCGGCATTTAGAACTATCCCGTCAAAAACTCCAAGTGCTTGTTGAATTCTGTCAACTAATTCACCCTCAATATTTGTTTGATAAAAATCTATACCAAAATTGTTACTCTTTGCATAATCACTTAACTTGTTCTCAATTTCTTTAAGCGTTAAACTACCGTATTTTTCAGGCTCTCTTGTTCCCAGTAAATTCAAATTCGGACCATTTAATACAAGTATGTTCATATTACCTCTTTACTATTTTTTAACATTATAACAAAAAATTTAATTTTGATGTTAAATTTTTATAATTTGTGGTATATTAATATTAAATAGAGAATTTAGAGGTACAAATGGAAGAAAACAGTTCACAACAACGTCGTTGGTATGACAAGGACCCCGAATTGAAAGAAGCTCTTGAATTACTAAAACTATCTCCGGGAAATGAAAAAGACAAAGCTGCTGATTTTGTAACAAAATTACAGGAAGAAATTGCAAGCGACGTAATTGAAAAAATTTATAATATAATTTGCGAATATCATGGTAACGGAAAACGCTGGTATGATAACGATCCTATTGTTATAAGAGCGCTTGAGTTATTGCGTACTTCTGATAAACAAACAAAAAAAGAAGCCGCTTTGAAATTGTTAACTTCATTGAAAAATAACGTAGATGGCGGCATGGAATTAATTAAAGATTAGCTTTGCCATGAAAGATATTCAAAATGAAAAAGACACAAGGAACGTTTATATCCAAAAAGTTGGTATAAAAGACTTTGATATTCCTTTGCATATAATTCGCAAAGATAATTCAAATCAACTTGTAAATGCAAAAGCACGTGTTTCTGTATCTTTACCAGAAAACTATAAAGGGACACACATGTCCAGATTTATAGAAATACTGAATGAATGGCAATCACAAGATATTATAGGTTCAGATTTAAAAAAATATATTCATGGAATTACAAACAAATTATCCGCTAAAAGCGGTGAAATGTTTTTTGAATTCAAATATTTCATTGATAAAACAGCACCTGTATCAGGTCTGAAAGCTAAGATGTGCTATAATTGTTCATTTAAAAGCATTATATCTGATTGCAATACTCCTAATGAAAGCTATAAGTTTGTTTTGGGTGTGAAAGTTCCTGTAACAACACTTTGCCCATGTTCAAAAGAAATTTCAGATTATGGAGCTCACAACCAAAGAGCTATCGTTTCAGTCAATATTTCATACGATGAAAATCAACATATCTGGTTAGAAGATTTAATTAAAGATGTGGAAGAGTGTTCTTCATGCTCTATATATCCTCTGTTAAAAAGAGAAGATGAAAAATTTGTAACCGAACGCGCATATAATAATCCTAAATTCGTTGAGGATGTACTTCGCGATGTTGTAATAAAGCTAAGAAATAATCCAATAATCAAGGAATTTGAAATCGATTGTGAATCTATTGAAAGTATTCATAATCATTCAGCATGGGCATATCAAAAAGAAAGTAAATAATTATTCATAAATGTAATTGATTTATAATTTTGATTGAAATATAATAAATTTGGAATAGAGAATTAATAAAGTGTAGTATTATGTCTAATAATCAAGAAGTTAAACAAGAAGAAAAAGATTTAAACGAAGAATATAACCAATTTTTAAAACACTTAAACGCCGAAAAAGAAGAAACTTCAAATTTTGCGAAAACACTTTTTGGAATTGTTTTACTGTTTTGTTTTTTTGTGTTTGCATTTTTAGTAGTTGCAGATAACAAAGATAAATTTATAAAAAAAATCGGCGAAGATTCCTATATATCAAGATTATTGATGCTAATTCCCAATAATATCGAGAATAAAAAACATATAGAATTTGCTGCACCTTTTATTCAAAAAAGACAAAATATACTTCTTGCAGGTGTAGATGTAAACGGTTCTAAAGTTGACCCTTGGAAAGGTGCAAGAACTGATACTTTGATTATTTTAAATGTTGATACAAAAACTAAGTCAATAAACGCAATATCTGTACCGCGTGATAGCAAAGTTTATTTACCGGGAGATTATGGTATCCAAAAAATTAATTCTGCGCATGCAATAGGCGGAATTGAAATGACTAAAAAAACCTTGGAACGTACTCTTGGTATTAAAATCAACCACTATATTTTAGTTCATGATGATGCTGTTGCAAATATAGTCGATGCATTGGGCGGCGTTCCGATTTATGTAGAAAAAAATATGTACTACAACGATAATTCAGGCAATTTGCACATAAATTTATCAAAAGGTTTGAATATACTTAACGGAAGAAATGCTGTCGGATATTTGCGTTTTAGAAAAGACGGTTTGGGTGACATTGGAAGAACACAACGTCAACAATGGTTTTTAAAAGGCTTTATGGAAAAAATCAAATCACCGCAAACTTTAGCAAAAATTCCTGAAATGCTTGATGCTGTGAACAATTATGTAAAAACTGATATGACTTTCTACGAATTATCACAATTTGCGGCACTTGCCAAAAATATTGACTCTGATAAAATTGAATTTGCAACTCTTCCGGGTGCACCTAATAAAAGCGGTTATATAAGTTACTGGATTTTGGACCCTGAAAAAACTCAAGAAATGATTAACAGAATGATATATCGAGATAACGTATATAATGAAAATAAAGCTTATAATATTGGAATAAGATATTCAAACGGTAATGAAGAGGCAGCCAAAGATTTGAGCGAGAAAATTAAAAGTGTCGGTTACAATGTTAATTGTTTCGGTCCTTCAGTAATTCCTCATTCACAATTTATTGCACATGATTCTTCTGTTTCAAACGATATTTTTAATAATATTAAAAAAGAAGCTCCTGAACTTAGCAAAATGCAGTTTGTATATAATCCTAACAAGAATTATTGTACATCAAGTGATATAACAATATTGTTAGAAGGTCAAGAATAACATGATACTTGTGTATATATTAATCGCTGTAATTTTATTAGTAATATATTTGCTAAAAATAAACTTCGATTTGCTAAATTATAAAGATAAATCATTGAGGGCATTGGCAGCATTAGATGCAGCAATAATAAAAAAGAATATCGTTATTCTTGATATACTTGGTTATGCACGTGAAAATATGCCAAAAGAAGACAGATTAATCTGTGAATTGTTTAATATTCGCCATGATATATCTAAAATAAGAACAAAAATTGTAAATGCCCAAGAAAGGTTTGAAAAACAAAAAGAATTTGATTCAAAAGTTGAAATTTTATTGGGTGCAGCTACAAAATATTCGGATTTAAAAAAGAATATCGGATTTCAGCAATGTTTAGAGAATTTTTATAACCTTGAATCAGAATTTAATACCCGAGTAGAAGATTACAATTTAATAGTAAATAAATTTTATAGTTTAGTTCATACATTTCCCGGCTCAATTATAGCAAAATTGACTAAAACGATGGAGCCACCTGCAACTTACGAAAAGTAGGGAACTAATTTTTTATACTCACGTCTATAGATACGTATAGAATAAGGGGTATGATTATGAGTAATTTAAATTCGGCTGTAGAGTTGATGGAAAAATGGGATGAAATTGAATTAGAGTCAGATGAAGAAATTGAACAAGAACCAAAGACATTTAGTTGCATTGCAAGAGAAGATGATATATTACAAATGTATCTTAAAGACATCGGAAAAACAAAGCTATTAAGTGCAAAAGAAGAGCTTATCTTAGGTAAAAAAATAAAAGAAGGGACAAAAGAAGAAGCAATAAATGCAAAAAAACAACTTGTAAAAGCCAATTTAAGGCTTGTTATAAGTATAGCTAAACGTTACATAGGTCATGGAGTATTGTTTATGGATTTGGTTCAAGAAGGTTCAATCGGATTAATTAGAGCTTCAGAAAAATATGATTATACAAAATCATTCAAATTTTCTACGTATGCAACTTGGTGGATAAAGCAAACAATTATACGAGCAATATCAAACAATTCCAGAACAATTAGAATTCCTGTGCATATGACTGATAAAATAAGAAAATATAAAAAAGCTGTTTTGGATTTGACTTTTGAACTTGACAGAGAACCAAATGAAAAAGAAATTGCCGAGAGGATGAATATTTCAATAAAACGGCTACAAAATATTAAAAAAGCTATAATAAACGAACCGATAAGTTTAGATGCACCTGTAACAGAGGATTTGAATGTTCAAGATTACATAGCAGATAAGAGTTATAAATCGCCTGAAGCAAATGCTGAAATGAATAATCTTTGTGAAAATATACCACAAGTTTTATCAAAATTACAGCAAAGAGAAAGAATTATACTGCAGCACAGATTCGGGCTAGATAATACAAAACCGAAAACACTTGAAGAATTGGGGAAAATATTAGGATTTTCAAAGGAAAGAATAAGACAACTTGAGGATTTTGCAATAAAAAAGATAAGAGAAGACAATACATATAAAAATTATGTAGAATTGATACGTTAAATTAGATAGATTAAGCATAAAACATCACTAAACATACTTTAACTTGTACACTAAAATGCCCAAATTTATGGGTATTTTTTTTATTATTTGTATAATTTATCAAAAAATCAGTCGTAGGATAATATATATTAAGAAAGTTTGAGAACATTTTAATTTGTTTAAATATGCGTGGATATTTGAATTTAAAAAATATTTATATCGTCTGAACAAAGTTAAATTATCATAGTTTTGAAAAAATTTTTGTTTATGCTATTATCAAATCATAGATTAATATAAGGAGAATTTATGATTTCAGTAAACGACTTAAAAACAGGCTTAACTTTACAATTAGATGCCGGCTCATTATGGTCAGTAGTAGAGTTTTTACACGTAAAACCGGGTAAAGGTGCAGCATTTGTAAGAACAAAACTTAAAAATGTTGAAACAGGACAAGTTGTTGAAAGAACATTCAGAGCCGGTGAAAAAGTTGCAAAAGCTATGTTAGACCGTCGCGATATGCAATATTTATATAAAGAAGGTGATGGATTCGTTATGATGGATTTAGAATCATATGAACAAATCACAGTAACAAAAGACCAAATCGGTGATGGAATCAAATATTTAAAAGAAAATATGAATGTATCAGTTTTAACTCACGAAGGTTCTGTAATTGGCGTAGATTTACCGGCACACGTTGAATTAGAAGTAGTTAATACCCCACCTGCAGAAAAAGGTAATACTTCTCAAGGCGGTACAAAACCGGCAGAAACAGAAACAGGTGCAGTAGTTAATGTTCCGTTCTTTGTTGTAAATGGTGATAGAATTAGAATTGATACAAGAACAAACGAATACCTTGACAGATGCTAATTTAGCATTCTGATTCAAGTGAAGGGAGTAATTATGTCAAAATTTGACTTAAAGTATCTTGAAAAATTAGCAAAATTGATGACTGATTCTGATTTAACAGAAGTTCAATTAGAAGATGAAGAACAATCAATTATTTTAAAACGTCAACAGCAACAAGCCCTTGTTGCTCAACCTGTTGCACCAGTTGTACAGGCACAAGTTACAGCAAAAGATTCAACCGGTGTTGCGCAGGCAACTGAAATTAAAGCAGAAACTCCAAAAACCGGCAGACCAATAAAATCGCCTATGGTTGGAACATTCTACAAAGCTGCTTCACCTGATGCACCTGCCTTTGTTGAAGTCGGTTCACTTGTAGCTCAAGGTGAGGTTGTTTGTATTATTGAAGCGATGAAATTAATGAACGAAATTGAATCGGATTATTCAGGTAAAGTTATTGAAATTTGTGTCAATGACGGTCAGCCTGTCGAATACGGTCAAGTTCTTATGTATGTTGAATAGATTTAGGGATAATTTAAAATGTTTAGAAAAGTTCTTGTAGCAAATCGTGGTGAGATTTCTGTCAGAGTAATTCGAGCATGTCGTGAACTTGGTATTCCAACAGTAGCAATTTATTCTGAAGCTGATGCTAACTCTTTGCATGTAAGATTAGCAACTGATGCTTATTGTATAGGCCCTGCAGACAGCTCAAAAAGTTATTTAAGTATTCCGGCAATAATGTCTGTTGCCGAAATTTCAGGAGCAGATGCTATTCATCCGGGATATGGCTTTTTATCTGAACGTTCTGATTTCGCGGAAATTTGTGAGCAACATGGTATAAAATTTATCGGACCATCCTCTTATTCAATGAAAAAAATGGGTGATAAAGCAACTGCCCGCAAGACTATGATTGAAAATGATGTTCCTGTTATTCCGGGTACAGGTATTATTGAAGATGCAAAAGAAATCAAAAAATTTGCAAAAAAAGTCGGCTATCCGATAATTTTAAAAGCAACTGCCGGTGGCGGCGGTAAAGGTATGCGAATTGTTCGAACTGATGATGAGGTTGAATCTAATTTTAATCTTTGTCAAACAGAAGCTGAAAAGGCATTTGGTAACCATAGAGTTTACTGCGAAAAATATCTTGAAAATCCTCGTCATATTGAAGTTCAAATTATCGGTGATAAATACGGACATTATATTTACTTAGGCGAACGTGATTGTTCTATACAAAGACGTCATCAAAAATTAATTGAAGAGACTCCTTCTCCGGCTATTGATGAAAAAACTCGTAAAAAAATGGGTGGAGCGGCTATAAGAGCTGCAAAAGCTGTTAAATATGAAGGTGTTGGTACTTGTGAATTTTTACTTGATAGTGATGGCAAGTGGTATTTTATGGAAATGAATACAAGGGTTCAAGTTGAACATTGTATTACAGAAATGGTAACTCAGATTGATATTGTAAGAGAGCAAATCAGAGTTGCAGCAGGTGAAAAACTTGATTACAAGCAAAAAGATGTTATATTAAAAGGACATGCCATCGAATGTAGAATTAATGCCGAAAATCCAGAAAAAGATTTTATGCCATGTCCCGGATTAATTGAAGGGTATGTTGCTCCGGGCGGATTCGGAGTTAGAGTTGATTCACATGTTTATCCTGGGTATAAAATTCCGCCATACTATGATTCAATGATTGGAAAATTGATTTGTTGGGGTGAAAACAGAAATCAGGCTCGTCGTAGAATTTATCAAGCATTAAAAGAATACGTAATCATCGGTGTTAATACAACAATTCCGTTCCATCAATCTATTGTTGAAGATGAAGTGTTTATAAGCGGAAATTTTGATACAAGTTTTTTAGATGATTTTTATAAACGTACAGGTAAATTCCAAAAATAGTATATCGTATAAATAAGTTATATTAATATTTTTACATTTGTTTTGTTTACGTATATAATATCATTATGAATGATGATAAAGATTTACAAGAAATTCAAGAATTGCAAGCTGTTCTTCGCGAAGATTCATCTAACTTTCAAGCAAGACGCCGTTTGGCTGTTGTTCTTTTAGATAAAGGTTTTAATGAAGAAGCATTAAAACAATTCCAATTTTTAATAAGTATTTTCCCGCAAGACGCAGGTCTTTATTACAACAAGGGCATAGTGCATGAAAAAATGCGTGATTTACCAAAAGCTGAACATGCTTATTTAAAAGCTATCGAATTGGCTCCTGATGAAACTGATTTTTATTATAATTTGGGGCTTGTATATATTGATATGAAAGAGTTTGATAAAGCTATTGAGATGTTTAAGAGAGTTTTGGAAACCGATACTGATGATTCAAACAGCTTTTTTAATCTTGGTTTGTGTTACGTAAAAAAAGAACAGCCTGATATTGCAAAAATTTGTTTCATGAAAGCAGTTGCAATAAATAATAATGATATTTTTGCCCATTTTCATTTAGGCTATATATACAAAAATGAAGGTAAAATCGATGAAGCTATTGCAGAATATAAAAAAGTTATAGAACAATCACCAAATTACAGTTGGGCATATTTTAATATTGCTTCGATTATGTATGAGAAAAAAGATTATAATTCTGCATTAACATATTTGCAAAAAACATTGGAATACAATCCAAGGGATGTTGAGGCGTATAAAATAATTACAAAAATATTATTTAAACTTGAACGTTATGATGAAGCTATGATGATGATGAAAGCAGCTTTAGAAGAGATACCCGATAACGGTGATTTATTTTATCTTATGGCGCAGATTTACAAAAATAAACAAATGTTTGATGAATATAGACAATGTATGGAATTGGCGACAAAACATCAAGAAACGTTATCAGTATCGCCAAAACAAATTCACTTGGAAATGGAAAGAACTTTATCATAAAAAGAGATTAGTAAATATTTACTAATCTCTTTGATTTAAATTTTTAAATTAAAAAATTTATTTTCCAAGGTGAACATAAACAGCATCTTTTATGCCGTCAATATTATTTATTTCTTGTAATGCATTTTGTTCAACTTTTGAGCCTGTTGAAATAATCATTGCAGATAATTGTTTTTCGTTATCAGGAGAAACGCTCATATTGTTAATATTAATATCTGCATTACTTATCACTGTTGCAACTTTTGCAATCATTGAAGGTTTATTTTCGTGCGGAATAAATAACATATGTTCTTCAGGTTCTATACTTGTATCAAAGTTATTAACTTTAACAATACGCTTAACATCTTTGGCAATCAACACACCTGAAACAACAGTCGAGCCTTTATCCTTATTGATTTTTACTGTAATTGAACCTATATAATCACCTGAAGTTTCTGATTTTGTAACGTGAATTTCAATTCCTTTATTTTTCGCTATGATAGGAGCATTAACAAAATTTACATCTTGCATAGAAGTACTAAATATGCCTTTTAAAATAGCTGTTTGCAACGGAGAAATATCCAATGTAGCTAAATTTCCTTTAAAAGTAATTTCGATTGATTGTAAATTACCCTTAATCATTTGTTCTGCGAATTCTCCGACATTTTGAGCCAATAACATATAGTCTTTTACAGGCTCTAAAATAGCAGGTTTTAAACTTGGAATATTTACTGCACTTATTGCAGAGCCTCCTGAAAGAACCTCTTTAATTTGATTTGCTACATCTATTGCCACATTAATTTGAGCTTCAGATGTACTTGCACCTAAATGAGGTGTTAGAATCAAATTTTTTGTGCACCCGTATAAAGGACATTGTTGAATATCAGGTTCACAAGTATAAACATCAATAGCTGCACTTGCAACTTTTCCGTTATCCAATGCTTCTCTTAAATCAGATTCATTTATAATTCCGCCTCTTGCGCAATTAATAAGTCTTACACCGTCTTTCATTTTTGCTATTGTTTCTTTGCATATCAAATTTGTTGTTTCTTTTGTTTTAGGAACGTGAACGGTTATAAAATCACATTTTCCCCAGAAATCATCAAGATTAGAGATATATTCTGCACCCATATTTTTTACGATAGTTTCGGAAGTATAAGGGTCATACACAAATACGTTCATACCTAAAGCAAGTGCGACTTTAGCAACATGTGAACCAATTTTACCAAGTCCTATAACCCCAAGTGATTTTCCGAAAACTTCAGTACCTGTAAATTTAGCTCTGTCCCACTTCCCTTCTTTGGTTGATTGACATGCATTCGGTATATTTCTAACCATTGACAGCATCATAGCAATAGTATGCTCTGCAGCTGCGTTAGTGTTTCCGTCAGGAGAATTCACAACTATAATACCTTTTTGGGTAGCTGCTTCTAAATCAATATTATCAACACCAACCCCTGCTCTGCCTATAATTTTTAGATTTGTTGCCGCATCAATTATCCTTTTTGTTATTTTTGAGGCACTACGAATTATTAATGCATCATATTTATGAATATTTTCAACGTATTCATCTTCTGTCATAGTAGGTAAAACATCTACTTCTGCAACTTGAGCTACAATTTCTCCGGCTTTATCGTTACATTTATCAGTTACTAATACTTTCATATTTCTCCTTTACAATAAAAAACCGATTTATTCTGTCTGTAATCGGTTTTATTTTCTATAAATTATTTAAATGGTTTTGTTTGATTTAATTTTAATCTTAAATCTCTAAATCTTTGGATATCTTCTTGTGCTTTTGAAGATTCTTTAAACACAGTTTGAGAAGATGGGTGAACCATTAAAACATAGTCCATGTGAATTTCTAAAAAATTATATCTTCTTGGTGTTTGATTTGAATTTCTTGAATAAATTTCTGCGTTAGTTACAGCTAAAAAACGACGTTCTCTATCGTTCAATAAATCTGTTAATTCACGATTGGTGTTTGTGTACTTTGAAACATGCACCGTTCCTTTTATATCGTGGTCTGCAGTTAAAATACATACCTCTATTGGAATTGTATCTGAATTCTTTCCTGCCATGTTTTATTCTCCTTTTTGATATATCTATTCTATAATAATTTGTTTTAATTGTCCAATTATTTCTTTTTTATTCTTACACCTTCAACTTCGTGAACATCTTGTATTACTAAAAACGCTTCAGGATCAATTTCTTTTATCAATTTTTTCATTGCTGTAATATCTAATCTGTTTATGACGCAATAAATAATATTTTTTTCTTTACCCGAATATCCGCCTTTACCTTTTTGGTATGTTACACTTATATCTAGATTTTTAATTATGGCATCACCAATTTCTTTTGGATAGTCAGAAATTATTAAAGCTGATTTAGAGCCGTTCACACCTTCCAAAACTGTATCAATCACTTTATAAGCAACGAAATAAGTCAGTATAGAATACATCGCACTATCCCATCCGTATAATGTTCCTGCTGCAGCGTAAATAAAGAAATTACAAAACATTATAATCTCACCAACTGAATAACCAATTTTTTTTGAGAGTTTTATTGCCAATATTTCAGTTCCGTCAAGTGCGCTTCCATTTTTTAATATCAAACCCACACCAAACCCTAAAATCATTCCGCCAAAAACTGTTGCGAGTAAAGGAGCTTCCGTTATTTGGTTATGGCGCGTAAATATATTAATGAATATTGCAAGCATAGATACACCGTAAAATACGTTTGCAACAAATAATTTACCGTTTTTTTGTGTTAAAACATACGCAAGAAACGGCAAATTAATACATAATATTACAAGTCCCAGATTCCATTTGGTAAGTTTGCTCACCATCATTGATATACCAATAACTCCGCCATCAATAATTTTATTGGGTAATAAAAAGAATTCTAAAGCAAAAGCTGCTATTGCTGCTCCTATGCCAATTATAATGTATTTAAAAAAGTACTCGACAAAAAGTTGTTTTTTTGTTAGTTTTCTTATATTTTTTCTCACTTTTTTATTTGTAAATAATGTCATTATTGCTTATCCAAATCATTCTTTTTAATTGTTATTAAACTATCAATTTTAAAAATTATTTTTTGATTTTGAGGTTCTGTTTCTTTTTTTAGACCTATAATATTTTCCAAATCTGTTTTAAGAGTAGCTAAATCTTCATATTTTTTTAATTTTCCGTCCATTGAAACAGAAACGCTGCCTGTTTCTTCAGAAACAACAAGGCACGCACAATCACTAACTTCTGTTACTCCTATTGCTGCGCGATGTCTTGTCCCGTATCGCCAGCTTAATTTCGGATCTTCTGTTAGCGGAAGCAATACACCGGCTGAAAGTATTTTTAAATTTTTTATAACCATAGCTCCGTCGTGAAGAGGAGTATTAGGATGGAATATTGTTAAAATAAGCTCCGTTGAAATATCAGCATTAATGTTTGTTCCAACATCAAAATATGATGAAGTTTCCATTTCATTTTGAAATACCATTAATGCACCGATTTTGTTTTTTGAAAGATATTTTACAGCTTCAATAAGCTCTTTCATTATATCAATGTCTGTTCTATTTTTATTCGTATGAGTAGAAATAAGTTCATTAAAAAATCCGCCTTGTCCCAAATAGCTTAATATTCTTCTAAGTTCCGGCTGGAATATAACAATCAATCCTAAAGCAATAAACATTACTAATGTTTTAATAAACATTCCAAGAATATTAAGATTAATTCTTATTAATATTTCTGAAAATGCCCAAGATAATGCAAGAAAAAATATTCCTTTTACTAATTTTTCGGATGCAGTATTTTTTATGAATTTTTTATATATTGTTAATAGCGCAATCAGTATAATTAAAATTTGAGTAACATCAATCCAACTAAAATTGAAATTTAGATTAAACGAATTTATTTGAACCTCTAAAAAATGAAATATTTTATTAACCATCACCTTAACCTATTTGGAATTACGTCATTTCTGATAATATCGTCGAATGTTTCTCTCTTAATTATTATATCAGTTTTGCCTGAATTTGCAAGCACCATAGCGGGTTTTGCCGTTCTGTTATAATTACTTGACATTGAATAATTATATGCACCGGTATTAAAGAAACATAGAATATCGTTTTTTTCAAGCATTGGCAAATCTACATCTTTAACCAAAATATCACCGGATTCACAATATCTTCCGGCAACTGTAACTACTTCAGAATTTGTTCTATTTACATTGTTAGCTACTTCAACATGATATTTTGCCTGATACATGCTTGGTCTTGGATTATCAGCCATTCCACCGTCAACTGCTATGTATTTGCGCCCGTTTGGAACTTGTTTTTGGCTTCCCACTGTATATAGTGTTACTCCTGCAGTTGAAATTATACTTCTTCCGGGTTCTAAGTATATCATAGGATAATCCGTATTTAATTCTTTACAGCAATCTTTTATGGAAGATATTATGGTATTTGATATTTCAAATATTGAAGGCGGATTATCATCTTCTGTGTATTTAACCCCAAGACCACCGCCAATATTGATTTCATCAACACTAATTCCATATTTGTTTTTAATATTTGTAAGCTCGTTGATTAAAATTTTTACTTCGTCATAATACACTTGTGTTTCAAATATTTGTGAGCCGATATGAGCATGTAAACCTTTTAAAATTAATTTTTTACAATTATTCTTTATAAAATTAACAGCATCATCAATTTGCGTTAAATCGAATCCGAATTTTGAATCCGAATGACCTGTTTGAATATACTCATGGGTATGGCATTCTATACCGGGAGTTATACGTAAAAGAATATTTACATTTTTTGAATATTTTATAGTTAAATCATTTAAAAGTTCAAGTTCGTAGAAATTATCAACTGAAATTCGTCCGATATCATATTGCACTGCCATTTCAAGCTCTTCAAATGTTTTATTGCTACCGTTAAACAAAACATTTTTCATATTTATTCCGGCATTTTTTAAAGTATAAATTTCTCCGCCTGAAACCACATCAAAACCAAATCCTTCGTCAGAAATTATTTTTGATAAAGCTGAAGTACATAAAGCCTTAGATGCATACATAAAGTTAGTTTTAGGATATTCTCGAAAAGCATTTTTATATTCTTGACAAATTGTTCGCAAAGATTTTTCATCAATTACATACAATGGGGTACCATAATTTTTTGCTAAATCAACCAAATCACAACCGCCGATTTCAAGATTATTTTTAGAATTTATTACTGTGGTTATGGGTTTTGTAAACTGATTAGTTGTTTTCATTATCTGTCCTCTATTTAATATTATATTATTTTCATGCAAATTGCAACCGTGAATTCTTTATTTTTTGCATCTTTTTTAATCTTGTAACAAATATTGCATTTTTAAAATTGATTGCAAACCACCAATTCAACATTAACAAGGATGTTTAGACAATACCGGAAATCGAACATTTTACTCAATAAAAAAGTAGTCATACCTGTTTTACAAGTTGACTAAATTTTTAGTACACCCGACATTACTTGTCTGTTATTCAATGTCTGCAAGTTTTGATATGGTGTTCTTTCTTTGAACATAGTCGTTTTGGGGGGTGTAGTCAAACTTAATAAGTTATTTTCATATTTAATATCCGGTTTTCTGTTTTCATCTTTTTTTAAATTTTCGTTCAAATCTTTTTTCTGAGCTTTTTTTTGAAAATATGCACCTACATTATTTTTTATAAACGGCCCAAAAACATTGTTTGTAAGTATTGATGCCGCAGTTGCAACAAAAACATTAACTCCGCCTCTTAAAAGTTTCATTTTGTCAGGACTTATTTTATCTTGATTTAAAAATCCTATTTTCTTATCTTTCATTAGCTTATCAGTTAATTTCATTAAACCAAAAGTTGATGAAAATAAGCATATTTGATTTAGAATCCCGTTTGTAATAACTTGCGGAACTAAAAAATCTCTTGTCTTTTTATCAACGTTTTTATCCCAATATATACCTGCAACATTTGCTGCAGTGCCCATAAGTGAAGATATAGCACCGGTTGCATATAAAAACAACCCGTACCTTTCTTCGTTTAAACACCATTTTGAAAAATCAAAAAACTTAGACATCTGCACCAACTATTTATAATATTTTCTAACTAACATCTTTTTTTAAATCTAAAACAACTTTGTTTTCTTTAGGTTCTTGAATCTTTTTATCGTCAATTGGCTGCTTTAAATTCTCAGGTTTATTATTTTTTGCGTATTTAGGAAAAAATAATTTTACCAAAAGCTCATTTGTAAAATTTATAAAAGGAATATCAACAAAGAAATCTGTAAATAAAAGGGCACCTAAAGCTGATATACCACCGACTATACCGGCATGTTCCTTTAATTGTTTCAAATAATCTTTTGCATTTTTATCTAACATTTTTCCAAATAAATGGCCTTTTTTAAGTAATTTTTCGCAACCCATACCGCAAAGAGCTCTGACTCCGACTCCAATGCTTGAACCTGCCAATTCTTTTGCAATAGACCTGCATGCAGAAAATTTTCTTGTTTCGTCATCTACTTTTTTATTAAATAAATCAATCGCAGGGTTTATTGTTAAACCCGGAATCATTAATATAATAGTTTGTTTTGTTGTGGACATGTTACTCAAGAACTTTAGACCTTTTTGCCAGGTTGGTCCTAAATTTACACCACTAAACGTTACATTTCTGTTTTTGATATTATTTCCGTCTAATACAGTTGACGACGGTATATTATTCCCAATAGCGGATACATTCATTTCTAATTAACCTTTTTACAATAAACTTTTTTAGATTTTCATCATACCTGTGCCAATATTTGGTAAATTTGAACTATACGAAGAATTAAATAACATTGGCATGTTACCTTTTGCATTCTCATTAGGCTTTAAGGTATTACTTACTACCGGTAATTCGCTAGTATCTTTTGAAACGACATCTAATACTTTTTCAGGTTCTTTTACATTTTCCATTTGAGCCTTTTTCTCTTGAGCTTTTTTCTTAAAATAAGCCCCAACGCCATTATTAATAAAAGGACCAAAAACGTTATTTGTTAAAATAAAAGCTGCAGTACCTACACCGACTCTGATGCCGTTTGCTAAAGTTTCATATTCTTTTGTACCTTTAATTTGATTTTTAAAACCAAGTTTTTCTGATTTCATTAATGAATTTGCACCTTTTATTAAACCAAAAGTTGAAACAGCTAACACAATTTGTTGCAAAATACCGTTTACAATTTCTCTTGGAACATAAAAAGGTCTGTCTTTTTTATCTATATTTTTATCCCAATATATTCCTACAACACCGGATAATGTACCTAATAAGGTAGCAACCGCACCTGTGTAATACAAAAACATATCATTTTTTGCCAAACATTTTTTGGAAAATTCAAACAGTTTATTCATTAAATTTGACATTAGGATTTACCTCCTATTATTTTTTCTTTATCCGCAGAAACTTCGGCTACATCTATAATTTCCTGAATTTTTGGGATAACTTCTTGTTTTGTCTTATTTTGTTCTTTTTGTTTATCATCTTCAATTTTCTTCATTTCTGATTCTTTTGCGTTTTTATCTTTTAGATATTGAGGACAAAAGACTTTTAACAAGCATTTATATAAATAATTTATACATGCAGTATCAACAAAGAAATCTGTAAATGCCATAACACCAAGTGCTGCTATTGTTCCTACTATTCCGGCATGGTTTTTTATTGCTTTTTGATAAATTTCTTTACCCATACTTTTTTCTTTTTCGAACATGCCTTTGAATATCATACCTTTGTCTATACTGTATTGGCAAAGTCGTCGGCAGCCATCTCTAACAATAATTCCCACTGCAGAACCGCCTAATGCGCTGGCAACAGACCTGCATGCAGATGCTTTTCTTGTTTCTTCATCTACTTTTTTATTATTTAAATCTATCAGCGGATTTAGTATTAATGTCGGTACAGTAAGTATTACCTTTTGTTTAGCACTGGATAAATTACTTAAACCTGATAAAAATTTTTGAGAATTCTGACCAAGGTTACTTAGACCTCCAAAATTCATATTTGATTTTGGATTCGCATGAATCCCTATACTTGAATTATCTACACGAGATATATTCATTATTTAACCTTTCTATCTTCTGACACGATTTTTTTTGAATTTTTAAATATTTATGTATTGATATTTAAAAGTCCATACAATACACTAAAAACAAAACATACTTTTTTTTTGCTATTTTTATAGCAGTTTTTAATATTTTTTTACATTTATATATAAAATTTAAAAAAATTGTACTATTTAGTTTTCTTTTATATAAATACTTTCGAATCTATATGCTTCAAATGTTTTTGAAAAATGGGTCGGGGAAAGTCCGGCTTTCATTTTTAGTGAATTTAAAAAATCTCTCTTATCAGGTAATTGTTCCCATACAACAGGTAAATAAACAGCCTGATATTGTTCGTCTTTAATAATAATTCCGTCAATGTTTGGAACCATTTTATTCAGTAAATCTTCTTCATCATTAAAATCTATTTTCTTTGGCTCAGTTAAAATAGAAATTGAAACCTTTATATCCTTTAATTCATTTTCAGTTACAGGATTAAATCTGTAATCATTAAATGCTGCATCTTTTGCGTGTTGTAGCAAATCCGCTATTAAAGGTTGATGTGCAATAATTGAACCAATACAGCCTCTTAATTGTTCAGATTTTTCTAATGTTACAAAACACGCACCAAATTCGTTAAAAACCTGCGGATAATTTATTTTTACCTTTTCATTTGTAAAAGACGTTTTTAGCACAAGTTTTGCAATATCTATGACAAAATCTTTATAATACCTTTTTATAAATTCATTTTTATCACCTTCATACAAAAACCAACAACCATAGCCGACAACGCTTGATTTGTCATTAGTAGTTAAAGAAGAATTTGTCATATCAATTCTTATCAAAGAATAGTTGTTTTTGTTTGCAAATTCAACAAGCCCTGCAATTCCTAAAGCTCCGCATGCCTGTTCAAACGTAAATCCGTTAATATTTCCTGTTTCAATCATTTGCGCAGTCTTATTATCAAGCTCTTGAGCAGCTTTATCAGATAAAAAATGACTTAAATCGGAAGAGATAATAAATCCGTTTTTGGTGTTTGGATAATATTCGTTTATAATGTCAAATACAATTTTAAAATCAGCTTTCCCGATTAATATAGGAATTATGTTCACATTATTGAATAGACTTTGTATTATAGGAATTTCAATTTCTATTGAGTGCTCAGGTGCTACCGCATTATCATTAAATTTGGCATTATATTTTTCGATTAATTCCTTGCAAATATTCTGATTGACATCTATTTCGCCCAGAGGAGTTTTCCACTTGTCAAAACTTGATAAAGCAATTCCGTCAAAGCCGACTCTATGGGCAGGCGCAAATATAAAAATGTTTTCGACATTATTATCAATTTGGCTAATGCCTTCAAAAGCCAATCTTCCTGAATATACCAGCCCTGCATGTGGAACAATTACAGCTCTTGTTTTATATTCATATTTATTTTTGCTTTCATTAGCAAATGATTCTATTTGCGTTTTAAGTGCCTGTATATCGTTAGTATAAAAACTACCCGCAACAGACGGTTCTTTTATTTTTGCCATAGTAGTATTATAATACTTTTTATGAAATATCAAAATATTTTACAAAATGGTAAAGTTCAATGTACAATTTGTCCGAGAAATTGTATTCTTTCTGAAGAGCAAGAGGGTTTTTGCCATGTAAGGAAAAATGTTAATCAGAACATTAAATTGTTGACATACGGTTACAATACAGGTTTGGCAATAGACCCTATTGAAAAAAAGCCGTTATACCATTTTTATCCGAATTCGTCTGTTTTATCTTTTGGCACATTAGGCTGTAATATGGGTTGTTTATTTTGCCAAAATTGGAATATTTCAAAAAGTAAAGTTAATCCGCAAGATTTGAACAAGACATCTCCGCAAGAAATCGTTGATATTGCTTTAAATAATAATTGTAAAAGTGTTGCATTTACTTACAATGACCCGATTATATTTTTTGAATATGCTATAGATACAGCGATTTTGTGTAAAGAAAATAATATAAAAACTGTTGCGGTAACGTCAGGTTTTATTAATGAGAATCCGGCTAAGGAATTTTTTAATTACATAGATTCAGCTAATATTGATTTAAAAGGTTTTAGTCAAAGATTTTACGGTAAAAATTGTTTGGCTAAACTTCAACCGGTGCTTGATACAATTAAATATGCGGTTAATGAAACGAATTGTCATATAGAATTAACAACAATGCTTATTGAGGGTGAAAATGATTCTGATGATGAAATCCATGCAGAATGTAATTGGATATTAGAAAATTTGGGTGATTGTGTTCCTATACATTTTAGTGCATTTTTTCCGCATTTTAAGTTTAAAGACAAAAAATCAACAAGTTTTGAAACTCTTATAAGAGCTTATAATATTGCAAAATCATCAGGAATAAAATATGTTTATACCGGAAATTTGTCAAATATTCAAACATCAACAACATATTGTAAAAATTGCGGGAATCCGATAATTGTTCGTAACGGTTATCAGATATTGGAATACAATATGGAACATGGTGAATGTAAATATTGTTCTGCAATATGTGATGGCGAATTTTAAATAATATCAAAATGGTTATTAAAAGACTCAATACAAGTCTGTATTGAGTCTTTGTGTTTTGAAAAATTTATTAATAATTAATCCAGAAAAGTAACTTTTCCTGTATCAATACTGTAATATGCTTTTATAACTTTTACATTGTGTTCTTCCATATATTTTGCAAGTTTTGCATCTTTTTGCCTGATTAAATCAATATCGTGATTTAGATTTTCAACGGTTACATTATCTGCAGTTAATTTATGTTCTTTTTCACATTTTTTTACAGAATGTTTAATTGGTGATTTTATTGAAGATTCAATGTACTGAGTTTCTTTATTGCTAGCCATGGAAGCTGCAACTGCACCACAATTTTGGTGTCCCATAATTACAACTAATTTTGTTCCTAGGTGATATACTGCATATTCCATAGATGCCAAAACGGCATCATCTATTACGTTACCCGCATTTCTAATAACAAATATATCCCCTAATCCTTGGTCAAAGATTATTTCAGCAGGAACTCTTGAATCTGAACAAGAAAGAACTGTTGCAAAAGGGTGTTGTCCGGTTTTCATTTCTAATCTTCTGTCCGTAGTCAAATGCGGATGTTTTAATTTTTGTTCAACATAATTTTCGTTACCTGCTTTTAATTTTTCAAGTGCTTGTTCCGCTGATAAGTTATCAACATTAGATGCATTTACTTGATTAATCAAAAATACTAAACAAACCAAAAGTAATAATCTTTTCATCTTTTCTCCTTTTTAATCCTAAATATTTAAACATAAATTACAATATAATTATAAGTTAAACTAATAAAATTTGAAAGTCTATGTAAATCTTTATATAAATCTATTCAATATAATTTTCTGTTTTTTTGCAAATGAACGGGCTGACAGCATACTTAACAGAAATAAGATTAAGTTTTGCAAAAAAATATTAAGATGAAAATTTAGTGTATAATAGAAATTGGAAAGGAGATTTGTTAATGGAAAAAATAGCAATAGGTTCTGACCATGGCGGACTAAACCTTAAAAAATCCATAAAATCATACTTAGAATCAAAAGGTTACGAAGTTCAGGATTTTGGAACACATACATCAGAATCATGTGATTATCCCGTATATGCAAAAGCAGTTGCAAAAAGTGTAGCAAAAGGTGATAATGACAAGGGAATATTGGTATGCGGTTCAGGTATAGGTGTTTCTATCGCGGCAAACAAAGTTAAAGGAATCAGAGCTGCATTGTGTCATGAAAGTTGCTCCGCAAAACTTTCCAGAATGCACAACAATGCCAATGTACTTTGTCTTGGGGAAAGAATTACCGGTGAAGTTTTGGCGTATGATATTGTTGATGCATGGCTTAATACAAAATTCGAAAGCGGAAGACATCAAAAAAGAATTGACATGTTAGATGAGGTTTAGTAGTGGAAAATTTAAGTTCAGATAAGTTTGCTTGTGTTGTTGCCAGAATTTTAGATGATAAATTGGCAAAAAATATTGCTGTGCTAAATATTAGTCAGGTTTCATCTTTGGCTGATTATTTTGTTATTTGTTCTGCAGAATCATCAACTCAAGTAAAGGCGTTAACAGGTAATCTAAAAGAAAAAATAAAAAAATTATTCCAAAGATTGCCAAACGGTGAAGAAAATGATTTAAAAAACAGATGGAATTTACTGGATTATGGCGATGTGATAATCCATGTTTTGCAAAAAGACGAACGAGAAACATATGCAATTGAAAAGTTCTGGAGTCATGCTTTTAGTGTTGATGAAAAAACTTGGTTAGAACAATCTGAAGAGTATTCTGAATACAATGTAAGTTAAATTTTTTTAAATTACTTTACTTAAAATTTATTATGGTGTAATATATAATTAGCAGAAAAAAGAGTGGTAAATATATGACTAATGAATTATATAACAATGAAGTTTTAACAGAAGAACAACAAAAGCAACTTCAACAAGATTTAAACAATACAATTTTGGCAATGGCGCAAGACCCGTCAAACGCTGAAAATTATCATACTTTAGCTAAATTGTATGCAATGAATAACAACTTTGAAAAAGTTATTTCTGTATATGAAAGTTTGTTGAATGTACACCCAAATGACCCGCAAGCGTTATTAAATATGGGTAGTATTTATTTCTTTGAAAGTGAATACAAAAAAGCATTGAATTATTACATGGAAGCTATGAAGTATGATCCTGAAAATTACCTTGTATTTTTCAATTTAGGTAATACGTATGCTGAAATGAAAAATTTTGGTAAAGCACTTCATTATTACAATTATGCATTGGATTTATATTCATTAAATCCTGAAATATATAACGCTATTGCGCTATTGTATCACGACTATGAAGATTATGTTGAATCTAAAGCATACTATGAAAAGGCGTTATCTTTGGATCCTGATAATTTAACAGCTCATGTTGATTTGGGTAACATCTACTTTAAGTTATTTGATTATCAGAATGCTTTAAAACATTATTTAAAAGTATTTGAATTAAATCCGCAAAATAAAACTGTTGCTGTTTGTATAGCAAATACGTATTCGATGATAAAAGACGAAGAAAACTCTGACAAATTCTTTGAAATTTCATTGGCAATACCCGGGGACAATTACAAAACTTATATTTGTTATGCAATTTCAAAATCAGATTTTAAAAAGAATAAAGAAGCATATGAATTATATCAAAGAGCAATTTTAGAAGACCCTAAGAAAATCAATGCATACATATTACTTGGAAATATGCACTTGAATAACAAAGAATATGATAAAGCTCTTGAATTCTATAATAAAGCATTGAAATTGTATCCGAATGATGCAAGCATTAATGTGTTGATAGCCAATACTTACTTTATGTCTAACAAAGTAAAAGAGGCGTTAGAATCATATAGATATGCTGTTAATTTAGTGCCTGAAAATGATGAATATAAATTGGTATACATTCAATTAATTGAAGATTATATAGAAATTTTAAGAAAGGTTGAAGAATTCGAAAATGTATAGTCATAACGGCTACAGATATGATAATCCGTATTTGATTGAAAGAATTGTTTCTGCTTTAAGTTATTTGACTGCCGGTTTTGTAGGTTTTATATGGCTTTTGCTCGGAATATTTACTAAATCGAGTCTAAGACCGTTTATGAAATATCATATTTTTCAATCAATATTTCTTTCTATTACCTATTTTTTAGCTGTGCAAATTCTAGGAATGTTAGGTTCTATTATTAATTTTATTCCGTTTGTACGTAATATATTTTCAATGTTTTTATATCCGTTAATTATTCCAATTCTGTTTGGATTTTCAATTATTCAAATACTTATATATACGGTTCTTTTTTACCTTGTAATTACTTCATTAATGGGTAAATACAGTTATTTACCATGGATTTCCGATATAATAAAAATGAATGTGAGAAATTAGTATGAATTTTGATACAATTTGTGTGCAGGGAGCCCATAATCTTTTTGAAAATAAAAATACTCCGACTGTACCTGTATATTTGACAACAGCCTTTGGTTTTGAAAATGTTCAAAAATCAGCGGATTTGTTTGACCTAAAAACAGAGGGTGATATTTATACAAGACTTTCAAATCCTACAACTGCAACCTTGGAAGCACGTTTGGCTGCAATAGAAGGTGGCGTAGGAGCGTTAGCTGTATCATCAGGTCAATCGGCATCATTAATTGCAGTATTAAATATAGCTAAATCAGGTGATGAAATTGTTGCATCAGCAAATATGTATGGCGGAACTGTTAATTTGTTGAATGTTACATTACGTAAAATGGGGATTAAGACAAATTTTGTAGTATCAGATGATATTTCTGATTATGAAACCAAAATAAATGATAAAACTCGTTGTATTTTTGTTGAAATGTTAAACAATCCGTCATTAAAAATTGCCGATATTGAAAATATTGCAAAAGTTGCACATAAACATAAAATTCCATTGATTGTTGATAATACAATACCTTCTCCTTATTTATGTCAACCTATAAAATGGGGAGCAGATATAGTTATTCATTCATTAACAAAGTATATATGCGGGCATGGAACATCAATGGGTGGAGTTATTATAGATAGTGGTAAGTTTGATTGGGCTGAATCAGGCAAGTTCCCTGAATTGACTGAGCCTGATGAAAGTTATCATGGAGTAAAATATGTTGAAAGTTTTGGCAAATCTGCATATATAGTAAAAGCACGTGCTCAGTTAATAAGAGATATAGGTTCTTGCATTAGTCCTATGAATTCATTTTTGATAATTCAAGGATTAGAAACATTATCGTTGCGTATGGAACGATTATCTAAAACAGCGTTAAAAGTTGCAGAGTTTTTATGTAATCATCCTAACGTTGAGTGGGTGAATTATCCTATGCTGGATGGTAATAAGTATAATAAATTAGCAAAAAAATACATGCCAAAAGGAGCATCTTCAATAGTAAGTTTTGGAATAAAGAATGGCAAAAATGCCGGTGTTCGTTTTATTGAAGAATTAAAATTACTTATACATGCTACAAATATTGGCGATTCACGTACAATAATTACGTATCCGGCTATAACTACCCATCGACAACTTACAGAAGAACAAATGAATGATTGTGGAATCGGAATGAATTTTATGCGTCTTTCTGTCGGTTTAGAAGATGTTGAAGATATTATTGAAGATTTGGATAATGCATTAAAAAAATCTAATTGATTTTTTGTTAGGTTATATTGAGTGAATTCAAGAAGAAATTGTGTGCGTTGACGGTTAGTTAAATAATCGCCCAATGAAAGTTTTAGAATTTAAAACACCATACGAAAAATATCCCAAATTAACACAATTTTCTTAAGTGTTACGTTTAATACAATAATTCACCCTAATGAATAGCATTAAGTTATGTAAAAATTTATCCCGTAAAGTAGCAAATATTATTTTTACGATATATATAATATCGTCGCGACAACTCTAATGGTAATAATACGATATTAGCATTCCTGTTTGATACATACAATGGAACAACTGAAACACCCTATCCTTAGCTGTAAAGCAGTTTAACTCATTGTCTGCAAGATTAATCCAATAATTAATCTCAGCTACAGGATTCTTGACACTTTGATTGTTCATAATATCCCTTAAACGTAAAAGAACCACTGCCTAAATTGTAGGTGTGGTTCTTGATATAATTTATTTGATTGTTGTTTGTTTGTTATTTGCAGCTTGATACGGTTGTGGAAAGTTGTTTGCCGTTTTTGCATATACCTTTATCTGCATCAGCCATACCTTGAATATGGTCAGTATCTAAATAATCCATATTACCGTTTCTGATTACCCATTCTGCGCAATAAGATCCACTATATGCACAACTTTTTATATTGTTATTAGTCCAATTAGTTCCACCACCGCTAGGTCTTATTCCATTTTTTGTTATACTAAAGACAAACAAATCGGTTCCTAATGAGTTTTTACCTTTATTTGGGCCATCAATATCAGTGAATAAAAATCCACAATAATTTTGATATCCACTTGAGGCAGAATTGCATTTAGGTTTTGGTATTACTCCTATACTAAAACTTGTATTACTACTTAATATTACCGAAGGATAATCTCTGTAATTATCATTTGTAACATTACCACCATGCAACAATTTTTTATCACTTTGAATGCAAATATCATCATTATTATCACGACATGATTTTTGAACTTTCATAAACTCTGTAATTCTGTCAAAATAACGTTTTCTGGCATTTTCACAATCAGTTCCATCTGTACTACAATTATCATTAACAAACCATTTTTCTATTGGACCATAGACTGCGGTTGCTCTATCGTGAGCTTCAGATAATTCAGCATAAATCTTTTTAACTTTAGCTACTTTTTCAGCTTCACCAGTATTTTTGTTCACATTGGGTATAGTTAATGCAGCAACAATACCGATTATGCCCATAACAATTAATGTTTCTGCTAACGTAAATGCTATTAATTTCTTTATTTTATTCATAATTAATCCTCACATTATTAATGTGGTTAGTATAACATATTACATTTACTCATGCAATCTATTTTCTTGACAATCTTTTTCAAATTTTAACTTGTCTATTACTTGTTGCTGTCCTATCAATACTCCCAGCTCATAATTATCTTTGTATTCTCTAGGTAGTTTGTCAGGAAAGTCTTGTTCTAATACTTCTATTAGTAAATCTGTAATAGTTGGATATTCTTTTATTATAGTTTCTTTTTGTTTCATTTTACCCTTCTTCCGATTTAAGGTACAATGGAAAATCTGTGTCCATTCTGTGTCCATTTTGTATGTTAATTCATATAGTTAGGATTTTATTCAATAGTTGAAAAATATTGATTTTATTAAGTTTTAATTTCAGAAGGGTATCATTTTAAGTGGTTCGAATTAACCGTTATGATACATGGAATTTATTTAATTGTGTTTCATCCGTAATTTCTAATGAATCCTTCCTTGAAACATATAAATTTTGTATTACAAAATATTGGGATGAAATTAAAAATGACAATCGACTACGACTAAAACAATATCTTCAAGGTTCTACTCCTGATAAGCTATCAAATGATGGAATATCGATGACTTTCGCATATTGTTTTGCACGAATAAATAACAAATTTAATAATAAAGAAGATATTTTAAATGAATATTTTGCAGATTTACTGCCAATTGATAAAAATATTTACAATGAATTTTTAGCTAAATACAAAGTCACAATTTAAATAAAAATGAAAATAGGATAGGATTAGTCCTATCCTATTTTTTATATCAAATTTAATTTCATTACAATTGATTTTTTTAGTAATCTTTTGGTATAATTATTCGTAAGATTTTAAATATGGAAAAATTAATTATGGAAGAAGAAATTAAATACAGTAACAAAGAAGAATTTATTAATGCATCAACACATGCTATCGGAACCCTTTTATCTATCTACGGTTTGGTAATGCTTGTTGTAAGTTCAAAAACTCCCGTACAAACTGCATCAACAGCTATATTTGGTGCTATGATGTTTATTATGTTTCAATCTTCAACGCTATACCATGCTATGGTGAATGAAACAGCAAAAAAAGTTTTCAGAAGAATTGACCATTCTGCAATTTTTCTGTTAATTGCAGGAACATATACCCCTTTGTTGTTATTGGCTGTTCCGTTCCCAAATTCGGTTGCCCTATTAGCTATGACTTGGTATATCGCTCTAATGGGTATTGTATTTTCTTGTATAACACTAAAATTTAAGCACCTAAATATCGCATTGTATCTTGTTATGGGGTGGCTATCTTTACTTTTGATTTTCAGGTTAAAAGCAACTAATAACTTAGATGTAATATATTATTTGATTGGCGGAGGATTATATTATTCCTTCGGCTGCATATTTTATTTGTTAAAAAAATATAAATATACGCACTCAATATGGCACTTGTTTGTATTGCTCGGCGCAATAATGCACTACTTTGCTATAAAAGCATTGCTCTAGCTCTATACGTTAATAAATTCCGAATTGTCAATATATTTTGTTTTATACTCCTCAAAATCAGCTTTAAATTCACTTTCATTTGAAGTTTTTAATTTATTCAAGTATTTATGACGATTAAATTCAGATTTATCAATTTGAATTAGGCAAGCCGCAACGTTTGAACAGTGATCAGACACTCTTTCGATATTATTCAAAACTTCAGTTAGCATGAAGCCTAATTCAATAGTACATTGCCCCTTTTGCAATCTTGCAACGTGCTGATCTTTAGCCGTTCCAATCAAAATATCAATAACCTGCTCCAACGGTTCAACTCTTTTAGCTTTATTTATATCATTATCAATAAATGCTTCACAAGTAATATTCATAATTTCAGATAAAGCTTTTGTAATTTCAGCCAAAGCCGATTTTGCATCATCAGAAAATTCTATTTGTTTTTCGTACATTTCCTTAGCTACTTTTAGAATATTAACTGCATGATCGCCTATTCTTTCAAAATCACTTATACAGTGCAATAGCTTTGATATTTCACGTCCATCCTGCTCAATAACATTTTTATTTGATAATTTAACTAAAAAAGTTCCCAATTTATCTTCATACATATCTATTTTAGGTTCTTTTCTAAGAATTTTTTCCATTCGTTTTTCGCTAAATTTATTAACCATTTTTACAGAACGGAAGAAGTTTTTCTTTGCCATAATAGCCATTTTATCTGTCATTTTTTTACATTCAGCAATTGCAAAAGAAGGAGATAACAAAAGTCTTTCATCAAGAAATACCGTTTCTTCATCTTCCTCAGATTTTACTTTCACTGACCATACTGCCAGTTTTTCTATTTGTTTTATGAATGGTAATAACAATATCGTGGTTGCAATATTAAACACGGTATGACAAAACGCTATACCTACAGGATTTATTGAATCTTGTATAAAACCAAACCTGAATATAAAATTTAACAAATAAAAGATAGACAGAAATACAATTGTACCAATTACATTAAACGAAACATGAACGGCAGAAACTCTTTTTGCATTTGTACTAACACCAATACTTGATATTAAAGCTGTAACACAAGTTCCTATGTTTTGTCCCATAATTATTGGTAAAGCCATACCATAAGTAATTCCACCAGTTAAAGATAATGCTTGCAAGATACCAACAGAAGCAGCAGAACTTTGAATAATACCAGTTACAACAGCCCCAACCAATACCCCAAGCAAAGGATTGGTAAATGCAGTTAATATTCCCGCAAATTCAGGCATGTCCGCTAGTGGCTTCATGGAATCTGACATTAATTGCATGCCAAACATTAGTATAGAAAATCCTATTAGAATATTACCTACATTTTTATTTTTATCTTTCTTAGCTCCCATTATCATTAAAATACCAACTAAAGCAACAATTGGCGAAAATGATTCCGGTTTTATAAGTTTTAGAAAGAAATTTGAACTTTCAATTCCTGATAAAGATAAAATCCAAGCCGTCAACGTTGTTCCGACATTTGACCCCATAATAATACCAATTGTCTGCCCAAGCTCCATAATACCTGAATTTACAAGCCCAACCAACATTACGGTTAATGCGGATGAGGATTGAATTGCAATCGTTATTCCAGCACCCAATGCTAATGATTTAAGCGGATTTGAAGTTAGTGATTTTAGCATTTTTTCCAATCGGCCGCCTGCAACTTTTTCTAAACCGCATGACATAACATTCATCCCGTATAAGAAAAATGCTAAACCTCCCGCCAGTGTAAATATCGAAAATATATCCATTATTTTATTCCTAACAAAATTTTGTACCAATATTATAAAAAAAACAAAAAAAAAATACTACAGCATTATTGTAAATTTTTATTTAACTTTTTTAAAAAATTCGTTTGTTATCAACTGTGAATACTTTTTATTTTCGTTTAGGGCAACTATTGTTCGGGAATCATCATTGTTTAAATCCACAGCAGAAACTACCCCGCCGATTGTACCTATTGGAAGTTTATTAATTTTTGCGGTAAAACGAACATAGGGAACATTTTTCCCATAAGCAACCATTGTTCCTTTCTTAGTAATTGTAAAATCATCAATCTGCAAAGATTGGTATCTGAATTTTCTAATAAGTGAATTTATTTTTGATTCAACTTCCCCATTATTAAAGTCATCAACGGTTATTATTTGATTTTTATCAGATTTGATTATAAATATTTTTTGTCCAGAAGCATTGTGTTCTGCCAAAACTCCTTTGTACCCAAATGCGCTTGCAGCTCTGTCAATAGTGTATTCTTCAGATATTTGTGAAAAATCACCTAACATACTTGCTCTTTTCATTAAATTTTCTTCGGAATTACCAAAAAAATTATTGTATTGAGTTATTAAAAAATCTTTTCCGCCAACTGACAAGAAACCTATAACAGCAAATGATAAAATTAATATTTGTAAAAATTTTTTTATTAAATTAACCATAGTCTTATTCCTAATGATAATATTTTAATAGGAATAAAAAATCATGGCAACACAAGAACTGAATAAGAAAAAATCTTATGAAATTGATATAGACGAAGCAACTCCTGCGATGAAACAATTTTTGGAAATCAAAAAAGATCATCAGGATAAAATTTTGTTATACAGACTTGGAGATTTTTACGAAACATTTTTTGAAGATGCATATAAACTTTCAAAAGAGCTTGAGATAACTTTAACAGGACGCGAATACGGAAAATTGGGAAGGATTCCTTTGGCGGGGATTCCAATTAAATCGGCGGACAATTATCTTGAAAAATTAATTCAAAATGGTATAAAAGTTGCTATATGTGATCAACTGGAAGATCCAAAATTTGCAAAAGGACTTGTTAAACGTGGAATTACTCGGATTATAACATCTGGAACAATAACAGAAAGTCATTTGCTCGATAACAACAAAAATAATTATATTTGTGCGTTATACAAAGATGAAAAAAGCGATAATTACGGTTTTGCATACACAGATATTTCAACCGGCGAATTTAAAGTTACTCAGGCAAAGTATAATTTGATTCTTTCAGAGCTTGCAAGAATAAATCCATCTGAAGTTATTGGACCTTCTATGCAAGCTAAAATTATGCCTTTTCAAATAGTTCCGGAAGAAACAATAGATTTGCCTGATGAAATAACGGCTAATTATAATTGTTCAAAAGCACCTAAAAATATATTTAACGAAATATTTGCAAAAAATAATTTAAAAGCAGCGCTAAAACTACAAACTCTGGACAGCCTTGGTTTTAATGATACGAAATTAGGATTTATCGCTGCTTCAGCTCTTTTAGGATATATTTGGGAAACTTTGAAAGAAAATTTCCCAAAATTTGAAACTATTGAATCATACACGTTATCTGAGTATGTTGTAATTGATTCTGCAACCAGAAAAAATTTAGAATTAGTAGAAACACTCCGCGAAAAAAATAAATACGGCTCTTTATTATGGGCAATAGACAGAACTAAAACAAATATGGGTGCAAGACTTTTGAGAACCTGGATTTGTCAGCCGTTGAAAAATATTGATGATATTAAAAGACGACAAAATTTTGTGTCACAACTTATTGACCTTGACGAAGTAAGAAACGGATTAAATGAAACATTAGAAAATGTCTTTGATATACAAAGACTTACAACAAGATTAAGCAACGGTACTGTTTCGCCAAGAGATTTTATTAGTTTAAAACATTCCTTGTTTCAGCTTCCTGAAATAATCAATCTGGTATCAATGATTAATTCTGATATGTTTGATGAAGTAAAAAGTTTTCAAACAGAGCTAATGGATTTCGCTAATTTAATAGATAAGACAATACAAGAAAATCCGTCAATGTTTTTAAAAGAGGGCGGTATAATTAAAAAAGGTGTAAACGGAGAGTTGGATTATCTGTTAGATTTATTAAACGGTGGTGAAAAATGGATTGCTGAATTTGAAGAAAATGCCAAAGAAGAAACAGGTATTAAAACACTAAAAGTAGGATTTAATAAAGTATTCGGATACTTTATTGAAGTTACGAACCCTAATTTGATATATGTACCGGAAAATTATGTAAGAAAACAAACTTTATCGGATAGAGAACGTTTTATTACAGATGAACTAAAAAAACACGAAGATGAAGTTTTGAATGCGCAATATAAATCCAGAGAAATGGAATACAAATTATTTTGTGATTTTAAGGAATATTCAAAAGAGTTTGTTACAAAAATTAGGATTTTAGCTGAAAGCATTGCAAAATTAGATGTATTAAACTCTTTTGCAGTAATAGCGCTTGAACATAATTATTGCAAACCGGAAATTAATGACAGTACGGATTTTATCGTAAAAAACGGCAGACACCCTGTTTTGGAACTTGTGTTGCCGCTTGGAGAATATGTACCTAATGATTTGGATATATCATCCGATGCTTACGACAAGACTCAATTTATGATATTAACAGGTCCCAATATGGCCGGAAAATCGACTTATATGCGTCAAAATGCCTTAATTGCATTGATGGCACAGTGCGGTTCTTACGTACCTGCAGAAAGTGTAACACTCGGCGTTGTTGATAAAATATTTACAAGAGTCGGTGCAAGCGATGATTTAACCCTCGGACAATCAACTTTTATGGTCGAAATGATTGAAACAGCATATATTCTAAATTCAGCGACTTCTAAAAGTTTAATTTTGTTAGATGAAATTGGCAGAGGAACAAGAACTTATGACGGTGTTGCTATTGCATGGTCTGTTGCGGAATTTATTGTTAATACTCTAAAAGCAAGATGTATTTTTGCAACGCACTACCATGAGTTAAACGTTATGTCAGAATCTTATCCGCAAATAAGAAATTATAGAATAACTATCTCAGAAGAAAACGGTAAGATTATATTTTTAAGAAAAATTGTTCAAGGCGGTGCAAGTAAAAGTTATGGTATTCAAGTTGCGCAAATGGCAGGACTGCCAAGTCAAGTTATATATAGAGCCAATGAAATAATGCACAATTTACAAAAATCATATTCAAAAAATTTAGCAAATAAAAAACATAAAAGAGAACTTGAAGTTATGGAACCTCAGTTAAATCTTTTTTAAGATATGGTAACATTCCGTATAATAATTAATTATTATGATAATATATAAATAAAAGAAGGATATAGGAGGATAATATGGTTCAATTAGAGGACAAAAAAACAAAAAAAATAATTAAAGATGCGCTAAAGGTATTGGGTAAAAAACAATTTTCGTTAATTATGCATGGCAGCAGTTTCCCTGATAATGCATTAGAAGATACTGCATACGGCACATATAATTCAACTGAAGCTAAAAATCTAATTGAATATATATCAAATGTATTCACATCAATACAACTTGGTCCAAACGGAAAATTAAAATCTTGCGACAGTTCACCATATACAAGCACTATATTTTCCGGTAATCCTTTATTTATAGATTTAAAACAATTAACGACTAAAGAATGGCACAGTATTCTTTCCAAAGAAACATTTGACTCAATAGTAAATGAAAATCCAAATAAGAATACGAACAGAACAGCATTTTCTTATGCTTACAGAAGGCATGATGAAGCATTAAATGAAGCATACAATAATTTTGTAAATTCAAATTCGCTAAAAAAATTAAAAAAACAATTTGAAATATATAAACACGATAATTCAAAATGGTTGGATAAAGATGCGCTATATCAGGCGTTATCAGTTGAAAACGGAAATGATTACTGGCCTCTTTGGAAATCAGAAACAGATAAAAAATTGTGTAATCCGCAAAATATTGAAGAAAAACTGGCATATGCAAAAAGAATAGAAGAAATTGAAAATAAATATTCAAAAGAAATTGATTTTTATAAATTTTGTCAATTCGTATTAAATAAACAATCAGAGGAAACAAAGGAATACGCTGATTCATTTAAAATAAAAATGATAGCCGACAGACAAGTAGCATTTTCAGATAGAGATATTTGGGCTTATCAACAATATTTCTTAGATGGTTGGATGCTTGGTTGTCCTCCGGATTATTTTTCTGAAGACGGACAGGCATGGGGTTTCCCTGTTATGAATCCTGAATGTATGTTTAATGCAGACGGTACACTCGGTGAAGGCGGATTACTTATGAAAGAATTATTCAAAAAAATGTTCCGCGAAAATCAGGGTGGTGTGAGAATTGACCATATTGTCGGTTTAATTGACCCTTGGGTTTATAAAGCAGGCTGCAAACCAAAAATTGAAGAAGGTGCAGGTAGGTTATATTCATCTCCTGAACACCCGTTCTTATCTAAATTTGCGCTTATTACAGAAGAAAACTTGAATACAGAAGTAGAAGCAGATAAAGAAAAAAGAGTTAAAAACTTATCAAAAAAACAAATAAAAATGTATGGAAGATTGATTGAAAAAATTGTTATTGAAGCAGCAAAAGAAGAAGGTTTAAGTAAAAATTTCATTGTATGTGAAGACCTTGGAACTCTTACAAATCCTGTTGCAGAAGTTTTAAAAATGTATAAACTTCTTGGAATGCGTTTAACTCAATTTGTTGTACCGCAAGAAGAAGAACACCCATACAGGCACAAAAATATTACTGAAAAATGTTGGACAATGGTTGGTACACATGACAACAGACCAATTTCTGTTTGGGCAGATTCAATGATTAATACTCACGAAGGTTATCTTCACGCAAAGGCATTAGTTGAAGATTTATTTAAAGATTCAGATAATAAAGATGATATAATTGTTAAATTAACTCAAGATGCAGAATTTTTAACAAAAATAAAATTAGTTGAAATTTTCTCATCTAAGGCTGAAAATTTGCAAATGTTCTTTACTGATTTCTTTAATATTAAAGAAACTTACAATACTCCGGGAACTTCAGGAGATGCAAATTGGTCGCTAAGATTACCTAATAATTATAAAGAACTTAATTCGATTGATTTGCCGGAAATATTAAAAATGGCTATTGAATCAAGAGGTAAAGAATTTGCCGAACAACATCAAAAATTAATAGAGGCACTTAACAGTATATAGTAATATGAAACGATTAATTACAATATTGTCCATAATCCTGTTTGCTATTCAATTAACTGTGCAAGCCGGTGTAGTTACAAATGAAGCGCGACTGGAATATAATAAAGGTATTGATTCATATAAATTAGGTCAATACAAAGAGGCTATATTGTACTTTAAAAGAGCTATTGAAATCAGTCCTGATTATGTTGATGCATATTACAATCTTGGTAATTTGTATGAATATTTGAATCAGAATGATTTAGCACTGACAACTTTTCAACAGTTGGTTGTGAGAAATCCTAAAGATTATGATGCATTACTTAAAGCCGCAGAAATTGCTCAAAAACTTGAAAAACACGATTTAACTATTAAGTATGCTTCGTTAATTCCGTCAGATGCACAATCTTACGACAAAGCGCAGGAATTAATTAAAAATTCTAAAATTAGTAATTATAATTCATTAAAGCAATATTCGACTTCAAATAAATTATCTTCAACGGAATATTTTCCTCAAAATTATGTTTTATATGATAATTTACAGGGACCGACCGGGCTAACTGCTGATTCATCCGGCAATTTGTATGTAGCTTGTTATGTCAATAATACAATCGTAAAAATTTTGCCAAATGGAGAAAGGTTAATACTTTCTTCTGATAAAAGGATTAACGGTCCGATTGATATAGCTATTGATAATTATGAAAACATATATGTGGCTAATTATTTGAATAATAATGTATTAAAAATAAGTAAATATGGCGTTGTAACGGTTTTGATAGGAAATATTTCTAAACCGTACGGGCTGCATTTGACAAATAACACTCTTTATATATCTGCGCAAGGCTCAAATTCTGTCTTAAAGTATAAATTAAAAGATAATTAATTTAAAGATTAATATTTTCTAAAATTTTTGCGGTTGAATAAGATTTGTTCAATGTGTAAAAATGTAATCCGTCAACATTATTTTTAATTAAATCTAAACATTGGTTTGTAGCGTATTCAATGCCTAATTTTTTAATATAATCATTGTTATCTTTAAACTTTTCTATTTTTGATAATAAGGCATCAGGAATGGTTACTTTTGCAAGAGATAACATTTTATCTAACTGTGCATAGCTGGAAATCGGTAAAATACCGGCTACAACAGGGATATTTATATTATTACGTTTTAATAATTCTAAATAATTATAAAATTTACTATTATCAAAGAATAACTGTGTAAAAATTACATCCCCACCTGCATCGACTTTTTTCTTTAAATTTAAAATGTCAGTATTTAAATCGGGTGCAGAAATATGACCTTCCGGATAACCTGCAATACCAATAGAAAAATCGGTAAAAGATTTTAAATATTCAACCAATTCATTTGCATATTTAAAGTCCATATAGCATATTTTATTATCTTTGGGTTCGTCCCCACGTAAAGCTAAAACATTTTCAATATTCATTTTTTGCAATTCATTAAAATGAGCCCTTATTGTACTTCTTTTTGTACATATACAAGTAAAATGCGGCATTACGTTAAATTCATCAGCCTTTAAACGATTAACGATTTCAAATGAAGTATCTCTATTAGAACCGCCTGCACCATAAGTTACGGAAACAAGTTTTGGGTTGAATTTTTTTAAAATATTCAATTCATCAATTAATCTATCGATTTTACTATCAATTTCATCACCTTTAGGCGGAAAAACCTCAAAAGACAAAGGTAAAGAAGTTTTATTATTATATATATCAGAAATTTTCATAAAGACATTATAACATAAAATATAAAATATAAATCAGTTTATGTTACAATATTAGATGTATGGATAAATTAAAAGAACATTATGAAAATTTAATAAAACAATACAGGGAAATATTTGTTACTGTATTAAACACAATGCAAGGCGAAATTAATCAACTAAAGCATGAAGAAATTGATAATTATTTGAATGTTGAAGTTGAAACGCATTTAAATTTGCAAAGAAAACTAATCAAAGAAAGGCGAAATAATTATTCTTGCAAAATGTGTGGTGCATGTTGCAGATTAGCTATAAGTGAATTTTCACCGACTGAATTATTGCAAAAATCTTTAAATGGTGATAAATATGCAAAAGAATTTATATCAGTATTTACACCATATAATGATGAAAGTGAAGCTGAGAAACAATTTAAATTGTATGTTGATTTAATAAATGAAACAGGTGAAAAAGTTTACTATTACCATTGTAATAAAGTAACGGAAGATAATAAATGTTCGGATTATGAAAACAGACCGTCAATATGCAGAGATTATCCGGATAATCCGATACAGATGCTGCACCCTACATGTGCTTATATTGGCTGGCATGAGAGTATTCAAAAAATTGTGCTTACTATAAAAGCTATTACAGAGATACGGGAACATTTTAGAAACGAACTAAAGAAAGGAAATATATAAAATATTTTCTTTCTTGTTAATTAAGCTAGGTAATAACCATCTTTCGTCATCTTTACATATTTTTCAGCTTCATTAATTAATTCTGATAGAGAGCATCCATGAACACTACCTTTTGATGAAAGTAATTTCTTATTTTTATCAAAATTCAAAATTAAAGTTCCTATTGTTTTTTCCCCTGATTTATCCTTTTTAATAAATTTTTTTGCTATTACGTTTCCTTCTTTGTCATAAATATCTAACGGAGTAATTACATCATTGCCGGAAAAGTTTACTGTTTTTTTACTATTGTCTAAGTTTTTCGTACTGCGTTCAAATACATCTGCTTTTAGTTGGTTTAAAGGAGCAAAAGTATTATTATTTGATTTCAATAAGACTCTATCCTTCGCTTTAATAATGTTATTGTAAGGCATTTTTTCAAACCTGTTAATTTTAACCATAAATTTACCTCCAAATAAATGTTATTACTTCAATTAGTACTAAATTTGCAATAGAATCAACCTTATCGTATCTTTAAAATATTATCTGAGAACTAAATGTATATTCTATCACGCATAACAGCACATATTATTGTATCTGCAATTTACTATAAAATTAAAATTTTAGCAAGCATAACTTTTTTACTTAATAAAATGTAAAAATATTTTATTTGTTTGTAGTAATAATTATTTTTTATCCGGATTTTTATTTAAGAAAAATATTATGGCAAACAATAATGAAACTAAAATACCGATAATATTAGAAACTTGTGAGCTTAAATTAAATCCGATTTTAACTTGGAAAATATAACTTACAACAACACTTGTCATAAATATGGCAGGGATTAGCGTTATATAGAAATTCTTGTGTTTCTTCATCAGGTAGTAAGTAACAGTCCATAAAACAAGTGAAGACAAAGCCTGATTTGCCCATCCGAAATACTGCCACAATGTTGTTAGGTTAATTCTGCTTAACAAAACACCGCAAGAAAGAATAATTGTACTTAACAATAACCTTTTTGGAATACTTTTTTGTTCCCAATGCAAAAAATCAGCGATAGTAATTCTTATAGAGCGAAAAGCAGTATCGCCTGATGTTATTGATAAAACAATTATTGATAAAACTGTCAAAATTCCGCCCGTATGACCTAACAAGCCGGTTGAAATTTCTGATACAACACCACCTTGACCAAGTTTATCTATTGCATTTAAAAGTCCGCCTGTTTGTTGATAAAATGCAATACCTAAAGTTGCCCAGATTAAAGCAATTATACCCTCAGTTACCATTGCACCGTAAAAAATTGCTCTGCCGTTTTTTTCATTAGGCAAACATCTTGCCATAATCGGGGATTGAGTTGCGTGAAATCCGCTTACAGCTCCGCATGCAACTGTTACAAACAATAAAGGGAATATGTTTGCATGATTTGGGTGTAAATTTAGTGCAGTTAAATCCGGATAGAATGTAACACCGGATTTTATCAGCATAAACATTAATGCACAGGTCATAACGATTAATAACAAAGCAAAAAACGGATATAAACGTCCTATTAGCTTATCAACAGGCAATAATGTTGTTAAAAAATAATACCCGAATATTACGCAAATCCATAAATTTAATGATGTATGAGAAATATTTGCTAACATTTTTGCAGGGTTAATTGCAAAAACAGTACCTAATAAAATTAAAAGTCCAACAAAGAATATTAAGAATATAATTTTAAAATATTTACAAAATAATTTTTCTGTTAAATAAACAATAGATTTACCTTTGTATTTTAAAGACAGCATACCTGAAAAGAAGTCATGCACTCCGCCGGCAAATATGCAACCAAAAACAATCCATAACAAACACACTGGACCATACACAGCACCTAAAATTGCACCAAACACCGGTCCAAGGCCTGCAATATTTAAAAACTGAATTAAAAACACTCTCCAAATCGGCATAGGAACAAAGTCAACACCATCATTATATTTTATTGCAGGAGTTTTACGGTTTTCGTCCACCCCTAAAACTCTTTCAACATATTTTGAGTAAAATAAGTATCCTAAAACTAAAAAAATGAATGCTAAACTAAATATTATCATAAACACCTCGTAATTTTATTTTAGCACAAAATTTATGATAGAATATAATAAAGGGTGAAAGGATTTATTATGAAAAAAATAATTACTTTAGGTCTTATGGCACTTATGGTTTCAACATGTGCGGCTTTTGCGGCAAAATATAAAGTTAATACTTCCGGTGTTGTTAAAACAAACGGAAAAGTTGTTTCTCCATCAAAAACTCAGACACAAACTAATCCGTATTCTGTATATAATGCGCAAACATATACATCTTCAAATGTAATAAATCAAACACAAGTTCCATATATTGAGCTTGTCATGGATTATTCGGGAAGCATGACAAATTGTATTGCTGAAGCAAAAAATGCTATGAAAACGATAATTAATCAAATTCCAAGAACAACTTACGTAGGGTTTAGAGTATTCGGGCATGACAATAACGGTTCAAACCCAAATAATAGTGCAACATTAGCAGAAGTAAAGAAAATTGTAAAAAAGAATGGTAAATATCAGGTTGTATCAGGTCATGACAAATGCTTAGGAACAGTTAGCGGATATTGTTCTGCAACAGCTCAAGTATCACCAATAATCCAAGCAAATTCTGCGACTATATTAAGCGGAATGAATTCAGTTTCTGTCGGCGGTTCAACACCTCTTGTTTACGGTTTGGACAGAGCAGTAAATCAAGATTTTGCAAGTTTTGATAAGACTACTCCTAAAAAAATTGTGCTAATTACAGATGGCGGCGAAAATTGTGGTGGCGACCCATGCGCTTTTGCAAAAAATTTAATGAGTAAGCGAAACGATGTTCATATTGATGTTGTATTGGTAAATGGCTGGTTTAGTAACGGGTTAAGCTGTCTTGCAAAAACAACGGGCGGAAAAGTTTATAAAGTAAATGATTTATCTAATTTTTCAACTGTTATGGTTGAAACTATGAATTCAACTCCAAACCAAACTCAAAATAGCAAGAAATACGAATATTATAAGGATTAGATATTATTTAACCGATATATGTTTTCACCTTGTACCCTAAATAGAAATAGGGGATAAACTTCCAAGCTAATGTATTGCATGAGTAGAAGTAATATGCTATACTAACCACATTAAATAATATGAGGTTAAAATAATGAGAAATATAAAGAAATCAGTTGCGTTTACTTTAACAGAAATTCTTATCGTAATAGGGATAATAGGTATTATTTCAGCCCTTGCGATTCCGAATTTGAATAAATCAGTAAGCGACCAAGAAAAAGTTACAAAATTTAAAAAGGTTTATGCAGAACTAAGCCAAGCCCACAACGCTGCATTAATAAAATACGGACCGGTTGAAAATTGGTTTACTAATGATGCTGATGAATATGCTTATTCTGCACGTTATTTTAACAGAATTACTGAATTTTTGAAATTACAAAAAAATTGTGGATGTACTAATACACTTTGTAGAGGTATTTCTACTAATGGTTGCATGAATACTTTATATAAGTCATTAAATAAAGTTAATTCTAATACCGATTTAGATTCAACATATTACCCCCGTGCCATTTTAGCTAATGGTGCAAGCATTAGCTATGAAGGAAAAAGTGGTACTTGTAATCTATTACAAGGTTATTCTAGTGATAGTGCCCCTACTTGCGGAGTTATATATGTTGATATTGACGGGCCTCAAAATGGAAAACAAAGAATTGGTATAGATTTGTTTAAGTTAGGTGTAACAAAAAATGGTATAACACCTGCAGCTTATTATTTGGATTCATATATAGAATCTTTTCCAGATCATTGTCTTAAAGATGGTGATACTTGCGGAAAATGGATAATGGATTTTGGTAATATGGATTATTATACACATGTTTATATTGATGTGTATGGTAAAGAAGGTATATGTAATAATAACGAATCAAAACAATTAGGTTGGCCTAATTCTACTCCTAATGCCGGCAAAACAATAGTCCAAAGTTGTAGGTAAAACAATTTTGTCGTGCTGAAAACGTACCTTCATGTGTCATTCTGAAAACGTAGAAAACAAGTGCATTTGCACGTAGTTTTCTTGCTGTTCAGAATCTGTTCCTTGCTATAGACCCTGCGGGAAACCGGACATTTTTCACAAAATCAAAGATTTTGGAAAAAGTAGTCAAATAAATTCAGTATAGACAAGTGTTTTACGTTCATGGTGGACAAGGATTTATAAGCCTTGCGGGAAATCGGGTATATTCATTTGACTATATTCTTTTATCATTAATACAATATTGATTTTATTTCGTTCTTATTTACATCATATAACGCTGACAAAATTTCTGATATATCTTTGGGTTTGAATCCTCTATCTTTTAAAATATCAATTTTTTCTTTTATAGTAACATTTTCTTTATCATTACTTGCAAAAATCATTACGACAATTTCACCTTTAATTTCTTCTGAAAAATGATTTATAACATTCTCAATACTGTCAATTACAATTTCTTCAAATAATTTTGTTAATTCTCTGCCAACAGCTACTTTAACATCTGGACTTATTTCTTGAATGATTTTCAAAGATTTTACAAGCCTGTTTGGGGAATCATAAAAAACTAAATTGTCATTTCTGTTCTTACTATAAATATCGCGTATCTGCTTATCCGTTTTTGGTAAAAAACCAATAAATTTATACTCTTCACCATTTCGTGGCACTTGAGATAAAAAAGTAGAAACTGCACACGATCCGGGTAATGCTGTAATTTTTATATTATTTTTCTTTAATTCCTGCAAAAGAATTGACCCCGGGTCACAAATTAACGGAGTGCCGGCATCTGAAACCAATGCAACTTTTTTGCCGCTCTTCAATAAATCAGATATTACAGAAACTTTTTCATATTCATTATACTTATGATAAGATATAGTTTTTGTCTTAATATCATAATGGTTCAATAATTTTTGCGTTACGCGAGAATCCTCACAGGCAATAATATCTACCTCTTTTAGAACTTCTATCGCTCTTAAAGTAATATCTTTTATATTACCTATCGGTGTCGGAACAATATAAAATTGAAACTGTCTTGTCATATTAATATTTTACTACAAAGTTTTTATGTGAATACCAGTAAACACATTCCTACAAAACAAGATATTACAAATAGCATAAAAGTTATAAATATAGAATTTTTTACTGAACTGTTATTCTTAAATAAAACTAACAATCCTAAACCCGCATTTGAAGATAATCCTGATATTAATGCACTAAAACTTAATACATTTTTTAAGTATAACATAACTATCAGTACTGAAGCACCACAATTTGGAATTAAGCCTATTAAAGAAGATAACAATACTTGAAAATATCTATTAATATCAAAAAATCCACTAATAATATTTCCGTATTTAGTTATTCCAATACTCAAAAATGTATTGACTAAAAGAATAAACACAAACACGTTAAATGTATGTTTTAAAGGGTGAACAAATAAAGTTCTAATAGTTGAATGTATCTTATTATGGCAACAACCGCTTTCATCAATAATAACTTCACTATTGAGAAATTTCAAATTAGATTTAAAAATAAAATCAAACAAATATCCAAAAAATATTCCAATAAATAATTTAATCGCAAGAATTGGAATAATCATTGAAAATTTATCAGGATTTAATAATAATATAGGAATAGCTTCATCACTTGTAGCCAAATAAACTGCAATAAGTGTTCCGACAGTTATATACCGTTTTGTATACAGAATAGTCGCTATAACCGAAAAACCGCATTGAGGAATTATTGCAATTAAACTACCGATTAAAGGCCCATAAACTTTAGAATTTATAGAAATTTCCTGTATTTTTTCAGAAAAATAGTTTTCTATAATTTCAATAATGACAAAAATTAAAAATAAAAATGGTATTAAACTAATGCTTTCAGAAATAGGTTCAACTAAAAATTCAGGAACAAAAAACATTTGCACAAATCTGTTAATTAAATTTGTGCAAATTTCGTTATAACTATTTAACTGACCTAAAATTTGTAAAATCATAAACTACAAATATTAGTTAATTCTCTGAAACATATAACCAATACCACGAGCAGTAAGGATTAATTCAGGATTAGCAGGATCAGTTTCTAATTTTGAACGTAATCTTGAAATATGAACATCAACTACACGAGTATCAATTCTATGATCAGGCGGATAAGCCCAAACATGTTGTAAAATTTCATTTCTTGAATATGCTTGACCGGAATTATTAACCAATAATTCCAACAAACTAAATTCCATGCCTGTCAATCTGATTCTTTCATTTTTTCGGAAAACTTGACGTCTTGCCGTATCAATTTTTATATTACCGATAGAAACAACATTTTTTGCAACTTTACCGGTATGAACCATAGTTTCATGAGTTCCTGTTCTTCTTAAAACAGCTTTCACACGAGCTTCAAGTTCTTTTGGGCTAAAGGGTTTGATAACATAATCATCAGCACCAAGTTCCAAACCGGTAATTCTTTCAGAAACATCACCTAATGCTGTTAAGATAATAATAGGAACATCAGATGTGCGTCTGATTTCTCTTGTTACACCATAGCCATCAACTTTTGGCATCATTACATCTAAAACTACCAAATCAGGGTTACATTTGTTAAACTCATTAATAGCTTCTTCACCATCTTCTGCTACAACAACATCATAGCCTACCATTTTTAATCTTGTTTCTAATATTCTTCTTATACTTGCTTCATCATCTGCAACCAATATGCATTGACGATCTTCAGTTTCGTTTTGTACTTCTGCTTCTGTCATGAATCGTACCTTTTATCCTCTTTAACTATAATATCTATTCGTATAACACAAATTATATATAAACTTATGTTATAAATATATCTTAATATAATAATAAAATAATTGCAAGCAAAATTTTGTATTTTTAGGAAAATACTATCATTACAATTATTTGGTCATGAGTTCTTTAAATTCTTCAAAATCCTGAAGTGTGTCAATACCCAACGGCTTATCATTTACAATAGCTGTTTTAATTCTTAAACCCATTTGCAAAGCTCTTAGTTGTTCAAGACTTTCAGCGATTTCTAACGAAGTTTGTTCAGCATTAGTCATAAGGGTAAGAGCATTTTTGGTATATCCGTAAATACCGACATGACCATAGAAAGGTGCAGGATTAGTCTTTCGTTCAAACGGAATTTTTGAACGTGAAAAATACAGAGCATATCCTTGATTATCAATAACACATTTTACTAAGTTTGGGTTATTAATTTCGTTTTCATCATCTATCGGTCTGATTAATGTAGAAATATCCGCTTTATAATTTTTTACCCCATCAATAACCAATTCAATATTTTCGACTTTAATCATCGGCTCATCACCTTGAAGATTAACAATAAATTCAAAATCTTCATATTTGTCAACAACTTCTTTAATTCTATCAGTCCCGCATTTATGAGAAGTTGATGTCATTTCAACTTGCCCGCCAAAACTTTTTACGGCATTATATATACGTTCATCATCAGTTGCAACGATTACGCAATCTGCAGATTTAACATTCGCTGCTTTTTCATAAACCCATTGAATTATCGGCTTATCATTTACTTTTAATAAAGGTTTGCCTTCCAAGCGTGTTGAACCGTATCTTGCAGGAATTATTATTGCTGTTTTTTCATTATGTCCCATGATTATCCTCTTTTATGATTTTTTATATATTTTTCTGTACGACAAAAGATGTCCACTGATTTTGTTTAATTTCTTCAATAACCTTTAAATTTTCTCGTTTTACAGCTTCTAATACAATATCGGATTTTTCTTGTAAAATACCGCTTAAACTCATTTTCGCAGAATCTTTCATTAATGATTTTAAATCACCCATTATATCAAACAAAACATTATGTAGTATATTTGCGCACACAAAATCAAATTTCATATTTTTAATTTTATCTGCACTACCAAGTTCAAATACACAATTTACATCGTTTAATTTTGCATTTTCTTTTGCTACGTCAATAACTGTTTCATCATTATCACAACCATATACTTCACTTGCGCCCATTTTTTTTGCAAGTATTGATAATATACCTGAACCCATACCAATATCCGCCATTGATTGACCTTTAACAAAATATTTTTCTAAAGCCTTCATACAAAGTTGAGTGGTTTGATGAGTTCCTGTACCGAACGCACAACCGGGGTCTAATTTTATGATTATTTCATCCTCAGATTGAGGTGTATAATCTATCCATGTAGGCACTACCGTAATTTTTTCACTTACATGAGTTACATTCCACTTTTCTTTCCATTTTTTTGACCAATCTTGATTTTCTTTTTCCGTAACAGTAAACTCCCAAGTGCCTAAATCCTCTTCGGTTAATCCTCTATCCAAAAATAGTTTTCTTTGATTGCTTAGTATATTAAAAAAATCAGGCTTATCGCCTCTGATAAATGCTTTTAAAATACCATTTGTAGAAGATACCATTTCTAAATCCTTATAACTTTCTTCTGACTCAACAACTCCTTCACAATCAAATGATTCAAATAAAACATCAGTAATTATATCTGACATATTTGGATTTATAGAAAGTATCAATTCGTAATATTTATCCATTTAAAATACAACCCATACTGCGATATTTTTTGTATCTTTGTTCTTTTAATTTGTCCGGAGATAGTTTTAATAATTTTTTTAATGTTGCAATTAATTCTTTTTGAAGAGTTTTTGCCATTTCGGATTTGTTATTATGAGCACCGCCTAAAGGCTCTTTTACACAACTGTCAATAATTCCTAAATCTAATAAATCATCTGCCGTAATCTTTAATGCATCAGCAGCAACAGAAGCCTGCGCAGAATCTCTGAATAAAATAGATGCGCAACCTTCAGGCGAAATAACTGTATAATAAGCATATTCAAGCATTTTTACATCATTTGCAACAGCCAAACCTAAAGCACCGCCCGAACAACCTTCACCTGTTATTACTGCAATAACAGGAACATCCAGTTTAGCCATATCCCGTAAATTTTGAGCGATAGCTATACCTTGACCTGTTTGTTCAGCCGTTACACCCGGATAAGCACCCGGAGTATCTATTAACGTTATTATCGGCAAATTAAATTTATTAGCATGATTAAATAATCTCATTGCTTTTCTGTAACCTTGAGGTTGAGGCATACCAAAATTATATTCAAGATTTTCTTTTGTAGTAGAACCCTTTTGAGTGCCAACCAACATTACATTATAATCGCCTAATTTAGCCACACCGCCTATTATTGCTCGGTCGTCAGTTCCTTCTCTGTCGCCATGCATTTCAATAAAATCCGAACACATATAGTTAACGTAATCTAAAAATGAAGGTCTGTTCGCATGACGTGCAATCTGCAATTTTTCAGAGGGTTTTAAATTTTTGTATATTTCTTGTTTATACTCTTGTGCTTGCTGTTCAAATTTTTCAATTTCGTTACTTAAATCCATGCCAGACTCCGAACTTACTTTTTTTAATTCTGCTACTTTTGTTTGTATATCAGTTAAAGATTTTTCAAACTCAAACATTATTTTACCTCATTATTTTCATTTTTATCACAAGTTTCAACAGTTGAATAACCATGCAACTCAAGTAACTTTGAAAGTTTAGTTTTCAATTCTTTACGTTTAACAATAACATCAATTTGACCGAATTTTAAAAGATATTCTGCGGTTTGAAATCCTGACGGCAGTTTTTGATGAAGAGTCTGTTCTATAACTCTTCTGCCCGCAAAACCTATTCTTGCTCCTTGCTCTGCAATAATAATATCACCCAAGGTACCAAAGCTGGCAGTTACTCCGCCAAAAGTAGGTTCTGTCAAAAGACAAATATATAAGATTTTTTCTAAATCCATTTTTGCGCAAGCACAAGAAGTTTTTGCCATCTGCATTAAACTTAAAGCACTTTCCTGCATTCTGGCTCCGCCTGATGAAGTTATCGCTAACATTGGGAGTTTATGTGCTATTGCCTCTTCCATGATTCTTGTAACTTTTTCTCCAACAACGCTTCCCATAGAACCACCCATAAAATCAAAATCCATAACGGCAGTTGCTACTTTATAACCGTTTATTTCTCCAATACCCGTAACAACGGCATCATTCAAATTTGTTTTTTCTTTTGCTTTTACAAGTCGGTCTTTATAACTTTCTGTATCAACAAATTCTAAAGGATCTGCAGGAAGCACGTCAGTAAACAGTTCGTTAAAAGTGTTCTTATCAAACAACTGTTCTATTCTTTCTCTTGCACCAATTCTAAAGTGATAATCACACTCAGGGCACACCATCATATTTTCTTGTAAATCTTTATTTGTTATTTGAGCTCCGCAATGAACACATTTTGTCCATAGTCCGGGAAAACTTACATTTTCTATTCTGGTCTCTAACGTTCTGCGTTCAATTTGAGCTTCTTTTCTCTTATCAAACCATTCCTGAATACTCATAGCATAAACCTTCATTTATTAACTACACATATGTATATTTATTAATCTATCAACACTATTATACTACAAATTAAAATTAGTCAAACTATTTATCAGATTTTTTACCCAAGTAGCGCATAACATCATCAGATAATTTTATATTTTGATGCAGCAAATTATACTTCTTTAAATCACCTATATTTTGTTGTTCAACCAATAAATCTTTCTTTTCCGAATTTAATAAAGATTCCGTTACTTTATCAAATTCGGAAGGATTATTTTGCATCATATATTTTGTTATTATCTCATCAGGATTTTGTGAACCTATTTTATATTTAGTAACCATATCATTTACTGTCGTTCCCTGATTTAGCTTATATAGCCACTGAATCGTCCTTATATCACGCTTTGAAAGACTTACAATACCATATTTATGCGGAGTGTACATAATATCTGAATTGTATGGACTATGACCTAATCCTAAAGCATGTCCGAACTCATGCAAAATTGTATGATAGACTTCGCCATCTGCCATATAGTGCTGACAAATAACCCCATCTGATAAACCAATGGAAACCTCGGCTCCATAAAGACGATTGCTTCCGTCGTAATTAAATTGACAATGTCCTAATGCTTTTCTGTCAATTCTGCGCCACTCAACATTAATATTCGATTCCAATAAACTTGTTACAAATCTAAACTTAACTTTCCCCAAACTTGCTTTTTCCCACTCATTGCAAGCCTTCATTATCATAGATTTATATTTGTCGTCCTGACCTTTTTTTGAATAAAATTTCATTGGAGAAACGTAAACACCTAAAGGCATAAATGTCCACCTCATCAAATGCCCCATTTTAAAACTTTCGTTTAGATATGTTTTCAATTCCATAATTTTATTGTATAATATTTTCTGAAGAATTACAATAAATATACATAAAACGTCATAAAAGGAGAATGTACAATGAATATGATGCAAATGATGCAAAAAGCTCAAACTATACAAAAAAAATTACAACAAACACAAGAAGAATTAGCTCAAACTGAATATACTGCTGAAACAGGCCACGTTATTGCAACTTGTGACGGACAAGGAAAATTTAAAGCTATTAAATTAGCAAAGGAAGCTATTAATCCTGAAAATCCCGAATCAGTTGATGATGATACTTTAGAAATGCTTGAAGATGTTATTACAACTGCTATTAAACAAGCAAGCGAAAAGGCTTCAAAAGAAATGGAAGCTAAAATGAAAGCTATAACAGGCGGAATAAGTATTCCGGGTTTATTCTAATGCTTTATCCAAAATCAATAGCAACATTAATCGAGCAATTTCAACGGTTTCCGTCAGTAGGACCAAAGTCTGCTCAAAGAATGGCATTTTACTTGTTGAAGATGCCTGTTTCGGAAGTCGAAAGATTTGCAAAGTCAGTCATTGAAGCAAAACAAAATACAGTTACCTGTGAAATTTGTTATAATTTGTCTTCAACTACTCCATGTGAAATTTGTGCATCTTCGTCAAGAGATAGAAGCACAATATGTGTTGTCGCAGAAACAAAAGACTTAATTGCGATTGAAAAAACTAATGAATACAAGGGCTTGTATCATGTACTTCAAGGTTTAATTTCTCCAATAGACGGTATTGGAGCGGATGATATTCGAATTAAAGAACTGTTGAACAGACTGACTGATGAAAACGTAAAAGAATTAATTTTGGCTCTCAGTCCTTCTGTTGAAGGAGAAGCTACAAGTTTATATTTGTCCAAACTGATTAAACCATTCGGTATAAAAATTTCAAGAATCGCATTTGGTCTGCCTGTTGGAACTGATTTGGAATTTGCAGATGAAATTACTATCGCAAAAGCAATAGAAGGCAGGCATGAAGTATAAAACTTGCGTTTACATAAAGTTATGAATATTCTTTTTATTACAGATTTATATCCGGTTATTCTAGAAAAAGAACAATCTACACCAAAAACTTTATTAAATTTCGTCAAGCATTGGGAAAATAATGGACACAATGTTACGGTTTTAAAACCAAATTTTATATTAAATTCTATTTTACGAAATAAAAGAATCTATAAAACCGGATGGTATGAAAATATTTTCAACGTGAATTATTTATCACCATTTTTGTTCGATGTTAAAAGAAAAATTCCAAACATTTTTTACGAAGTAATTATTGCGCACATGCCATCAGGAATTATTTTTTCAAACAAATTAAATGGCAAAACTATATGTGCAGTACATAATTCCGATATTGAAGTTTTAACAAATCCCTTATACTCAATATATTTCAAAAAACAAATGGAAATTGCATACAATAATGCATTAGGCATTGCTTGCAGAAGCCAAATTCTTAGAAAAAATTTCTTGAGTTTTTATCCTCAATACGCAGACAAAACTTTTTTGTGCGAAAGCGGAATAAACTTTAAACCTATTTTGAGAAAATTTAAATCCTACAAAAATATCGTTACTTGTGCAAATCTAATAAAAAGAAAAAATATTGATAAATTGATTTTGGCTATTAATGAATTACCGCATTTGAATCTGAAAATTATTGGTGATGGACCTGAATTAGAAAAATCAAAAAAAATAGCGAAATCAAATATTCATTTTTTAGGAAGAAAAACTAATGCAGAAGCCTTATCTATTATGAAAAAATCGGATATTTTTATTTTGCCAAGTACAAAAGAAACTTTTGGACAAGTTTATTTAGAGGCGATGGGTTGCGGCTGTATTACAATCGGGACAATAAATGATGGCGTTGATGGTATTATAAAAAATAACAAAAATGGATTTTTAGTAGAATCAAACGTGGATGAAATAAAAAGTATTTTAATTAAAATAACTAATATGCCTAAAAGTCATTGTAATAAAATATTAAGAAATTGTTACAATACCGTTAAAACTTATGATAATAGTATTTGTGCCGACAATTATCTTAATAACGTTATTGATTTACTATGTAAATAGCATTGTTTTTGGTATAATTGACGTGTTATAACCACGTCGTAAATATAGATAGATGAAGTTAGGATTTATAAATGAAAAGATTACTACTATTACTAATGATTTTATTATTAAAAAACCAGAGCTGTTTTGCATTTAATATTGATGCTACATTAGATAAATATATTGCTCCGATTTCCGATAGAATAGCAAATCTTGTATTCTATCCTATTCCAATATGCGGAACAGAAGTTCCTATAATAATATTTTGGATACTTTTTGCGGGCTTATTTTTCACTATCTATTTGAGGGGTATTGCTATTTGGGGATTTAAACATTCAATAGATATTTTAAGAAAACCCAACAGCAACTCAGATGATAAAAACGGCGAAGTATCATCGTTTCAAGCATTAGCAACTGCACTTTCAGGAACTATTGGTTTAGGTTCCATAGCGGGTGTTGCAATAGCTATCTCACTTGGCGGTCCGGGTGCAGCTTTTTGGATTTTAGTAGGTGCAATTTTGGGTATGTCATTAAAATTTGTAGAAGCATCTTTGGCTGTAAAATACAGACGTTTTAACTTAGACGGTTCAATTTCAGGCGGTCCGATGCACTATATGGCACATGGTTTAACAAGAAAAAAATTACGCTGGCTGGGACAACCTCTATCTGTATTTTTTGCTGTGCTTTGTATATGTGGCGGTTTAACCGGCGGAAACATGATTCAAATAAATCAAACTGCTCAACAGTTTGTTGATATAACAGGCGGTCAAAACAGCTTTTTTTACGGACAGAATTGGATTATCGGACTAACAGTTGCTATTGTTGTCGGACTAATCGTTGTAGGCGGAATAAAAAGCATAGCAAAGGTTACAGAAAAAATAGTTCCGTTTATGTGTGCAATATACATAATATCAGGTTTAATTGTAATCGTTGCTAATTTTACACTGATTCCGCATGCGATTATGGTTATTTTAAAACAGGCATTTTTCCCTGAAGCAGTTGCAGGCGGAATATTTGGAACAATTATTATGGGACTTAGACGTTCCGTACAATCGAATGAAGCCGGAACAGGTTCTGCACCGATAGCTTATGCAACAGTTAAAACAAATGAGCCTGTATCACAAGGCTTTGTTTCACTAATTGAGCCGTTTTTGACAGGATTGTTGTGTATGCTCACAGCTTTTGTTATTACAATTACAAATACTTATCATTCAGGAGCAGGAATATCAGGTGTACAAATGACCTCTGAGGCCTTTTCTACAGTACTTCCGATTTTCCCTTATATACTTGCCGTTGTTGTAATTTTGTTTGCTCTTTCAACAATTATTTCTTGGGCATACTACGGACAAAAAGCATGGAATTTTATGTTTGGAGAAGGAAGAAAAAGAACTTTGACATTCCAATTTATATATTGCTCATTCATTATCATTGGTTCTGTTATGAATTTGAGTTCTGTTATTAATATTACGGACGCAATGATGATTTCTATGTCAATTCCAAACATTATTACAATGTATATTTTAGCCCCTGAAATAAAAAGGGATTTATTGGCATATGCAAAATCAAAAAATTTAGCAGCTTCATTTAATAAGAATTGGTACAAGAAAGCAAGTTTATAATACCGATTCAATATCATATCCATCTTCATTCATATTTAAGAAATTTTGTTCAAGAAATGCCCTGCCTTCAGGCGACATTACTGCTTCTTCATAAGATGAAAAATTATTTTTTTGCATTATTTCCCTAAATTTATTAGCTATTTGACCAAGATTTATTTCTTTCTGTTCAACAACTTCTCCATCTTTCTCTATATTAAATTTTATAGGATTATCATATGTAACTTCACTCTCTATCGGAATATTTTTTGCTTTTTTATATAATTCATCATTTCTTACTAATGTATCTAATGAAGCACAAAGTTCCATAATATCGTGATTTCTTGAACCACCACCAGGTACAGCTTGCATTACATGATACAACTCGTGCATAACAGTAGAAGATTTTGGCATATTAAAATCTTTTCTCCTATCATTACTGTAAATAACTACATCTTTTTTCCAAAAAGAGCCACTATCTTTATCTTCATAACTTTCATAAGCTGTGGAAGAACCTTCTTTTTGGATTACTCTAATAATAGACAATTCTTCTTTTGATATGTTATGTTTTTGGATAAAATCTCTATACATTTCATTTTGCAAGTCTTTTGTCTGTTCAAGAATTTCAGGTGTCATCATTACTGAGTGATCACGATGTATATTAAAACTAAACATATTAATTGCGCTTCGAAAACTATCAGGAGTCGAAGGATTATCATAAAGTTCAGTTAATTCACGATTTTTATCTGCATATTTACCTAATATTTCTGAATTTTCATCAAAGCCTCGCGATTTTTTTATATTACCGTTACTTTTTACTAATTTATTAAAATATAGAAAAGATTTACACGTTTTTATATCATTAATATCAATACTTCCATCAGGTTTTCTTTTTATTTGTGATAAAAATTTATTGTATTTTTTTAATTCTTCTTCATTAAGACCATCTTTATACTGTTTTGATTCAGATAATAAACTTTTAAAATCTTCTTCTGTTATTTCAATTTTATTTCCTGAAACAGGAGAAAGCATAGCATCATCTGAAGAATTACGCTGCATTAAATCATCAAAATTTGTTGTTGGGTCTAAACCTTTAGATGCTTCTATTGATTGTTCTTGTTCCCATAATTTTGCGTCCAACACCATACGTATCGGGTCTTGTTTTTTATCCAATATGTTATATATTTTTTTACTTAACTCAGATTTATATTTATAATATTCATAGCTGCTATTTTCTGCTTTATCAACTATTTCTAAACATTTAGCCTTTGATTTATCATCTTTTATTAAATTACACCTGTTTTCTAATTCTGCACGGATAGTTGATAATTTTGCAAGTTCAGCCATTTCATTATACGCAGATGAAGAGTCTTTAACTTTTTGCATTTTCTCATTCATTCTTTGTAAAGTAAATATATCAACATCCTTACAATCAGCATGTCGAAGGCAGGCATCTTCTGGTGAACCTTTTTTAAATGATGGAGGATAAAACGAAAAACCACTCGCATCAGGCATTTCAGGATATATTTTTATCATAAAGTTCTCTTCTTCTTTTCTTGTTTATTACTATACCTAATATATATAAAACATTTTACAAACAATAATTTCAATTTGATAAATTTTGCTTAACATTATAAAACAGAGTATTCATGACGTTTTAAGCTACTTTAAATATAATAATAAATTTACATATCTTAATTATTCTTTACAATAGTTTTTCAGCATTTTTAATATAGAAAAAATTATTAAGATTTTTTGAATATAGTTGAAAATATTTAACGAAAAGGTATAATTAAATAATGAAGGTAAGTGCCCGTAACTCAGTGAATAGAGTATCAGAGTCCGAACCTGAAGGTCATGGGTTTGAATCCCATCGGGCACATTTTTTAATATAAATACTCTAAATCCAGTATTTATAAAATCTTTCAAAATTGATATAATAGGCACAAAAATACAATATTTGTATTATTATATAAGAAGATACATGAGTAACAGTTACAATAACAGTTTTAATAATCCGAATTCTTCAAGAAGTCTTCCGATAATAAAGGAAAGAGTTTCTTTAATTTCTGCAGAAATGTATAAACGTTTTTGTTTATATCAGCATGCCAATGAAAATACAAGTGAAATTTTCGCTTATATGGCACAGTTTATACAAGATTTGATTGAAAATTTAAAGCAGTCTTTTGCGGCAAGAAATGTTGCGACTGAAAACATTTGGGCTAAATTTGATACAAAAGCTCCGGCAATAATTATAAACATATTATGGCAGCAATACAGCTTTACTATGCGATGCAATTTTAAACCGCAAGTTTTATACAGAGAAAATGACCTTGGCACATATACCGGCAGAATTATGGCTATAAAGGGTAACTATTTTGATGTTGTAAGTAATGCTAAAACAACAGATGATGAAATGGCTGCTCTTTTGGATAATGAAATTGCATCATTGTATGTACCTTCTGATAAAATGAAAGATACAATTTTAAAACCAAAACATTCTGCTTCAGATTACAAAATTAAACAAATAGATGCAGGGAGCGAATTTCCGCTAAAAATTACAGAAGCAATTTGCGGAAGCACTATTTATCACGAAGAGGGTAGCCGTAAAAGTTTTAATATATAGTTTTGTCTATTCAGACATATTGCAAGATATTTCTGCAATAACTCTTTGCACATCAGGTCCGCCTAATGTTATTTCCATCAACAATGCAGGTCTTATCATTAAGGTTTCCTGATAAGCCATATTGTCTATATCAATAATATTAAACTCCAAAAAATCCTCTTCTGCTTGAATTAGTTTCACATATTCATTTCCGCCGACCCACTTTATGAACATGTACTGTCCTTCTAAATCTTTTAATTTTTCAATAATATTCATATACTATCCTATCTTATAATATAATCACCATAATACTATTTTAGTTATTTTTTTACCAAAGTCAAAATACAAAAATATGATTTTGGGTTTAATACTATAAATTCAATAATTCTTTCACATCTCTACGTTTAATTTTTCTTGTTGTAGTCTTTGGCAAAGGAGTTTTATTAACAATTATATTAACAGGACGTTTATATGGTGCCAAATGAGAAGACAATGATTTAACTTCATCTCGAACCATTCTGTTAAGTTCTTCGTCAGATTTACCGTTCATATATACATCTCTTGGAACAATAATTGCAACAATTTCTTCAGTACCGCTCTTTGTACCGCCAACGCGAGAAGAACCCAATACGCAAACTTCCGCGAAATTGTTACTTGATTCCAAAACAGCTTCGACTTCTTCTGGAAATACTTTTTTACCGCCGGATAAAACAATCATATTTTTGATTCTTCCTGTAATATGAATATGATTATCCTTATCAAGATGACCAATATCACCTGTATGTAGCCATCCATCAGGGTCAATGGTTTGTGCGGTTAATTCAGGTTGATTATGATAACCTTTCATAACTGACGGACCTTTTAATTGTATTTCACCTGTTTCAGAATCAATACGATATTCAAAACTTGATAGAGGTTTACCTACGGAAGTATAATCCTTACGTTTGTCATAATTTACTGATACAACAGGACTTGTTTCAGATAATCCGTAGCCTGCAAATACTTTAATACCAATTGTTTCAAAGAAATTTGCAACATTTTTATCAATAGGCGCACCACCTGAAATACAACCTTTGAATTGACCGCCAAAATTGTCATGTATCTTTTTAAACAATAATTTTTTTAATCTGAATGACGGAATAAATTTAGCGATATTAAACATTATAGGAAAAATTCTTTTTGCCATAGGATTTGAATTTATTTCATTTTCAATTCCGGCTTTCAATAATTTTAAAAATGCAGGAACAACAATCATAAATTGAACATGTTTTTCTCTCATAATCATTAAAATATCTTTTGGTTTTAACGATTGAGTGTAATAAATAGACAATCCCCAGTATAAGAACGTACAGAAACCGACCGTAAGTTCAAATAAATGATTCATTGGTAATATCGACAAAACTTTTGTATTTTCGTCAGGATTTAAGAAGTTTGGAAATACCTGACTTAAATCGTTAAGCTGTGAGAGCATGTTTCTGAAAGAAATTTCAACACCTTTAGGGCTTCCGGTTGTACCTGACGTATAGATAATGAATGCGGTTGATTTAGAACTTCTGTGGCGCCATTTGCATTGAGGATTTGAATCTATTGTGTATAGACTTTGCAAAGTCATTTTATAACTTGGTTCGTCCATAACAATAATATGTTCAATAGATGTAACTTCTTTTTGAATTTCCAATGCTTTTTCAATATAACTTTGAGAAACCAAAAGCACACGTGGCTGACAGTCAGACAAAATCGAAATCAACTCATATTTTGTAAGTTTAATATCTAACGGTACAGTTGTTGCGCCTGATAATATAGATGCAAAAACGCATGCTCCGTATTCCGGTTTTGATTCTGATAGTATAGCAATTCTGTCATTTTTTTGAATTTCTACTTCATTAATCAAATAACTTGCAAGTTTTCTTGATTGCAAGCCTATTCCCTTATAAGTGAATTCTTTCCACCCTAAAGCCGTTTTGATTCCGAGCGCTACTCTGTCGCTATAAATATCAGTTTTATCTTCTAATAACAAAAGAACATTGTTTGATCTATATCTCATATTCCTCACCTTCAATCCAATTTATTCAAAAATTATACCCGAAATCCTACGTGGCTGTCAATTTTACTATGCAAGTAACAGTAGTATATATGGAGTATTTTTGAATCCACACATACATTATGCGTACTATTTTTGTAAATAAATTATGTAAAAAAACTTAACATTATTGTATAATAGAAAAGGAAAATATTGACTTTTACAAAATCATTATTAAAAAGAAAGAGAGAATAATAGCATATATTAAATTCAACTGCAAGGTTGAGTTTAAAAGAAAGGAGATGATACTATGGGCATGGCAGCATCGCAGGCACGGTATTTGAGTTTAGCCGCAAGGAAAACTAACGTAGAATATGAAGGACAACAAATAAACCAAGCAAGAACGGCATTGGGTAATCAAACGGCGACTTTATGGAATCAACAGTTGGCATTGAGTGTACCAACTTGTCCTAATATAACTGACTATACAACAGTACAATACCGCTTCAACGATGGATACAATGATTACGTTATTTCATCTCTGCAATCAACAAATTATACTGACCCTCAAACAGGAATACAGTATAACAAACAAGTTACTTATTACTATAATCAAGATATCTTTAAAGGTGTTCAATTCAAAAATTCAAATCCACAAATACAATGGATTGAACCATATTGGACAGAAACAACAAATTTAATCGGAAAAGAAGATTCATTAATCTATGTAGATGCAACAAACGGTTATAAAATGATAGATAAAGATGGCAATACTGTTGCCGCAACCGAAGCTGAAGTTGTAGCTCCTGACTCTGATGATTATAAACATTATCTGCAAGCAAATGGAATAGACGTAAACAGCACATCAATAACATTAAACAAATATTCTTATACTGATGCCAGTGGTAAAGAACACGTTGTATTTATGGAAGAACCAGCTGAAGCTCCGACGGACGGACAAAAATATGCAACACAAACGCTAATAGACAGTAAGCATTATATGGCTGGAAATTCTATCGTAGAACAATATGACCCTAGTAATCCTGAACAGAGTGTCGCTGTTGAACAGCTAAGACATGATTTTCCTGGAGAAAAAATATCAAGCGCTAAAGATGACGAAATTTTTGTATTTAAAAAGAACGATCAGGTTTATTACGTAACAAAAGAAGAGCTCGATGCGTGTATAGCTAGTGGTGCTGATGCAAATAAATCAGACCAATTCCAAATATCTTCCGGCATTGATTATCAAATGGCATTAAATCAATATTATACCGGAACTATAAGTGAACATGTTGAAAATACTGAATATGCGATTATGGACGATTCATCGGGTTCAGGAAGATATGCAAATATCAAGTTAGAATCAATGAGTGAAACGTTTGAATTATCATCAGAAGAAGTAAGTAACGAGTCAGCATATAATGATGCGATGAATCAGTATTACTACAACGTAACTTGTTATGAAAAAACTTTGGCTGATATAAACGCGAAAACTTCAATAATACAAGAACAGGACAGAACTCTTGAGTTAAGGTTGAAACAGCTTGAAACTGAACAAAGCGCACTAAAAACAGAGATGGATGCCGTTAAAAGTATTATTAAAGATAACGTTGATAAAACATTCAAAACATTTAGTTAATAAACTTAACTTAATCTATGGATACCTGAAAAATTGGAGAAATAAATTATGTCATACAAAAACGATGGATTACTTGTAATAGCAAATAAATTTGGTTCAGCCTCAGGCGATGCAAAGGTACTGTTGTACGAAACATACGACCGTTTAAGAGATTTGACCGTATCAGGCTCAGCAAGCTCAGGAACAGGTTTTGAACTTGCAGGCGGAGCATTGTATAAATTGGCGAGTTTATTTGCACCATCAGCATTTATGACAGCTATGGGCGGAACAGAATCGTTTAACATCCCGGGTACATCATACTGGTCGCCGATAACAGGTTCAACCGCCCAAGTAAAAGGGACAACTTCTGCTTTCGGTATTGGAAATTTAGGTAATTATTCAGGATTTCCAAGCGGTGCAGCAGGATTATCTCTTAGCGGATTTGCAACTGGCGGTGCTGCATCTATTGTTGATGATTTACTTTCAGGATTCGGAACTTCAGCAACAAGTGTTTCAACAGGTACGGTTACAGGCGGAGCATCTGCAATCGGTGCAGTTGCAGATGTTGCAAGTGCTACTGCATACGGAGTCGGCACTGCAAACGGTTACGGTTTAGGTTTACAAAATGTTGTCATGCCCCTTGCGGGTATTATATCAGGTTGGGGCGGAATTATGACTGCTGCTGCCCCATATTTGGGCGAATACGGATTGCCGGCAGTTGTCATGGGTAATTTGATGCAAGGTACGTCGTCTGCCGCACTTGCTGCATATCAACGTGTTTCTCAAAATATTTTAGCAAATGCTGATACTATTTTGTCTAACAAAGTTAGAAATATTGAAACTGTTTGCAAAATGTTAGATACCCAAGGCGAAATCGTTAGAAAAATGTTAAAAGAAGGTATGGATTCAGATTCAAAAGCGATTGGAAACTTATAATATTTGTTGTTTATTTTTGTTAAAATATGTTAAAATACCAATAAATAAGCTAAAGTTTATAAAAATACAATCCGATAATATACTCGGATATGAAAAACTTCGTTTTTCGAGTATAATAGATGAAAATAGATTGTGTAATGTAATATGATTAAGATATGTTACAAAATTATTGAAAATTAGTCAATAAATTGAGTTTCGTATTTTTATATAATATGTAAGGCAATCTATGAAGTTCATAAAGGAGAACGTTATGTTCCAAATGGAAGCTTTACAGACAAACTTTAAAAGATTCGTGAATTTTTGTATGTATACGAAAAATTATTTTACAAGAAAAAATCCGTTAAAAGCATTCGTAACTGACATAATCGCAGGTATAAAAGATGCATTGACAGTTCGAACAAAACTAAAAATGGCAACATACAGATTGAATTATCACAAATATCAACTAAATAAAATGGAAGCATTAATTGCGGAAAACAATCAACACAATTTTTTAAAGGGTAAAAATTTAAACGAAACAAGATAAAGGAACAAATAAAAATGGGTATGTTAACGTCAGCATCAAGAATGTATAACTTGAAATCTCAAATAACAGATTTGGAATTTGAACGTGAACAACTTGTTCAGGCAAAATCTGATTTAGCATCACAGCAATCAATGTTAGTTAATGTAGGTAATGATGTAACTTCAAAAACTGTTCAAAAGCAGTTAAATGCTCGCCGCGAAAGACTACATTTATTAGAAAAAGCCCTTGACCAAAAACTATACTCAACAAATAATCAACTTGAATTACTACGACGCGAATGCCAATTATGTGAAGGAAATTACAACAGGTCTGTAGGTGAAACTTTTAGCAATATGCGATAATTATACATTATAGCATTAGTTGTTTTATAAAATTTATTATGAAGTAACTTTTTTAAGTTACTTCATTTTTGCATGTTACATTTTAACGGATTTATCTTTACAATACATCTTTTTTTGTTATAATTTAATAAAAAACAGTTAAAAAAAGGTGCAATTATGAAAATAGAATTAGAAAAACAAGAACACAATTTAGTAAAAATTAATATTGAAATTCCGGCAAAAGATGCTGTAGAAGCATATAACAAAGCCTCTATGCGTATATCTCAACACATGAATATTCCGGGATTCAGAAAAGGTAAAGCACCTAGAAATGTTGTAGAACAACACATCGGGTCTGACAGAATTAAGTATGAAGCTCTTGAATCTCTATTGCCAAGAGTATTTCAACAAGCAATTAGTGAAAATAATTTAGACGTAATCTCTCAACCTATGGTCGAATCTTACGATTTTAAAATCGGTGAAGATTTAAAAATTACTGCTAATGTAGAAACAAGACCTGAATTTGAACTAAAAGAATATAAAGATATGACGGTTGATGTCGAAGAATTCAAAATCCCTGAAGACGCTTATGAAAAATCTTTAAACAATATTTTAGACAGAGCAGCAACTTACGAGGTTGTACTGGATAGACCTGCAAACAATACTGATATTGTAAAAATTGATTTTGAAGCATACTCAGAAGGCAAAAAAGTAGAAAATACAACTCAAAAGGATTATGTTATAGATTTATCACGTTCTAACTTTATTCCTGGTTTTGCGGAACAATTAGTAGGTCATTCTGTTGGAGAAGAATTCGACATTAGTGTAAATTTCCCTGAAGAAGACGATTTAAACGGCTTAAGAGAAGTTTTAAGAACTTTTAAAGTAAAAATGCATGAAATTAAGCAGAGAATAAGACCTGAATTAAATGAAGAATTAGCTAAAAAACTTGGTTTTGATACAGTAGAAGCGTTGCAAAATGACATAAAAGATTTTCTTCAAAAAGACAAAGAACAAAGAGATTATCACGCATCAGAACAAGCTGTTATGGACAAAGTTGTAAATAATGTCGAAATTGATATTCAAGATTCTATGATAAAAAGAGAACAAGATGTTCTATTAAATGAATATAAAGACAGATTGGCTCAACAAGGATTCACTTATGAGCAAGCCGTTGAACAACAAGGTGAAGAAAGCATTTTGAAACAAGCAAGAGAAGATGCTGTTAGAAGAATAAAGAATACTCTAATTATTGAAAAAATCGCTAAATTAGAAAATATCTCTTTGGATTCAAGTGATATGACATCCAAACTTAATGAATTACAATCTATGTACAGATTAGAAAAGAATGAACTATTAAAACAATTATCTATGAATCCGTCGATAATCAGTTCTTTATCACAACAAATTTTAAGTGAAAAAGTTACTAAATTTTTAGTTGACAATAACAAGATAAATTATGTATCTAAAGTCGCAGAAAATGCTTAAATGATATTTTTGAAATAATACGATATAGGTTATATAATGATGTATATATACAAGAAAGGAAATAAAAAATGAGCTTTGTACCAGTAGTAATAGAACAATCAAGCAGAGGTGAACGTTCGTTCGATATATTTTCACGCTTATTACGTGAAAGAATAATCTTTTTAGGAACGCAAATAGATGATATGGTGGCAAATCTTGTAGTTGCTCAGTTGTTGCTACTTGATAGTGAAAATCCGGAAAAAGATATTATGTTATACATTAACAGTCCGGGTGGTTCTGTTACTGCAGGTTTTGCAATATACGACACAATGCAGCACATAAGAGCTGATGTATCTACGATATGTCTTGGACAAGCTGCTTCAATGGGTGCATTCTTGCTATCTTCAGGAACAAAAGGTAAAAGAATGGCATTACCTCACTCAAGAGTATTGATTCACCAACCTTTAGGCGGTGCTCAAGGTCAAGCAACAGATATTGAAATTCAAGCTGCAGAAATTATCAGAATTAAAAAATCACTAAACGAAATTTTGGCTTCAAATACCGGTCAATCAATTAAAAAAATTGAAAAAGATACAGACAGAGATTATATCATGACCCCTGCAGAAGCATTAGAATACGGAATGATTGATAAAGTTGTATCAAGAGATGCAACAGCATAGGAGAGAATAATGGCTAAGCATGATGACAGCAGACTAAAATGTTCATTTTGTGGAAAAACTCAGGATCAGGTAAAAAAATTAATTGCAGGACCTGAAGTTTACATTTGTGATGAATGCGTAGAGCTTTGTAATGAAATTTTAGATGAAGAATTTTTTGAAAATAAAGACAAAGAATCTACTGATAACATATCACAATCAGAAAATAATGAAAAACCTATTCCAAAACCACATGAAATAAAGGCTTACTTAGATGAACACATTGTCGGTCAAGATGATGCCAAAAAGGTGCTTGCTGTGTCTGTGTATAATCACTACAAACGCTTACGACATAATAAAATAAACGGAAAAGAAAATGGTCAGGTAGAAATTCAAAAATCAAACATTCTGTTGGTTGGTCCTACAGGAAGCGGAAAAACATTGTTAGCGCAAACATTAGCAAAATTGTTAGATGTACCTTTTGCGGTTGCAGATGCAACAACATTGACAGAAGCAGGTTATGTCGGCGATGATGTTGAAAATATATTGTTAAGATTATATCAAAATGCTGACTATGATGCTAAAAAAGCCGAAACAGGAATTATTTACATTGATGAAATAGATAAAATTGCTCGTAAATCTGAAAATACATCAATTACACGTGATGTTTCGGGTGAAGGTGTTCAACAAGCTCTATTAAAAATGATAGAAGGTACTGTTGCAAATGTTCCGCCACAAGGTGGAAGAAAACACCCTCATCAAGAATTTATTCAAATTGATACAAGCAACATCTTGTTTATTGTCGGCGGTGCTTTTGTCGGTCTGGATAAAATTATAGAAAGACGTTCCGATGACAGCACATCTGTTGGGTTTGGTTCAAAACCTGCATTAACTAAATTGGAAAAAGAAGCTGCAGAATCAAAAATGCTAAAAAAATTGCAACCTGAAGATTTATTAAAATTTGGGTTGATTCCTGAATTTATAGGCCGTGTTCCGGTTTATGCAGTGTTAGATCAACTGGATGAAAAAACATTGAAAATGATTTTAACAGAGCCTAAAAATGCAATTATTAAACAATATCAATGTTTATTAAAAATGGACGGAGTTGATTTAGAATTTGAACCTGATGCAATCGAAGAAATTGCAAAAGAAGCTATTAAGCGTAAAACAGGTGCAAGAGCATTACGTTCAATAGTTGAGGAACTTATGTTAGATATTATGTATGATGTTCCGACAAAAGAAAATGTTAAAACATTCACTATCACAAAGGAAATGGTTGAAAACAGAAATAAAGCGGAATTAATTCAACTTCCAAATAAAAATGATAAAAAACTTAAAGAAATTAGTGCCTAAAACTGATTTCGAATAATCAAAACAAAACATATTGGGTAAAATGTTTTCAAAAAACAATAAAAAAGCGTTTACATTTAGTGAAATACTTATAGCCATGACCGTTGTAGGAGTTCTGGCAGTAGTGCTTATTCCGACATTATCAACAAACTCAAAACGAAAAAATGTTGTTGCTATAGTTCGAGAAAATTTTAGCATATTAAGTAATGCTTATGAACTATGCGTACTAAATCATGATGCTCCCTCAGAGTGGGAATTAGACAGTGGCGGAACACAAAAGAGTAAAAATATCAATTTGGCAAATAAATTTTTACAATACCTGAATACCATTGAAGATTGTTCAGGGAAAGACATAAATTATGTAAAAAATAATTGTTATAAAAAAGTTGCAAATGATTCGGAAACTGCGTATGTTGTTTTATCTAACGGGCAAATACTGGGATTCACAACAATAGATGCAAATTGTGCTGATAAGTCATATTTCCCGAATAAGTCTGTTTGCGGGGAAATAGATTTAATATTAAACACTTATGCAAATTCGTACGGGAAAGATGTTTTTCAATTTTTTGTAACAAATAAAGGTGTAGTACCGTTTGGTTTTCGTGATGCAAATCACACTTTCAAGTTGGGCTGTAATTTAAATGAAAATACACCATATTCAGCACCATTCTACAATATGTCAACATGCACAGCATGGGTTGTTTACAGAGAAAATATGGATTATTTAGATTGCCCCGGCGAATTAGATTGGAATACAAATGGAAAATGCAAGTAAAGATTAGGATAGTTGATAAATGGATAATAAAAAAACATTAATATTGATTGATGGGCATGCCCTCGCTTTTCGTGAATATTATGCACTGGAAAGAACAGGGATGAAAACTTCTGACGGAAGAGATACTTGGGCTGTGTATGGTTTTTTTAAAGCAATTTTTGATTTACTGAAAAATAATAACATAAAACCTGATTGTATCGCTGTTGCATTTGACGTAGAACGTCAAACGTTCAGAGTTGAAAAATATGAGCAATATAAAGCAACCAGAGAATCAATGCCGTATTCTTTACATTCTCAACTGGGAGCCATAATTGAAGGTCTAAAAGCATTTGATATTCCTATTTACACCAAAAAAGGGTACGAAGCGGACGATGTTATTGGCACAATCACTTTAAAAGCATCTTTACTCGGACACAAAACCTATATTTTAACAGGGGATCAGGATACATTTCAACTTGTTGATAAAAAAGGATTAGTAAAAGTATTGATTCCATCCAAAGGTGAATTAATCGAATATGATTGGAATAAAGTTTATGAAAAATTAGGTGTTTGGCCAAATCAGGTTGTTGATTACAAGGGTTTGCGAGGAGATACCTCTGACAATATTCCCGGAATCAAAGGAGTCGGCGAAAAAACAGCACAAAAAATTCTATCTCAATATGCAAGTATTGAAGATGTTTATAATAACTTAGATAGTGTAGAAGATAAATCAATTAGAACAAAATTAACAAATGGCAAAGATTCAGCATTTTTGAGTAAATATTTGGCAACTATCGTTAGAGATGTAGATATTGATTTTAATTTTGATGATACAAAAGTTATTTTGCCTGATATAACAAATGTTGTTGATTATTTAAAGAAAATGCAATTTTATTCATTTATAAAAAATATAGACGATATACTTTGTAATTTTGATAAAAATTGCGAATATACAAATGCGGAAGATAAGTCAGTAAAAAAATCAAATCAAACACAGTTGGGACTTTTTACAGCGGCAATAAAAGAAACATTTAAGGATAAATCTTATGAAAAAACTTTTATAAACAACGAAAAAGATTTAACTGAGTTAATTAATAAACTTGATAAGCAAGAATCTGTTTCATTTGATTTTGTTTATGAATATAAAAATGCTTTGGATATAAACATTCTAGGCTGCGCTTTTGCTATAAAAAACAATGAAGATATATATGCATACTACATACCAAACGAGAAAAATTATTTAAATGAATTAAAGGTAGTATTTGAAAACGAGAAAATCAAAAAATACACATATAATGCAAAAATAAACATCAATATTTTACGAAATTTAGGAATAGAATTAAAAAATTTATCATTTGATATATTGTTAGCAAGTTATATCAAAAATCCTTCAGGAAACTCTGATATATCTGCGCAAGCATTGGATTATATCAATCATATAACAGTAAAGTTACCTTTTGAAACTAAAAAAACAAAAATTACGGATATATCTCAGCAGAGTTTGAGTGAATATACTATGGATAATGCTTTTTCAATATATTTAATTACTGAGCATTGGTTAAATAATTTATCCGTTGAAGAATTAAAACTGCACAATGATATTGAATTACCACTAACAGAAGTATTATCAAAAATGGAATACGATGGTGTAACAATAGATGTTGATTATATGAGTGAATTATCAGAGAGTATGTCCAAGAAAATAAAAACACTTGAAAGAAAAATATTTAGATTAGCAGGTATATCATTTAATTTGAATTCTCCAAAACAAGTCGGGGAAATATTATATGATAAATTAGGAATTGAATTAAAGAAAAAAAGAGGCGGTCATAATAAAGTTTCAACAAGCATAGATGTATTGGAAGATTTGGCAGATGAATATGAGATATGCAAACATTTGATTGAGTACAGGAAATATTCAAAACTAAAATCAACATACACAGATGCATTGCCATTGGTTGTTAATTTATGTGATTCAAAAATACATACTTCGTATAATCAAGTTACGACGGTAACAGGCAGATTATCGTCATCAAATCCGAATTTACAAAACATACCTATCAGAACAGATGACGGAAACAAATTAAGAAAAGCATTCATTTCTCAAAACAAAAATGATTATATTTTATCAGCGGATTATTCGCAAATAGAATTAAGGTTATTGGCTCATGTTTCAGATGATAAAAATTTGATAGAAGCGTTTAATTCAAACGTAGATGTACATAGTTTAACAGCATCAAAGGTTTTTAATGTTCCGCTTGATGAAGTTACAAAAGAAATGAGATATAAATCCAAAGCCGTAAATTTTGGAATTATATATGGACAAACAAAGTATGGTTTGGCAAAAGCATTAAAAATTCCGCCATTTGTAGCTGAGGAGTTTATAAACAAATATTTTGAAACTTATCCGAAAGTAAAAACATACATGCAAGATATTATTAAATTTGCACACAAAAACAAGTACGTAGAAACTATTTTCGGACGGCGCAGATATTTCAGTAATGAATTTACAAGTCCTAATCATATGCTTAAAGAATTTGCGGAAAGGGCTGCTATTAATTATCCTATGCAAGGTTCTGCTGCAGATTTAATAAAAATTGCGATGATTAACATAAATAATGAACTTGAAAAAAATCATTTTGAATCAAAAATGGTTATGCAAGTTCATGACGAATTAGTATTTGATGTTGCAAAAAATGAATTAGAAGATATTAAAAAATTGGTTAAGGATAAAATGGAAAATGTAATGGAATTAAAAGTGCCATTAATTGTTGATGTAAGTTGGGGGTCATCATGGTTCGAATAATGAGATATAGATATGTATTAATGTTGATATGTGTAAATTTATTTTTGAGTGCAAACGCTCAAGATATAGCAGCACCAATAGAATTGGAAACAAATACAACACCATATATAACAGTTAAAAACGATTCTCTATCAGCGCCACAAAATATTTCTTTTGATAAATGTACAAAAAAATACATGATACCAGTGGAAAGTTTATTTTATCACGCATTGGCAGGTATAAATGCAAATAAGTTTACAATAGATGAAATTCAATCAAAAAACGGGTATATTGTTTTTACGGCAGCAAACAAAAAATTTTTAGCATCAGTTAATAGAGTTGATGCAACGTCAACAATCTTAAAAATAACACCGACAGACGGAATTTATTTTTTCCCTGTAGGGGTTATTTCTAATTTATTCAAATATATTGATGTAAATAAAGATGCGAAAATAGAACAAATTTCTGATTAATTTTCAAACTGTTCAGAATCTGTAACACTCGGTTTTTTGCAGGGTCTATAATGTTGAATAGATGCTGAACAGCTTGAAAACTACGCACAAATGTGCTTGTTTTCTACGCTTTCAGAATAACACATGAAGATACGTTTTCAGCATAGACAGAAAGATTGGTGATTGGTGATTGTTACTTGCAGCTTGATACGGTTGTGGAAAGTTGTTTGCCATTTTTACATATCCCTGCATTATCCACTGAATCATGATTTGTATCAATATAATCCATATTACTATTTCTTATTACCCATTCTGCACAATAACCATAATAGAAACAATATTTTTTAATGTTATAAGTTCCTTCATCTGTCCAAAAAGTACCACCACCATGAGGATATACACCATCACTTGTTATAACAAAATGAAACATATCAATACCCCAAGTATTTTTACCTTTGTTAGGGCCATCTATATCTAAATATATATCTCCTGCACTTTTATTAAATTGATATCCATTGTAAATAGTAGAACTTGTATAATTTTTATACATATAACTTACACGAAATGACCATCCACCTGCCGCAATAGCTCTTGGATAAGCTAATAAATCTGCATAAAGCCAAGGCGAATAGCTACTAAGATATGAATATGAGTTACTCATACAACCACTTGTAGCAGTAACACCACAAAGGTTATTTCCACCATCTTTACAACCACAATTCTTTTGTAATTTCATAAATTCAGTAATTCTGTTAAAATAACGTGCCTTTATACAAGTAGAATTATCAGCACACGAACTATCATCATTAAACCAAGTAGCGACAGGACCATATTTTGCTTCGGCCATTTTGTGAGTTTGGTTTAGTTCAGCATGAATCTTTTTAAGTTTAGCTACTGATTCGGCTCTACCTGTATTTTTGTTCACATTTGGTATTACCAACACGCCAACAATACCGATTATGCCCATTACTATAAGCGTTTCAGCTAATGTAAACGCTACCAAATTTTTTATTCTTTTCATTACTTTATCCTCGTACTTTATGATGCTAATATAACATATTACCATTATTTATTCAATATTTATTTTGTAGTTTTCTCTTTACATATAAATATAAACTTGTACAAAAAAATATGTTTAGTTTAAAATATAGTAAAAGGTATATTTATTATATGCAAACTATTACACAAGACGAGAATATAATTGATATTGTAAAAAAGACAAATTTACAACATATTGCTATTATCATGGATGGCAACAGAAGATGGGCTAAATTACGTAATCTCCCAACTGCCATGGGACACAAAAAAGGCGTTGATGCTCTCAAAAATACTCTTAGAGCATGCAACGATTTTGGTATTAAATACCTTACTGTGTATGCTTTTTCTACCGAAAATTGGAACAGAAAGCAAGAAGAAGTAGAATTTTTAATGGATTTGTTCTGCAAGACCCTTGAAAACGAAACAAAAGAAATGCATGACAACAACGTTATGATAGATTTTATTGGTGATTTAGAAAAATTACCCGAAAAATTACAAAATATTTTAAATAAATCAAAAGAGTTAACAAAAAATAACACAGGCGTAAAATTACAAATTGCTTTTAATTACGGTTCACGCGATGAAATAGTACATGCTATTCAAAGAATTATTAAGAAAAATATTGCTCCTGAAGATATAACGGAAGATTTGATTTCATCCGAGTTATACACTTCAAATACTCCTGACCCTGATTTATTAATAAGAACAGGCGGGGAAATGCGTATTTCAAACTATTTATTATGGCAGATTGCATATTCTGAATTATATATTACCGATAAATTTTGGCCGGAATTTGATAAAACAGCTTTACAAGAAGCAGTTGTGGAATTTAATAACAGACAAAGAAGATTTGGAGCGTAGTAAATGAAAATTGTTTTGGCAACTGCAAATCCGCACAAATTACAAGAAATTAAAGCAATTTGCGGCGATTGTGAAATTGAGTTTGCTTTGCCTGCATCAGGTTTCAATCCGATAGAAAACGGTTCAACTTTTGAAGAAAATTCGTATATTAAAGCAAAAGAGGCATATAGAGTTTCAAAAAGTTACTCTCTTGCTGATGATTCGGGTCTTTGCGTAGATGCATTGAATGGTGCTCCGGGATTGTTTTCTGCAAGATATGCAGGTTCTCAGGATGAAAAAATTGAAAAACTTTTAAATGAATTAAAAGATAAATCAAACCGAAAAGCTAAATTCGTGTGTTGCATGACATTACTTAATGAAAACGGCGAAATTGCTTTTCAAACAATAGAAGAATGTGGCGGTGAAATTGTAAAAGAAAGAAAAGGTATAAACGGATTTGGATATGACCCAATCTTTAAAGTAGATGGATATTCTACAACAATGGCCGAATTATCCGAAAAAGAAAAAAATACGATTTCGCATAGAGCAAAAGCTCTAAGGAAAGTCTTAGAATATATCAGAAAAAATTTAATATAAGTTAAAATCTGATGTATTAATGCTATATTGGATTTATAATGAGAATGAGGTTTTATGAAAGGATTATTCAATGATAAATGAAGAAGTTTACAAAAAATTAGAACGAGAAATTAATCCTACGCATGATATAAAATTGTTTGCAGGACGTTCTAACCCTAAATTAGCACAAGAAGTTGCAGAAGCACTTGGAACTTCTATAGGCCCTATGGTTATAAAAGATTTTGCAGATGGTGAAATTTATGTTCAGGTTAAAGATAGCGTACGCGGCGATGATGTATTTATAATTCAACCTATTTGTAAACCCGTTAACCAAAATTTAATGGAATTGCTAATTATAATTGATGCATTTAAACGTGCAAGCGCAAAATCAATTACTGCAGTTATTCCATATTACGGATATGCAAGACAGGATAGAAAAACTTCAGGTCGTGAAGCAATTACAGCTAAATTGGTAGCTGATTTATTAACTACTGCAGGATGTACAAGAGTTTTAGCCGTTGATTTACACTCCGGTCAAATTCAAGGTTTCTTTAACATACTTGTTGACCATATTTTTGCAACATCTATCCTTGTAAATCATTTTAAAAATTTAAACTTAAATCCACAAGATTTAGTTATTGTAAGTCCTGACACAGGCGGTGTAAAACGTGCCAGAAACTTTGCAAAAGATTTATCTTGTCCTTATGCTATTATTGACAAACGCAGAGATGCTCATAATGAAGCAATCGCTAATTCTGTAATTGGTGATGTTAAGGATAAAACATGTATTATGTGTGATGATATTATTGATACAGCAGGTTCTATAACAGAAGCTGCTAAACTTCTAAAACAAGAAGGTGCAAAAGATATTTATGTTTGTGCTGTTCACCCAATCTTCTCCGGTCCGGCTATTCAAAGATTAACTGATGCGCCAATTAAAGAAGTTGTTGTAACTAATACAATTCCGCTTAATGCAGAATCTTTGCCTGAAAAAGTTAAACAGCTTTCTGTAGCACCTCTTTTAGCTCAGGCAATCTCAAGAATCCACGATGATGAATCTATTAGTTCATTGTTCGGTTTTGAAAAAGAAATGAAAGTTTAGAATTTAGTTTCATACAAGTACAATCAGGCTTTAACTTTTTGGTTAAAGCCTGATTGTTTAGTTAAATTTTAAATTCTTATAATTAATTATGTATTAAATATTCTGTCGCCTGCATCTCCCATACCGGGTACAATGTAGCCTTTTTCATTTATATGACTGTCGACTGATGCTGTAATAATCTCTACATCCGGAAATTCTTTTTGAATATTTTCAATTCCCTCAGGTGCAGCCATAATACAAATACATTTGATGTGGGAAATCGGAATTTTTTTATCTGCATATAATCTTATTGCTTCTAATAAAGAATTACCTGTTGCAAGCATTGGGTCAGTAATGTATATATAGAAATTTTCAGGATTTGGAGCTTCCATAGGTACTTTATTGTAGTACCAAATAGGTTTTAATGTTTCTTCATCTCTATACATTCCTATATGTCTAATGCATGCCTGCGGTAATATATCAATCGCTTCATCAGTAAAAATAAGACCTGCTCTTAATATCGGCGAAATAATAATATTTATATCATCTTTTATTGTTTTTACAGTTGTTTTTACTATCGGTGTTTCTATTTCTTTTTCAACCAACGGTAAATTTTTTGAGGCCTCATACAAAAGCACTCTTGTAATTTTTCTTGTAGCAATTCTCACACCTTGACAACTTGTATTTTTATCCCGCATTGTACACAAATTTTGTAAAATTACAGGATTTTCAATAATTCTAATCATTTCTTTATTCATTGTTTTTCCCTCTTTAATCTGTTATCTATATTATTTTGTTGATTGTCTATTAATTTATTAATATTTATCAACTCATCATTCATTTTCTTAAAATCTATATTCATTTTTTCTTTCTTTTTATCTGAAACTTTTTTATTATTTTTATATTCATTTTCAAGACTCTCAGATAAACTGTTGCTAAATCTTGTAAATTTAAAAATAATTTCGCTGATTTTATTAAACATTTCATTCAACAAACCTACGGCAGCATTTATTCTTCTTGGTTGTTGAACAATTATATTCTGTGTTTCGCTAATATTTGCACTTTTTGGCGGATATATTTCGATAGATTTGGAACTTGCTAAACCTGAAAACTCTACAGTTAATAACGAACCCTTAGGTATTTTTATCCCTTTTTCAGTAATAATAAAATCCACGAAAACATTATCATTGACAGGTTTTAAATTTTTGACGTAACCTATCGTTATACCAAGCATTTTAACAGGTGAACCGACAATAATACCATCAACATCTTGCATAAATAATTGATATCTGCTGTAATTATGCCTTACATATTTTTTGTAATTAAAATAAATAAAAAAGAAAAGAGTTAAGATTAAAATCCAAATAAAAAATTCGATGATAAAAGCAATTTTTCTGCTATATTTAGTTTTTATTTTTTTCTTTTCCATGATAATTTATAAAATTTAATTTACTTTTTTTATCTCCGATAGTGATGGGTCAAGCAAGCGCCTTCCAACACCCTCAAAATATACCGAACAAAGTTTTTTACTACCGTAATTAATTATTTTTTCAATACGCCCGTTTCCAAATTGTGAATGAACTACCGTATCACCTTTTTCAAAATCAGTATCATTATTTGAACCTGTTGTAGCAGGATAAATCGGTAATGATTCTTGTTCATTTTGTTGTGCTGCTTCATTTACATCATTGTATTGAATATTCATATCTTCTTCGTCAGGCGTAATTTCGTCCAAGTACGAATCATCTTCTTCGTTATCGTTATTTATATCAGGCGAAACTTCTCCTTGATATGAATTAGAATCATCATTGTTTGCTAATTCATTTTGATAAATCTCATCAAAAGAAGCATTTTGTTGTTCATTTTCATACAAATCTACATTTTGAATAGAATCTAAATCCTTTTCGGTCAAATGATTTGATTCTTCTATATTATCAACAGTTTGACGTGTTTCTTCCTGATAATTTGTCGTATTATCGACTTTAGGTTCAGATACAGCTTGTTCTTGTTTAGGTTCAATTTTTTGTTCTTCTTGCTCAATCGGCATCTGCTGAGGTTCTATTGTTTTTAATACAGGCTTTTGTATTTCATTTTGAATTTTTGTGTTTTCAGATTTTTCCTTAGCGTAATCCTGCGCTTGAATATTAGAAGCAACTTCTTGAGGATTGATATTAGGTTGCTGCATTACAAAATCTTGCGGTATCTGTTGCTGAGAATACACTTGTTGAGAATACGTCTGTGGGACCTGGGCTTGTTGCATTAAAGGATTTATTTGTTGAGGATATTGCACTTGAGGTTGAGAAAATGCAATGTTATTCGGCAACACTTGTGGCTGCATAGGTTGATAATATTGCTGCTGAACAGGCACAGCCGGATTTTGCATAAAACCGGTGTTCATAACCAAGGGCGCTACACACTGTTGCTGATAATATGCCTGATTTTGATAATACGGATTCGGAACATAAGCATTCATTGCATTTTGATTATATGCTTGAGGTTGCATGAAAGGTTGATTATAAAATACTTGCGGAATTTGTTGATTCGGCATCGTTTGTGTATATGGCGGCATTTGATGCATTTGTTGCTGTAATGCCTGACAAGAAGCCTGTTGTTGTTTTATAAAATTTTCTTTTCTTATTTTTTCTTCTTCAAAAACTTCTTGTTGCTTTTTTAATTGTTTTTGTACAACTCTTTGCGTTTCTTCCGTTGTCAAAACACTTCTTGGCGGCACACTCATAATTTTTATTCTATCAGATATTTTTGCAATTAATGGCATGAATTGAGTTGCTTGACCATATACAATAAATTCAAATCTGCCAAGTGAAGATAATAATGTATTATAATCTGCAAAATCTTGTTGTTGTAATATTGGCGCAAACAAGATTAAATTTTTTGCAATTTTCTTTAATTCAACCAAATATTTATATGAGTATGAACAAGTAATTGTTGTTAATGCATTTTTTGTTGAGAATATTTGTTTTAGTAATTTTTTATCGGAATTTTCATTATTTGCTTTAATAAATACATAATATTCATCAGGCAACTCTTGAATAACACTATAAATATATGATATAGCTTCTCTTTGTATTGATTCATCAACTTTAGAAATATCAAGTGATGTTGTTTGGTTATTTAACAACGAATTAACAAGTTCTTTGTATTCTAAAATATTATTTGCAAAAATTTCTCCGTTATTAAACTGAATCAAAGCATTTTTCAATAAAACCAATTCGGGTAATGCTGATTTTTTATATTGTTTTTCTAATATATCAATAAATTTATTAACTGGAATATATGGCTCTTCCAAACTTGAAAGATAATATTGAATATCCAAAAATGTTTCTTGCAAAATCGCTTTACTTCTTGCACTTTTAAAATCAAGTCCTTTTTCGTATATAAAATTAATAATTTGACTATTTATAGGCAAACGAAAATTTTTACGGAGTACAAAATTATTTCTGTCAAAAATGTTTTCACCTTCTGTATCAATTATAATTGTTTTCTTTCCGTAATTTTTAATTTGCCTGTTTAATGTTTTTATAATTAAATCGGAATTTTCTTGGCTTTCAGAACAAACAACAAGTTTGTTTTCTAATAAACTTTTATCAAGGGAAATTAATGAGTCATTTTCAATATATTCGCCGATATAAATCGGAGATTGACCTTGAATAAGTTTTAATAAGTCGACAGAGTCAATGTTTGAAACTGAACTGTTTATAGATGGAATAGAACCGGTGTATGATTTTATAATGCCATCAGGAGTTAAATTAAATGTTATTTTTGCAATAGCAACGTTTCCATGTTTACCTGATTCCAAATACATAATTTGTCCGATATAAGATTCTTTATCATCTTTTATCATAACAAAACCGGACAAGAACAAATTATCATTTGTTTCGTAAAAAATCTTTATTAGGTTATTTTTAACCTCAAATATTCTCATGCATACAATCCTTATCATAATTCTACCATGAAAAATTAATTTATAATATTTTTGTGTATTTATTTTAATTTGTAATATAATACTTTTATGGAAATTTTTACGGAGTTAAACAATAAAAACGATTTAGCTGTAATTTTAGGTTTTTTTGACGGACTTCACAGAGGGCACAAAACAGTTATAAGTAAAGCAATTTGTTACGTTCAAAAGAACAATTTAAAGTCTGCATTAATTACATTCAACGATTCTCCGGCAAAAATAATTAGAAATAATGATATTAAATATATCTTATCAAAATCAGAAAGAATTAAGGTCATTGAGAATTTGGGTGTTGATTATCTGTATTTGCTTGATTTTAATGAAGAATTTTCAAAAATCACCGCAAAAGATTATTTAAAGATGATTGTAAATTATTTAAACCCAAAAGCCATAATTACCGGTTATAATCATTATTTTGGATATAACAAATGCGGAAATACGGATTACTTAAATTTAATGCAAAATACATACAATTATGAATATATTGAAGTTCCGTCTGTTAAAATTAAAGATAATATTGTAAGTTCCTCAAAAATCAGACAACTTTTATCAGCAGGTGAGATTGAGCTTGCAAATGAGATGCTTGGTTACAAATTTTATGTAAAAAATAAAGTTATACGCGGAAAACAAATTGGCAGAACAATAGGTTTTAACACAGCAAATTTATTATTTCCAAAAGATGTAATAGAAATACCAAACGGGGTATATGCTGTTGAAGTTCAAATTGATGAAAAGTTTTATACCGGAATCGCTAATTATGGAATTAAACCTACAGTTGAAAATACAAAAGAAAAAATATTGGAAGTTCATATTCTTAATTTTAACGAGGATATATACGACAAAGAAATAAAAGTTAGTTTTTTAAAAAAGATAAGAAACGAAATAAAATTTGATTCATTAGACGATTTAAAGACACAAATAAAAAAGGATATTAAATGTTTAGAGTTGTAATATTAGGGCATAAAAAAATGCTTACAAATTTAATTAGCGGAGTTGTTGATGCAAACTGTAATATTGTAGGTGTTTTCAGATACGAAAATATAAATACGCATTTTGTATATCGTGCGATTAAAGATTTTCTGTTTCCGTCAGTTGAATATAATTACATAAAAAGTTACAATTTGAACGAAATAAAATCAAAGAGTGCTAATTCGTCGGCTTTTAAAGAAGAATTATTGAAATTAAATCCTGATATTGTAATTGTCGGAACATGGTCTGAAAAATTAAAAAAAGAAATTATACAAATTCCAAAGATTGCGACAATAAATGTGCACCCATCTTTATTGCCAAAATATAGAGGACCGAATCCTTATTTAAGAACAATTTGGAACGGGGAAGAATATTCAGGAATTACATTCCATTTGATGTCTGAAGATTTTGATGCCGGACCGATATTACTTCAGGAACAAGTTGAAATTAAGCCTGATGATACAGGAGAGGACCTTCGCGAAAGAACCTGTATTTCAGTAAAGAATGCAATTACAAAACTTTTAACTCAAATGAAAGATGATTTTATTATTCCTGTTGAACAGAACGAAGCAAAAGCGACATATTATCCTCAAATAACAAGTGATGACGTTATGCTTGATTTTACAAAATCTTCAACTGAAATATACAATCATATACGGGCTTTTTATCCTTGGACAAAAACATATTTTGCACACAAAGACGTATTCTTTTATCCGAATCCGCATTACGTAAAAATTTTAGATAATGATTCGCAAGAAACAAAATGTGGTTTAATTGTTGACAAAAACGCAAAAGAAAAATCGATTACAGTGGCATGCGGCGACGGGAAATTACTAAAAATGGGTAAACTGGGGATATATAACAAATTTTTGAATATTTTTACGAGATTATACATACACAATAACGTAAATAAATCAGATTTTATAAATTAAAAAAACATATATCCTCTATTTGTATGAGTTAATCATGGAAAATTTATGATAATTATATTTTGTAAGTTTAGAAAGAAGAGCTATGTTGTCAAACGATTTTAATGAAAAAATGCTTGCTGCAGAAATTTTTGAAGCGAAAAAAAATTCAAATGCGCTTTTAAAATTATGGAAGGAAGCCAAAAGCATAGAGATTACGTTAGATTTTTTAGAGCCTAACGGAATTTTTGCAAAAATATTTCGCAGATTTATAAAAAATCACTAAGGAGTAATTAAGCATTTTACGACTTTACCGTCAATATGTTGTTTCATTGCATATTCAACATCTTGAAGTGAGAGTCTTTCTGTAATAAGTTTTTCGACTTCAATTTCACCGCTTGCTATTAATTTTAATGCTTCTCTGAAATATTGAGGAGTATGGTGAAATACACTTATCAATTTTATATCACCATAATGCATTTTTGTTGTATCTAAATTAATTGTAGAACCGCTTTTGCAACCGCCAAAGAAATGGACAGTACCACCCGGACGAACACAAGAGTATATTCTTTCCCAAATTTCCGGCAAACCTACACATTCTACTGCAATATCCAATCCTTTGTTTTCGTCTGAAAAATTTCTAAAAATAGCTTCAGGATTAGGGTATTTTTTTAAATCAATAATCTCATCAACATGCGCAAATTCTTTTGCAAGTTTTAATTTCAATTCATTTCTTCCTGCAACAATAACTCTTGCGCCCTTTAATTTTGCAAGGCGGGCAAACATTAAACCAATAGGTCCAATACCTATGATGCCAATACTTTGGTTAGGTTTTATATCAGTTCTGTCAACACCATGAACAACATTTGCCAAAGGTTCACAAAATGCTGCCTGTTCAAAACTCAGATGATTTGGAATCTTTAATAAGTTTTTACTTACAATACGTGCAGGAACTGTTATATATTCAGCATAAGCACCATTTAATAAATCTAAATTTTCACATAAATTATATTCTTCGTGTTTACAATAAAAGCATTTTCCGCATGGTGCAGAATTCGCAGCTACAACTCTATCACCAACGTTAAAGTTTTCAACGCCTTTACCTAATTGATAAATAACGCCTGAAAATTCATGCCCGAAACCCGACGGAACTTTTTTTATTAATACCGGATGCCCGCGTCTGTATGTTTTTACATCAGTACCGCAAGTCAAAGCTGCTTTTATTTGTACAACAACCTCACCTGCTTTTGGCGGTGTTATTTCTACATCTTCATATCTTATATCTTGAGGAGCATAAAATCTGACTGCTTTCATAATTACTCACTTATTTTTATGTATGCTTTATATACCTTATTTGATATTGTATCATCAAAAGCCTTTTGTGTATCATTAATGTTAAAAATTGTTGAAATTCCATGAACATTTACCTTACCATCTTTCAAAAGGTTGTATGAATCTTCCAAATCCTTTGGTGATGGGGAATAACTACCTAAAACCGTTAATTCTCTGTAATAAATTTCATTATTTGCGTACCCGAAATTTTTTGGAGTGCTTGCAAAAATTAATATTTTTCCGCCGCTTCTGACTGTTTTTAGTGCCAAATCTATTGTTGCATCTGCGCCTGATGTCATGAATATTGCATCAGCGCCCAAGTCATTTGTTTCAGATTTAATAAAATCAACAGTTTGCTGAGTATCGTTTGAACTAAATGCTTTTATTCCAACATTTTTGGCTAATGTAATTCTATCTTCAATTAAATCGCACCCATAAACGTCCATGCCGAATGCTTTTAATCCCTGAGCCATAATAAATCCGATTGAGCCAAGACCTATTACAATAACTTTTGAATTTTCTTTTAATTCACAACGCTTAATTGCTCTAACACAACAGCCAAGAGGTTCATAGAATGCTATTTCCATATCGGTTAAATTATTTGGAATTAAATGAGCGACATTTTTTAAATGTTCTTCTGAAAGATAAATATATTCAGCAAATCCACCTGGGAAGATATTTGTTTCTTTAAAATGTTTGCACATTGAATAGTTTTTGTTTTGGCAATAAACACATTCAAAACAAGGTATGTGGTGCGAAGAAACAATTCTATCGCCGATTTTGAAATTTGTTTCTGAATCAATTTCAACAATTTCACCAACAATTTCATGTCCTAAAACAGTTCCGTCTTTTACAAGGTTTTCTCTGTATTTTACAATATCAGAACCACAAAGTCCGCAGCCGCTGAGTTTTACAATAGCGCCTTTTTTATTATCCAAAGATGGTTTTTCTATTTCTGTTATTTCAATTTTATGATTTTTAAAAATTGCTGCCTTCATATTTGGATTTTAACATAAACTTTTCGGTTGTACATAATGTATTTAATAACTTGCAAATTTTTGAGGGATAATGTATTATGAAATGGTGAAAATTTAGCAACGAAAAGGAGTTTAAAATGAAAAATTTCAAAATGGCACAAACCGGCTCCCAGACAGTGTTTCCAATGGGGGGGGGGGGGCAAAGCTAGATATAGCAAGGTTTTCAGCCTGTTTAAATCCCTAAAAATCTTTATTTGTAACCTCTTTAAAGGTGAACTGTCCAGAGTGAACAGTGGTGAGAGGCGTCAGTTTACCTATAACAGTTCACTGTCAACAGTTCACTCACACGCATTTACACTTGCAGAAACTTTGATTGTCATGGGCATAATCGGTGTTGTTGCTGCATTAACTATTCCTAATGTAAACAAAAACACCGGTAGAGCAGAATCTATTACCAGATTTAAAAAGGTTTATGCCGAGTTAAACGAAGCACTATATAGAGCAACAGCTGTTTATGGACCGGCAAAAACTTGGTGGAATAATCTACCTGCTGGCGATCAGGATTTATTATATTCTCAACGTTTTGTGGATAGATTAACAGAATTTATGAAAGTCACTAAATATTGTAGAGAAGTAAATAATACTGGGTGTTTAAAAGAAATTAATAATTATTATCCAAGTGTTATATTAGCAAATGGTGCTGGCTTTCTTCTTGATATAGGTAATGATTATTTAACTATAGATATAGATGGACCGAATAAAGGTAAAGGTAAAAATGGTATTGATATATTTACTTTATGTTTTGGTTATGATACTAAGTATGAAAATATAGGACTTGTTACCGATTGCGATGTTGAAAGATTCAAAGCTGATGATTGTTCTTTTTCTGACGGATACGCACAATGGATAATGGACAATGGCAATATGGATTACTTAGACATAGATAACCAAGGCAGATGTAAAAATGACACATCAAAAGTCTTAGGCTATGGTGAGGGCAAAGTCCAAAGCTGCAAGTAAATATGCAAAGGTCAATACTTATATTTAACTTAAAAAGAAATCATAAAAATTGAAAAATTGAAAAGGATTAATTTTTATAGACTTTTCCAAAAATTCTGTATATGCGGGAATTGAATTCTTTTCGTCAAGTTCATTTTGCTTTTTTAATACAATTCTATATTTATTTTTAACTTTTATCGCAGAAATAAAGTAGGTTGGAACATTCATCAACTTTGCAAGTTTAAAAGTTCCTTTTGGCAGGTTGATTTTATGTGAAAATAATTCGGATGATATATATTTTTTGTCATTGTTTTCTGCAAGTCTATCTCCTGCAATAAATACCAGTCCGCCTTTTTTTAACTCTTCTTCAAGCTCTATTCCTGTATTTAAACCAATTTCATCTATCGGAAATAATCTTATCTGTAAATCAGATTTTACACTATTCAAAAAATCATTAAATACTTTGCTTTGTGCCCTGCTCATAAATACGTTAATATTTATCCCTAAATTTTTTGCATTATTTAAATATGCCTGAAATACCTCAATATTACCAATATGATTACAAATAAAAAATACTCCCTTTTTTTGGTTTATATCTTTTAATAATTCTGTTTTATCTTGTTCATTATCAAAAATAAGGTTATTTTTATTAAAATCGCCACAATATACAAGGAATTTATCAACAAGTGATATCGCATAAGCATTGACAAGTTTGAATTGATTTATCAATGACGATTTAATTCCAACATGTTCGAAAACTATATTTAAGTATTTCTTTGAATAAAACCTAATTTGCGGTGTTGTAATAAACGTTATAAATGAAACGCAATTCGCTATAAAATACAAAATATTTTTTCCGAATATTTTGTACAGATACCAAGATAAAAGTAAACGCTTTTTGCCAGCAGCTTTTTCTTTAATCTGAAACCATTGCATTTTTTTTGCACTCCAATAATGTATAATTAAATGAACCAATGTCATCAAATTGTTTAGATATATTCAATCCTGCTATTTTTATAATTTCTTTCATCTCTTTTAATGTATAAAACTTACTTACACCATTTGCCATACTTGTAAAATAAAGTGAAGCATGCGTAAGTGAATATTTTGCTCCTTCAAATTTTTGCATATCGGTATATGGTTCTAAAATATATATAGCGGATTTATCGTCCATTTTTTTGCTTAAATCTTTAAGTATTTTAATAATGTCATTTTTTGAAAAACAATCTAAAAACTGGCTCATAAGTATTGCCCCATTTTTGAAACTCGGATAATTCGGTTCTTTATCTAAAACATTTATCGGATAAAATTTACATTTATCAAGTGCAGGATTAGTTTTAATTTTATCAATATTGCATTTTAAATCAAACATTGTAATATCAAAATTGCTGTCATGACTAAGACAAAGAATCTCAAATTTTCCTGTATTACCGCCTATATCGTATATTCTGCTATATTTTTGGGTTATTACGGAAAATACTTCTTCAAAGCTGTTATCAGAATAAAAATGGTCAAATTCATACCAGCTTTTTTTCATTTGCTCCGGTAATACAGTTAATGCCGAATATATAGTAGGATGACCATCTACAAATTTACGTAAACCTATTGGAGAACGTTCTTTAAATGATTCTGTCAGATTACTAATTCCAAGATAACATACGTCTTTTACAAAATTAAAATTTGCTTTTGTCATATCGTCATATAAAAATAATCTTCCAATTTTTGTTAAACAATATATATCATTATCATTTTCTACAATATTATTCAAAAATGCTATTTGTAAAAGAGTTTTGACTGTATATTCATCAAGATGCAGAGTATTAATAATTTCTGTTTCACTTGCCGGTTGTTTATCCAAAAATTCAATTATACCCAAATCCAATAGTGCAGCGAGTGCTTGAAATGCAAATGGTGCAAATATAAATTTTTGGGCTTGTGTTAAATCCTCAACTATTGAATTCTTATTCTTACGTTTAATAGTACTCATTTATCAATCCTATCCTGCTTATTAAATAATAAATAACCTGTTACATATGAAATTATAATACCAAAGAATAAAATAAGTGCCATTGAACTTAACAATTTAAATCCGCTTAATGCCAGCATTAAAAAGGAAAACGCTGTTGTTATACAAGAAATTAAAATAGCACTTTCTGTTTTTTCTTCACTATTAATTCTAAATATTGAATAATCCATAGTAAATCCAATTACCAAAAATAGTGTTATTATACTAAATAAATTTATTTCACCTGCTATTAGTGAAGTTAATAGTATTGACAAAACAACACCCATAATTGAAGGAAATAAGATTTTTAGTGATGCTTTTAGATTATACATACAAGTCAATACAGCAAATAATATTAAAATTGTAATAGGCAATAAATATAAAAGCAAATTTCTATATTTTTTCATATAATTTGCAAAATCAGATTTAATATTTACAATCGCTATATTAGGATTTGCAATATTCAAATTACAATCATCGAATACTGTAATTATAGATGTATTTTTATCAAGCATCATATCTTCCAAATATGGGTACTTGCTTAAATTAAACACGATTGGTTTAAATTTTGAATCTTTTAATGCTCTTATTTGCTGTTCAGAGAGAATATTATTATATTTATTGAGTTTCTTATCATATAAATTTTTTACAAGATTAAAATTTTCTTGCTGTCTGTTTTCTGACGGTAAGAACTTAGATAAAGCAACATATTCTATTTTTCTTTTGTCAAAATCTTCGGTTATTTTTTCTTCTGTTTTAATAATTTCGTTTATATCTGAACCTTTAACAGTTAATAATTGTGTTTTTATATTACTGTTACCGAAAACTTTGCTGTATAATGCTTCAGCCCGTTTTAAATCAGATGTCGGACTGTACAATGCAGTCAAAGTATCATTGAAATGTAATCTTACCAGTCCTATAATACTAAGAGCTACTGCCAAAAACAAAATGATTTTATAAATATTATTTTTTGGCTTATATGTATATTGTGGTGCAGGTATATTAAAGCAAGGATAAATTAACATTACAACAATGTAAATTCCAATCAATCCGAATATACAAAATATTGCAACTTGCTTTAATAACTCAATTCCGGTTATATATAGCAGCAAGAAAGGAACGATTGTTGTGATTAAACTAAATGAAATATTTTTAACAAATGATTTATTAATTTTGTTGATAAAAAAATAATGATAAGAGTAGTCAATACCTATGCCGATTATCGTTGTTGAAAATACTACTGTTATTACCTGAAAATCCGTAAACATTAACTTTGTAGCAACATATCCGAATAACATTCCAAAAATTGTACTTAGCGCCATAGGTAATAATGGTTTAATATTTTTAAATATTTTTAATGATAGCAGAATAATCATTAATGTTGACAAAATACAAATAATATTTATATCAATTATAGCTCTTGTACTTGCATAATAAGAGTGTATTGGCGTTCCTGCTAAATAAATTTTAGAATTTTTAACAGAAAGTTTTTTTTGTATTTTTATCAATTCTTTTATTTTTTTATTACTTAAACTTGGAGATAATGTATCATCATTTTTTATTTTAACAGACAACAACTCATAGTATTTACCACTAATATATAAGTTTTCAGCGTTTGTTTTTTTATTTGATATAAGGAAATCATCAAGTAAAAGGAAAGGATCTTTGTCCGGTTGAGTTATTTGAATATTTGTAGGACTATAAAGATTTTCTATACTTTTTTCATAAATTTCATCGTATTTTTTTGTTCTTAGCAGATTTCTATAATCCGGAGAGATGAAATTTGTAGGTTGTTTTAAATACTGTTGCAGCAAATCTGTAACATTTGGTTTGTTAATTTCAAAATATCTTGAATCAATATTTTCTATAAATTTTGATTGCAATTGCTGAAGATTTTCTTCATCATCAGATTCAAATACAATTCTTACAGTTGAAGAAGTTTTATTCATAATCGGTACAATATCCGTTGAATTTATTATGTCACTAGGTAACAATGTTTTTAATATATTAACTTCAATATTATTCTTATGTGTAATTCCTAAAACACTTAAAAAAAACAGCACTATAAAAAATATTAACAATCTTATTTTGTGAACCATAATATTGTTTTATTTCCATTCTTTTGTTGAATACTGATTTTGCGTATATAGTCAGTACCCGTAACAGTTATTGATGAAATAAAATTGTATGCATCAGAATTTTTTCTTGGTTTCATACCTAAATTCCAAGATGAATTGTCCTTTTCATAAAAAAATTCAAATTCTTTTTCTAATTTGGAATATCTTTTAGTTGATATTGCATTGACAATTTCATTTATTTGATTGTAGTTTTTATTTGTATAATCAGTAATTGACTTAATTGGATGTTGAGTATAAAAATATACACCTTTGTTTTCGATAAATTCAAAATCACCGCTTGATATTAACAGCTTATCAATATTCTTTATATATTTTTCTTGACGGAATTTACATTTTATACTGCCCATTTTTGGTATTTGAGTTGAAGAAAGATTTTTTAAATAAACAGGGTGTTCATAAACATCAGCAAATGCTTGTATTGAAAAAAACATTAAAACAAGAATAGAAATACTAATTTTTTTCATAAGAAACCTTTCTCAGCGCATCAACAATTTGATTTGGCGCCGAATAAAAACTTTCTTTAGAATCAATATCAACAGCTATTTGCATTGTCGTTGCTTCAAAAATTTTGTTACCTGTTTGTTTGTTAAATATTTTATAATCAATATTCAATGTAGGTTCTATCGTTAGTATATCTGATTTAACAATTAAAATATCCCCAAGTATTGCAGGTTTTACATATTTGACTTTCATTTTTGCAACAGGGTATGCAAAACCGTCATTTTTCATATTCATATACGTATAATGAAGTTTTTCAAACATATCACAACGTGCCTGTTCCATATATCGCATATAATTACCATGCCAGACGACATTCATCGGGTCTAAATCTTCGAAAGATACTTTAACTTCGTATTCAGATGTGTATAAACTCATAGTTCCATCCCTTCAAAAATATTGTTGCATAAAAATGCGCCTGATGCATATTTCGTTGAATCAGAATAAAATTCGTAAGTAACATTAGTTTCACTCTTTTCCAACTTTAAATTAATAATACTATTTGGTTTTATAATATTTGAAAATTTAATTCGTTTATATTGCCCTTGTCCGAGCGTCAGATTAAAATAAGCATTAGCAAACTCTTTTGCTATATATAATTGCAATACACCCGGAACAATTTCAAAATTTGGGAAATGTCCTTTAAAAAAATTACACTGTTTATAAAAGAAAATTTTATAAATTATAGAGCCTTTGGATATACATCTATCCAGTATTATAGGTAATGATAAATTAATATTAAAAATGTGTTCTATAAGTTTTTTATTTATTTTCCCTGTTGAAGTCATAGGTATTTCATCAATGAATTTCCACTTTTGCGGAATAATTTCAGAATATTCGTATAAAAATTGTTTTAATTCTTTGGTTAAATACACTATGTTATTTTTTAATAAACATTCTTGACCATTTTTTGTTAATGCGGCTAAACAGGCTAATTTATCGCCATGTTTTGTGATATAACAATCTTTTATATAACTACATTGTCTTAATTTTTCTTCCAGTTCGTCTGCGGATACACGCTTTTCGAGTATTTTAAATATACGATCTGTGCGTTTACCGATTGATAACATACCATTTGTTATTTTTATTTTATCATTGAGAGAAATTTTGTTTTCGTAAAAATAATCAGAAATAATTTCATAATTAGGCTGATTTTCTATAAGCGTTACGTTTGGAAATACGTTAAAATCACTGTCAAAATGAGTCTTATATGCAACAACACCGGTTTCGGTACTTCCGTATATTTCAATTATTTTTGAATTATGTTCTAAATATTCAAATACATTTTCATTTAATTTCGAACCTGCAGAAATTATATACTCAGGACAAATCTTAAAAGGCATATTAAATTTCAATATAGAACCAAGGAAAGTAGGAGTAGAAACCAAAATTGTATTCTTTTTATTAACATTCTCCGAATATGAAACATTTTGAGTATCTATAATTAATCCATTACAAATAGGGGTCATCAAATGAAATGTCAAGCCAAAAAGATGACACATTGTAGTTGTTGATATAACATTAAACGATTTACCTTTTAATTCAAATTCTTTACCTATATCTTCAGCTTCTCTAATTAGATTATAAAGTGATTTTTTTATAATTTTTGGAGTGCCTGATGAACCTGATGTATAGAAATTTATTAACGGTTCATTAATATTTAGATTTGTAAATTCATAATTTCCAACGTATTCAGAATTATAGCTTTCTAAAATATCATAATCAAAAGGCATTTCTTTTAATCGCGCTTTATCTGTAACTAAATATATGTTCTTATTACAAAAAATTGATGCAAAAAATTGTATTATGAAAGAAAAATTATCTTCACTTGTAATAACAACATTTTCTTTTTTATTTTTAATATAATTTATTTCGGAAGCTATCAACTTTTTTAATTGAGAAAATGAATATTTGTTATTATTATTAATAACGGCTATTTTTTTATCATATTTATTTGTCGTAAAAATCTCTAATATCATATCAGTTTCATCTTTCGTAAAATTATTCTGACAATGTATTCTATTACAAATAACAAACCAACCAAAGCATAAGAAATACAACCGTTGTAAAGAATCCAAATATTATCAGGTAAAAATATTGTATATATTGACATCAAAAAGTTTAAAAACATAAATACGCACCAGACATAAGTCAGATTACGAGTATAAGTCCAAGCCGGTTTATCCAGTTTATCTCCGCAAGCTCTTGCAATCTTTTGAATTATTGTTTCTTTAGCAAAAAGGGAAGAAAAAAATACCATAAATACGGTAAAATTACACACAGGCGGATATAACTTTAATATTACCAATCTTTTGAGATAAAATAGAAGCACAATACACAATGTTATAATAGTAGGTATAATGTGTTTTATTTTTACCATTGCACTTAACCCTACAACAAGTTATATATTACATCAACTACATCACCAAGTGTTACAATTTGTTTAAAATCTTCAGGAGAGATTCTTTTTTCTGTGTATTGTTGTAAACGAACAGCTAAATCAACCGCATCAATACTGTCTAAATCTAAATCAGTAAACAAATTTGCATCATTATTCAATAGAGATTTATCTATTTCAAAATCAGTTTCCAAAATTTCGCATAATTTATCAAAGATTTCTTGTTTTGAATACCTCTTATCCATTTTGTTGCGACCTCACAAAATCCGCTATCGTTTTTACCGAGTAGAAATACTTTTTGTTATCTTCTTTATTCTTGCTCAATGCCAAATTAAACTCTTTTTTCAAAGCCATACCAATTTCTAATGCATCAATTGAATCCAAGCCCAAACCCTCACCAAACAAAGGTTCTTCTGTTGAAATATCTTCAACTGAAATATCTTCTAATTCGAGTGAAGTTATTATTAGTTGTTTTATCTTTGTTTCCAGTTCCATTGCAACATTTTAACACAAAAATTTATTTTTTGTGATTATATAAAGTTTTTGTAATTTGTTTAGTAACTTCTGTTCTAAAAGTTACATCGTCCGGATATTGTTTTTTGTAATCTTCTGTTACAATTTTTCCTAAATAATCAATCGAGTATATAACAGGTTCTGAACCTATATCATAAAACGGTTGATTAATTTGAAGGAAATCATAACTTGTTTCAAGATTTAACATTACTATATTTCTACCTGTTTTTGAGGCTATTAAAGATGTGCCTCTTCTTATTTTAGGATATTCGTTTTTTCTATGCCTGATTCCCATTGGAAATATTATTAAATTTAAGTTCTCATCAAATTTTTTACTTGTTTCTTTAATCATGTCATCTACAGATTGATTGTTTACAATAAACAATAGTTTTACAATATCCTTAAGTAACAGATTTTTTGATAATCTTTCAGCTACAAAACAAGTAGAATTAGGTATAATCGACATTAACACAACAATATCTATAAAACTCGGATGTGTCGATACTATAATAGAATTTTTAATATTTTTTATTTTATCTAAATTATTTATTTCCAATTTAATAATTTTTAACTTTTGTATTAGTTTGATAAAAAATATCCAAGAATTTTGTAGTGTTTTATAACTATCTGATTTATTTTTCTGAAAAGGAAAAACGCAAAAACGAACATACAAAGCACCTACTCCGAAATACAAGAATAAAAACACTGATAAAAAACTGCGAACAATTCTTATCATTTTATTACCTTCTCTATGGTATAGTTTGGTGTTTTTAAAGAAGAAACAGTTCCGTTAAATAATTTAGTATAATTATCAAATGAATCATCAGAACCATTATTATTATCCATCTTTATTGCATATTTATTGTTTAGATTATCTGAAAATCTACTTAAATTTATCGCCAAAGCATTAACAATACCATTATTAACATCACAGTAACAATACAATATGTTGTCATATTTAGAAATCAATGAAACTAATAAACCTGAAGAAATTGAATTTTCATACGCAGAAATTGCTGTATATGGAATGGACAACTTTTTATTTAAAAGGAAAAAACTAACAGGGTAATTGTGTACTGAGCCTGAAAATGTGTTAGGTGAAACTTCGTTATTTTGTGTATATTGGTCTATTATTTTTAAAAGTCTGTCAACTTCACCATATTGGGAAGAAAAAACAATGTTTTGGACAGAATCAGTATATGTTTTATCTAATACGGAAAAAGTTATTTTATCTAATGTGCTCATTCTTCTTCTGATAATAGGAGATAAATTACTCAAATCAAGACCATCAACAGTATCTGTATAATTAAATTTATTCACAAAAAATTCTAATACATTTGTTTTCATGCTACCATTATATTATAAAAACCAAGAGGATAAAAGTTTGAAGATAACAGGATATGAAGCTATTTGCAATTTAGGGAATAACATTGATGAAATCTATAAAAATGCAATTGATGGAGTTTCGAACTGTTTTGACAAACTCAGCGGATATATAACCGATAATTGCATAAGAGTCGGTTTAATTAAAACAGATTTGCCGATTATAGCAAACAATGATTTTAATATTCGTTGTAATCGGTTGATTTTAAAAACTCTTGGCTTAATGCAGGATAGCATTATAAATTTACAAAAAATGTATTCAAAAAATAGAATAGGTGTTGTTGTTGCGACTACAAATTCAGGAGTTGAAGAATACGAAAAATCAAAAAAGCAAAAGCATTCTGAACTTGGTAATCCTGCATATTTTTTAAAACAGCACTTAGAATTAAACGGATTTTACACAACAGTTTCAACAGCTTGTTCTTCAGGATTAAAAGCATTTATAATTGCAAAAGACTTAATTAATAATGATGTTGCAGATGCGGTTATAATAATCTGCGTAGATACATTAGCAAAAATTCCTATTTTCGGATTTTCTTCATTAAATGTGTTATCAGAAAAACCATCTGTGCCGTTAAGTAAAAATCGGTCCGGAATGAATATTGGTGAAGCGTGTTCAATCTTTATAACAGAAAAGGACGATAAATCCGGAATTTCAATAATGGGCTTGGGTGAAAGCTCAGATGTTCATCATTCTACAACTCCGGACCCTGAAGCAAAAGAAGCAATAAACGCTATAAAACAAGCCTTATATGAAGCTAAAAAAAATCCAAATGAAATAGATTATATTAATTTGCATGGAACAGGAACAGTTGCAAATGATATTATGGAAGCCAGAGCCATTTACAAAGTCTTTTCGGATAACGTTCCGGTAAGTTCAACTAAACCGCTGACAGGACACTGCTTGGGCGCTGCTGCCGGTATTGAAACAGCACTTTGTTGCAAATTACTTGACAATTTTGAAGGTAAATTGTATCCTCATATTTATAATTCCAAATACGATACATCTTTGCCAATGCTTAATATTGTTCAAGTAAATCAGAAATATAGCAAGTGCAAAATTTGTATGTGTAATTCATTCGGTTTTGGTGGTGCAAATGCAATTATGATTATTGGAAAAGAAAATGAATAATAAAAAATATTTAGCTACAATACTTCCACATAAAGAGCCAATGATTCTAATAGATGATGTCATAGATTATTCTGCCGATGAAAAATATTTAAAAACTTGCGTAACTATTGATAAGAACAGTTTATTTTTTGATAAAGAATTAAATGGTATTGATAGTTTAATAGGCATTGAATACATGGCCCAAACAATAGGGTGCTATGCGCATCTCAGGCAGGGGCTTTCGAAACCGAATATAGGTTTTTTGCTTGGAACAAGATTATATAATAACGCCATAAAAGTATTTGAACTTGGAAAAACATACTACATTTTGGTAAAAGAAGTTTTTGTCGCAGATATATTCTCGTTTGAATGTTTTATATATAATGATAAAAACAACGAAATTGCAAGTGCAACAGTAAATGTGTATCAGGATATTGAAGAAAATGTAAAGGAACGGCTTAATGGATAAAACGGTTTTGATAACAGGTTCAAGCAGAGGAATCGGAAAAGAAGTTGCAATATATCTTGCTAAAAATGGTTTTGATATAGTTCTGCATTGTAATAAGAACAAAGAAAAAGCACTGGAAGTTCAAAAAATTATCGAGCAAATGGGCAAAAAAGTTCGAATATTACAATTTGATGTATCAAACAGAGCCCAAGCAAAAAAAGTATTATTGGAAGATATAGAGAAAAACGGAATTTATTACGGTGTTGTTGTAAATGCCGGAATCACAGCAGATAATTCTTTCCCTGCAATGGAAGATGATGAATGGGATAGAGTTATAAATACAAATCTTAACGGTTTTTATAATACATTACGGCCTATAATTTTGCCAATGATTCAAAATCGACAAGGCAGAATTGTAGCATTATCATCCGTATCGGGATTAATTGGTAATCGTGGTCAAATAAATTATAGTGCATCAAAAGCAGGGATTATCGGTGCAGTAAAAACACTTTGCAGGGAAGTTGCAAAACGAAATATTACAGTAAATTGCGTAGCACCCGGAGTAATTGAATCTGATATGACAAATGAGGTACCTTTTGAAATGATAAAAGATTCAATTCCAATGCGAAGAATAGGAACACCAAAAGAAGTTGCGAGTTTAATAAATTATCTTTTTAGTGAAGATGCGGCATATATTACAGGGCAGGTAATTTCTGTAAACGGAGGTATGTGTTAATGGAAAAAAGAGTAGTTGTAACAGGCATGGCTTTAGCCAGTCCGCTGGGTTCTTCCGTAGAATCGTCTTTTGAAAGACTACACACATTAGAAAACTGCATAGAATATGATTCAAGCCTTGAAGATTACAAAGGTATGCATACCAGGTTAGTTAGCAGAGTGAAGGATTTTGAACTGCCGACAGATTTTAACAGAAAAGTTACACGAGCAATGGGTGATGTTGCTATATTATCTGTTGTTACTGCAAAACAAGCACTTAGCGATGCCGGTTTATTGGATAATGAGATTATTTCAAACGGACAAACCGGAGTCAGCTATGGTTCGTGTTGTGGTTCAATAGATGCAATATCAGGATTTTATTCAGTTTGCGTAAATCATGAATTAAAAAATTTAAACTCAGGTTCATATATAAAAATGATGTCGCATACATCGGCCGTAAATATTTCATTGTATTTTAAAACACACGGAAGGCTAATTCCGACATCAACGGCTTGTACTTCAGGTTCAATGGCAATCGGGTACGCTTACGAAACTATAAAATCTGGTATACAAACAGTAATGATAGTTGGCGGAGCGGAAGAACAAAGTCCGAGTAACATAGGAGTATTTGACACATTGTTTGCTACAAGCGTAAAAAATAACACTCCAAACCTTACGCCTGCACCATTTGACAAAGACAGAGACGGATTAGTTATCGGAGATGGGGCAGGAACACTTATTTTAGAAGAATATGAACATGCAAAAGCCAGAGGTGCAAAGATATACGCTGAAATCAAAGGTTTTGCTACGAATACTGACGGAACGCATATTACAAATCCAAATCCGGAAATGATGACAGTCGTTATGCAGCAAGCACTTAATAATGCTGATTTATCAGCAGATGATATTGGTTATATTAACGCTCATGGGACAGGTACAATAAATGGAGATATAGCAGAAAGTCAAGCAACTTATAACGTCTTTAATAACAAAGTTCCGATTAGCAGTTTAAAAAGTTACACAGGTCATACTTTGGGTGCTTGCGGAGCAATAGAGGCTATTATGAGTATAGAAATGATGAATCATAATTGGTTTTGTCCGACATTAAACTTAAACAATGTTGATGAAAGATGTGGTGAACTTGATTATATAATGCACAAGCCGCGAATAATAGAAACAGATTATATTATGAGTAATAACTTCGCTTTTGGCGGAATTAATACATCATTAATTTTCAAAAGGTTGTAGATGAATGTATTTTATATAGAAATTGATAAATTCAAGAATACTCATAGTAAAGATTTTTTAACTTCCTACGCGGATAAAGAATTAAAAACAGACAAACGTTTTTACGAATATACACTTGGCAGGTACTTAATTAAAAAAGTTGCAAAAGAGTATTATGATATAGCTGATACTTCGATAATTATAAATAAAAGCGGAAAACCGTTATTCAAGCATTCATCAATTTGTTTTAGTTTAACTCACACTAAAAATATTGTTATGGTTTGTTTTGATAAATATAACTGCGGTATTGATTTAGAGTATGGTAAGAATCGTAATTTGAAATATTTATCAAAATATTTTGGTGAAAGATTTAATACATCAGAGGATTTTTACAAATTTTGGACATTAAAAGAAGCATCCTTAAAACTTGCGGATACAATTGAATATCAGCATTTTCAGCAGTTTTACAAAGATTATTATTTAACTGTAGTATCAAGCAAAAATCGAGCACATAATATCAAAATACTAAAAGTAGATTAAGAATCTAACGACTGATACATCACGCACTTTTTTATTATTTTTTTATTATTAATTGCTTTTCAAAAGCCTCATGTATGTTTATGAATCTTCTTGCATTTATAATATGTTCAACAGAACGACGGAAAGCATTAGCATCGCCCTCATTAATAAAAAACATTAACGCAGTATTCAGGTACGTTTGTATATTCCGAGGATTACTTAAGTACTCCTCGACAATTGAATTTACATTTGATACTTTCTTAAATTCAGCCATTCAGATGTGTCTCCTTACGATAATATCCTTTATACTAAATGACTACCGAATACAAAATGTAATCAATTTCATTAAACGACAATGACCATTAATAAATGCATAGAGTATCCATTTATATTATTATACACCATGTAAAAGAAAAAAACAAGTGCCTAGTTTAGTAATTATTAAAAAATTAGATAGAGAATGGGTTTTAGCTATTATTACATTAGTATAAATATTTACATTTTGTAACATAATTCGTTCATGGTTCAATATTTTTAATAATATAAATAAATGTAAAGTTGAATTTTTTACAAAAATAATAGGCTAAAAATCGCCCCTCATCTTTTTTTTTTGAAAAAATTTATAAACAAATGGCAATTATTTTAAAAAGAAAAACTTTATATAAGGGTATAGGATATCACGAGCGAAATAAGAAGAAAGGAGATATTACTCATGATTAAAATGTACCCTGATAATAATTTTACAGCTACGCATTTAAGTTTAACCGGAAATACCATATTATTTGGAGTCGCTAAAAATCCTAAATTACCTGTTGATAATCAATCTGGGGAATCATCTGGGGAATCATCTGGGGAATCATCTGGGGAATCATATGGTCTGGTATTATCAGATGCAGATTATAAACAAAATTTTATAAATAAACTACGCGTTTTTAAAGATATTCAATTGACTATGGGTAATGAAATTGAAATTAGTAAAAAAAATACAGGGTTTAATGTATCTTTAGGTCTTGAAAAAAAATCAGTAAATAATACTAAAGTACACGCAAAAGGATTGATTGGTACAAATGATTCAGGTGGAGAAGTTGGTATGGAATTTCCAATTGCAAACATATTTACTAATCTTCAAGCATATACAGGTGCAAAAGCAAGGTGTACTGTAGATAATGGAATGGTTGGCAGACAAAAATTGGGGATTCAAAATAAGAAGGGAACTAAATTTTATGAGCAAATGGAAATTAGTAAGGGCAAAGTAGGAGTAGGTGTAGGATCAGAATTTGTTATTTATGATAGATTTAAATATTCAATTGATATTTTAGGTAAAATCCCTATTACAGATGGACTATCGAAAATACCATCAATATCCGGTAATTTTGGTATTGAATATTCATTTTAATTATAGTAATTTAAAAAAATGACTTATCTATATAATATAGATAAGTCGTTTTATATGTTTAGTTTTTACTGATTAATTTAAAAATAGCTTCGTCTATATTCTTGATATTTGATTGAATCGAACGCGGAATAAATAAATCCTTAAATCTTTCGATTGCATATTGGTCTGTCATACCTGAAATATAATCAACAACTATTCTTTGAATAGAATCAGATTCAACTTTATCTTTTAAAAAATCAGTATAATAATTATAAAGTTCACAAACGATTCGTGCTGTTTTCTTTTCTTCTAATTTTGCGGGTGAATCTATATAAACATTTTTGAACATCCAATCTCGTAATATAGTAGTATAATGCCAGCATTCTTCACTCATAGATATTTTTGGTTTATCAAACGAATTCAAAATAATATCATTTATCATTTTGCTAAGCCTTTGGCTTTGATTAGACGAAAAATAATCTTTGCATTCTTTGGGTAAATCTTCTTCCGAAATTATGTTTGCTCTGATTGAATCATCAATATCGTGATTTATATATGCTATTTTGTCTGCAAATTGAACAACTTGAGCTTCGCAAGTTTTTGGTTCTAATCCCCAAGAATGAGAATAAATACCTTCTATTGTTTCAACACACAAATTCAATTTTTCCAAATGTTCAACTACTCGAACACTTTGTTCATTGTGTCTGAAACCGCCTTCTACAAGATGATTTAAAACTCCTTCTCCGCAGTGTCCAAATGGAGTATGCCCCAAATCGTGTCCAAGAGCAATTGCTTCTGTTAAGTCTTCGTTTAACTTTAATGCTCTTGATATTGTCCTTGCAATTTGTGAAACTTCAAGCGTATGAGTTAAGCGAGTTCTAAAATGGTCGTCAAATGGCGCCAAAAATACCTGCGTTTTGTGCTTTAATCTCCTAAATGCTTTTGAATGTATTATCCTGTCCCTATCTCGTTGAAAGTCGGTTCTAATATTACATTCATCAAAGAGTTCTTTTCTGCCTTTTGTAAATTTGCTTTTTGTTGCATATTCACTTAAATTTTTAATTTCTTGTTCTTCTAAATAATCTTTAACATTGTACATCGTATTTTATATATTATACTAATAATAAAATTTATGCTATAATCATAATCACAAAACCATATAAATAAAGGATATAAAATGAAACAATTTTTTAATGAGTATGTTGCAGATATTGATACATATATAATGTTCAAAATAAAAGAAAAGACTGAATTATTAAGGGAAGAATTAACCAAAAAAGATAGAGCTCCTATATCTCTTTCTATGGGTGCTCCCACAATAGAACCACCTAAATTTGTTATTCAAAAATTAAAAGATGCATTGGATATTGGCGGTGTTCACACTTATTCTTCGCCAAAGGGTGAAAAATATCTGCTTGAAGCAATAAAAACAAGAATGAAAAATCGTTTTAACGTTGATATTGAATTGAATGAAATATGTTCTTTGCTTGGTTCAAAAGAAGGCATTGCAAATTTGATAAGAGGAATAATTACACCTGCAAGTAATCAAAAAGATAAAGATATTATAATGGTTCCGGATCCTTCTTATGCCTCATATTCCGAAATGATAAAGGCTTCCGGCGGAGAAATGTATTCAATTCCGCTTACTGCTGAAAATAACTATATGCCAAATATCGAAGATGTTTTTGAACAGTTAAAGAAAGACGGTTATTCTCAAAATAAAGTCAAGGCTTTGATTGTAAATTATCCTAATAATCCTTTAGGCGCAACTTGTAATAGGGCATATTTAAAATCAGTAGTAGATTTTTGTTTAAAACATGAAATATTGTTAATTTCTGATGCTGCTTATGTGGATATTTTCTTTGAAGGCGAAAATAAACCTTCAAGTGTTTTAGAAATCGAAAATGCAAAAGATATTGCAGTTGAATTTCATAGCTTTTCAAAGCCTTATGCAATGACAGGTTGGAGAATTGGTTGGATTTGCGGCAATTATGAAGTTGTATCAAGATTTGCTAAATTGAAATCAACTATTGATTCGGGTATTTTTAAAGGTATTCAGCTTGCTGCATCTGAAATTTTAAATTCTAAAGAGGGTGATGAATTTATTGTTTGGGCTAATAATGAAATTAAAGCTAAGTCAGATTATTTTGTTAAAGCAATAAAAGAAGAATTAAATTGGGAATTGAATGAAATACCGACTGCGACATTTTATCATTGGTTAAAAATTCCAAAAAGATACAAAACTGCTGTTGAATTCTGTGATGATTTGTTGAAAACTTCAGGGATAGTAATGGTACCCGGAACAGCATTCGGAAAATACGGCGAAGGTCATGTAAGAGTTTCAATAGTTTGTTCTATGGAAAAATTAAAAATAGCAATCCGCAGAATGAAAGAAGATGGATTTTTGTATCAATGAACATTGGGGATGAGTACAAAGTTTCCATAGAAAAACTTTCAAATTTAGGACTGGGAATAGCAAGAATTGACGGAATAGTTGTTTTTGTGGAGAATGCTTGTGTTGGCGACGAAGTAAAAATTAAAATTACACAAAAAAAGAAAGCCTTTGCGAATGCTATAATTGTTGATATTATAAATCCTTCACAGCATCGGATAGAACCTTTCTGTCCGATGCAAAAAGTTTGCGGAGCATGTCAATTACAATTTATTGATTATGATTACCAATTACAAATAAAACGAGAAATTGTTAAAGATACCTTGCATTCAATAGGGGGAATTGATATAGATATTCCATTCCCGATTGCAAGTCCGGAAATAAAAGAGTATAGATGTAAAGTTCAGTATCCGATTGGACAGACAAAAGTTTCAAAAAAAATTCTTGCAGGGTACTACAAACAAAAATCGCATGAAATTGTTAATATAAAATATTGTCCGATACAGCCAAGAATATGTGATGATATAATAAATTTTATCCGAGAAAAAGCATTTGAGCTTGGTGTTAGCGGATACAATGAAAAAAAACATATTGGTGATTTGCGTCATGTTGTTATAAGACATTCAAAAGCAACAAATAAAAATTTGGTGGTATTAGTTGTAAATGCGAAAAAAAGTTTTAAAAAAGTCGAAGATTTAGCCAATTCAATATATTCTCAATTTAAAGATGTTTGTGGCGTTTGCTTAAATTTTAATCCTCAGAAAACAAACTTGATACTAACAGAAAACTCTCAACTAATTATTGGTAAGGATTTTGTAAAAGAACGGATATTGGATAAAACATTTAGAATAGGGACAAATAGCTTTTTCCAAGTTAATCCGAAAAGTGCTGAAAACATTTTTGCTTATGTAAGAAATTATATAAAATCAGAATTTGAAAATCCTACTTTATTAGATGCGTATGCGGGAGTAACAACATTTGGAATTGTTTTGTCGGATGTTTGTAAAAAGGTAGTGAGTGTCGAAGAATGCAAGGAAGCTGTGAATATTGCAGAGGATCTTTGTAAATTAAATGAGATTGATAATATTGAACTTCATAATATGGATTCGGAAAAATTTTTTGAAAAAGATTTGAAAACTAAAAAAAGGAAATTTGATGTTGCTGTTATTGACCCGCCAAGAAAAGGTGCAACAGAAAAAACATTGGAATATCTTTTAGCTTTAACAAAAAACAAAATAATATATGTAAGTTGTAATCCTGCAACATTGGCAAGAGATTTAAAATATTTAATGTCAAGAGGCGCAAAAATAGAAATCATACAACCATTTGATATGTTTTGTCATACTTATCACGTAGAAAATGTAGCCGTAATAGATGTAAAAGATGTTAACAAATAAAAATTTTACTCGACTTTTTTTTATGTTTTTATTACGATGGAATTAAAGAAAGAATAAAAGGAGAAAAATATGCAAGTAATATTAAAAAAAGATGTTCAAAACTTAGGTGAACAAGGTGATTTAGTACAAGTTAAAGATGGTTATGCAAGAAATTACTTGTTACCTCAAAATATTGCAGAAATTGCAACAACAGGTGCATTAAAAAATAGAGAACAAAATTTAGCTAGAATCCAAGCAAAACAAGAAAAATTACACCAAGAAGCTTTAGCAAAAGCTGAACAAATTGAAAAATTCGGTAAGTTAGAATTATCTGCAAAAGCTGGTGAATCAGGTAAATTGTTTGGTACAATTACAACTAAAAAACTTTGCGAAGAATTACAAGCAAAATCAGGTATTGAAGTTGACAGAAAAACTGTTTCTTTAAATGCTCCAATTAACAAAATTGGTGAATATACAATGTTAATTAAGCTTACTTCAAAAGTTAAAACTGAATTAACAGTTGTTGTAACAGCATCAGAAGTATTAAAAGAAGAAATTGAAGAAGTTGCTGAAGAAACAACTGAAGCATAGTAGTTTTAAGGGCACAAATTGTTTTAGATGCATTTTGTGCCTTTTTACGTATTTTAAGATTAAAGTATAGATTGGGATAGTAATGGTTTTAAATGCAGATTTAAAGAATGAATGTTTAGCTATTGGCTCATTGCCAAATACTGATGTAGAAAGTGCAATAGACATAGTAAAAAAATACTATAATAATATTCCTTTTTGGCCGCAATTACCTAAAATATCTCGTCATGAAGACATGACTTTTCAGTATCTTGAAAATATGCCTGGAATTGTTTTTGACGAGGAAATTGGAAAAGTTTATTTTGATGCAGAAAAAGAAACTTTTTCAGGTGAGTTAGAACAACTTTTTATTACTTATGAAGAAGTTTTGGCAGATATTAATAGTGAAAATCTTGATTTGTACGGTTTAACCGAAGAATATTCAAAATCATTTAAACCATTTTTAAAATTTGTAGAAGATACAAAACCAAAGTTTGCTAAAGGTCAAATAACCGGTCCTTTTACTCTTTCAACATCGCTTACTGATAAAGAAAATAAATGTGCATATTATGATGAGACTCTAAGAGAAGCAATAGTAAAAACCTTAACGTTAAAAGCCTTATGGCAAATAAAAGAAATAAAAAAAGTATCGCCTGATACAACTCCTATTATTTTTATTGATGAACCAACATTATCTCAACTTGGTACATCAGCTTATGTTACAATTCCGCCAAAAGAAATTGTTGAAATGATAAAAGAAATTTCAGATTTAATAAAATCAAATGGGGCACTATCAGCAATTCATTGTTGTGGCAAGTGTGATTGGTCTGTGCCAATTGAAGTAGGTATGAATATATTAAACTTTGATGCATTTTCTTTCGCTGAAAATATGAGTTTATACTCCGAAGAATTGAAACCATTTTTAAATAGTGGCGGAATCTTAGCATGGGGCATTGTTCCGACTTTGGATAAAGAGGCTTTAAGTATGACTTCATTGGATGAAATAAAGCAAAAATTTACAGAAGCAAAAGATTTGCTAATACAAAAAGGTTTGGAAAAAGATTTATTAGAAAATCGTTCAATGATAAGTCCCTCTTGTGGTTGTGGCTCACTAAGTGTGGAACTTGCACAAAAGGCGATTAAACTTACAAAAGAATTATCAGAAAGTTTGAAAGGGTAAAATTTGACAGTATCATTAGCAATCACAGGCAAAAGCGGCAGCGGTAAAACAACAATAACCAAAGCATTTTTGAGAATTTTTCAAGAATATTTTCCTGAGAAATCGATTTTGCTTTTTGATAATGATTTAACAGCAGAACTTGGTCATAGTTTTGGTATGGATATACGAAATACTATTTATGGTATTCGTAGCGGTAAGCATGAATATAAAACCGGAATACCGGAAGATATGACAAAACAAGAGTATATTGAATGGGCATTGGAAGATATTGTAGAAGAAATTGATGATAATGTTGATATAATTACTTCTTGGTTAGTTTCATCTAAAGATTGTCGCTGTCCTATTACAAAGCAAATAAATGATGCTCTTGTAAAATTTATAAATCAGTATGATATTGTTATTTTTGATTGCGAATTTGATTTAAAATACTTAAATCAATTGGTTGATGTTGATATTGATTCAACAATAATTGTAACAAATCCTAGCGAAGACTCAATGAGATTAGCAAAAAGAATTGAAGAGTTTTCAAGCAAATATGCTGCTGGCGGGCAGTTGGGTGTTGTATTAAACAAAGTAGAAAACAGAGAAATGGGTGCAGTTTTTGAAATGCTAAAACGAAATGAATTGGAAGTCTTAGGTGTGATACCAAAAGACTTAAACTTGATAAAATCTCCTATAATCAAAGATTCTGATGTTGTTCAGGAGGCTATAAAACAATTTTATTTTAGATTAAATCTACCGCAAAAAAAGGTGTAAATTAAGTGGCAACAATAATTGATGGAAAAGCTGTTTCAGCAAAAATATTAGAAAATTTATCAGCAGAGATAAAAAATTTGCAGGAAAAACCACACCTTGTTGTAATTCAGGTTGGTGATAATCCGGCAAGTAATATTTATGTCGGTTTAAAAAAGAAAAAAGCTGAAGCTATTGGAATAAAATCTACGGTAATAAAATATGACGAAGATATTACAGAACAAGAATTAATAAAAAAAATAGAAGACTTAAATTCAGATTCAAATGTGCATGCATTGTTAGTTCAATTACCGTTGCCTAAGCACATAAAAGAAACAAATATAATAAAAAGTATATCTCCTAAAAAAGATGTGGATGGTTTTACCGCACAAAACACAGGTGATTTGTTAAATGGGCTTATTCCATGTGCATATTCTTGTACACCTAAGGGCGTTTTACGATTACTAAAAGAATATAATATTGAAATATCCGGTAAACATGCTGTTGTTGTAGGTCGTTCAAATATTGTTGGGAAACCTTTAGCAATAATGCTTTTAAATAATAATGCGACTGTTACTATCTGTCATTCAAAAACGCAAAACTTATCTCAAATAACACGAGAAGCTGATATTTTAATTTCTGCGGTTGGTAAAAAAGTTATATTTAAAGATATGGTAAAAAAGGATGCTGTTGTTATTGATGTTGGTATTTTTAAGGATGAAAACAACAAAACAACAGGTGATGTGGATTTTGAAAATGTTAAAGATATAGCAAGTTATATAACTCCTGTTCCCGGTGGTGTCGGTCCAATGACAATAGCAAGTTTAATGGAAAATACAGTTGAGTTATATAAATTACAGAGCATAAAATAAAAGACAGGATTTGTAATATAAAATCCTGTCTTTTGTATTCATAATTTAAATATTTATTAATTTCCAAAGCATGTAATTTTTCCTGATTTTTTAAGATCTTCTTGCTCAACAGCCTCTAAATTTTCCATTTCTTGAGTCATTAAATCTATTTCAACACTTAAATTTTCTATTTTTAATTGATATGCTTCTTGATATCTTATAAGTTCCTGATATTTTTTATCCTCACTCTTCATTTTTTGTAAAGCTTCTTGATTGCCACCGGCAACTGCTTCATACTTTGTGATTGTATCAGCAACTGACATCAAATCAGTTTCTGTATTTTGTTTTTCCACGTTTTTAATTACAAGTTCTTTTCTTAAAGAATCTTTTTCTACTTTTGCGTAAATTCCAATCATAAAATTGTTTCCTTATTATCTATCATTACACTATATTTATCGGCATTATTTTAAATAAACTTTATATTTTTGATTAAATATTGTTATATTTCTTTACAAAAAACACAAACGTAAGTTAATTAAGAATATCTTTCATATTAAAAAAAGCCGATTTTTTATAATCGGCTTGATCTATTTTATGCTTAATTTTTAATCAAAGTAGCAAGATAAAACCTCTTGTCCTTGTACTTTCATCTTTTTTAAAGCCCTTAATTCTGTTTGGCGAATGCATTCTTTTGTTACTCCATATATGTTTCCAATTTCTTCTAATGTTCTTTTTGCAATGTTTCCCAAGCCATAACGCATTTTTACAACATCCTGTTCTCTGTCTTTTAACGTTGAAATAACCATTTCTATATCACGTTTTAAATCATCATATTCTATTGATTCTGATACACTTGCATTGTCATCAGCCAATATTTCTGCAAACGAAGTTTCTTTACCGTTATCATTTTCTAATCCGCTTTCTAATGAAACAGATTTTGAATATGCTGATAAGTATGTGTTAATTTTATCTTCTGAAATATTCATTTTTTGTGCAACTTCTCTTGTATTAATTTGACAATTATATTCTTTTTCCATTTTTGATTTCAATTTTGAAAATTTTGATAATGTTTCTTGAATATATACAGGTATTTTCATACAATGACCCTGTTCAGAAATAGCTTTAAACATCGCTTGCTTTATCCACCAACTTGCATATGTTGAAAATTTATATCCTAATTTGTAATTAAATTTTTCTGCAGCAACCATTAAACCTAAATTTCCTTCTTGAATTAAATCTATTAACGGTAATTTAGACATATGTATTGCTTTTTTGGCAACTAATATTACAAGTTTTAAATTTGCTTGTACTAATTGTTTTTTTGCTTCAATATCACCTTCAAAAACACGCTTTGCCAATTCTCTTTCTTCAATAGGTGTTAACGGTTCAATTAACGACAATCTTCTAATGTAAGTTGTTAAAGTTGAGTCTTGTTCATTCACAAGAACTTTGCTTTTTGCCGGGTTTGTAAAACTTTTTTTCATTTCAATTGGACAATTTTTCATAAGCACATCTCCTCACTCAATTATACTCTCTCTTTAAATTTAATGACGATATTTGAAATTTCAATATTTATTAAATTATTTTTTTTTTGCATAGAAAATAGAGCTATTAAAACATTATTTTAACAGGCAAACTTAAACTCACGAAATATAAATTTCGTAGTTTATATCTTTTTATTTTCTCACGCAAATCTAACTTATAACAAGCTCTTGGCTTGCTTCAAGCAATACTCTCTCGATATTTTTATTATACCATGGATATAAATTTTTCACAACCCTTTTGTGAACTTTTGTAAAGTTAAATTTTATTTTTTATTCAATATCTTAATATTTCTTAATATTTGCTCCCACGATATTTCTTTTATATTTATTCACTTTGCTTCATACTTAATGATTCTTGCCAAGTATGAATATTGGTAAATTACGGTTTTTGGCAAAATCTAATAATTGTTGAGGTATCTCTTCTATACTATTAACATTTGCTGTTACCGCATTAATTTTTGGTGCATATAAATTCGCTTCATTATGCTGATTTTCTGCTTTTCGATTTATCATTTCATCATTTGCAGCTAAATATGCATTTTTTATGTCAACTCCTCTCAAAACCTTATTCCCAACTGAAACTTCACCAAAATTTTCTAATTGCGATACATATTTTAAACTCTGAATTTTTTTATATAGTTCAGTATATTCATCATTTGTTAATTTTAATTTTCTCTTTACATAATTTGGAATTAATTCTCGGGATTCAAAAGATTTAACTATATTTGAAAAAGCTGCTAAGTCTTTAAAATATCCTGAACCTTGATTACAATAATCTGCATTAACAATATTTACGTTTTCACATTCTAAGCTAACGCCATACACATTTTTATAATACGTAGGATGATTTTTTACAGAAACATATGATGCACAAAGTACCCCCTGTTGAAATGGATTCTGCAATTTGTCAACAATTTCAAGGTTGCTAATTTTATCCTCATTTACTGTATGTATAAATAACCTTAAATTGTCTAAAGTCGTTCCTTTCTCAAATCCGTATTGAGATAAATCTGTATTTTTATCCAACTGAGTGAAATTAATTACTTTGTATTCTTTTCCATTATGTATTACTGTCGGGATTTTTGATGGAACGATAATTTTTCTTAGGAAAAATGCTTGTCCTTTACTATACATCTTATCCAATATATCTCTTGCTAAATCTTGTTTGAAATTATCAAGTGCTTTCTTATGGCTATTGTAAAAACTTCCGTTGGCAGATACACCCTTTAAATCAGCTTCTGCCATTATTTGTGCTATCTTTAAATCACCATCACGTCTGAATAATACTGCTAAATTATCTTTCGTTATTTGTTCAACAGCATAATCTTTTAACCAATGATGATTTTTTATAAGTTCAAATATTCTGTCTTTCATCTCAACAGGCATTTTACTTGTACTCTTATTTAAAATATTTCTTGCATAAAGCGCACTATTTATAGGGTGTTCCTCATCAACTTTCAATTCAGATTTTGCTATATCATGCATAATTGTTGCAAATTTCAAGCATGTCTTTTCTTGTGGATTTAAATTTTTGTAATTAGGATTAGCCATTGCCTCTTTTAAAACAGTTAAAGTATGAACATCCAATGAAAAATCGTGAGTTCCATGCTGTTGTTTACCGATTGTATTAATGAATTCCGGCATGCCTTGAATCAATGAATTCAACGCTTTATCTAATTCTTTATTTCCTGTTTGAATAGAATTTTCTTTGATAAATTTGGTTGCCAGTAAAAGTGCTTGTCCTTCTGTGCTTTCTTTTGATAATTTTGTCAAATCAATTATACCGTCATAACCTTTTGCATCACCTGTTAAAGTTATACCTAATTTTGTTAAGATATCATTTTGTTTATCTGAATCAATTTTTGTTAACACATTGTTTAAATCTTCTATAAATTGTTTTCTTGAATATTCAAGCGGTAAGCCTTGTTTACCATATTTTGTAAAATCAGTTGTTGATAATAATTTTTCTAATTGAGGGTTGTTGTTTGCAAAAAATCCTTTATGCATTTTTTGTGCTGCCTCGGTTGAAACTTCAGTCGGTGTTATTGAATTTTCTGTCAAAGATTTTAATAATGTTATCATACCATCAATATTTAAGCTGCTTATTTTGTTATTTTCAAAAATAGGACTTTGTTTAATATCTTTTAAATTTTTCAATATTACCATTCTTTGTTTTAGAGTACAAGAACGTATTCCATTTTGCAAATCATCAGGTATAAGAGCTAAGCTTATTAATACTGTTTGAGCAGTACAGGATAATTTAGATTTTTTAATACTCAACAATATATCTTTGTTTTTTTTAAGCAACTCAAAATTTAAGACTTTATTTAGATTATTATTAATTATAAGCTGAGCAATACAATCTATAGATATATAATCCGGCATTTGAATAATTTTATTCAATTTATCATTGTTAAATTGAATGAACTTTGGTAATATCTTATTTTTTTTAGATTCATATTCCTTACTATATTGTAGTAAATCTAATATATTTTTTAAGATTACCCGATTTTCAGATTTTGAATTTAAAATTGTTTGAATTTCATTATAATCAAAATTAAGTAATAATTGTTCAGCATAATTAAAATCATCATTGTCTAAATATGCTAATTTATAGATTTCATCAATTTTTTCATAATGTTCATAATCTGCATTTTTTTTTAAAGTGGAAAGTAAACTTTGAAAATTGGCATATTGTTTTTTATCCATATTCAAAATGTCTTGTTTTATATCTAATGGAACACAATATTCATCCAATTTTCTATCTAAAAACAATTTATATTTATCATCATCTAATTTTGTCAGAAATTCACTTTCCATATTAAACCAATACACATTTCTATAATAATCAATTAGACCTCTTTGTCTGGCAGTATTATATTCTTCATCAGTTAATTGAGCTAATCTTATTAAAGAAACAGAATAAGCACGGTTTCTTAAATTTCTTTTTTCAATATTTTCCCAATATTTTTCGCTTAATTCCAGTAAATCAACATCTGAATCAAAATCATTTTCAGAAACAAATAAATTTCTTTTTTGAGCAGTTTTATATTTTTCATCTGATAATTCTGCTAAAAAGACTAAATGATTAATATTGTTTAACCGTCTCAAGTCTCTTTTTTCAATATTTTCCCAACTTGTATCCGATAAATTTAACAAATGGAAATCATTATCAATAATTTTTGATTGAAATAAACCTCTTTTCTGTGCGACTTCCCATTTTTCATCTGTAATTGATAACAAATCCTGCAAAATACTATTAGAACCCAAATGTATTTTTCCTATATCAATATTTCTTTTGACAATTATACTCCAATCATTGTCATTTAATTCAGCTAAATTTATTATATTTAAAGGTGCTTCATTACACTTACTTAATATGCCCCTTTGCTGAATTTTTAAATACTTTTCATCATCAACATTTGCTAAATAAGATACAATATCAGAATCATTATTAGTAATTTTCATCAAATTTCTTTGTTTAACAACTTCCCATTCATCATCTGATAATTTTCCCAATTTAACTAAATGTTGTTTAAAGGCTTTAAAATCAACATAATATGAATATAAATTTCTGTTGATAATATTTTTACAAACATCCATATCTTCAATTATTTCGTATGGATTTATTCTAAATTTATTATTCATTACTGCCATTTTTAGCATATGTTCAAGCATATATTTCAAATCATCACTATTGTTTTTCATTAAGCCGTCAATAGCAAAGTCATCAACCTCAAACATTTGTTTACCGGTATTTAAAGAAACAGAAAAAAATCTTTTTAGAAAATTTCTTTTAGCTTTATCTTCTTTAGGTAAATTATTAATAGAATACATTAATTTATTTACAACTTTTTTATTAGGAAGATAAGTTTTTTCGCCATATTGCTGTTTTTTTAATTTTAATAATGTATCATCAGAAGAAAATTCATCTTCAGCACTTTTTATATTATTATTATTTGCAAACATGCCATTTAGTTTTCTCATAAAATTTGGCAAAAGACTTATCCCACTCAATATTATAGGTATAGAAGCAAAACCTCCAGTTGATTTTTTAGAAATATTATTTATATTCATTGTATTTCTTTCAAAACTACCAAAACTAACTAAGCGATGATTATTATGACGAAATACAAAATTTGAGTGATTTTCATCGCAAATTTCAAGTACATCTTTTTGTTCAACATGCATAGATGGAATATAATCATTTTTAATCGGTAAA
>JAFRAO010000046.1 GCA_017405375.1 bacterium
ATCTTGCAGATACATTATTGCAGAAATCGGTCTGAGCCGATATTCAAATAAATCCATATTATCAAGTATTACATTGTATGTCTTTGTATATTTTTGCATGATTTAATTTTCCATTTCTGTTAATCTTTTACCCAAATCAAATGCTTTTTCAAGGTCTTTAGGGAATTGTTCATCTCTTTGTTTTGCTTTTGCTTTTTCATCAACCATATCTGCCATATATTTTGAATAATCGCTAAATTGATATGTGTTATATGCGGTTAAAGTTTCACAGTATCCAAAAAATCTCTTGGCTGTATTTACATCAGGTGCAAAAATTGCAGGATAGTTAAACATTTCTGCCTGTTCAGGATTACAATTCATCGTATAAATAAATCCGACATTTAATTTTTTCTTAAGCAACATTTTAGGAAAAGTCGGGTCATCACCTTTTGAATATGTCATCATAGCAAAGAATAATCTTTCTAAAACATTTCTGAACATTCCTGTCTGATATGAGTAATAAATCGGTGTTCCCATAATCAGAGCATCAGCATTTAATATTTTTTCTAAAATGGGTCTTAAATCATCTTTATATGCACAGAGTCCACCAGTAGTATTGCCTATCTTCTTACAAGCAAAACAACTGATACAACCCTTATAATTAAGATTTATAAGGTCAATATATTCAACATCTGCTCCAACTGATTCAGCACCTTTTTGTGCTTCTTTTAACATCTTGGCTGTATTGAAATTCTTTCTCGGACTTCCGTTTAATATAATAACTTTTTTAGACATAAACATCCCTCTTCTGACTATGGTTATAATATCATGAAAATATGCATAATGGCTGTCTTGGACTTCTTCCACGCTAGGACACTTTAGTACATGTGGCTTTGGTACAGTGTACTCAATGTCATCGCCATCCGGCATAAATGCCGTACAGAAATCCGCTTGTTTGTGATAATATAACCTCATAAATAGGAGGGTTTATATGAGCATATACGGACAGACAAAAGGAACTGAATTTGAAAAACAAATTGCACAATTAGCAACAGGCGAGGCTATGGGTGGCATGATGTATTATGCAATGGCTCGCATTGCACAAGATTTCGGTTTGGAAGAAGTTGCAAAAGAATTTATCGGACTTGGTAATCAAGAAGTAAACCATGCAGGTTTTTATGCTACATTAAACGGTAAATATCCAAACAACGAGAAAGATTTTTGGAAATTAGTTAAAGGTTTATCAAAAGCAGAATATAAAGGGGAAGGTAACATAAATAAACTTGCGGTTGCACTTCGTACTAAAGGTTTGAGTGAAGCAGCAGATAGCGTTGAATATTTTGCACTTCAAGAAAAACACCATGGAATTAAAACAGAAGATATTTACAATAAATATGCTCCAAAAGAAGAAACAACAAAACCTGGAAAAGTCTATGTATGTTCAGTCTGTGGGTTTGAATATGAAGGCGAATTAGATAATGAACCTGATGATTACAAATGTCCTATTTGCGGTTGTGTAAAAGGTGTGTTCAAACTAGCAGATATTTAAGAGGTGATTATGCAAAAAATAAATGTAATTGAATACTTACCAAAAATTATGACAGAACTTGAAAAAGGTATTTTGGTAAATACTAAAAATGGTAATAAATTAAACACAATGACTATTGCATGGGGGCAAATAGGTATTGAGTGGAATAAATTTTTGTTTACAACATACATTAGACACACAAGATTTACCCACGAACAAATTGAAGCCTCAAAAGAATTTACTGTTTCCATTCCGTTAGAAAGAACACCACAAATTGCTAAAGCAATGGGATTTTGTGGGTATAGAAACGGAAAAGACATTGATAAATTTAAAGAATATAATTTAACAGCAGTTGAGGGAGTTGAAGTTAATTCCCCTGCAATTAAAGAAATTCCTTTGACATTAGAGTGCAAAGTTATCTATAAGCAAGAACAAGAACATAATAATATTCCGAATGAATTGTATGAGAAATTCTATAAAAATGTGCCGTCTTCAGACGGAACTAAAACAAATGATGATTACCATACTGTCTATTACGGTGAAATAGTTAATGCTTATATTTTATAGTTATGCTAATATTAAATCATGGGTGATATTAATTTAGATAAATTTCGCGCAAGTATGGCATCAGGTAAGTGTGTTGAAAGTGAAATGCTTAAAGTATTTAATATTTTGAGCCAAGAAGCCATAAAAATTACTATGGAAATAAATAACAAATACCATACCCCAGAAGAAATTGTTGATTTATTTTCAGTTCTTACTGGTAGAAAAGTTGATAAAACTTTCAGGCTTTTCCCGCCATTTTATACGGATTGCGGAAAGAATATTGTTGTTGGGAAAAATGTA
>JAFRAO010000047.1 GCA_017405375.1 bacterium
CCGCCAATTCTCGGACTTCCTGATAATATTAATACTTTTTTACTCATAATTATCTCCTTTAATCTTTGTTTATTAACTTTTCCTGTGCTTCGGAATACCTATTTCCGACAAGTTCTATTGAATTGAGTTTTTCTCTGATTTCTTGAAGTTCTTCAGGAGTGAATGAAATGTTTTCAGCTCCTATGTTTTCTTCAATTCTTGAAACTTTTTTTGTTCCGGGGATTGGTACAATAAACGGTTTCTGATGTAACAGCCAAGAAAGTGCAATTTGAGCAGGTGTTGCATTCCACTTTTGCGCAAGTTCGTTTACATACTCAATTAATTTAACATTCTTTTCCCAATTCTCGCCTGAAAATCTTGGTATTGTACTTCTGAAATCCGTACTTTCAAATTTAGTATCTTTATTAAATCTGCCTGTTAATGCTGCTTTTCCAAGAGGAGAGAACGGCACAAATCCAATTCCAAGTTCTTCTAATGTATCAATAACACCGTTTTTTTCGTGTTCTCTAAACCACATTGAATATTCACTTTGAACGGCAGTCAAAGGACATACAGCATTCGCTCTGCGTATTGTATTTACCCCTGCTTCTGATAGTCCCCAATGTAAAACTTTCCCTTGTTTAATAAGTTCTTTAACAGTTTCAGCCACAACTTCAATCGGAGTATCAGGGTCAACTCTGTGTTGATAGTACAAATCAATGTGGTCTGTTTGAAGTCTTTTTAGTGACCCTTCAACGGCTTTAATTATATGTTCCGGTTTACTGTTTAGACTATTTGTTCTTGCACCGTCTTTATAATCATCATTTTCACCGATTACAAAACCGAATTTTGTTGCAATTTTAACTTCATCTCTCAATGGTTTTAAGGCTTCACCAAGTAGTTCTTCGTTTTTATACGGTCCATAAACTTCTGCCGTATCAAAAAAAGTTACACCAAGTTCAACCGCTTTTCTGATTACACTAATAGATTCTTCTTTGGGTAAGAACGGTGGATAACCTTGTGAAAAACCCATACATCCTAAACCTATTGACGATACTTCTAAATCTCTTAATTTTCTTGTTTTCATTATTACTCCTCTTGTTTTGTTACATCGCTCCAATTCCGCGAAGAATACCTATCATTCCTTCTGCTGCTATATCGTTTGTAACTTTACCGTCATTATTAAAATAATAGAAATTCATTACACAAACAGAAATCTTTTTGTTTGTAGGTTTCATTCCCATGAAATCACCATCATGAGTTCCTGTTAAATCCCATTTAACGGCAACTTTATCTTCATCAGCAACCATATCTGTTATATGCCATTGAACATCAGAGAAACCTTTTCTCATCCAATGGACAACAGATAAATAACCTTTACCACCATACAAGGGTTCAGGACTTGCAGGTGTGTAAAACGGAGCATCGCTTGCAACAAGTTCATCTGCCAATTTTTCATCAGCAGTATTTATCATTGTTTCAAATTTTTTCATAAGTTTTTTGTTTCGTTCAATTAAATTCATCTTCTGCTCCTACTTTAATTTACTGTATTCTTCATCTGTGACAGGTTCTAACCATTCGTTTGAAGTTTCAACCCCGTCAACTTCAACTGCCAAATGGGAAAACCAAGAATCATGTGCTGCTCCGTGCCAATGCTTTACGTTTGCAGGAATATTTATTACATCACCGGGGTTCAGCTCAACTGGTTCTTTACCCCATTCCTGATAATATCCTTTGCCCCCAATAGCAATTAACATCTGACCGCCACCTGATTTTGCGTGATGTATATGCCAATTATTTCTGCATTTAGGTTCAAAGGTTACATTGTAGATTTTAACCTGTGAAGTTGAAACAGGAGCAATATAACTTTGTCCGATAAAGTATTTAGCATAAGCGGTATTTGGTTCACCTATCAGGAACATTATGGTTTGAGCATATTTTTCTTTCTCTGTTAAAGCAGGAGTATTTTCATTCCATACTTCTTTAGCAAGATTAAATGTTGCCCAAGCCTTAGGCCACCCTGCATAAAATGCTGTATGAGTAATAGCAGCAGCGATTTCTTCTTTTGTAACACCATTGTTTTTAGCATTTTGAAGGTGATGTTTCATAGATGAATCCGTTATTCCCTGCGACATCAGAGCAACAACGGTTATTATACATCTTGTTTTTATAGGAATATCTTGATTATTCCAATTTTCACCAAATAAAACATCATCATTATAGTGTGCAAATTCAGGTGCAAAGTTTCCTAAATTATCTCTGCCTGCCGTTTGTACGATTTTTCCTTGTGTCATATTATTAACTCCTTTATTTTTATTCGATAACGCAAAGCAACTGCCTTGTACCCAAAATGCTATCATTAAAATTGAAAGTAATATCTTTTTCATTTTTACTCCTTATCAGGTTTTAATTCACCATAAAAATATGATGCTGTTGCTCCACCATCTATTAAGAAGTCAGAACCTGTTATAAAATCTGCCTTTTCGGTTAATAGCAATTCTGCAACATTTGCAACTTCATCAGCAGTTCCGGGTCTGCCAGCAGGACATTTTGCAAACATATTTTTATAAAAATCACCTCTGATTCCATTAAATTCATCTATTGCAAGAGGTGTTACAATAATACCAGGGGATATTGAATTAATTCTCGCACCTCTTTTACCCCACTTAACTGCTTCTGCCATAACTCTTTTTACATTACATCTTTTAGCCATTTGGTATGCGTGCAAAGTATCTTTAATGTTTGCAGGTTGTAAAACTTCAAGATTTAAAAGTTTTTCTGTCGGTGTTGTTGCAAGCTGTTCATCAATTTCAGGAGTTAGAGCAGGCATTCTGTGTCCGCTTTGTGATGAAATAGTAACACCTCTGCCGCCTTTTTTAATTACTTTTCCAACTTCTTCAAGTAAAACGGCAGTTCCGTATAAATCAACTTTTAAGATAACTTCAATAGGTGCTTGTGAAGGCGAAACACCTGCTGAATTGATAAGAGTTGAGATTTCACCGTACTCTTGCCCTTTTTTAATAAGATTAAGTATTGATTCTCGGCTTGAAATCTCACACTCGACAGGCTCAATATCAAAGCCAGATCCACGCATAATTTTAGCAATAGTTTTTGCATTTTCAATATTCTTATCGCCGACTATAATTTTTTGGTTAAATCCGACTCTGCGAGCAATAGCCATTCCGATTTGCCCTGCACCAGTCCATAATAATACATCTTTCATTTAGTACCCTCTTTTATTGTGCTCTGACATGTCCCATTCTTTGAATATCCTCATCTGTTCTGTTTCCGAAGATTTCAATTTTGCTTAATTCATTTTCTATTGCATTAAATTCATCTTCCGTTAGTTCAACATTAGCAGCACCAAGATTTTCGACAATTCTTTCATCTTTTCTCATACCCGGAATCGGTACAACAAAATCATTTTTATGTAACATCCAAGCAAGTGAAATTTGAGCAGGAGTGCAGTTTTTAGCATTTGCAAATCCATGCAGCATATCCAACAACGGTTGATTTTTCTCTACATTTTCAGGTTTAAATCTTGTAATGGCAAGACGGACATCATCACCTTTGTACTGCGTATCTTTACTGTACTTACCTGATAAAAAACCGCTTGCCATAGGTGAAAATGCAACAAAACCTATATTTAATTCTTTACACAAAGGAATAACGTCACGCTCAAACATTCTTTCCATCATTGAATATTCGCTTTGAATTGCAGATAACGGTGTAACTGCATGTGCTTTTTTAATTTGTTCAACATTGGATTGAGATTGTCCCCAACCTTTAATTTTACCCTCTTTAATCAGTTCTCTCATAATTTCAGCAACTTCTTCAACATTAGAATCAAGCGGAACTCTGTGTTCATAATAAATATCAATATAATCTGTTTGAAGTCTTTTAAGAGAATCTTCTAATGCGTTTCTTATTGCCTTTTTAGTTAGTTTACTTTCAGCCCAACCTTCTTGATTAGGATATAAAAACGGTGAAAATTTAGTTGTTAAAACAATTTTATCCCTGAATGGTTTAATGGCTTCGCCCACTAATTCTTCATTAACGAATGGTCCGTATGCTTCTGACGTATCAAACAAAGTACATCCTAAATCGTATGCTTTTCTTATAAGTCTTATTGATTCTTCTTTTGGCGGTAAGGCACCATAGCCATGAGAAAAACCCATGCAACCCATACCAACTGCTGAAACTTCAATATCTCTTAATTTTCTTGTTTTCATTATATTTCTCCTTTTATATTAAATAATCATTCAATATTGCTTTTAATTGAAACTCTGAAAACCGTTGAGTCCAATCTTTTGGTTCAAATACACCATCTGACATACACCAACAAGTCATCATTCCGTAAAGTTCGGATATGATAAGGTGAGTTAAAAGTTCAACAGGTGTATTTTCTTTTAATTCTTTATTTTTAATGGCATTATTCAGTATGTTTTTCAACATATCAACATCATACTGCCACTTGCTCATATCGGTATTGTCAGGTGCAGTCTTTGGGTCTATTGAACCCCTAATCCATTCACGACATATATTTATACCATAAAGTTCAACTGCTTTCATAAAGTTATCAAAATACAATGATAATTTTTCTATTAAATCAGAATCCGACATTCCTGATATTTCATCTTCAATTTCTTTAAAATATCCTCTACATATTTCAGCAATTATATCTTCTTTGTGCTTGAAATAAACATAAAATGTACCCTTTGCAGCTCCTGCGGCATTAGTTATATCTTCAACGCAAAGAGCATTAAAACCGTTTGATTTAAGTAAATCTTCTGCTGTATTTATTAACTTCTGACGGGTTTTAAGTGCATTTTCTTGTCTTTTAGTCATAATATTTACCTCTTTGGACACCTCATTAGTACATGCGACAATTTTATTATACATTATACTGACTAAAAGTCAATGACTAATAGTATAAATATTAAACATTAGTTAATATTATTTTTGTAACTGCTTTTTTAGCATTTTAGGTAAATCGCTGTATTTATATCCTATCATCATAGTTATTGTCTTTTGCATTATTACAAAACAAACAAACATAACCAATAAACCAATTAAATAATCAGTTCCCGATAAAATATTATTTTTAATAAAATATACAAATAGAACGATAGAAACTACTGCCTGAATTTCTACCGTTACAAAACCAGGGGAATAAAATTTTGGACATTTAAACAGTTTAATTGCAAATACATGAACAATACCTTCAAACAATCCTAAAAATGCGAGCGGTAAAATCGCAATTGGGTGATTATGAAAAATAAAAGGTGTAATAGTGAATGTTAAAAGCAAAAGACTTGTTGGGATTCTGCTTGCTCTTTTCATTTCAGGGTTAATATCAACTTCAATCATTTTAGCAATCATATCAGCAAAACCACCAGGGTATTGCATTTCTTCCCATTCGTGAAGAATAAATAAAAGGATATAAACAAGGACAAACTTTTGAATAACGGATAAATCACCCATAATTCCTGCGATTGTCAGAATTAACATTGAAATAACCGTATAAATCTCTAAAGCATAATATTTAATGAATTTAATCATGTTACACCTCTATTTTTCTTATTATTTTTGCAGGGTTTCCTGCTACAACAACACTATCAGGAACATCTTTTGTTACAACACTTCCTGCACCGATTACAACATTATTTCCGA
>JAFRAO010000048.1 GCA_017405375.1 bacterium
CCCCCCCCCCCCCTAGCTAAAATGCAGTCTACAAAGGGTTTTGCGCCATTTATTATGTTTTTCATTTTTATAACCTCATTTTTATCTATTTAATGTGGTTAGTATAACATATTAATTTTACTCATGCAATATATTTTCTTGACAATCTTTTTCGAATTTTAACTTGTCACAGAACATATAGTAAATTTTTGTAACGAAATTTACCAAATTACGCAATTAAAATTTTTACGGGACTTATCTAATTGTGTATGGTAGTAAAGAGAACAATATGATAATTCAAAGTAATTTTAATGAACATCATCCGCAAGTTAATTTTAAATCTAATTCAGATGTAAATGGCAATACAGCTGAACAATCAAACATCAAGCAAGATAATAAACCCGGATTTTTAACCAAAACAAAAGACGTATGCAAAGATAGCTTTATATATGCTGTTGATAACAAAGCTAAAATTGCAACAGGAGCTGTTGCAGCAGGCAAAGGCAGTCTGTTATCCCTTGCTGTTCTTGGCGGAGATAGAATTCTTTCAAAATGGTTTAACAACTCAAAACCTTTTAAACACACTACTTTGCTAGCTGTTTTGGCAGGTCTTGCCGCAACCGCAGTTAATATTGTGGAAAATCGAGATAAATTCTCTAAAACTGAACAGCCAAAATCAAAATAATATTCGTTTACATATTAAAAACATAAAAAAATGGACACTTTGAGTGTCCAAAATTCAACTATCACAAATCATATTAATACATATTTTATAATGTTCTGCCTGCCCAGATTGTTTCACCTAGTTTTGCTTGAGTTTGTGCAGCATCTACTGTTAATGTAACATTATTTGGAGTAAACACAAAAACCATATCTCCTACTTTTTGCGGATTTCCGTTTAAAGCACTTGCAGCACCACAGACAAAATCAATCGTTCTTTGAGATTGTTCTTTATCAAGTAAATGTAAATTTAAAACTATTGTTTTTCTATCTTTTAAATTTTGAACAATTTGCGCTGATTCACCAAATGAACGAGGTTCAATAATCATTACTTCGTTTCCTCTCATATTAGGATGAGAAACAACTTTTAAATCTGCTCTGTCATTTTTACCTTGAAATGCAGACTGTTGATAAGATGGCGCCAATGCTAAATTATCTTCAGTTACATATTCACCGTCAACTTCATCAATCATATTTTCAAAAACGTCATCGCGTTGTTCTAAACCTTGTGTTAAAAAATCTACAATACCTTTTATTTTTTCTGTAATAGCCACTATTTTTTCCTCCGATTACTAATTATGTACTAAATAATTTTCTGCCTATACGCAACATTGTTGCTCCGTGTTTGACAGCAATATGATAGTCGTTGCTCATACCCATTGATATATCTCGCATCTCAAGATTAAATTTTGAATTTAAACTATCCTGTGTTTGTTTAATATCCTCAAATAAAACCTCTAATTCCTGCTCATCTGCATCCAGTGGTGCAATATTCATTAATCCAAGAATTCTAATTCCTTTCATTCCTAATATCAAATGAAAATTCTCTAACAAATCTTGCTTTGAAAAACCGCATTTTTGCTCTTCACAAGCATTGTTAACTTGTAATAAAATATTCTGGACTTTCCCGATTAATAGCGCTTCTTTTGAAACAATCTCAGCAATTTTTACAGAATCTATTGAATGTATAACATCAAAATTCTTAACAACTTTAGCCGCTTTGTTAGACTGTAAATGTCCTATAAAATGAAACTTTGAATTGCTACGAATTTCCTGTGGCAACATTTCTATTTTTTTAATTGCGTCTACTGCCCTTGATTCGCCAAAATTTCTTAATCCGACTTCGTATCCGTCAATTATAGCTTCAAGTCCATAATACTTTGTTACTGCAATTATATCCGGTGTATAAGGTACAATTTGTTCTTGTATTTTTAATAAATTATTTTTAATACTCAAATTAATCATAAATACATTCCATACAAGAACCCGTTCATTGTCTGAATATAAATCTATTATAACCTTTATTTATATAGCGGACAACTTTTTTTTACTAACATATTATGTTTTGTCCAAAACCATGTCGCGACATGGTTCCGGCCGATTTTTAAAACTTAACATATCTTAACATATTAAGTTTTAAACTTTTTCAAATCTTTAATTCAAGATTTGTGAGTTATTATCTGCCAAGTGAAGATAATACCTCAAGTACACTGCTTGCTGTTCCGAATACACGTGAGTTTGCGTTAATTGCCCTCTGTGCAACTATCATATTTGATAATTCACGAGCCAAATCTACATTTGAAGATTCCAAACCACCTGTCTGGATATTTCCTGTACCCATTTGTCCTGCAATAGTGTATGTTACTTTACCTGAATCAGGACCCGGTTGCCACAAATTATCTGCAAGAGATACTAAACCAGATTCATTTGTTACATTTGCAATTTGCAAAACCATACTTTCTTCAGTACACAATATCGGATTTATTTGTACTGCTGAAGGCAACCCGCCTGCTTGTTCATTTTTACCAACTATATACACACCTGTTGAGGTTATGTATTGAAATTGGAAAGTATTTGAATCATCAAGATATACAGTCAACTTATCACCATTATCATACGTTGCCATAATTGAACCGTCTGCACCTGTTGACCAACTCGTCAATGAAGTCATATTACTTGGTGATGTCGTCGGATTCACATCTACTGTATAACTTAATACACCTGATGTCGATTCTACGCCACTTGCCACTCTATAAAAACCCATTACACTCGCAACATTCGTAGTAGATGTATCTTCAATTTCTAAAACAGGGTTAAATGTTGGAGAACCTGAATCTGTTACTTTCCACGAAATCGTACCATCGCCTTTTGATAAATCAATGGCAAGTTGCGGTTTATTTGTTATCGCAGGGCTTGCTGCAGCACACTGTGCATTTATTTCATCATTAATTAATTGTTGCAAGCCGGAAGATCCGCCAAAGAAATTATCAACAGTATTGTTTAGCATGGCCTCTGTAATTTCAACTTCTAAATTTACTGTTTCATTATCGCTATTAGTAACTTTAAGTGCAAGTTTACCGGGGATAATAGAGCCATTGTTTAACTCACTCATATATCTTTGCGTTAAATTCTTATCACCGGCTTTTACTGCTGAAAATGTTTGTGGAACTCTGATTGACACAGTTGAAGATTCTTCGGATTTCAATGTATTCGAACCAAGAACTTTTAAACCTGTCGCAGTACAAAGATTTCCATCAGCATCAAGGGCAAAGCCACCATCTCGTGTTAAAAATATGTTTCCGCTTGGGTCAATTACTGTAAAATAACCCTTTCCTGAAATCATTTGGTCCTCTGAACGACCGGTAGCCAGATAAGAACCTTGTGTAAAATTCCTTACAATTCCTTCTAATTGTACACCTAATCCTATTTGTTTAGGATTTGTACCACCAACTGTTTTTGATGGGGCATTACCTGCAGTCAGTGTATTTGAAAACAGGGTTGAAAATCTTGCATCCGCAGCTTTAAATGCTGTTGTACTCATATTTGCAACGTTGTTTGATACAACATTAAGTTGCTGCTGAGCTGCATTCAAACCTGTCATTGATGTAAACAATGCTTGTGACATTTGTCCTCCTCTTTATATTTCTTAATTTTATATCATTCAAAAATTTTTTCCTCATATTATTGAGGGATTTTTTATAAACTTGTTCAAGTTTATTTATTTTATAGCTTTAACATAACCTATCGGATAATTTCTACCGTCAACTTTTATTAAACTGTCACCGCCTTCAAATGAAGCTTCTGATACAGTACCTTGAATTTGTTTATATGTTGTTATTCCTTCCTCATCAGTTTGAGGAACATTTAATACTACATCTTTTCCTATTAATGACAATGTTTGAGTTATTGAAGCATTCGTTGCTATTGTATCATTCATTTTTGATAATTGATCTGCAACTGAACCAAATTTTGTATTCAAATTATTCATTGCTTCTAAAGAAGAGTATTGAGCCATTTGAGCCAACCATTGTGAATTATCTGTCGGTTCAGTCGGGTCTTGATATTCCATTTGCTTTAACATTAACTTCAAAAACATATTTGAATCTGTAACATCATTATTATTTGTAGTTTTTGCTCTTTTAGCCTCAGCCAAAGCCGTATTTGTTTTCATTACGGCTAATTGTTCCGAAATACTTGTCATTTTCTACCTACCTCTCCATATACACTATATTTTATATTTTATTTTTCCAAGATTACCCTGAATATTTATCGTTCGTTCAATATAAGAATTTTCTCGCTCTAACGGAATCACATTATCATCAGATTGCAACAAATTCGATTCATCAGATAATAGTTTTATACTACTTTTATCTTCCGGATGTCTAAAATTCTTTGAATTGTCATCTTTATTATTTGAATTAAATTGACTTTCATTCCAGTTCTTGGAAGTATTTTTATCGTTATTGCTAAAATTATCCGCAACTTCTGAAACTTTTACGTTTAATTTATTAACAACTACACCCTGTGATTGTAATATATTTTTCAAATTATCAATATTTTTGTCCAAAATTTCTTTTGCTTGTGCATTGTCGGCTAAAAACTGTGCAGATAATCCGTTTTCACCTTTTACTATTTCTATTGTCAATTTTCCTAAACTTTCAGGTGTTAATCCGATAACTACTCTTTGCATGCCTTTTGCATTATTTATGGTAAATTTTGTCCTAATTTGTTCTAATATGTCTGTATTTTGTACATCATGTTTATTCATCACATTGGCATGATTCTCATTTATATTTATATTTCTATCATTACCTTGAGTTTGTAATGAATTTAGATTTACATCTTCTACAAGAGTTTCTTTATTTGAATTTTCAAAAGATTCTTGCAAAATATTACGCATCAGCATTTCTTGTGATGATTCATTTTTTAAATTACTGTTTAGCTCTTGATTAAAACTTTCGGATTTTAAATTTTCTGTTTTTAAAACCTTACCATTTAGCTGATTTAGCACTTTTGACGTTAAATCAATTTTATTCAATACTTCTGTTGAGTTGTTATTGTTATTGTTTTGAATAATATTTTCAACTTCTAAATTTGTTTCAACCTTTATATTATTATCAAGATTTGGCTTATTCATCTGCAACAAAGGATTTGATTCGTTCAAATTCTGCTTTGGCTGCATTACTTTTTTAAAATCTGCTTCAGTTTTTAAATTATTATGAATATTGTTAGCATATTGAACTATATCTTTATTATCGTTTTGAAATTTATCATACATTTCAGGCTTTACTGCTGTTATAACATCTGAAATATTTTTATTTTTCACTTCAAATAAATCCAAATTCGATTTTTCAAAAGCAATGTCATTTATATTTTGTGGTTGTAACTCATCCGATACATTCAATTTTATCTCTTCATTCGGAGTGATTAATTGAGGAGAGTTTAATAAATTTATATTTTCCGGCACTGCTTTTATTGCCAATTTATTAATATCAATGTTATTCAAGTTTTGAATAACTTCTTCATCATTATCATCTTTTAAAGTTGCAACTTCCAATAAATCATTCATTTTTATAATTGAATATCCGTTATCAATTTCTTTCTGCACATCAATAGGAAAATCGCATGAAATATCAATCAAACCTAACGGTAATTCTTGTAATAAAATTTCATCCTCATTATTATTTTGAGCATTTAAGTTAATTGACAATTCACTCAAATCAACTAATTCTACCCTGTCATCAGATAATTCTTCCGATAAATTTTCATTGGTTTTATCTTCATTATCAGTATCATTTTTTTGAGTAATATCTTTCAAAATATTTTTAACATTTACATCGTTTTTATATAAAGTATCATCTAAACTTTTTTTATAGTTAATATGATTTCTCTGAGTTATATCTTCTAAACTCTTATTATCATCAATTTGTTTAATATCAACTTTATCATCATTGTTTTTGACATCATTTTTTAAATTTTCATTTTTTGAGTCTTTATTCTTTAAATTTTCAGTTTTTTTATCATCTGAATTATGTATTTTTGAATCACTACCCTCATCTGCTTTTATATCTGATTTTATATCAGATTTTTTTTGAGTATCCGCTTTTTTATCACTATCAAAACTGCTATTTGATTTTTTACTGTCATCATTATATTTCGGTTTTTCAACAGTACTCTTTTTATCTTGTTTATATACTTCATTTGCATTGTTTAAAAAATTGTCAAACGAAGAAGCATCTTGTGAATTCTTTTCACTATACACAGATGTTTTTTGTATATTATCTATATTTTTTAAAATATCTGTATTAAAGTCAAATAATTGCTGTGTCATAAATCCTCTACCATTTTATACATTCTGAAATTTATATCTTGAAGTCATGATGTCATCCACTTCTTCAGCTTCTTTTTTCTCAATATTTCTATAAAATTTTTGAGATTGAACTTCTTTTAATTTTTCTAATACTTTTACTTCTTTATATGCTTCATTAACTTCATTTTGTTTCATTTTTAAAACATTTTTTGTTTTTTCTATAATAAACTTTTGATTTTTAATTTTTTGTTCAGCATCAACAAAATAATTTGCATAACCTGCTATTGCAGTAATGTTTACTATATCTTTTGAATTATAGGTGTTCTCAAAATCTGAATTATATTTATCAACCAACGCTTCAATATTTTTGAGTTCATTTTCATAATCACTCAAAATTTTCAAAACCCTTGCAAGTTCAATATGTTTGTCTTCGAGTATTTTATTTTTTAAATCCAACACCGGTTGAAGTCTAAATGAATATTTTTTCAAAATTTACCTCTCACCCAAGCAGACCTATTATCTGCCACACTATCAGAATACACTATTTTTCATAAATTAGTATCCATTAAATAGTTGATTAAAACAACAAATGCAAAACAGGCATGGATTCAAAATAATCTCAAACCCACACCCATTCTCGAAGACAAATTACAGTATTAATTTTGCGTTTTTATAGTTTTCTTTTCAAAAGTTTTATCTTCATTTGCAGAATCACTGCCAAGTGCCCATCTTAAACCTGCCTGAACACTAATACCGTTTCTTCCGCCACCGGTTAAATATGTTTGTAAGAACCCTGTAAATCTGTCACCTGTAGACTTTCTTATACCTAATCCGTATTTAACAAAAGGTTTCACTGCTATATCAGGTAATGCCAAATCATTTGCTTGAAATTCTGCTTTATCCATTAAATTCCATACCATTGATACACCTGCATAAGGCTGCCAACCTTTATCCAAATTAGATATGAACTTTATTCCCGGCTCTATTTGTATCGCATTTATAGGTTTTGAGTGAATGCCAACATTTGCAGCATTATGATAATTAAATGTATCAATAAATGAATATGACATCAACATATTTGGTTGTATAACGTATTTACCCAAATGTTCTCCACGTCCAAGTTCAAAATTGTAACCTGATTTTGAAGCAATACCTGCCATTAACATAGTCATATTTTCGCTTCCATACATTGTTCCGGCTTCTGCAGCACTAACACCGGCATTAGCAGTTAATCCCGTAAAGAAATTACCTTTGTATGCCATACCCAAGATACCCAAAGTTCCACCATTTTGATAAATTCCTACATTATCATAACTTTGATGAGAACCGTTATATCCTGCATACGCTCCCAACATACCTTTCCAGTCGTTTTTCATTTCATACACTTGTGATTCACCGCCCGCATAAGTGCTGTATGCTATATTATCAGTGCTAGGACCATTTTTTAAAGGTACACGCTCAAAGTTTGTAAATGGTCTAAACCATATTGCTTTCCTGTCATATTTTCCGTATGAAGTATCATAATCAAGATTTCCGTACGTTGAAACTAATTTATCTTTTGTTGCTGAATAATCAGACATTAACATATACATGTCCATATTTCTAAACGCTTCATCATAACTGTTTAATTGAGTTAAATATCCGCCAAGCTGTGCTGCTACAGGAGCTGCCAATATTGCAGGGTTGAAATTGTTTGAAGGATTACTGTTTCCGTTAAATAACATGCCCGTACCGCCTGCACCATACCTCATAAAATTAAAGTTTCCCGAATCTTTATCGTATGAAACATTGTATTTGTATATTGGTGCCAAAGCTGTTATACCTTGTGGACCTGTATAATTAGTTGCAGCTTTTAATACTGCATCATCAGTAAAGTTTATTGTTGTTAAATCAGTTTTTGCATCTGATATTAGATTCAATCCTGCAACATTTAACGTTCCTAAACCACTCACAGGATTTGATACGGTGAATCTATCCATTCTGCTGTTTGCTAAATCAACATCACCATAGAATGTGGAAACTCCGTTTAATGACATATTAGCTAACTGAAAATTTGTTGCAGCACCATTCATTGTATTTAATGTACCACCGTTGAAGTTAATTGTATTTAACATTCCGGGAGTATGGTGATTTGAATCATATAAAATTGCATCATTACTGTAATTTAAAACTCCGCCTTCATTAAGATTATATGTTACTTCTTCATCATAACTTCCGGTTCTGTATGCTATTGTATTAACATTTACAGTCAACGGATCTAACAAACCCTTAATATCTACAATACCTGAATTCAAATTTATTACGTTGCTATTATCGTTTGATAAAATATCGTCTTTTATTACTACCGTTTTTGAACCGCCGTTTATATCAACATTTGAAGTTCCGTTTGAATTCTTTTCAAGATATATGGAACTTCCGTCCTTACTTGAAACTACCATATCATTGTTTTCGGCAATTAGAGTAACTGAATTTCCGCCTTTTACATGTAATGCATCACCATTAACATTTTTAAAACTTGCATCTTTAACAACTAAATTTGCAACATCAGTATTTCCATCACCTACAATTATTCCGTAGCCTGTAACATCTTTTCCGTTACCTTGTATTACCAATTTACCCGCATCTAATACTCCGGCTGAAGCAGCTCCTGCAGGTTCATTACTATCCATAGCATATATTACATTTTCACCTGCTTCTGTTGTATCTACGGCACTTATAAGATTAATTCTATATCCTACTAATTTACCGGCATTTGTTCCTTCAGAGTAATATTTTACATTATTTATTGATGTACTGTTTGTTACCAGATTAAGATTTTCATCTAAACCTACATTATCTAAATGCGGACCTGTTGTAAACAAATATGAAACAGGCGAAGTATTTGTGTTTGTTACATCTATGGATTTTACATTCAAATGCCCATCTATATTATTGGTTGAAACTTTATCACCCCAATCCATAACAAGATTTGCAGTATTACCGTTTGCTATAACCATATTGTTTATATTATCGCCTGTTGTTGTATTACCTGAAATATCAAACGTTGAACCATTTGCTAAATCCAACTTAAATGCGGAAGAAATATCTCCAAGAGTCGGATTAATTTTCAATGTTGTGTCTTCTGCTACATTGATATTTCCGCCAACATTAGATGCAATTATTGTATTGCCAACAATATTATTATTTCCGCTGCCTGATATTTTTGTACTTACCGTACCGCCGGTAATATTATATGTTCCTGAATTATTTATTAATCCTGATATATTATCGGCATTAGATGTTAATTCAGAACCTGAACCTATTGCAACATTATTTTCAATATTCGCTGAATTTTTAACATTTCCGTTTATATTAACATTTCCATGGCCTGTTATGTCCTGTAATAATTCTCCACCTGTCAATTCTAATATAACAGAATTATTAGTAACTTTACCGCCTAAATTATCAGCTGTAGTTGATGTATTTTGAGATATTTTTATATCCCCGCCCGTAATAACATTTAATAATGTTCCGCCGGTCAAATCTACAATACCTGCATTTTGAACATCACCACCTATTAAATCTGCTTTTGATGTTAAAATTTTATCTTGATTAACATTAATTTTATTATCAATCAATCCTGTATTGGTTAAATCATTTGCGATAACTGTTGTGCCTGAACCGGAAATAGTATTTGTGTTAGAATTGCCGTTTAATGTCAAAGTTCCGTCATTTGATACACCGGCATCTGCAACTGCACTTTTAACATCTAATTCAGCACCGTTTGAAATATTTATCTTGTTTTGAATTACGTTATCGGCAACAGTTTTACCGCTATTAACATTTGTTGTACCTGTACCTGCTACGCCTGTACCTAAATCATTGTTTCCGTTTAAATTTAATTCTTTATTATTTGCAATAGCCTTGTTTACTGAATCATCAATCGTAACATTATTCATATTAACTTTTGAATTAGCCGCTGTATCTTTAACTTCTACCAAACAACCGTTTTTATTATCTTTTAAGCCTGTGATAAATAAATCATTCAAATTTAAAATTGTATTTTCTTTTGCAACAACAAAACCTTCTTTATTGTTCATATCTACGGTTGATTTATTCCCCCCTGAACTTACACCCGAAATAGTATATGTTCCTAATGCAGTTGTTCCTAAATCATCTGCCAGAACATGCTTGTTCGAAACATCATTTGTTGTATAAGTTCTTTCTTGTGTTCCAAATTTTTCAGTCTGATTTAATACTGCCATATTATCTAAAACTATTGAATGTTCATTTCTTTTTTCACATGTACTTTTATATTCAACGTTTTTATTGTCAACAACTGATATTGTCGATTTCTTTCGTTGCTCATATTCAACAATATTAAACAATTCATCTGCCCAATCCGCATCTTTTACCAAACTGCTGGAATCAATAGTGCTATTCCAATCACTTGTTTTGTTATACTCATTTTCCAAAGCAGACGATAATACCAAAGTTACACCGTCAGTTGAACCTTTTAATACCTCTACGTTAAAATCTCTTACTGTTCCTATTGCATTAATTGAATCTAATGTAATTGTTCCTGAATTATTGCTTCCTGAAAAAATATTTATTGCATCTGAAGTTACATCGCTTGAGGTGAAATCAATATCAATTCCAAATTTGCCAACCCCATTTGAATTTTTCAATGAGCCAACATTATAAATATTTGAGGTTGAATCTGCTGAAAGATTTAATTTTCCACCATTTAAATCAAGTATACCGTCAACAGAACCTGATTCTGTCATAGATAAATTTTCATCAACTTTTGTTGTGCCTGTTCCTGCAATTCTTTTATCTAAATTTCCCTTTAGTTTAAAATCATCACATAAATTTGTTATATTTCCTGCTAAATTTGAAACGTTTGATTTTACGGTATTACCGGCTTTAATCAGAATATTACCGCCATTTATGGTTTTTGTAAGTTCACCGCCTGTTAATGCTACTGTTCCGTTATTTACAACATTTGCACCTAAATTATTTGCACTTGTCGTTAAAACTTTATTGCTGTTAACAGTTACCCCTTGACCTATGTATCCTGAATTATCAACATTTCCGTCTATAATTGCAGAACCGAGGCCTGAAATATCAGATTCATTTTTACTTTTGATTACCAATGTACCTGAGTTTGATACTCCGTCAGTTGTTTTTATATCATTCACACTTAATTTGCTGCCATCAAATATGTTTATTATTTTTTGAGTTATTGAACCAACATTTGTATTACCTGATTGAACATTCGTCGTACCGTCTGAACCCACTATTTTATACAAATTGTTATCTGAATTTAAATTCAATACACCCGAATTATCTATATCTGCAACAGAATTATTTTTAAATGTAGTATTTTTTACATTCAATACCCCTGAATTCTTTACCGCTGTTTTAAAGTTTTTATATTCTGAAACATCTTGTATTGATAATTTTTGCGGAGCTGATACGATTACACCTTCGTAACCATCACCATTAACAGCTTTATTTTCACCGAATATTGTAAAGTTCCTTGTAGGCCCGTCTAAATTTCCTGCATCTTTTAAAAATATTTCATCATTCTTCATTGTATAAGAAGAACCACCATAATATTCACTTGCAATCGCTTCAGGCAAAGTTAAATTCAATAGAGATACTCTTGAAACGATTAAATGCCCGTTATCACCATAAGGCGTAAATGTATATTTCCAACCTTCCGTTGATGCTGTAATAGTATGTGTAATTACATCAACATTATTTCTTGCAACACCATCCATATAATCAGTTTCTGTTGCTTCACCATCTAAACCGGGCAATATTTTTATTGCATTCAACGTTATTTTTCCTGAACCCGAATTAACTGTTATTTTATCCATTACTCCTGTTGCTGCATTGTAATCGGTATTTAAGGTTAAATCCCCATCTCCTGTTAATTTCGAAACAGTTATTACATCACCAACATTAGAATTTTGTAAATCCAAATTTGTATTGCCGGCAATATTCAATATATTTAAATTTGTTGTAGCGGCTTTCTTGCCTAATTTTAAAGTTCCACCGTTTACTGAAGTAGTACCGTTAATATCTAATTTATCATCAATAGAAACTATTTTACCTTCAGATGCAGATATATTCAAACCACCATCAGAATAAATTCCTGTATTTATACCGTTTGAATTACCTGATTCATTATTGTCTTCTATTGTTATATTCCCGCCTTGCGCATTTAAAACAACAGCTTTATCGGTACTTGTATTATAAATAGCTCCGCCTTGTTCTGCTTTATTTCCTTTTATCAATATATCTTTTGTATATGCAGATATAACTGCTCCATCAGTCGTATATATAGCCCCGCCCTTTGAATCGTTGCCGTTTGTAACTTTAGCATAATTGTTTATAAAATTTGTATCTTGGATTTCAATATTACTTGTTGTATAAACAGCACCACCATGAGCATGGTACTTTCCATCCGCATGATTTCCTGAAAACGCAGAATTAATTATATCTGCCATATTTCCATTATTTGCAATCGCTCCGCCTTTAGCATACGCAGAAGTGTCATTTGCTGTTGACGAAACAAAATTGTTATTAAATACCGCATTAATTTCATTTATTTTCGCAGAACTGTCATTATACAAAGCTCCGCCATTTGCTGAATGAACGCTTGATTGAACTTTATTTCCATCAAATATTGCAGCAATTTTATCAACTTTTCCATTATTACTTATAGCACCACCTGCATAATTGGAACTGTTATTCTCAAAAATGACACCGTCAATTACACGAGTATTGTTACCACCTGCGGTTGATTCCAAATACATTGCTCCGCCATAACCATTTACACTTTGATTTATATCACCTGCTTTATTTGAAATAAACTTTGTTGTTGAATCTGTTACATTACCTTCACCATCTTTTGTGTATGTACCTGTAACATTAAATTTAGAATCTCTCAATAATACAGCACCGCCAAATAAATAATCACCCTCTCCGATTTTTGTTGTTTCAACAGAGTTATTCTTAAATAATGAATTTGATATTGTAATCGAATCAGTATTTTCTGAAAAAATTGTACCGCCATAAGAGCCGTTTTGTGCTCTGCTTACATTTGATTCAAATGTCGAACCTGTTATAGACATAGTTGCACCATTTGAATATACCGTACCACCTTGTGCATTATTCTTAGATTCTGCAATATTATTTTTTAAAACCGAATTGTTTATTGTTAAGCCCGAACCTGTATTGTATATTGCTGAACCGTCAGCCTTATCACCTTTTACATAATTTGACTCGAATAATGAATCTGTTATATATAAAGAATTTGCTTTATTAAAAATTGCACCGCCGCTTACTGTACCGTTTTCGGCAATAATTGAATTGTTATTAAAATTCGACCCTACTATCGTTACTATTTGACCTGAATTGTAAATAGCTCCGCCATAAGCATTCCCTGTTGTATCAGACGCTACTGAATTTTGAATAAAATCAGCCGTAATTGTGCCTATTCTACCTGAATTATAAATCGCTCCGCCATATACATTTCCGTTTACAGCTTGAACATTATTACCAATAAATTTACTGTTAATTGAATTAATAACTGCATTTTCTGTTGAAATACCGCCGGCAACATTTGCTATCGCACCGCCATAGGCAATATTATTATCTTTTACCGTTAAACGGTTTCCTACAAAATCACCTATAACAGACCCTATAAATGCATTAGCAGAACTTGTGTCTTTGTAATTGTGTATAGCACTACCAAAATACTCAGAATATCCTGTTGTATCTTGATTTCTTGCATTACCTATAAAATCACCTGTAACAGAAGTTATCATGCCTGATTTGTTTGTTAATACACTTGATGAATTTGAACTATCACTTTCATTTGCAATAAAGTTTAAGTTTACATTTCCTATATTGCCTCTATCGTTATAAACTAAACCATTTTGATTATATCCGCTATTATTTACAAAATTTCCGCTTATAACACCAATGTTTGAATTTTGAGAATTCACTATTCCTTTATTATTATTAACAGAATCTAAATATATTCCACCAATATTTCCACCTGAAGAATTTAAAACGCCGCCATTTAATAAATCAGTATATAAAGATTTACCCGACAAATCCATATCAGATGCATTTTCTGAATAGTTATTTATAGCGTTATCAGCACTTACATCAAAAATCTTACCGCTGATTTCGTTTGATATTACTTCACCTGTTATAGGAGTTGTCGCTGATAGATTAGAAATTTTTGAATCATCATAAAAATAATATACAGTTTGATTTTGTCCGTTTGGAAGTTTTACTAAGATTGAACCTTTAGCGCCTGCAGAATTTGTAGAAAATGTAATATTTCCTGTCGGGCTGTTAATTTTTGACGGATTTACATAAATCTTGTAATAATATGTGTTTGCACCATCTGTCGTTTTAAAATTATAATCTTCAGAATTCCCGTTTTTTATAGAATAAGCAGAACTTAAATTTTTTGTGGGAACTACAACAGGAGCTTCTGCACCGGTTTTTAGTGTATTAAATACAATTGTTGAAAGAACACAAATACTCACTAGACTACATTTTCTAATAGCTAAATTTTTCAATTTTTCTCTCCGTATATAAAATGGGGTAATAAACAGATTTTGAAAAAATTAATTTTCAAAATTTAAGTATATTTTTTATTATTTGCTAGTGTAGGGGTTGTAATAAATAAATAAATTTATTTATTACTTTCATAGCAAAAGTTATAATATATCATCAATAAAACATTTCCTCATCCGTATAGTGTAGTTTCGCATAAAATTAAAAAACGTATATTTTGTTGAAAAATTTTTCTTTAATATTAGAGTGTTTCAGTTCTATTTTATTAAGATATGTAACAAAAATTGATAAATTAATAAAGAAACCTTTACAAATGTCGATATATAGCATGTACACATTTGGGGATGCAAAGGAGATATAGTATGGCTACAAGTAACGAATTAAATATTTTAACATTATTAAATCAAAAGAGAGCAAACAACAAATTATTAAATACAGTTGCAGAATATGTGAACAAGTATGATGAACAAATAACTAAATCTGAACAAAATACTGCTTATGGCAGCATACTTGCAAAATTCAGAGAAGACATCAGCAAAATTACAACTACTAAAAACACAACAAGCACAACAAGCACAAGCAATACAACAAATACTCAAAATACAACTGCAGAACAAACAACTACTACTGTAAGAAGAAATGTACATTACGTTGCAACAACACAATCTCAATCCCAAATAAATAGCATAGCAACAACATTATACAAAGATATTTATGCAAGAAATATGTTTGGATTACCTACAACCGGTAAAAATATTAAAAAACATGTAAATCAAATTACTGCAGATAACGTAATTGAAGTTTTGGAAGCATACTACAAAAAAACAGGTAATGATAAAGAATCATTAATTAGTGCAATTTTCCACGAAGTAGGATTGTCAGCAAAAGACAGAGCGAAAATGGTTCAACATATTGAAGACTGCTTATTGGAAAGATATGAATCAATGGGCATATACGTAGATGATTTCAGAAAATCTATTAAAAAAGAAATTAATTATCAAAAAAATAAAATTGGTTTAATGAGCGGTTCATTACTTGACAAAATTAATGAAAACTTAAAAAGAAGATTTGACGGAGCATGTTCAGCTCAAAAGATTATAGAAGCTGACGGTTCAATTAACGCAGCCAATCAACAAGGTACAACAGGTGATTGTTGGTTACTTGCATCAATAAATGCTATTGCAAGTTCACCTAAAGGTAAACAAATTCTTGATGATTCTGTAACCGTAAACAGCAACAATACTATTACAGTACACTTAAAAGGTGTAAATAAAACTTATACATTTACAAGAGAGGAATTACTTGGCGCTACTGAATTATCAACAGGGGATTTAGATATAAGAGCATTAGAAAAAGCTGTTGAAAAATATATGATGGAAAACAAACATGACGATATTAACGGAAACAGATCTTCTGTTGCATTTCAAATTTTATTGGGCAAAGGTAACGTTACACTTGATTACTTAGATGAAATTTGGGACAGATTTATCGGTATCGACAGTTCTTACAAGAAGAAAATAAATGACCCTAACACAATATGTACTGCAGCTGTTCATGAAAGTTTTGGAACAGGAAATGGCGGAAACGTTGTATACACAACTCAAGATGGCGTAAAAATATATTCACACCATGTTTACAGTGTAGTTCGCTGCGATGACAAATATGTATATTTAATAAATCCTTGGAACAATCAAGAAGAAATTCGCATGACATTCAATGAATTCAAAAATACATTTAATTATTTCTGCGAAGTAACTTTATAATAATTAAAGCATACTAATCAAACATTTAAATACCTAAATAAGAAAAGAGAAAATCCGATAAAGTTTTCTCGTTTCTTATATTTTACAGTCAAGGTATTGAACTTCTAATCAGATTTTTTGTTGAGAGAATTTGTAAATTATTGTAACAATAATTGTAAAATATATAAAGAATCAAAAAAATTATTCCGAGATTATAATTACTAGGGAACAGAAATAATTGAGAAAGTGTATCATATGGGATTAGCAGCATCACAAGCAAGATTTCTAAGTTTGACCGCAAGAAAGAGTAACATAGAATACGAAGGTCAACAAATCAACCAACAAAGAACAGCTTTGTCTAATCAATCTGCTTCATATTACAGCAGCATGCTATCATTAACTGTTCCTACACCACCATCATCAGATTCATTCAAAAAAACAGTATATTCATTCAAAGTACAAGGTACAACCTATACTCTCGGACAAATCACCCCTAGCTCAGAAAAAGACAAATACACAGTAAATTATACTACAACTGCAAAAGCATTGCAAATGATAGTATCAGGTAATGAGAAGGTTATAAAAGAAACTGAAGAAAGTGTAGATAAATATTACATGATTGATGGTTCTACCAAAAAAGAATTAATAACTCTTAAAGAGTATGCTGCTGCTCATAGCAATATTATCAAAGAAGATGACATATTATCAAATTTTGATAACAAATACTCAAACACAGAAATATACGTAGTAAACTTTAATGATGATGAAGAAGAAAATCCTGACTTTGCTTTCTTCTTACAAAAAAATCTTCCTGAAACAAACGAAGAGAAAAGTGTAAATTATTACCAAGAAACAGAAGTTCAACGTTCTGAACCCGGAATGTTCGAAAATGTTACAATAACACGTGATAAAAACAACAGAATTGTTTCAATGAACATTCCTGATTTAAGTACAAGTGATATAGCAATAGATACAGCTTCTATACTTGATGAAGAAGCATACAACGATGCAGAAAATGAATATAATTACCAATTATATTTATATCAACAAAGAATGGAAGAAATTAACGCTCAAACATCTATTATTCAAGCTAAAGATAAACAATTAGAATTGAGATTAAAACAATTAGACACAGAAGAAAGTACTATTAAGGCTGAAATTGAATCTGTTTCAAATGTATTGAAAAACAACATTGAAAAATCATACAACACATTTGCATAATACATTTAGTGCTTGAAGTGATAGTTCTCAATTCGTGTTATGCTAAAAACATAAAAAATAACTATAGTGTCATTCAACTATTTTCAAGTAGTTCAGCAAGGTAAAATTATTATATATAATTCAACAAAGACACGTTCATTGTTTGCGACATCATTGAATATGATGCCTGCATAGATTGGTAAACCGAATACCAATCCGAAATAGCACTTGGCAAATCCGTATCTTGAAGATTTGAGCATAATTCAGTTATATTCAAACTGTCATTATCTAATGCAGATTGTATATCGTCAAAGCCATTACTTATTGCACCAACTTTCGTTCTTGCCGTTACTGATGTATTAAAACCGTCATCAATACCTTTCATTGCTGTTTCTAGCTGTGATGTATCTATATTTTCAACATCTTGTATCGCCGCTTTTAATTGATACAATGCTCCAAATATACCTTTACTGTCTGTGTCAGGGTCCGGAAATACTATTTTTCCATTCTCATCAATTGTAAATGATGCTTGACCAAATACATCTATTCCAAGCATATTTATTGGTTCTGTTGTTTCTTCGCCAATAATCGCATATCTGTTACCATAATCACCGTTATACATCAAACCGGCAGCATTCTCTTCGTATGGAACTGTTTCTGTTCGAGTTCCCGCAAATATATATTGATCACCATACTTCGTATTTGCTAAACTTTTTACATTGTCAATAATAGAATTAAGCTCACTTTGATACGCTTTTATTTCTTCCGCACCTACTGTGCCATTGGCAACTTGCATTGCAAGATCTTTTGCTCTTGTTAGTTGACTGCCAACACTCACTAATGTATCATCAACCTCTGATAACTCATTATCCGCTAATTCTATATTCTTTTTATATTCTTCTATATTCTCTAACTCTTTTTTAGCTTTTATAATACCGCGAGCAGCAACAGGATTTTCCGCAGTAGAAGAAACCTTTACTCCGGATGAAATTTGTTGAGTAAGTTTATTAAACTTCGCCTGAGTTGCATTTAATTGCTTACTCAATGCTTGCGTTGATTGATATGTTGACACTCTCGATATTGCCATAACTACTTCCTCTTTTCCAATTTAACGATTTAATTAATCTATGTACCCAAGCTAATTAAAGTATCATAAACTTGCACACAGCAAGCAAAAACCCTTGCCGATGCATTATACGCCTGTTGATACATTATCATATTCGCTAACTCCTCATCCAAATTAACTCCGGATTCAGCTAATATTTGATTCTTTATGTCATCAACAACCGCTCCTTTTGCTTCCGCATCTGCAGCTTTTGACGATGCATCCGCACCGACTTTCACTGACATGCTTATAAGATAATCATTAATCTTCAAATTTTTTGATGTTATCTTTTGATTTTGAGAATTTACAAATTCTATTGCATTATCTCCGTTACCAACAGATAATTCCCAGCCAGCTTCAGAAGTATCCAATCTTGCCGCTGCAATCTTATCAGGATTACTGTACAATATATCATTTATTTTCATGTTTGAAGCTGTTATATTTCCGCTTCCATCACTCGCTACAAACATATTCAAATCTTCTGTACTTTCAGAAACCTTAGCCAATGTTCCGTTTGCTCTGTCATAATAACAAGCATCAACTGTTCCGTCTGAATAAGTTTGAATATTATTTATTAATGTTGCAAAAGAATTCGCCAACTCATCCAAATTCGACAAAACTTCATTAACTCCTGATATACCGCTCAATAATCCGCCAATTTTACCGCCTTTAATATCTGACGTTACATCTTTTACGTGATTATCTGAATCTATTGCAGAAATCGAAGCATCATCATTTACATGTAATGATGCAACTTTTTCTCCGCCAAGAACTAATGCTGTATCGCCTAATTTTACATTTGCAGCACCGCTTGCATTAAACGAAATTGTAAAATTACCATATGAAGATATTTCTGTCAAAATCTGACCCTGTGTAGATTTTAACGAACTGTTATCTCCACTGACAGTTATTTGTTTATTAACGTTTGCTAATTGGTCCAAGCAATCATTCAAACTGCTGACAAATTGTCCCAACTCAGAATCTGATACCGATTGTGATGTTCCATCTCCAACTTTTGATGTTTTTAAATCATACACATTTTTATATGTAGAATTAAATTTATTTGCCACAGCTTTTGTCTTTTCAGCAAAATTAACTCTTAAACTATAATCCGTAGGATTATTGCTCATCGAACTTGCAGCACTGAAAAAGTCAGATAAAGTATTCATAAGACCTGAACCGGACATCTCATCTATAATTCCGGCTAATTGGCCCGCAGTATTTGCATCTTCCAACAATCCTTCGTAATCTGCATTTTGCTTTCTGTAATAATTATTCAAATAATCATTCTCACAGGATGTTAAACTTGCAATTTGAACACCGCTAAGAGAAGCTATTTGACCCGAAGGGGTTGTATAATTAGCAGCCGGTGTTCTAACCTCAGCAAAATTCACACGCTGTTTAACATAACCTTCCGTGTTCATGTTTGCAATATTATGGGAAACAACATTGAGTGCAGCCTGATTTGCATTCAATCCTGTTAACGATATATTCATAGCTTTATTAATGGACATCTTAACTCCTTTTAAGCATCTTCCACTATGGAACTAATACCCATTCCGTTCGATTCAATATTCTTTCCTTGTTTATTGTAACTAACCGATTGCGGAACTGCTGCACTTACTATAATATCTAATATTTTATCAGACACAATAAGTCCATGCTTTATTAATTCCACATTTGTCTTATTTAATAACATGATTTCGTCTGCAACTTTACGAATTTTAACCTTTTGATTTTTATAATCATTCAATAACTCCGGATTCTCTTTCGCCACCATGTCCATCAATACTGTTATTTGCACAGGTATTTCAATCCCGTTTTGTAAACAAAAATCATCTCGTATGTTATTTACTTTGTTTATAATTTCAACTTGGTCTAATATTTTATTGTCAACATCTGATAAACTTTTCATATCACGTTTTAATATAAGCTCTTTCTTTTGCTTATACAAATCTCTTAAAGTTTCGTATGATGAAACCGCGTCATCAATCATTCCTGATAATTTCTTATAAAAAGATGTGTCCATTTCTTCTCCAAAATTTTCTAACTGTTCGCCCTTAGCAGCAATAATCCGCCATTACACTTCTTCCGTACGTTAAACCATATTTTATTTCCTCGTTCGTTAAATCAATTTTACCTACAATCTTTGCAATATTTTTTATTTCATCTAAATTTTGATTTTGCAAAAGATTATTATTATCTTTTAAATCAACTCCGCTTGAAGTATTATCTTCAATATTTTGTGAATTTTTTGATGTATTTTGCACATCCTTAAATGCATTAACCGCCGTAAATGCTTTTATCGGATTTATTGAACTCGCTGAAATTTGATTTATCATAATTTTAATATCCCTTATTATCCTACAAATTTTTCCATTTGTTTATATATTTGACTTGCTATTCCAACAGATGTATATTTATTGCTTGCAATTTGACGACCTATCTCTTGGAAAACATGGTTTTTGAATGTATCAACATATCTTGATTCTTCACCCAAAATGCCTCCTACTTTATCAACTGTTTTATCCAATGTTTCAATCATCTTTGTTAAAAACATTGTTTCAAATTCTTCACCTATTTTCTTTAATTGAGCTTTTTTATCACCTGCACTTTTTATTCTGTTTAACGTAAATTGATCATTATTTACCAATCCGTTGTTATTTAGTACATCAGTTGATACTTGATTAATTGATTTATCCATTTTCACCACCCGTTAATTTTTATATAACTTGTAAATCAGCTTGCAAACTTCCTGCATTTTTCAATGCCTGTAAAATACTTATTATATCGATAGGTGCAACGCCTATTGAATTTAGAGCGTTAACCAAATCGTTAAGATTACTGTTTGCATTCATTTTTATTAAACTGCCCGAACCTTTATCAACGTCAATTTCAGCATTATCAAAACCAACCGTTTGACCTTGTGCAAAAGGATTAGGCTGAGAAACTTCATTTGTAGTTGATACTGATACTGTAATATTTCCATGTGCAACTGCCGCCGGCAATAATTTTACTTGTGAACCTATTACAACTGTTCCTGTTCTTTCATTTATAACAACTTTTGCTCTTTCAGTTGTAGGCGTAACTTCTAAATTCTCCAATACTGATAAAAATGTAACTCTATCATTTTGAAATTTGCTTGGGATTGTTACTCTTACTGAACTTCCGTCTATGGCTTTTGCAGGCGCAACCGCATTTATTCTCTGTGCAATTCTTGATACCATTGTGTAATCAGAATGGTCAAGCGATAATGTTACAGAAGTTTCATCCCCGATTTCAGTATCAATATCCCTTTCCATAATTGCTCCACCCGGAATTCTGCCTGTTGATGTTATTGCAGTTCTTGTCATACTACCTGATGCTGAAGCATTAACACCACCAACTGAAATAGGACCTTGAGCAACTGCAATAGATTCACCATTTGGAGCCTTTAAAATGGTTTGAACTAAAACCCCGCCTTCTAAACTTTTTGCATCTGCTAATGTTGATACAGTAACATCTATTTGATCACCATTTTTAGCAAACGGCGGAACTGTCGCTGTTACAATAACTGCCGCTGATGAACCTTTTTGAATATAGTTTTCTTGTTCAATTACAGTACCCAAATTCATTAACAACATCTTATTTGTTAATTGTGTTGAACGTGAGTTATCACCTGTACCGGGCAAACCTACCACAAGACCGTAACCAACTATTTGATTGTTTCTGACTCCCTTAACATGTGTAATATCACCTATTTTTACATTCGCTGCGTCCGCTTGAAGCGATATTAATGTTACCATCGTCATTATTAGAATTAAAGAACATATTTTTTTTAGCATACTATTATACCCTTTAAATTTTAGAACAAGTATTTTATTACTCTGTTTATAATACCTTCGTTTTGTCCTCTTGATACAGAACCTCTGCCTGAAACGGCAAATTGTAAGTTAGCAACATTTGAAGATGAAATCTTTCCACTTGCATCAATCCAACGAGGATCGACAATTCCTGTTACTACCAAATCCATACGTTCATTACTGTTCACTAATGTTTTTTTACCCTGAACCATCAAATTTCCGTTTGAAAGTTGTTGTACTACTTGTGCAGAAATTGTATCTCCAAATTTTAATGTTCTTAAAGTATTTGCTGAATTTTCAACATGGTTTGAACCACCATAATTATTTGGACTATCTATGTCATACCAAGAAAACCATTTCTTTAAAAATGTCGTAAAATTATCTACCGTATTACTTGCTTTATCTGAATTATATGCCATTGTATCATTTGTTGTTAAATTTTCTTCAATAACTATCGATACAATATCTCCTATACTTATTGCCCTAGCTCCGGAAAATAAGGATTTAGGAGTAACCGAATTGTTTTGCGATGCACTCAAACTAAATAATGATTCAGCGTTTGCGTTATTGCAAACACTTATTATTGATATTATAAACAAAAATCCGATTAATATTCTTTTTATCATTTTTCCCCTTTATATGCTCACAAGCACTTTATTTTCACCAATAACCTTTGCCCTGTAATTTTTTTTATACTGAGAATTATTTACAGTTACATAATCCCCAATCATACCGTCTGCCATAGCAGTTCCTGTTAAAGTCAAAAGTATTCCGTTACTTTTAATATATATTTTTACTTCTGAATTTCTTTCAACATCAGGTTTTGCTTTCACAAATCTTTTATCAATTATTTCATCTTCTCTAAACCATTTTTTTGAAATAAGCTGTTTGTTTTTTAAATCACTATTCGTTAAAATATTATCTAATTGTAATGAAACTTCCATTCTTTTCGAAATTACATTATCATCAGATAACAAGGAATCTCTATTTATTTGTTTTTTTGCACAAAGAACATTTTTATATGCCAAAGTCCTTACTGATACCAAAAATTCACGTTCTAATTTTCCATCTGAATAAATAAATACTTTTTTAATATCTCGCGGAACAAACTTATCAAAATTTGAAACAACTACGAATTTTAATTTATCATTCGGAACCGTTAAAGTATCCATAGGCATATTTGACAATACAACCTCTATATGCGCATCTGTATATTTTTTGTTTTGTAAAATTATTTCATCTTTTATTCTACTGATTATATAATCACTATTATAAGATTCTGCAAATACAAAATTTGCAGAAATTCCCATAAATATTAATAAACTGATTAAAAATTTTTTCAACTTTTTATATACCCGCCTTATACTATATTATTTGTCATTTGCAAAATATCACTTGATGATCTGATGATTTTGGAATTGGATTCAAAAGCTCTTTCAGCTTTGATTAAGCCTATTAATTCATCAACAATTTGCACATTTGAACCTTCCAAGAATCCTTGTTCAATCAATCCCATACCATTTTGACCCGGAGTACCTTGAACAGCATTACCTGAAGCTGAAGTTTCCTGATACAAATTATGTCCTATTGACAAAAGTCCTGCCGGATTTTGGAATCTTACCAACTGAAATTGACCTATTTGATTCGATTCTGTATTATTCCCTGTTAATACTGTTACATTACCGTCTTGTGAAATAGTAATTTCTCTGGTATCAGCAGGAAAAGTCATTGCAGGTTGAACAAGTAAACCATCATTTGTACAAAGCTGACCTAACGCATCAAGTTGGAAAGAACCATCTCTTGTGTATGCCAATGTACCGTCTTCTTTCATCACTTGGAAAAAGCCTTCACCTTCAATCATTACATCAAGATTTCTGTCAGTATTCATCGCAATACCTTTTGTAAAAATTCTTGTAGTTGCTGCTGTTTTAACACCAAGTCCAATCTCAATACCAACCGGTTGATATGTACCTTGATTCAACATCGCACCCGGATTTCTTGCCGCTTGACTTAATAAATCTTGAAATTCTATACGAACTTTCTTAAATCCTGTTGTATTTACGTTTGCAACATTGTTAGCAATTACATCTAAGTAATTCTGTTGAGCTATCATACCTGTTGCCGCTGTCGTTAGTGATCTTAACATTATTTATATCCTTACCTCTACCTTACACTGTCTTTAACTATGCTTTAATTTTTCCGACACTAATTGCTTGTGTAAGCATCTGTCCGCTTGTTTTTACATGTTTTTGCAAAGTTTCATAATTCCTTGTCGTTTGAATGGTCTTTATCATTTCTTTTATAACATTTGAATTTGACATTTCCAACATACCTTGCTGTATCGAATATTTTTCTGCATTTATTGGCGGATTTGTATCGTTATTTCTTGTTATGAACTTAGAACCGCCAATATTAAATAAACCGGTTTCTTTATCTTGAAAATCATATACTGCAATTTGTTGCAAAAGCTGCTTTTTATCACCGTCATTAATTTCAATATGACCTTTTTCGCCAACTGTGATTTTTGCAATATCGTTATAACCAAGCTCTTTAAAATTAATTTTTATTTTTTTGTCGCGAACATCAAGCACATAATCACCGTCAGTTGTTCTTAAAAATGACTGAGTGTCCACAATTAGCTGTCCGTCCCGAGTATAACTTAAATCACCACTTGGTGATTGAACTTTAAAAAATCCGTCGCCTTCTATGGCCAAATCAAGAGGATTATCAGTTCTCTGTAATGCACCTTGTGTAAAATCATAATGTAGCTGATGTGTTTTAGAACCCATACTCAATGTACCAAGATTTCTGGTATTTCCGCATAAAAGAGTCCCCGTATTTTCAACAACCTTTGCATCATATATATTTTTGAATGTTAATTCCGTTTTTTTATAACCGGTTGTATTTACATTCGATACATTCATCGCAGTATTATCTAAAGATTCCGTTAACGCAACCATACCTTTGGAAGCTGATTCAAAACTTCTCACAAGCATTAATTACCTCCTTTATAGTTGTCATACGTCTTCATAATACATTTGACATAATTTTGTGTTTCTTTATAAGGAGGAATTCCGCCATATTTTTTTACTGCATTCGGCCCGGCATTATAAGCTGCTAATGCCAACTCTTTATTATTATCAAACCTATCCATTAATCCCTTTAAATACTTAGTTCCGCCTGCTATATTTTGTTCTGCATCATAAGCATTTATAACCCCTAAACCTTCGGCAGTTGCAGGCATTAGCTGCATCAATCCCATTGCTCCGCATTTCGAAGTAGCATTCACATTAAACCCTGATTCATGACGTACAACTGATTTTACTAAATCCTTATCTAACTTGTTTTTTTCCGAATATTCTTCTATCAAACTTTCAATTTTTTCAGTCGGTACAGGCTCAGTTTTTACGTTTTTAACATTTTTTACGTTCTTATCAAGTACCTCTTTAAAATCTTCTTCCGTTTTTTTTGATTCATTATTATTCTGAACAGGCACGTACATAAGCGATGCGAATTGACGTTCAATCGCATTTATTCTCTGTAATGTCATCTGTAAACCTGTTACCACTTACCTTTTCTCCAACCCCAAAAGTATTATTCATACTTTTTCACATTTCACATAACCAATTTACTATATATTTATAGCTGTTAACATCAATCTTTTGGATGAAATCAAAAAATTTTAATTGACCTTTAGATCGATTTTTTGTGATAAAATAAAATAAAAGGAATTAAAAAATATGCTTAAAGGACCATTTTTAGACAGAAACTGGATGGGGCAAAACTCAGATTATAATTCGTCTGATATTATTATGCTGGGTCTGCCGTTTGACGGAACCGTATCATATCGTTCAGGTTCAAGATTCGCGCCTGAAATGATTAGACTTGCAAGCTGGGGATTGGAAGAATATTCCCCAATCTTTGATAAAGATATTAATGACGTTAATTTTAACGATGCAGGTGATTTAGAATTCCCTTTAGGTAATACTCAAAAATCACTCAACCTTATCGAAGAAAATGTGAAACAAATTTATGCTGATAACAAAAAAGTATTTGGCATAGGCGGGGAACATTTAGTTACTTTACCGGAATTTAAAGGCGTTTACAGCAAATACAAAAATATAGCTGTAGTCCATTTTGATGCACATACTGACCTTAGAAAAGAATATTTAGGCGAAGAAATGTCACATTCTGCTGTTATGTATCATATCGGAAAAATTATCGGTTTTGAAAACATAAAACAAATTGGTATTCGTTCAGGTACAAAAGAAGAATGGGATATTATGAAAAAACATAATACACTTTGCCATAAATATTCTGATTTAGATTGCATAAAAAATAAAGATATATTCGTAACAGTTGATTTAGATGTATTAGATACAAGTATAATGCCGGGAACCGGAACACCTGAAGCAGGCGGTTTTTCATTTAATGAATTAATAAACTGGTTTAAATATTTGAAAGATTTTAATATTATCGGAGCCGATGTTGTTGAACTTTCTCCGGATTATGACTCATCAGGAGTTTCCACAGCAGTTGCAACAAAAGTTATTAGAGAATTATTAATGATTTTATAATTATGCGTTTTTTTGATACAATAAGATAACAGTAAAAAGGAGATAAAATGTCAAAACAAATAAGAGCAAGTCATATTTTGGTAGAAACAGAAGAAGAAGCTAATAGAATTTATGATGAAATAAGTAATGGAGCAGATTTTTCTCATATGGCAGAACTTTATTCTAAGTGTCCTTCTAATGTAGAAGGCGGCGACCTTGGATTTTTTCCAAAAGGAATGATGGTAAAGCCGTTTGAAGATATGGCATTTTCTTTGGAAAAAGGAACTGTTTCAAAACCTGTACAAACTCAATTTGGATGGCATTTGATTCTGGTTACTGATTCAAAACAAGTTAAAGAAGTCAGAGCAAGTCATATTCTTGTTAGTGATGAACAAAAGGCTAAAGAGTTGTATGAAGAAATAAAATCAGGTAAAGAAGATTTTGCTCAAGCTGCGATGGAATATTCAACCTGCCCGTCAAAAAGAAATGGCGGTGATTTAGGGTTCTTCCCAAAAGGAAAAATGGTAAAACCTTTCGAAGATGCAGCATTCTCATTACAAAAAGGTGAACTTTCGCAACCCGTACAAACACAATTCGGTTGGCATTTAATTTTAGTTACTGATATTGACGATTGATGAATAAATACATACAAAAAACTCTTAATTTTTTAAAACAAGAACATTTAGATTATTTACTTGTAAATTCGACAAATGAATTTTTAGTAGAATATAATGATTTGCAAAAAAATTCAAGATATTTTTTGACTGGTTTTTCAGGTTCTACAGGAGAAGCTCTTGTCAGTCAAGATAAAATATATCTTTTTGTCGATGGCAGATACCACGCACAAGCTGATTTAGAAGTAGATAAAAACGATATTGACGTAATTAAACTTCAAGTATCCGACAATATGCTTGATGCTATTTGTGAAAAAGTAAAAAATAATTCAACTTTTGCAATATGTTCAAAAAAAATCTCACAATCAAAATATGAATATATAAAAAATAAATTAAACGATAAAAATGTTGATGTAAAACTTTATAAAAATGATATAATAATAAATTCAGGAAATAATATTCCACAAAAGATACAAGAAATAAAGCTGTCTGATACAGGCAAAACAACAAAAGAAAAAATTAGTGAAATATCTGAAAATCTAAAAGATAATGAAGCTGTAATAGTTACAAACCTTGAAGATTTATCATATATTTACAATATAAGAAATTTTAATAAGCAACACTCTTGCTCTGTTGAAGGAAAAGCCGTTATAACTAAAAAAGACGATTCTTTATTTAAAGATGAAACATTAAATAGTTTCGAAGTATATATCAGAAATCTTAAAAATTACAATTTTATTACAGATAAGAATTCTGTTTCTGCATATGATTTTTCAATATTAACAGAAATCGGAACCTGTACAAATAAAATTATTACATCAAAAAATATAAAAACACATCAGGAAATAGAACACTATAAAAAAGCCTTTAATAAAACAGATAAGGCAATTTTGGCAACAAGAGATTATATTAATCAGAATTCAAATTTATCTGAATACGATATAAAAATTGAATTAGAAAAAAATTTCAAAAAATATGGAGCAATTAGTCAATCATTTGATTCAATCGTAGCTATAGACGAAAACTCAGCAGTTGTTCATTACACATTTCCATCAAAAGAAAAAATTTTAAAAGAAGGCTCAATAGTTCTAATTGATTGTGGTGGATACTATGAAGGCGGACTTGCCACAGATACAACAAGGGTTTTTGTAAAAGGACAAGCAAGCGATGAGAAGAAAAAAATTTATACAACTGTACTAAAGGCATTTTTGAAATCCATAAAAGCAGATAAATTTAATTGCGGAAATGATATTGATAATATTGCACGAGAATTTTTATCAAATAATTCGCCCGAAGGATATATTTTTAATCACGGATTAGGTCATGGTATAGGAATCAATGTACACGAAACACCGCCAAGATTAGGTGTAAAAAGCGAAGAATCATTGTATAAACTAAAAGATAACATGTGTTTCACTATTGAACCGGGATTGTATAAACAAAATAATTTCGGAATCAGATTGGAAAATTCATGCTATCTAAAAGATAATAAAATCAACGCATTTACAAAAATTGGATTTGAAAAAAGTTTAATTGACTACAAATTACTGGACGAACAAGAAATATTGTGGTTAAATGAATTTGGAGTAATATAATGGAAATTACAAGCGTAAATAACGAAACAATCAAAGAAATAGCAAAACTTCAACAAAAGAAATACAGAGATGAAACAAATCTTTTTTTACTTGAAGGTTTAAAAGCCATTGAAGAAGCATATAAAGCCGATATAGAAATAAAACAAGTTTTTGTGTTAAAAGAAAAAGCGTTTCGCTATGATTTTTTGGAAAATAAAATTGTTTATGTTACGGATTCTGTACTACGTAAACTTGTAACAACAGATACTCCGCCTGATGCAGTAGCTGTCGGAGTACAAAAACAATACGATGAAAGTATCTTAGAAACAACAAAAAGAGTTGCATTATTTGAAAACATTAAAGATTTAGGTAATTTAGGCACAATATTACGTACTGCAACGGCATTTGCATTGGATGCAATTATTTTGTACGGAAATACCGTTGATTTATATAATCCTAAATGCGTGAGAGCTTCTGTTGGAAATCTTTGGAAAATACCAGTTTTTCAAATTAAAGATTTTAGTGTTTTACAAAAATATTTTAACGATTTTACAAGAATTGCTACACTTCCAAAATCACAGGATAGTACGTTTTTGAAAGATTTTAAACCGCAAGAAAAAACCATTGTAATGTTTGGTGCTGAAAGCGACGGACTTAGCCAAGAATTAATTAATTTTTCTAATGCAAAGGTTACAATTGAAATGAATAGCAACGTAGAATCATTAAATCTAAGCATGTCAGCAGGAATTATATTCTATAAATTATTTTTGTTGTAAAATATCTTTATGAATTCAGTTGAAATAAAAAAAATTTGGGACGAGGTAAAAAAAGAATTAAAAAGTATTGTACCGGCATCTACTTATGACCCCTGGATTGAACCGCTTAAAGCAATATCGTTTGAAGGCAATCAGTTCACACTTATTTCAGGTGAATCATTTGGTGTGCAATATATAAAACAAACTCAATATAAAAATATTTTAGAGGCATTTAAAAAATGTCTTAATCAAGAAATAATTGTTAATATAGAATTTAGTCAGGAATATGCTGAAAAAAGAAAAGAAGAATTAAAAAAGATAAAACAAAAAGAACAAAAAATTCAACAAAAAGAAGAAAGTGAAAAAAAGGCAATAGAAAATAATTCTTATTTGTGCGGAGCAAACATAAATTTAAGATACAGATTTGATAATTTTGTTGAAGATGATAATAATAAAATGGCTAAAAGGACTGCAATGAAAGTAGCGGAAAACCCTTCTGTATTGTATAATCCTTTGTACATTCAAGGCGGTTCAGGGTTAGGAAAAACTCATTTAATGCAAGCTATCGGGCATTATGTTATTCCTAAAAAGAAATATAAAGTGCTTTGCGTTAAAACAGAAGATTTTATAAACGATTATATAAACAGCACCGCTTTTGTTCCGAATAAAAATACTAATTCAGCGATGAATAAATTCAGAAACAAATACAGAAATGTTGATATACTATTGATTGACGATATTCAGTTTATTGAAAACAAGAAAAAATGTATAGATGAGTTGTTTAACACATTAGACACTCTTTACAATGCAAATAAACAGATTGTTTTAACATCAGATAAACTGCCAAAAGATTTACCGGAAATTCCGAAAAGATTAAGAACACGCTTTGAACAAGGGCTTGTAGTAGAAATTCTGCCGCCTGAATTTGATACAAGAGTACAAATTTTAAAAAACTTAGCGGTAGAAAAGAATGTCAATGAAGTTCCGGATGAAGTTTTTGAATATATTGCAACACATTACAAAGATAATGTTCGTGAACTTGAAGGTGCATTTACGAAACTAAGTGCGTATGCTGAAATTGAAGAAACTTCAATTACTTTAGAATTTGCAAAACACGTTTTGAAATGCGAAGAAAATACTAACAAGCCATCAATAGATAAAGTCATAAATACCGTTGCAAATTACTTTAACATAACTGCAGATAATATAAAAAGTACATCGCGAGTGCAAAATATTTCAAAAGCACGTGCCATAACTTGCTATATCATAAGGAATTATTTACAAAAAAGTTTTCAACAAATAGGTGAAGCACTAAACAAAAAACATCAAACAGTTATGTTTGCAGAAGATAAAATCAGAAATTCAATAAAAAAAGATAAATCATTAAAAGAAGAAATAAACAAAATACTTGATATTCTAAATTTATAATTTATCCTAATGGATTTTATTTAATGTATTGCAAAAGCAAACGTAATGATGCAATATGGAGATGTTAATAATTTTAAACGAGGATACAAACATGAAAAACTTAAGTACACCAAAAGTCTTGTATAATAAAGATTCCCGCAGGG
>JAFRAO010000009.1 GCA_017405375.1 bacterium
ATCAACCAAGAGCAAGATAAACTGAATGGCGAAGCGGCTATAAAATATATTCAGGCAACTAATCCGATTGTAATTATTGATGAACCGCAGTCCGTTGATAATACTCCAAAGGCAAAAGATGCGATTCAATCACTCAATCCGCTTGCAGTTTTTAGATATAGTGCAACGCACAGAGAAAAGATTAACCTTTTATATCGCTTAACTCCGATTGATGCTTATCAAATGGGACTTGTTAAGCAGATTTGTGTATCGTCAAATTCGGTCGCAAATGATTTTAATAAACCTTATATTATGCTCAAATCTGTTTCAAACGAAAACGGATTCTCTGCAAAAATTGAAATTGATGTCCAAAAACAAGATGCCAAAGTCGAAAGACAAACTTTCACCGTAAAGCCGGGAGCGGATTTGTATCAATTATCAGGAAGAGAATTATATGAAGGGTATGTGATTGAGGGAATTGACTGTACCAAAGATTATGAATGTATTGAATTTTCAAACTCTGAAACAGTTAATCTCGGTAAAGCCATCGGTAGTGTTGATGAAAATATAATCAAAAAAGCACAAATTTATAGAACCATTGAAACTCACTTGGAAAAAGAACTTCGCTATCACGATAAAGGGATTAAAGTCCTGTCTTTATTCTTTATTGACAGAGTTGAAAAATACCGCACAGAAACAGGGAAAAAAGGTATTTATGCTCAGTTGTTTGAGGAGTGCTACGATGAATTAATCAATAAACCAAAATATCAAGAACTGAAAAAATGGTTTAATACAGATGTTGAAAAAGCACACAACGGCTATTTTTCACAGGATAAAAAAGGTATTTATAAAAATACTAAAGGCGATACTCAAGCAGATGATGACACATACAACACAATTATGCGTGATAAAGAATGGTTATTATCCTTTGAATGTCCGTTAAGATTTATCTTCTCACACTCTGCATTAAAAGAGGGTTGGGATAATCCCAACGTGTTCCAAGTTTGCACTTTGATTGAACAAAAATCAACATTCACTTGCAGGCAAAAAGTCGGTCGTGGTTTAAGGTTATGTGTAAATCAAGACGGTGAGAGAATAGAAGATAGAAATATAAACATTCTGCACGTTATGGCAAATGAAAGTTTCGCTGAATTTGCAAGCACATTACAAAAAGAAATTGAAGATGAAACGGGTGCTAAATTCGGTGTTCTTCAATTGAGTAATTTAATCGGTTTAACTTGGCAGGAACAAGTTGAAGTTGAACATCAAATGGATGAAACTGATGCAGCAATGGCTTATGGTGCATTGATGGTTGAAGGTGTAATTGATAAAGACGGAAACATCAACCAAGATGCGGATATTGAAAAAGTTGAAATACCAAACATTGCTGAACCGTTGCAAAAAGAGATTAAAAAGCAGATAAAAGAAAGACACTCTGAACCGATTTCACTTGATAAATTCAAAACAATAAAATGTACAGAGGTTAAAGTTGAACAAAAATCATTCACTCATGAAGAAGCACAGGAACTTTACGAAGATTTAAAAGAAAAGAAAATTATCACTAAAGAAGGCAAAGTCAAAGATACAATGAAGGCTCAACTTGCGGCAGGAATTTTGGATTTGAAAAACAGATATTCAAATGCGGCACAAAGAGCAATTATTCAGGCATTAGAAAAAGCTGACAACAGACCTGTTATTCACGATGCAAACAATGAAGTTACAGTAAGATTAAAACAAAAAGTTTTATTATCGCCTGAATTTAAAGAATTGTGGAATAGAATTAAACAAAAAACCACATACAGAGTTACGATTGATACTGAAACTCTAATAAAAAATTGTATTGCAGAATTGAAAGATATGCCACCGATTCCGAAAGCAAAGTTAGTATCTCAAACTGCTGAAATTAATATCGAACAAGCAGAAGTTTCATATACCGAAAAACACATTCGCTCTTCTGAAATATCCGGCACATATCAAGTTTTGCCTGACATTATTCGCTTAATTTCATCTGAAACATTACTTTCAAGACGAACAGTAATAAAAATCATCAACGGAAGCGGAAGAATAAAAGACTTTATAAATAATCCGCAAGCGTTTTTAGAAAAAGCAATGGAAATTATTACAAGAAATCGTCATAATATGGCAATTGACGGAATTAAATATGTAAAACTTGCAGGGGAAGAATATTTTGCACAAGAGATATTTGATTCGAATGAACTCATTGCATATATTGATAAAAATGCCGTTAAGGTTGAACACAGCGTTTATGACTATGTTTTATATGATAGTAAAACAGTTGAAAAACCTTTCGCTGAAAAATTAGACGAAGATCCTGATGTAAAAATGTTCTTTAAAATTCCTGATAAATTCAAGATTGAAACACCAATCGGATCATATAATCCTGACTGGGCAGTATTTTTGGAAAAAGACGGAGAACAAAAATTATACTTTATTCTTGAAACAAAAGGTACAACAAGTTTATTTGATTTAAGACCAACAGA
>JAFRAO010000049.1 GCA_017405375.1 bacterium
AGTGAACTGTTATGGGTGAACTGACGACTATTAACTGTACGACAGTTATTAGCATTTATATCATTCTGTTCACGGTTCACTCTAGACTGACGACTCTGTTCACCGTTCACTCTGGACAGTTCACCTTTAAAGAGGTTACAAATAAAGGTTTTTAGAGATGGCAATAGGCCAAAAGCCTTGCTATATCTAGCTTTGCCCCCCCCCCCCCATTGGGAACGCTGTCTGGGAGCCGGTTTGCGCCGTCTTGAATTTTTTCATAATAAACTCCTTTTATTAACTACTAACCACTCTATATTACACTACTAACTTAATATTTGCAAGCAAATGTATTTTTTATTTTTACTTCTAGGTATTGCTCTTTTAATCATATTTTTTTGACTTGACAAAACTTTAAGTTTGTTTGATATTGTCAATGTATTAAAAACGTATTAAGGAAGTCATGGAATATTTAAATTATTCAATAATTATAATCGGTAGTGGTTTGGCAGGATTATATTCTGCGCTTAAACTATCAGAAATTATCCCAAATGACGGAAAAATATTGCTTGTAACAAAGTCTTCGTTAGGTGAAAGTAATTCTAAATATGCTCAGGGTGGTATTGTTGCCGTTTTAAACGAAAATAGTGAAGATTCTGTCGATTCACATATCTCTGATACTATGAATGCCGGAGCAGGTTTATGTGATTTTAGTGCAGTTAAATTTATTTCAGAAAATTCAGATAAAGCGATTAAAGATTTAATTAATTTCGGTGTGGAATTTGATACTGATGAGAATAATAATTTGTTATTTACGTTAGAAGGTGCGCATAGTGCCAAAAGAATTTTACACTGTAACGGTGATGCTACGGGTTACGGTATTGAAGAAGCGTTGTCAAAAAGAGTTAGAGAAAATCAAAAAATTGATTTAATGGAATATTCTGTAGCAGTTGAATTGTTATTGTCAAAAGATGATTCATGCAAGGGTGCTATAATTTTCAACGGAAAGAATTACTTTGTAGCTATATCAAATTATACAATAATAGCTACCGGTGGTATTGGACAATTATATAAAAATACCACAAATCCAAAAGGTGCAACCGGTGATGGAATTGCTCTTGCATATAATGCAGGTGCAATATTGCAAGATTTGGAATTTGTGCAATTTCATCCGACTGCATTGGCTGTTCAATCTCAGGATGCTAATTTTTTGATAAGTGAAGCTGTCAGAGGTGAAGGCGCAATTTTAGTAGATGATAACGGTAATCCGTTTATGCAAAAATATCATGAATTAAAAGATTTAGCACCACGAGATATTGTTACAAGAGCAAATTTTGAACAAATGGAAAAATCAGGTAATGATTATGTATATTTAAATGCGACAAAAATACCTGCGGATACTGCATTAAAGAGATTCCCGAATATATCAAACGTGTGTATGAAAAATGGAATTGATATTACAAAAGATTATATTCCTGTACATCCGGCAGCACATTACTTTATGGGTGGAATAAAAGCAAATATTGATGGCAGAACATCAATAAACGGATTGTTTGCATTGGGTGAAGTTGCTTCTACCGGTTTGCATGGTGCTAACAGGTTAGCAAGTAATTCTCTTCTGGAATGCGTTGTTATGGGGTATTTGTTGACAGAATATTTTTCTAAATTATCTTTTGACAATAATACATTGGCGGATAAATCTGATTTTGAACCTGTATTACGAAAATATTCTCAAGAACTGGGATTTATTGAGTATGATACAGATTTATTGAAATCAGAACTGCAAGAATTGATGTGGAAAAATGTCGGAATATTACGAAATGAAGATAGTTTAAAAAATGCTAATATGGAATTATATAAATTAAAGCAGATGTTTTTAAGACACGAAAAATGTTTGAATATCCAAGAGTATGAGTTTAAGAATATGTTAATAACAGCTCAACTAATTATAAACTCGGCACTTAACAGAAAAGAATCTCGCGGTGCACATTACAGAACAGATTTTATGGTAACAAAAGATATTGCAGAGCATACTTGCATTATAAAACAAGAAGGAGAATTAAACTTTGTTAGATAATTTTTTAATCAATAAACATGTACTGGCAGCATTAGAAGAAGATATTGGTTTTGGGGATATTACGACTGATAATTTAGCAAGTGAGGACGATGTTTTGGTCGCAAAGTTAAATACGCGTACAGACGGTGTTTTATGCGGTTTAAAAGTTTTTGAACAAGTGTTTAAATTATTATCGGAAGATGTTGATATAAAATTCTTTTTTAAAGACGGTGATAAAATCAAGAAGGGCGATACAATAGCAATATTGAAAGGTTCTGCATCCGCAATATTGAAAGGTGAAAGAACCGGATTAAATTACATACAAAGAATGAGCGGTATAGCTACTGAAACAAGGAAATACCAAGATGCAATAGGAAATTACAAGGCTAGAATTTCTGATACCAGAAAAACAACTCCTAATTTCAGAATATTTGAAAAATATTCTGTTTTGATTGGTGGGGCGTGCGTTCATAGATTTAATTTAGCAGATTGCGCTATGATAAAAGATAATCATATTAAACTTGCAGGTTCTCTAACTAATGCAGTTGAGAAAATCAGAAAAAATATATCACACACTCATAAAATTGAAGTGGAATGCGATACAATAGAACAAGTTAAAGAGGCTGTAAATTGTAATGCAGATATAATAATGCTTGATAATATGAATTGTGAAACAATGTCAAAAGCAGTAAAATTAATTAATGGTAGAGCTATTGTTGAAGCAAGTGGGAATGTAAATTTGGATACAGTAAATTCGATAGCTGCAACAGGCGTTGATATAATATCTTCAAGTGCAATAGTTGCAAAAGCTCCTACACTTGATCTCGCACTTGATATTGAGTAATATATTTTGTCTTTTGTAAAAATTGATAAGACATATTCTAAATTTATTTGACTGTTTATTTGACTGATTTTCCTAAAATCTATTCAAATTGCTGTTTTATTTATGTTAAAATATAGATATGATAGAACTTTTGATATTATTTTTTACTTCAAAATGTGAATTAACTATGTATGGTATTCAAAAAATCATCTCAGATTATTATGATGTCTATACTAAACCAAGTTTTGGAACAATAAGTCCGGCATTGAAAAAATTAGAATCATTAAAACTTATTAGTTCAAGAAAAACTATTTCTGATGGTGGTAGAAGATGCTTTTATTATTCCATTACTAATGATGGAATGAAAGAACTCAAACAAATATTGTTAAATGATTTATCTGATAATCCTGTTCAATTTTTTTCAAACGCAAGAATAAAACTTTCCTGCGCAGGTGTTCTTTCTAACGAAGAATTAAGCGAGTTATATTCAAAAATAAAAACTCACGCATATTTATACAAATTCAACGCTGAAAATACGCTAAATAACGAATATATAAATTTGGATTTTCATCAAAAGATAGTGCTGGATAACGAACTTTGTGAATTAAATAATTTGATTTCATTAATTGAGGAATTGGAAAAACAAAATGCCGGCGATAGTAAGTAGTGTTGAAGAAAATTCCATAGCTCAAGATTTAGAACTCGAACAAGGAGATGAAATTCTTGCAATAGACGATTATGCTATGAAAGATTTAATCGACTACAATTTTTGCTGTAAATCTGATTGTATTGTACTTTCAATAAAACGAAAAAACGGTGAACTCGAAGATATTGAAATCGAAAAAGATTATGACGAGGATTTAGGTATAATTTTTGAATCCGCTGTATTTGATAAAATAAAACCTTGTTTGAATAAATGCATTTTTTGTTTCGTCGATCAACAACCGAAAGGTTTACGCGATACATTATACATAAAAGATGATGACTACAGATTGTCATATTTGCAAGGAACATACGTTACACTTACAAATTTCAAAGAAGAAGATAAAGAACGTATTGCAAGAATGCATCTTGGACCGTTATATGTGTCTGTTCATACGACAAATCCGGAACTTAGAGCAAAAATGCTGAAAAACCCTAAAGCAGCAGATATTATGGAAAATTTAAAGTGGTTAAGAAAACAAAAAATACCCTTTCATTGTCAAATAGTCTTGTGCCCGGGATATAATGACGATTTGGAGTTGGATAGAACTCTGAAAGACTTGTCAACATTAAAAAAATCGGTACTCTCTGTTGCGATTGTTCCTGTCGGTTTAACTCAATTTAGAACAACTGAACTGAAAAGAGTTGACAGAAGTGTTGCTCAAAGAACAATAGAAATTGCATCAAAATATAAAGGAGTTTGTTGTTCCGATGAATTTTTCTTATTAGCAGGCATGGATATTCCAAATACAAAATATTACGGAAATTTTTCCCAATTAAGTGATGGCGTCGGTACATTAAGATATTTGTTAGATGATTTTAAAAATTATGAGCTGCCAAAATCTGTCAATAAATCGACAAAGATTATTTTGGCAACATCTTATGCCGCAAAATATGCATTAGATAAAATATGCGAAAAATTTAATAAAATTAAAAATTTAACTTGTGAATGTGTCCCTGTAAAATCAACATATTGGGGGAATAACATAAATGTAGCAGGGTTAATAACTTCAGATGATTTGATTAATGCATTAAAAAACAAAACTTCTGATATAACTATCTTACCTTCAGTTATGTTCAAGGCTTTTTCCGAAGATTTTTTAGACGGTAATAATTTGAATTATGTAAGAGAAAATACGCATCATAACTTCTTTGTTGTAAAAAATTCAAATTCAACCGAAGAAATTATAAATCTCTTAAAAACTCTTTAATACTCTATACCTTCTCTTGCACTAACCCCTATATCCCAATAGTGTTTGACAGGCTCTATTTTTGATACTAAATGCGCAATATCAATTATTTCCTGTTTTGCGTTTCTTCCGGTCAAAACTATTTCCATTTCTTTCGGCTTATTTTTTAATGTTTCAACTACATCATTCAAATCTAATATATCTAAATCAATAGCAATATTCGCTTCGTCCATAATAATCATATTGTATGAATTATTTTTAATCGCTTCTTTAACGACTTTCCAACCATTTTGAATTGTGTTAATATCCTCTTGTGTTGAATTATTTTTATAAACGATTCTATCCAATCCTGCTTGGACAATAGTCAAATTATCGTTAATTTCAGGTGATAATTTTTTAAAAGAAATCAATTCTCCGTAGTTATCTCCACCTTTTGTAAACATTACCAATAAAACTTTCCAATTTCTTCCTAAAGCTCTAAGACATAGGCCTAAAGATGCTGTCGTTTTGCCTTTTCCGTTTCCGGTGTAAACCTGAATATAACCTATTTTACCCCACTTCGGATTATATAGAATTTTTTCTTCTTGTTCCATGACAATATTTATTATATATTAAAAAAATGAATATTAAAATTGATTATAGGGTTAAGGCAAAAGAAATAAGAAAAACGCTTGATATAAAAAAAATTGGTATCGATTTATGTGATAAATTAAAAAAATTGCCGCAATATTCTGACGCAAGAGATATAATGCTTTTTTACCCTATGAAGTATGAAATTGATGTATTATCACTTATGTCTGAAAAAAATAAAAATTTTTATCTGCCAAGAATAAAAGGAGATATTCTGGAAGTTTGTCCTTATAAGAATGGTGATACATTAGAAATGAGTTCATTTAAAACTATGGAACCAATATCAAATGCAGTTGAACCATCAAAGCTGGATATAGTTGTTGTACCTGCACTTATGGCAGATAAACAAAATTACAGATTAGGTTATGGAAAAGGTTTCTATGACAGATTCTTAAATACTACTTTTGCAAAATCCATAGTTTTAGTTGCTAAAGAACTGATTGTGGATAAATTGCCTGTAGAAAAACATGATAAGCCTGTAGATTTTGTAATAACTTCATAAAATGTACTAAATTTTTAATATATTTTTTTATTTTATATACAATTTTATTGTTTTTAGGTTAATATATTCTATATAGAGGAAAATATTTATCATGCAAGAAAACAATGAAAATTATCAAGAATATAAAACATACAAACGTTACAAAAAAGAGAAAGAATCTAACACACAGAGCATATTAACAGTGTTTATAACAACATTTTTATTTATGCTTGTATTTTTTGTGGGTGCAGCTAAAAAAATGACTCCAAATGTAGATGTATCAATAGGAGAAGATAGTGTTGCCGATGCAAAAGAATCAGGACTTGGTGTAAAAGGATTTATTGATAACAGATTAAAATCTATTCAACTTGATGATGTTTCAAACATAACTAAAAAAATAGAAGAAAAAACTCGTTCAACATTTGATGAAGATGATGAAAACGAATATTATTCAAGAGATTTAGACGAAAGAGTTAAAATACCTGTTATACGAAGTTCAAAACAAGATGAAACAAGTATAAAACCGGAAAATGAAACTAATGAAAAAAAGGAAACGGTTGCCGTAAAACCTACAACAGCGCCTATAGTAAAACCAAGTTCATACACAGAAACGTATCAAGCTACATCTGCGCCAGTGTCTGTAAAAGTTGTTGTAGGCAACTATAACACATTAGAGCAGGCAAAAATAGCACAATCTATTTTGCAAGAAGCAGGTTTAGGTTTAACTCCTTTTGTAAAAAACATTCAAGGTGCATATACTTTACAGGTCGGCTCATTTAATTCTGAATCAAAAGCTCAAGTGTTGGTTGATGAATTGTTAAGAGCTAATTTTCCTGCGAGAATGATAAAAAATTAGATATATTATGGGGTAAGAATTTTGTCAGATATAATTACTATTGGAAGTGCTACGATAGATGTATTTGTAAGATGTGATGATGCAAATATTGTTTCAGTTCAGTCTTTGGGTAAAAAATCAGAATTTATGAGTTATAAATATGGCTCAAAACTTGAAATAACTGATTTTGATACAAATGTTGGCGGCGGCGGAATTAATACTGCAATTAATTTTTCGAATTTAGGGTATAAAACGTCAGCAATTTTTAAACTTGGAAAAGATATATATTCAAAAGGTATATTTAATTTTTTTGAGGATAAAAATGTAGATATTTCGCATATAATACATTCATCGCACACGACTACCGGATTTTCTATTATTTTGGTTAGTTTTGCCGGCGACAGAACTGTATTGGCTCATAGAGGCGGTAACGGAGAAATAAAAAAAGAAGAAATTGATTTTGAAATTCTAAAAAAAGCAAAATTTATTTATTTGGCTCCATTAAACGGAAAATCTACAAAAATACTCGAACCGATTGTTGATTTTGCACATGAAAACAATATAAAAATTTGTGTAAATGCAGGAACATCAAGTATTAAAAAAGGCTTTGAATACATGAAAAAGATTTTGGAAAATGCTCATGTTGTTGTTATGAACAAAGAAGAAGCGCAAATGTGTACAAAAATTGAAATCAGACCTGATACAACAGAAAAGAAATATTCTTTAGAAAAAATTCATCCTGATATAATCAATATTCTAAAAAAATTAAAAGTTAGAGAATATCAAAATATAGTTATGACTGATGGTGGAAATGGTGCATACGCATATAACGGCAAAAACTTTTATTTTTGTCCTGTTTTCCCGGGCAAAGTTGTTTCGACTTTAGGCGCAGGAGATGCATTTGCTTCAACTTTTTGCGGGGCTATGCACAAAACTAATTTTGATATTGCAAAATCATTAGTTTATGCATCAATCAATTCAAGTTCTGTTGTATCAAAATTTAGCGCAACAGAAGGACTTTTAACTTTTGAAAAAATAGAAAAAATAATGGCTGAAAACAAAGATTACAAATGTCAGATTATTGAATTGTAATTATGATAAGGCGTAACAATAACATATTACTTCTATTTACGCAATCGCAATCAATATTTATTACTTGTTTTATATTATTTAATCATTTTGTGATTTTTATGTATAATAAAAAAGAAAGAAGGACTAGAAATGATTGAAAAAGATTCAAAAATATATTTATCCGGACATAAAGGACTTGTTGGAAGCGCAATATACAGAAGATTACAAAAAGAAGGTTTTACTAATATAATTACAAGGAGTCATAAAGAACTTGATTTATGCAATCAACAGGCTGTTGAAGAATTTTTTGAGCAAGAAAAACCTGAATATGTAATTCTTGCAGCTGCAAAAGTCGGCGGAATTATGGCTAATTCACAATATCCGGCAGAATTCATATACCAAAACCTTATGATTGGAACAAATATTGTTAATTCAAGTTACAAACACGGTGTTAAAAAGCTTTTAAATCTTGGTTCTTCTTGCATTTATCCAAGAATGGCACCTCAACCAATGAAAGAGGATTGCCTTTTGACTTCAGAATTAGAAAAAACAAACGAAGCATACGCTTTAGCAAAAATTGCAATTATAAAATTATGCAGATACTATAACGACCAATACGGAACAAACTATATTTCCGCTATGCCGACAAACCAATACGGAATAGGTGATAATTTTAATATGGAAACTGCTCACCTTTTGCCAATGATACTTAGACGTTTTCATTTAGCAAAACTTCTAATGCAAGGTGATATGGAAGCTATTAAAAAAGATTTAAAACGCTATAAATTAGGTTGGGGATTAGATGAGCAGCTTAATGACAATAATATTGTAGAAATGCTTAACAAAGTCGGAGCGTATGATGACCATGTTGTTCTTTGGGGTGATGGTTCAGTATATAGAGAAATGATGTGTTCCGATGATTTGGCTGATGCTTGTGTTTATTTATTAATGAATAAGGACTACAATGAAGTCGGAGAACTTGTGAATATTACAAAAGGCGACGATATTCAATTAAAAGATTTGTTTGAAATGGTTAAAAGAATTGTCGGCTACAAAGGTGAAATTGTTTATGATAAATCGAAACCAAACGGAACACCGCGTAAAATGATGGATGCTACTCACATAAAAGAACTCGGATGGGAACCTAAAATAGATTTAGAAACAGGAATAACAGAATTTTATAATTGGTACAAATCTTTAGATTAAATTAGTTACCCGATTGTAGTGTTGAAATGAATAATTTTTTCATATAAAATGTTTAAGTAAAGGGGATAGATTATATGAAAAAATATGTGTTATTGTTATTTATTATTCTTTTTGGCAATTGTGTTTTTGCAACTGATTTTAATGTTTATAAAGGAAATAACGGTCATACAATTATTGTAAAACAAGTCAGTTCAAATCCGATTGTCATAATAGATACTTGGATAAAAACAGGTTCTATCAATGAAAATGATAAAAATAGCGGGGTTTCTCACTTTTTAGAGCATCTCTTCTTTAAGGGAACAGAAAAGAATCCTGCAGGTACATTTGACAGAATTTTGGAATCAAAGGGTGCTGTTACAAATGCCGCTACTAGCAAAGATTTTACTCATTATTATATAAAAATTCCGTCAAAAGATTTTGATTTAGCCTTAAATCTTCATGCAGATATGTTATTAAATCCTAAAATTCCTCAAGCAGAAATGGATCAAGAACGCAAAGTAGTTTTAGAAGAAATTGCAAAAGATAAAAATTCTCCAAGAGATATGGTTTATGATAATTTAAACGAACTTATATACAAAGTTCACCCATATAAAAGAGAAGTGATAGGTGACTCAAAAGTTATTGAAACAATATCAAGGGAAGAAGTTTTAGATTATTATTACAAAAACTATGCTCCTGAAAATATGGTAACTATTGTAATTGGGGATGTTAATCCTGATGAAACAGCAAAAAAAGTAAAAGAAGCATTCAATATTACACCAAGGAAATTAGAAAAACACTTATATCAAAAAGAGCCGCCAATTACATCTCAGCGAATAAAAGAAGTTCAAACAGACAGTAATTCAGCTTATATGATGATAGGTTTCAAAGGTACAAATGCTGTACACAGTGACGAATATGCTCTTGATATACTTGCAGCTATTCTTGGGGATGGTCGTTCATCAAGATTTTATCAACGCATAAAAGAACAAAAACAACTTGCAAATTCTATAAGTGCTGCAAACGCATCATATAAAGATGACGGCATATTCTACATTAATACTAATTTTCAACCGGAAAATAAAGATAAATTAAAAAATGCTATTTTTGAAGAAGTTAAAAATATTCAAACAAACGGTGTAACTGATGAAGAAGTTCAACGAGCAAAGAATATTATAGAAAAAGATACACATTATTCGCGAGAATCTATTTCAAATGTGGCATCAGAAATAGGATATACTCTAGTTTTGACAAATGATATAAAAAATTATGACAATTACTTAGCGCAAATAAAAAAAGTTACTCCACAAGACGTAAAACGAGTAGCCAATAAATATTTAAACGAAAATAAATGTGCAATTTCAATCGTAATGCCCCAAAATGAAATAAAAAAGATTTCAAATGTAAAAGAAACTGTAAATCATAACGCAAAACTTGTAAAATCAGCTTATAACACAGATAAATATATTTTGGATAATGGTGCAACATTATTAATCAATAAACATCAAAATAACGATATTGTTGCAATTTCCATAAAAGCAAAGGGCGGTGAATTCTTAGAAAAAATTGCCGGAACAGGCTCTTTAACTGCCTCAACAATGACAAAAGGGACCAAAAATTATTCTCAATTAGAATTATCAAAAGTTATGGAAGAAAACGGTATTGAAATAGCACCATCTTCTAATGCAGATTATTTTGTAATAAATGTTTTAACAACAAAACAGCAACTTCCGCTTACACTAAAATTGTTAGATGAAATTGTTAATAATGCTCAATTCAATAATGATGAAATCGAAAAAGCTCGTAAAAATATTTTGAACGGAATAAAAGCGAGCCGCGATGTTCCACTAAATAAAGCATTAGAAAATTACAAAACCGAATTGTTTACAGGAACCGTATATTCAAATACACAAAAAATTGTAGAAAAGACTTTGCCAAGCGTAAAAAGAAATGACATTATAGAATTCTATAATACAATTTTTTATCCAAAGAATCTGGTAATATCAGTTAATGGGGACGTGGACAAACAAGAAATAATAAATGAACTTTCAACTATTTTTAGTAAACAAAACGGAAATGAATTTTTATACAAAAACTACGAAAATGACTTTCCAACAAGAACTACAAAAAAAGAAATCGTAACTCCAATAAAGGACTTACAAACATCTTGGATTATTTTGGGATGGCAAACAGATGGAACGGTTAATGTAAAGGACTTTGCAACACTTCAAGTTATTGATGCCTTTTTAGGTACAGGCATGAGTTCAAGACTTTTCAGGCACTTAAGAGAAGATTTAGGACTTGCTTATCAAATTGGTACAGGTTTTTCACCAAATGTTCTAAAAGGTTCTTTTACTATGTATATCGGAACAAATCCTAAAAATGTAACTCTTGCAAAAGATGGAATGTTAAAAGAAATTCAAACATTAAAAAAAGAATTTGTTAGTGAACAAGAACTACAAGATGCAAAAAATCAATTGATAGGCAAATATCTACTTGCACTTGAAACAAATTTAGACAAAGCTTCTGCACTTTCAACTTATGAAATAACAGGCAGAGGATTCGATTTTGTTAATCAGTATGCAAAGTTGATAAATAGTGTTACACCTTCAGATATTATTGAAGTTGCTAACAAATATTTCAATGATAATTACGTTGAATCAATTGTTGATAAGGCTAAATAATGGATAATTTAGACCAAATAAGACAATCCGTAGAAATTGAAATTAAATACGGATACATTGATATAAAAGGAAAAACAAAAGTTTTTTCTAAGTTTATGCAATCTGTTATTCAAAAGGAATACAAATTAACAAAAAATCCAAAATGGAGAGTCTTAATTGAGGCCTTTGAGCGATATCCGCTTGAATCTATGCCAATTAGAAGAAAAATTCTTAACAGATTTTGCACCGTTTTAAAGAATGATATCGAATCAAAAAAAGAAAACGCTAATAAAGAAAATAAAAATACAAAAGAAGTTGTAAAACTGCCAAATCAATGTGATATAACATACGTAAAAGGAGTAGGTCCAAAAGTCGGATATTTGATGAATAAATTGAATATCTATACAGCAAATGACCTTTTATACTATTTTCCAAAACGCCACGTAGATTATTCAGGCAGAACCATGATAAAAGATTTAGTCGAAGGCGAAAATAAAACAATTTTTGGTTACATTAAGTCTGTTCAATCATTTACAACCAAAAATAATCTTGGAGTTATAAAAGTAAAAATTTGTGATGAATCAGGTTCAATTGAATTAAACTTTTTTCAAGCAAAAGCCAATCGATTTATTTTAGAGCGAACAAAATCACAATTTCCTATTGGTGCAGGAATTATGGTTGCAGGCGAAGTAAAATTGAATAAGTACAATATGAAATTAACACTCGAAAAAACAACTTATTCTATTATTTCAGATGAAATTTTTGATAACTCAAATTTGAATATGGGACGAATTGTTCCTATTTATCCTTTGAGTGAAAATTTAAACATGAAAACACTTAGAAAAGCAGTTTTTAATGCTTTAGAAATGTTTAAGAATACAATTAAAACAGTTTTGCCTGAAGATATTTGCAAAAAATATAATATTATGGATAAAAAAGATGCTGTTTTTCAAATGCATTTTCCTCAAGATATGGAAACATTGGAAAGAGCAAGATTTTCTTTGGTATTTGAAGAATTTTTTATAGCACAACTTAGATTAGCCAATTTACGTAAACAGAATCATAATCAACACAACTCCGTACAGTTTAAAATAAAAGAGGACGGACTTGTAATGAAATTTATAAAGAATTTGCCGTTTGAATTAACCCACGCACAAAAAAATGCTGTTAATGAAATTTTAAATGATTTGCAATCAGATGAACCAATGCAAAGACTCTTACAAGGAGATGTAGGAAGCGGAAAAACTGTTGTTGCTTGTATCATGCTACTTGCAGCAATCGAATGCGGCTATCAGGGTGCAATTATGGCACCAACAGAGATTCTTGCAACACAACATTACAATAATCTTGTAAACTGGCTTACACCGCTCGGTTTGCATGTTGGTTTGTTTTTAGGCAGTCAAGGTAAAAAAGACAGAAAAAAAGAAGAAATTGACATTGCAAACGGTCAGACACATATTGCAGTTGGAACTCACGCTCTTATTCAAGATAACATTGAATTTGCAAATTTAGGTGCGATTGTAATTGATGAACAGCACAGATTTGGAGTAAAACAACGAATAAAACTAAGTAAAAAATCAGTATCACCACAAGTTTTAATTATGACTGCAACGCCAATTCCAAGAACTTTAGCTCTTTCAGTTCATGGAGATTTAGATTTAACATTGATAGATGAGCTTCCAAAAGGCAGAAAACCTGTCAAAACAATATTTACAAACGCTCGGAAGCAAATTTATACACTAATACGACAACAAATTAATGAAGGTAGGCAAGCATACATTGTATATCCGCTAATAGAAGAAAGTGAAACACTATCAGCAAAAGCCGCAACGATAGAAGCTGAAAGGCTACAAAAAGAAGTATTCCCTGATTTCAAAGTTGGTTTATTACATGGAAAACTAAAAAACAATGAAAAAGAAAAAGTAATGAACGATTTTAAAGAAGGAAAATATAATATATTAGTATCTACAACGGTTGTTGAAGTTGGTGTTGATGTACCAAATGCAACGGTTATTGTAATAGAAAATTCAGAAAGGTTTGGACTTTCTCAACTTCATCAATTAAGAGGGCGTGTCGGACGTTCTGACTTGCAATCTTATTGCATACTAACTTCTTCATCAAGAAATCCTGAAACAAAAGCCAGATTAGAAATTATGACTCAAACAAATGACGGTTTTGTAATAGCTGAAAAAGATTTAGAACTGAGAGGCCCGGGCGAATTTTTGGGAACACGTCAAAGCGGTCTGCCGGATATGGTTGTTGCAGATATTGTAAAAGATACGAAAATACTCGAAATTGCAAGAAGGGAAGCATTTGAATTCGTTGAAAATAATGACTTAAATGATTTTCCTCTTCTGAATTTTAGCACAGGGCTACAATCACTTAATTCAATCGACTACTTAAAAACATAAAATATTTCACGCAATATTGAATTTAAAAAGATTATTTTATAATCATAAATGATTTTAGTTTTCTGCCTGTATCGGCCAATCCAAATTGTGTAGAAGTAACATTTATTCTTTTTTTGTAATTTAGAGATGTTGAACTTCCACCATCAAACGCCATAGCAGATTCCAGCCCCATGCTTTTGCATAAATTTCTAACTTCGAAAATATTCTTAGGATTTTTATTGGTGATAATCAATATATACACATCATCATTTTTTAATCCTATAATTGTTCGTGCTGTTCTATCCAAAACTGATGCTGATTGTCGGATTATATTCCCTTCATCATTTTTTAATATAAAAAATTCCTCTTCTAACCTTAATTCAGGAAGAATTTGCGGACCACCCTGTGCTGATTCAATTATTTTGCATGAATAATCAACAGGCGTATTATGCGGAACTATTGAATATTTCAATTTCCTATTACATTCTGTAATTCTAAACTCAGAACGATTTAATATCTTATCCATATTCTCTGCTAAAACAGGGTTTAATAGTAAATTTTCATTCGTAGTTGGGTCTTCAATCATTTTTCCATCAGAAAAAATATATGATATTGTTTTTTCGTTTTTAGGGTCAAAAAATCCGGTATTAATTGTTAATTGTGATTTATATTTTTTATGAATTTCTTTGTTCGTTACTAATTTGTCAGAAGAAACAAATTTTATTTTTTTCTTCATTAATTTACCGCTTAATTTTATACTGTAAATTCCATCGCTGTATTTAACGTCAATATCGTTAGCATATACAACTGTACCGCAAAGTATTAATAAAAATAAAAGTAATATTTTTTTCATTATAGACTCCGTTTATTATAAATCTTTATGTTTATATATTGCATAAACCGCAGCCATAAATGCTAAAAGTGGCATTATTGCAGTTAAAAGCGGATTTAAAATTTCTTTTTCTGCCAGCAAGTCAAAAAATGGCAAAGTTATATAATATGCAAATATTGTTGCAATCGCAACAGTAAATCCAATCAATCTCTGTTCTCTTGGTCGGCTAAATCCCAATAAACAACCCATAATTGCTAATAACACGCAAACGAACGGGTGGAAAAATCTTTGATAATATTTGTTTAACATTAAACTATATTCTTCATTAAGTGATTCTTTCTTCAATAGTTTTATGTATTTTAGTAAATCTCTGTTAGTAATTTCTCGCTCTTTTTTTACGGAATTAGTCATTAATGTGTAAGCTGTATTTGCACTTTCACCTTCTAAAATAGTTTTCTTATCTTCAGTCGCTATATTTACATATATTCCGTCAGGTGAAATTTGGTATGTTGTTACATCGTACAACTCCCAATGATTAGGAAATGTTTTCCCGCCTTTTGCTGCATATATATAATTTAAACCATGCAAATCATTGTATATATTTCTTGAAAAATCCAAAACTATAATGTTTGCCATAATTCCGTCATAAAATGAAGATACCACAACAGATGTTATCGGCTGATTATTTTTATCTTTTTGATTGTACATATATTGAATTACGGGCTTATATTTTTGAATTTCAAATTTCTTAACTTCTGAATACGGTATCAATTTGTCGTAAGTTATAAAACACAAAGCACTTATAAGCAAACTAAAGACAACTACCGGTGCTATTATACGACCAAATGGCATGCCTATCGCTCTTAATATTGTTAACTCAGAATCCTTGCTCAATTTATCAAAAGAAAATAAAGTACCTAACAATAAACCGACAGGAAAGGCTTTTCCAAGTATTTTCGGAAGTTCTAAAAGCAAAACCAAAATAGCTTCTTTTACGGTATATTCGCCTTCTAACGTACACTTTATCGTATTTAAAAGCATTTCAGGAGCAATCCAAACTATCGTAAACAACATAATTGCGCCAAAAGTTGCGTAGACAACTTGTTTTAAAATATATTTATCATATATTTTTAATTTGAAATTTAAGTTCATTATAACTGGAAGTCCTTTCCAAGGTAGAATTCTTTTGCAACAGGATCAACAGCGACATCTGAACTTTTACCTTGAATTTTTATTTTTCCGTCAAAAATTACGTATGCTCTGTCTGTAATAGAAAGAGTAGCTTTTGGATTATGGTCAGTAATTAAAACGCCCAAACCTTTATCTTCTGATAATTTTCTTATATTTTCTTTGATTTCACCGATTGCAATAGGGTCAATACCTGTGAAAGGCTCGTCCAAAAGAATAAAATCAGGGCTGGCAGCTAACGCTCTTGCAAGTTCTACCCTTCTTCTTTCACCACCGGATAGAGAAATTGCAGATTCACCTCTTAACCTTGTCATGCCAAATTCATCTAGCAATTCCTCAAGTTTTTTCTTTTTTTCATTTACAGTTAATTTATCGTTCATTTCAAGAACAAGTTTAATATTTTCATCAACCGTTAATTTTCTAAAAATAGATGCTTCTTGCGGAAGATAACCAATACCTGCTTTTGAGCGCAAATTCATCGGCCAAGATGAAATATCTTCTCCGTTTAATAGTACATTCCCCCTATTAGGCTTAACTAAACCAACTACCATATAAAATGTTGTAGTTTTACCGGCACCGTTAGGTCCAAGCAAGCAGACAACTTCACCTTTATTAATTTCAAAGGTTATGTCGTTTACTACACTTCTATCCCCATATATTTTTACCAAATTCTTTGATTCAATTATCATAAAATAACCTCAATTTCTTGCTCTATTTTAATTTAAAAATAAAATTAAAACAACAAAGTATTAATCTGTGTAAATCAAATAATTTTCTCTTATAATTATTTTATCCACTTATTTTTCATCGCATTAAGCGTACCAGTGGAATTAAGTACAACTAAAAAATTGTTAACTAATTCAAGTGTCCTTGCACTTTCAATACCTTTTCTAAATGCTATGCCGTAAGGTTCTTGTGTATATCGTTGATTTAACATTCTTAAAGACTTATCTTTCATAGCATAACCGATTAAAATTGTATCATCAAGAGCAAACGCATCTATTTCTTCGGCTTTTAGGGCATTTATTGCTTGCTGATATGTTTTAAATCCGACTAAATTAGCTGTCGGTACAACCTCTTTTATACCATCAAATGCTGTTGTACCAAATGCTACACCAACTTTTTTATTTGCTAAATCAGATAAAGATTTTATTTTACTTTTGTCGTTTACTAATGCAGTCTGACCGGCATTGTAATATGAATTTGAAAAATCAACTACGTTCATTCTTTTTGGGGTGATAGTCATTGTAGCTATTATCATATCGGCTTGACCTGAATTTAGCATCATTATTCGATTAGCGGGTTCAACAGATACAAATTCTATTTTGTTTTCATCATACAAAAGCAACTTTGCTATTTGCTTTGCTAAATCTATTTCAAAGCCTTCATATTCGTTGTTTGCATTTTTATACCCGAAAGGGACAATATCAGAACTTACACCGACAACGAGTATTCCTCTTTGTTGTATACTATCCAATAAATCCATCGGTTCTTTATTTTTACCGCAACCTACAGTAAACAAACATAAAAATAATAAAATAAATGTAATTTCTAAAATCTTTTTCATAATAATTAAACTTAATCATAAATAAAGTTATTTGTAAATATTTTTGGTATATAATAATTTTATTATGAACAAAAAAAGAATTAGTATAATTGGTTCAACAGGTTCTATTGGAACCCAATCGCTTGAAGTTATAGAAAAACTTCAAAACAAATTTGAAATTATCGCGCTTGCAGGCGGTTCAAATGTTGAATTATTAAATAAACAAATTGAAAAATTTAAACCAAAATATGTTTGTTTGGCAAAACAGAATGAAAGATTAAACCCTCAAGGCGCAAAAACTTTATTTGGGGATGAGGGTTTGCAAGAAATTTGTTCAAACAAGGAAAACGATATTATTTTGGTTGCAGTATCCGGTAAAATTGGACTTAAACCGACTTTAACAGCGATTGAGAATAAAATCGATATTGCACTAGCAAATAAAGAAACTCTCGTCATGGCAGGCGATATTGTCATGAAAAGAGCCAAAGAAGCAGGGGTAAAAATATTACCTGTTGATAGTGAACATTCTGCAATATTTCAGTGTATTGACGGGCATTATGACAAAGTTGACAGATTAATTATCACAGCATCTGGCGGACCGTTTTTACATAAGTCCATTGATGAAATTAGGCATGCCACAGTAGAACAGGCACTTGCTCATCCAAGATGGAACATGGGTAAAAAAATTACTGTTGATAGTGCAACTCTCATGAATAAAGGGCTTGAAGTTATTGAAGCTCATCATTTATTTGATATGAGTTATGATAATATTAATGTTGTTATTCACCCGCAAAGCTATATTCATTCCGCTGTTGAATTTAATGACGGAAGTATATTAGCTCAAATTGGTGTTCCGAGCATGCATATTCCTATTCAATATGCAATTTGCTATCCTGAAAGACCAAGCGGGATAAAGTCGAGAAGTTTTAGCTTTATTGATGCACAATGTTTTGAATTTTTAAAACCTGATTTTGAAAAATTTCCTTGTATGGCTCTTGCTTTTGAAGCAGGCAGAACAGGCGGAAGTGCAACAACTTGTATGAATGCTGCAAATGAAGAAGCTGTATTCGCTTTTCTAAACGGAAAAATTACTTTATACGATATTTATACAACAGTTGAAAAAATCTATCGTCAGCATAATGTAGTAAATAATCCTTCAATAGAAGATATTTTTGAAATTGACAACGAAATTAGAACAAAAACAAAAGAGTTGTTTAATTAATTTTTATGAAATACCAAGCGCTTTGTTACGTCGAAACCAAGTTAATTGCCTCTTTGCGTAATTTCTTGAATGTTGTTTGATTAGTTCAATCGCATTTTCAAAGGTTATTTCTCCGTCTAAATATTGCAGTAATTCGTTATAACCTATTGTTTTTACAAAATTTGGAATACGCCCGTGTTTTTTTAACAAATATTTTGTTTCATCTAAAATGCCTGACTCTACCATTTTATCCACTCTTTTATTAATCCTTTCATAAATCTCTTCACGAGGCATATTTATACCAATCCATTCAACATCATATGGTATTTCTTTTTGTAAATTCATCTGTGATAAAGGTTTATTTATTGCCTTACAAACTTCAATAGCACGTATAATTTTCCTTGATTGCGGGTTATCACTCATATTTTCATAAGTTTTTTCATCAAAAGTTTTTAGTATTGCCATTAATTCGTCAATACTTTTTTCTGACAACTCATTTCTCAGTTGAATATTCGGTTCAACTCGCGGTAAATCATAACCTTCCAATAAAATTCGAAAATATAAACCCGTTCCACCGACAATTATAGGAGTTTTGCCTTTGGATAATATCTGTTCGATAGCTTTTGTTGCATCATCAAAATAATTTGCAACAGAATAGTCCATTTCAGGCTCTACAACGTCAATTAAATAATGCTTAATACCTTCTCGTTCTTCCATAGTAGGTTTTGCAACAGCAATCTCAAAACCTTTGTATACTAATCTTGAATCAGCAGATACAATTTCACCGTTTATTTCTTTAGCCAACTTTATCGACAACGCTGTTTTGCCCGTTGCTGTCGGTGATGCTATCGCTATTACTTTTGATTTTTTCGTCATAATATACAAATAATAATACAAATATGCAGGTAATGAAATAGAAATATATTATCGTCATTACTGCATACAAAATATCATTAAACATTGACAAACTGTAAAATATCATCATTATAAAATTTATTATTGATATACACACAAACAATAATATTGACTTTGGATATTTGAATAAATTAATAATTGATTCGAATAATGATTTTATAACTTTTTTTGATGAATACATTATTTCTATTGGCCAAAATAGTGTAAATAGACAAAAAATATGTATTGCAATTATCGTAAATGTATACCAGTTAAATATGTTAATTATTTGTTCTTTTGATAGTGAATTAACAAACTCTTGCATTAATGCATAAGAATTAGATGAATTTATTAATTCGTTAAACGGAATATTGATAGGACCTATAATTTTTATGCCCGTGTAGTATATTAGTGCCATAAAAATATTGAGAAAAATTATTAATAACAAAATTAATTTTGAATATGGAATTATATAATCTGCTACACCTGATGTAAAATGGCTCATAAGCGGAATATTTTTTTTAGATTGTTTAAAATTAAATATTGCTTGTTTAATTGTATTAAACCAACCTGCAATAAATGCACTAATCATTAAAAAAAATGTTAAATAAAACAAAATTGAAGTAAATATTGTGTTTATTGATTTACCGGAAACAACGACATATGCGCTTATTATCAGGAAAAAAAGCAATAATAACGTTACTAAAATGATATTGGAATAAATGATATTAAATGAATTTTTTATAATTTTCCTCATCAGACCTCACAGTTTTGCCTGAATTTTGTTTTCAGCCATAATGTTTTTTCTTTTTTTACGGCGCATTAAATCAACAAATGCTTCCAATCGTGTTATGTAACCTGCTTTTCCTGACTGTTCATCCATTACAAGAGTTAATATAGGAATATTATGATGTTCTCTCATTGCAGGAAATATATTTTGCGACATTATTTCAGGCATGCAAGTAAAAGGACTTATATGGATAATTCCGTCTTTTTTATTAAGATTAGCATACGCTACATCTGAAACACATTCTAAGGAATCTCCGCCAATATCGCGATTCAGATACGGTTTTGCCAACCTTTCCGCTCTTTGTAAATGTGTTTCTTTACCTCTAAAAATTTTTGGGATAATGGCATCTTTCAAAAAACTGCTTACTGTTAAACTTCTTCTTGTTTGTACACCCATTCTGCCAAGTTCCCGTTCAATATATTGATTAGAAAAAGGGTCCCCAACAAGATAAATTTCACCTGTTATGTCAACATTCAAAATTTCTCGTTTCTTATCTATTTGCGTTTTAGCCATTTCAGCCTTAACTTTTTTCTTTAATTTTCGCAACTCTCTTAAATGCTTTACTTGTTTGTACATTTCAATACATTTGTTATAATGTTTCTCTGCTTCGCCCTGATTAATTTCTCTTGCTCGGTAATATGCCAATAATGTTTCTAAATCATCTAAAGCAAATACCATTCTTATCATCATTATTGTTGACTTAATTGAAGCTATCAAATCAGTTCTTCCCAATAACTTATGGAAAAAGTTGAATAAACCTTTTATCCCGTCATAAAGTGATAATTCAATATATTTTGTTTCATAACCCAAATCAGCCAATGCACTTTGTATATTAATACCATATACGCCTAAACGACAGCAACCCGGAGATGTCAACATAGCAACGTAATCAGTCCCGCCTTCGATTGCTTCAATAAAATTACCCAAAATCAATTTGTAAGGCAAACACACAGCTTCAGGCGCATTTTTTACTCCTAAAGAAAGAGTTTTTTTACTTGTATATGGCGGAACATACGCTTCTACACCAAATTCTCTTAATGCAACAGACCATGCTACCGAAATTGTTCCCATATGGGGGAATGCTACTTTTATTTTTTTATCATTTTGTTGTTCTTTCATATTTACTATTCTTCCGTTCTAAAACTTAAATTTGGTTTTCTTGCTGCCAAAGTCTCATCAATTTTTTTGATAGTTGTTGTATTTGGTGCAGATAGGATAATTTCAGGATTATTATCCGCTTCATCTGCTATTTTTAACATAATATTAATAAATTCGTCAAGTCTTTGTTTGCTTTCTGTTTCTGTCGGTTCAACCATTATTGCTTCGTGAACAATTAACGGAAAATAAATCGTAGGCGGGTGAATATTACTATCCATCAATCTTTTTGCAATATTTAATGTTGATACCCCTTTTTCTTTCTGTTTATCTCCTGAAATAACAAACTCATGCATACAAGGTTCATCGTAAGGAAGTTTATATTTGCCTTTCAAATGTTCTTTTATATAATTTGCATTTAAAACAGCATCTTCGCTTACACGTTTTAATTTATCACCCATCATTAATATGTAAGAGTATGCTCGAACCAAAACCCCAAAATTGCCGAAAAATCCTTTTGCATTACCGATTGAATTTATTAAATTATAATTTCTGTGATATAATCCGTCTTTAAATTCAACAACAGGTACAGGCAGAAAATCTTTTAGATTTTCTACAACACCGATTGGACCTGCTCCCGGACCACCACCGCCATGAGGGGTTGAAAATGTCTTGTGCAAGTTAATATGAACAATATCAAAACCCATTAATTTTGGATTTGTATATCCCATAATAGCGTTAAAATTAGCTCCGTCATAATATAATAATGAACCGTTTTTATGCATCAATTCTGATATTTCAAGTACATTTTCTTCAAAAATACCTAATGTATTTGGATTTGTCATCATAATTGCTGCAACATCATTGTCCAATAATGATTTTAAAGCCTCTATATCAACCTGTCCTTTTTCGTTTGATTTTACTTCGATAATATCAAAACCGGCCATTTTAGCACTCGCAGGATTTGTTCCGTGCGCTGAATCAGGAATAATAACCTTTTTTCTGTTTTCACCTTTTACTTCAAAGTATTTTTTTACAATCATCATGCCTGAAAATTCACCGTGAGCTCCGGCTGCAGGTTGTAAACTTATTGCATCCATTCCTGTAATTGTTTTTAGAACTTCCTGCAAATTATACATTAAATGTAATGCACCTTGAACATCTTTATCTTTCAATAGCGGGTGAATATTTAAAAATCCGTCAAGATTTGCAAGCATTTCATTAACTTTTGGATTATATTTCATTGTACAGGAACCCAAAGGATAAAATCCTTTTTCTATACAAAAATTCATATCCGAAAGTTCTTTGTAATGACGCAAAACTTCCAATTCACTCATCTGCGGTAATCCGATTTTATCAGCTCTTAAAAACTTTTCACTAATAAAATCTGTTTTCATTCCTTCGTCGAAAAAATTTATTCCATCGACATTGTTGCTTTTTTCAAATATAGTTTTCAATTTATATTAACTCCAATTTTGCTAAGTCTTTCTTTATTCTGTTTAGTCCCGATTGAATTATCCTTGAAATTCTGGAAGTAGAAATATTATATTCATCCGATAATTCCCGTAATTTTTTATCTTTAAAAAATTTTTGGTCAATTAATTCTCTTTCTCTTTCAGGTAAATTTTGCATTAATCCTGAAATAGCTTTTTTTAGTTGACGTAATTCTAATGTTTCGTCAGGAGTGCTGTATCTTGAACGAATGATTGTAGGATTTTCTGTATCAGCCATTTCATCAATAGACAAAACGGTTTTATACATAATTTCTCTTACACTGTCAATATCTTCAGGTTCATCTTCACTTGTTGTTTCTTGTCTTTGCCTTATCAAATACCATTTGTATCTTCTGCGAACTTCATTTCTTATTGACCACTTTATTGCAGTTGTAAGATATGCCTTGTTATAAGATTCTGATGATTTGTGTTTAAAAAGCAAATATAGTGTCTGAGTTCCTATATTAACCATTTCAACATAATCAAGCAAATGCGATACTGCAGATAATTTTTGACATTCTATCTTGCAGATAGTTTCAATTAAATTTTGATAATCTTTTAAATTAACATTTTGCTTGACAGGTGTCATGCTATTATATCCTTTTGTGTGTTATTGCGTAATTTACAGCACTTACGGTTTAAATCTGAATAAAATTTTAAATAATTCAATCAATAAAAAAAGAGAGTAATCATCTGTACTCTCTTTTTTTTCTTTTTTAAGCAGATTAATCAGCTAACAATTTTTTTGCTGCGATTGTTAGTCTTGATTTTTTCCTTGAAGCTGTATTTTTATGTAAAATACCTTTTGAAACAGCTTTATCACATAATTGATATGCTTTAGATAATGCTGTATTGTATTCAGCTTCATTTTTAGCCTTTGCAAGCGACAAAACCTTTTTTACAGCAGATTTTATTGCTGTTTTAAAAGCTACATTTTTTTCGTGATTTCTTGCGGCTACTAAAATTCTTTTCTTTGAAGATTTAATATTTGCCATTTTTCCTTCTTTCTTTTTACATTTCAAAAGGGTAATGAATCCTTTTAAAATACCTTACACAGAGGATGTGAGTAATTTAATCTTAGAATGAAAAAATATTGTTGTCAATATTAGACAAACAAATTTATGAATTTTTTTAAAATTTGTGCAAGTAAATATGGGTATGATGCGATAATAATTTTTCTTAAATTCTTTTGTTTTATAATTTTTAACGATTCTGAACGGATAATCAAATTGTTTTTCAAATTTATAAACCACCTGTTTTTAGTCTTGCCGGCATTTTTGTTATGCTCTCTTTTTTTTAAAAGTTTTTCATTAATATTAAGTGATTCTTGTTGTAAATATGCAACGTTGAATATAAATTTATCCGGACAAATTCTCCATTTTTTCGGACTTGGATATTTTAGCAGATATTCAAGATATTTTTTATCAAACATAGCACAGCTCATTGGCGACCACCACCATCCGCCGAAAGGGTGTGATTTTGTCGATATTTTTTCATATACTGAACTATTACAATTCACAAACGAAATGTCATTAGCTTTAATGTATTCAGACATTATTTTTGCATAATCAGGGTATAAAACATCGTCAGAATCAATAATACTTATAAGATTTCCCCTTGCCTCTTTTAAACCGCTTAATATTGCAGCTAATTGCCCCTTATTTGACGAATGCTTTATCAATTTTATATCGGAAATTTTTTCTAAAATTTCAACAGAATTATCAGAAGAAAAGTCATCAACAACAATTATTTCAAAATCCTTAAATGTTTGATTTTTGATACTCTCGATTGTTTCTAAAATATATTGCGAATAATTATATGAAGTTACAATGAATGAAATCAGCATTAATTTTTTCTTACCCTATTACAACGAATAGAACTTCCTAGAGCCATAAGTATAAAAGCAAGACCTATCAAACCTGTAACAACTTCAGGTACTTCAACACTTGTTGAAATAAACATAATTAGCGCTAAAGCTCCGATTGCCCAATGTGCCCCGTTTTCTAAATAAATATATTTTGCCAATGTTTTAGTTTCAACAAGCATTACTGTTAATGAGCGAACAAACATAGCACCGATAGAAAGTCCGATTGTAATAATAACAATATCCTGACTTAACGCAAAAGCACCCAAAACACCGTCTAACGAAAATGAGGCATCAATCAATTCCAAATATAAGAATGAGACAAGTCCACCGCCTTTTACCGCTGCAGATAGGGCTTTTGCACGTTCTTCTTCATGCTTTTCAAGCCAATGTGTAATCCCGTCTATGCCTAAAAATATCACAACTCCAAATACTCCTGAAACGAGTATTGATGCTTTTATTGAAGGTTCAACAAAGTGTTGGGTAATCATAACGGCAGTTAATGTTAATACTGTTTCAATGCCTTTCATATTTCCGAATTTTGATAATTTTTCCTCAATAAATTTTAACCAATGAGTTGATTTTTCTGTATTCAAAAAATAAGAGAAAAATAACATTAATAGAAAAGCACCGCCAAAAGTTACAATCGGGGCATGTGTTTTATGCAAATATTGAGCATACAAACTTGAATCAGATAATGCAACCTGCAAAACTTTTAACAAGTTTAGTTTTACAAATATTGCAACAACTAACAGCGGAAATAAAAATCTCATTCCAAATACTGCGATTGCAATACCCCAAGTTAAAAATCTATGCTGCCAAATTTTTTCCATTTTTTCAAGTTTAACAGCATTGACAACTGCATTATCAAAGGATAAACTAACTTCCAAAATACCAAGAATTAAAGCTATAAAAACGCATACAAAACCTGTTCCGCTATGAACATGTTCGCCCCAAAAATAAGCTGCGAGAACACCTAAAACAGTTACTATATAAGACCCGTTAAAATATCTTAGCATTTTTTTAATTCCTCAATCAGTACCATAGCTTTATTTTTTAGTTCATCATAGGTAGAATCATTATGAATAACATAATCCCAATCTTTTATATTATCTAAACCGACTTCCGTTATATCATCTTCGCCTACAAGATTGCCCCTTTTTGCTCTAATATCACGAGGACATTCAACTCTGATTGAAATTGCACCGGCTTTTTTAAATGTTTCATATTCAAACGGAACTCTTACGTCTGTTACCATAATGTTTCCGTCTTGTTCTATAATTTTCTTTAACCAATAATCATCACTTTGGCTTCTTCCCCAATTACCCAGATTAATTAAATCCTGACGATATACTGATTTGTTTTTTTCAATTTCATCGTATGTTAAACTCTTTTGTTTACCATACTCCAATTTTATAATATCACCCATAGCGCATCTTTTGTAATCAGTCATGTTGTCCAAAAGAATTTTTGCCAGAGTATCTTTTCCTGAATATTGTTTCCCTGAAAAAATAATTATTTTATCAGCCATTTTTCTTTGTTCTCCTTTGCATTTAGATTAACAAGCCGGGTTTCACCTAATCTGCTTAACTTGTTATCCTTTAGTTTTAGTTTGCTTAAAAACACTTTTACATGTTAAATCATAAATATGGCAAATTTGCAAACTTGATTTTTAGTTTTGTTTTTGAATATAATAAAAATAATGTAAGTAAAGGAAATTTGAAAAAGATGGCATTAAAATTTCAAGAATTAATTTTTAATTTACAAAAATACTGGTCAGATCAAGGATGTATAATTCAACAGCCTTATGATATAGAAAAGGGTGCATCAACGATGAACCCTGCAACATTTTTAAAAGCATTAGGACCTGAACCGTGGCATACTGCTATGGTTGAGCCTTGCAGACGTCCTACTGATGCTAGATATGGAGAAAATCCTAACAGATTGGGACATTATTATCAATTTCAAGTAATCATTAAACCGACTCCGGATGATGCTCAAGAACTTTATTTGAAGTCATTGGAAGCAATAGGTATTGATTTAACTCAACACGATGTAAGATTTGTTGAAGATAACTGGGAATCTCCTACCTTAGGTGCTGCAGGTGTTGGTTGGGAAGTTTGGCTTGATGGTATGGAAATTACCCAATTTACATACTTCCAGCAAGTTGGCGGATTAGAAGTTAAGCCTGTTGTATTGGAATTGACTTATGGTGTAGAACGTATTGCTATGTATTTACAAAATGTTCAAAATTTTAAAGATATACAATGGAATGAAAATTGCACATACGGCGAAATATTTTTGCAGAATGAGATTGAACAATCTAAGTATAATTTCGAAGTATCAAATTCTGATTTATTATTCAAGCTGTTTGATATGTACCAATCAGAAGTTGAAAATTGCGTAAATTCGGAATTGGTACTACCTGCTTATGATTATGTTCTAAAATGCTCACATACATTTAATTTGTTAGATGCAAGGGGTGCTATCAGTAAAGATGAACGTAATAATTTCATAAACAGAATTCGTTCAATGGCATCACAAGTAGCAAAACTTTACGTTGAACAAAGAGAAAAAATGGGATTTCCTTTGTTAAAAAATAAATAACAAGCAAATAGATAATAAACCACGGAAGAAAAATGACAACAAAAAAAGAATATCGTATTAGTTTTACCAAAAAAGGGTTATGTAATATTTTAAAGTGCAAAAATCCTGACAGTATGTTAAAAGATGCTGAAAAAAACGGTTTAAAAAAGACTTTGACCGCTTTTGACTTGATTATACTCGGAATAGGAGTTATTATTGGTTCAGGAATATTTGCAGTTGTAGGTATTGCTGCAGCAGGCAGTGCAGGTAGTCCTGGTGCTGGTCCTGCTTTAGTGATTTCTATGATTATTGCAACTCTTGCATGCATATTTTCAGCGTTATGCTACTGCGAATTTGCAGCTATGATACCTGTCGCCGGCGGGGCTTACGTTTATACGTTTGCAACATTGGGCGAATTCATGGCTTGGATGGTTGGCTGGGTATTAATGTTGGAATACGGTATAGGATATATTGCTGTTGCCTGTGCTTGGTCAAATCACTTTATGCAGTTTCTAAAAGGTTTTGAAAATTATTTGCCGCAAGCATTAGTTAATCCGCCGGCATGGTTGGTGTCTGATTATAATTCCATAATTGCTCAATATAGTGATAATGCAAGTTCTGTTATGCCGCATATATTCGGAATACCAATAGCAATTAATATACCTGCTATAGCAATAATTTTGTTAATAACTTGGATTCTAAAAAGAGGGACGAAAGATTCTACATTAATGGCAACATTAATGGTTGCAATAAAGTTGTTAGTTATTGCTCTATTTGTTATTGTTGGTGCATTTTATGTAAAACCTGAAAATTGGGTTCCGTTTGCACCAAACGGATTTGACGGAATTTTAAGCGGCGCATTTATAATTTTCTTTGCATATATTGGTTTTGATGCATTAGCTACAACTGCTGAAGAATGTAAAAATCCACAACGAGATTTGCCGATAGGTATAATCGGTTCACTGTTAATTACAACCATAGTTTATATTTCTGTAGCTCTTGTTCTAACAGGCATGCAACCTACAAGCGGAGTTGAAATTCCTCAAGGATTTTTGAAAGCGCCTATGGCATACGTAATGACTATGGTGCATCAAGATTGGGTATCAGGATTTATATCAGTCGGTTCTCTTGCCGGTTTAACATCTGTGCTTTTAGTTTTGCAGATGGCTGCAACACGTATTTTGTACGCAATGAGCAGAGATAACTTTCTACCTCCTATTTTTAGAAAATTAAACCGTAAGACCAGAACTCCGAATGTATTAACGTATCTTGTCGCAGGTATGTCTATTATAGGTGTTCTTACTTTAGATTTGAATGCTGCTGCTGAATTGTGTAATTTCGGTACATTCACATCATTCATAATTGTTTGTGTTGCCGTTTTAATTTTGAGAAAAATTGACCCTGATAGATATAGACCGTTTAAAGTTCCGTTTTCACCTTTATTTCCTATATTGGGGATAGTTTGCTGCGGCGGTTTGATGGTTTATTTCTTGTTAAAATCAGCAAGTGTAATGTCTTCTGTACTTTTTCCAATATGGCTTGGAATAGGTGCTTTAATATATTTCCATTACGGATATAAAAAGAACAGAAAAAAAGAAGCTAGAATATTAGAAATTAAAAACAGAGTAATTGAAAAATTAAAGATGAAAGAATTGGAGAAAAATGCCGAATAATCAAAATAGTTTGATAAAAAGTATATTTAATAAAAAAAGTACTGAGGAATTAATTTCCGCAAGTAAACATTCAGAATTAAAGAAAACCCTAAACGTTTTTGATTTAATTGTTTTGGGTATTGGTGCCGTTGTTGGTACAGGTATTTTTACTATTGTAGGTATAGCAGCACAAGGCGGTGATGGCGGAATTGCGGCAGGACCGTCTTTGGTCATATCAATGGTTATAGCTGCTGTTGCTTGCGTATTTTCAGCACTTTGTTACAGTGAATTTGCTTCAATGATACCGGTTGCGGGTAGTGCTTATACTTATACTTACGCAACAATGGGTGAATTTATGGCATGGATGGTCGGCTGGATTTTGATGCTTGAATATGCTATTGGAAATATAACTGTTGCAAGTGCTTGGACAGGTTATTTCATGCAATTTTTAAAAGGATTTGAACATGTTTTGCCTGCGTGGGCTGTTAATCCGCCAATTTGGTTGATTAATGATTACCGTTCAGCTTTAGCTATTTGTGATAAAGAAGGACTTAATCCGCATGATGTTATTCCTTACTTTTGCGGTGTAATTCCTATTTCTATTAATGTTCCTGCAATTTTTATTGTTCTTCTTTTGACTCTTTTACTCATTAAGGGGGTTAAGGAGTCAACTAAAGTTGCAACATTCATGGTTTGTTTAAATTTGTTTATAATAATTTCGTTTATTCTCGTTGGAGCATTTTATATTAAACCTGAAAATTGGGTTCCGTTTGCACCAAATGGTGTTGAGGGAATTTTAAGTGGTGCATTTATAATTTTCTTTGCATATATTGGTTTTGATGCAATTTCCACAGCTGCAGAAGAAACAAAAAATCCGCAAAGGGATTTACCTATCGGTATTTTAGGAACATTATTACTTTGTACTGTTTTGTATGTATTTGCAGCACTTGTACTAACAGGAATGGTTAATTTTACTGCTATAGATGTTCAAGCTCCTATTGCTTCTGCTATGAGGTTTGTCGGACAAAATAAACTTGCAGGACTTATTTCCGTTGGCGCTTTGGCAGGATTAACTTCTGTATTGCTGGTTTATCAATTAGGTACTACAAGAATTTTGTATGCTATTTGTCGAGATAGATTCTTACCTAAAGGATTGAGAAGAATTCACAGAAAAAACAGAACTCCGTACGTTTTAACTTGGATTTCTGCACTTGTTGTGATTTTAGGCTCAGTTGTAATGGATTTAAAAATATCTGCAGAGTTATGTAATTTCGGTACATTTTTGTCATTTATAATCGTTTGTGCAGCAATTATAATCTTAAGAAAGACTGAACCTGACAAACCAAGAACATTCAAGGTGCCGTTTGTACCTTTATTTCCTATATTAGGAATTGTTATGAGTGGTGGACTTATGGTCTATTCTTTGAAATCATTGAAAACTTCGTCAACTTGGTTTGTTATGTGGTTGATTGTCGGCTTTTTGATATATGCTTTATACGGTTATAAGCAAAAACGATTGGAAGAACGTCGTAAAGCATTTTATTCAAAAGAATCAAAATAATTTTTCCGTTTGTTTTTTCTTATTTTACTTGATATAATGTAATTGTGGAAAGAATATATGCATTAGTTGACTGTGATTCGTTTTTTGTTTCTTGTGAACAAGCTGTTAATCCGGAATTAAAAAACAAACCTGTAGCAGTAACAGGTGGTGAGTATGGTTGTGTTGTTTCTCGTTCAAAAGAAGCAAAACAATACGGATTGCCGATGGGTTATCCTGTTTTCATGGCAAAAAAAGAATATAAAAATGTAATCTATATTAAAGGCAACCATGAGCTTTATAAAGATTTTTCTAATAAAGTTATTAATATTTTAAAAAATTTCAGTCCAAACGTAGAAGTTTGTTCTATTGATGAGGCTTATGTTGATTTCACAGGTTTGTGTAAACTTTATAAAAAAAATTATTATGATTTGGCCGTTTATTTAAGAGAAAAAATTCTTAACGAGATTGATATACCTGTATCAATAGGTGTTAGTACAACAAAAACACTGGCTAAATTTGCGAGTGATTATGCAAAACATGTCGCTGGTGTCTATTTGATTGGAAAATCAAAATTAAAAAAGATTTTACCGAATACAAAAATTGACAGTATTTGTGGAATTGGACGCAGAATGAAAGTTGCATTAAACAAAGAAGGGATTTTAACTTGTGGTGAATTTGTTCAAAAATCTGATGAATGGTTAAAAAGTAAATATTCAATAACCTATGTTGAATTGAAACATGAAATTCTTGGGGAGAGCATATATAACATCTTTAGCGGTTACAAAGCACCGAAATCAATTCAAGAAACAAGTACATTTAATCCTGCAACAAATGATATTTCTTTTTTGAAGAATGAATTAAATAAACACATAAAAGATGCTTGCAGAAAATTAAGAAAACACGAATTAAAAACATCAGTAATTGGTGTAATGCTGAAAACAAAGGATTTTGTTGTATATTATGACAAACTGAATCTGGAAAAACCAATGGATTCGGAACTGGAAATATCTAAGAATGTTTTTAAATTATTTGAAAAAATTTATAATCAAAATTTACTTTATCGTTCAAGCGGAGTTGTTTTAGAAAGATTAAGCGAAAAATCGATACATCAAACAACACTATTTAGCGAACAAACAAATGAAAAAACTGAACATTTGTCAAAAACAATAGATAAAATCGAGCAAAAATTCGGTAAAGGGTCAATTAAAACAGGTTTTTTATAAAATTATGATATTTCTTTTACAAACGCAACAACACTATTTTCAATTTCTGCTTTTGAATTATTTTTGTTACTTGTTATTCCCAATAACTTAACCATTGGTTTGAAAACTTTTTCACCGTTAATTTTTTCTGTATCAATACTATTTAGCAGTTCTTTTGTTTTTGAGCCATCTTTGTAATCATTTTTTAAACAGTTGATAATACCAATACAGTATTTTTTAGCTCCGTTATAAAATTTTTCCAATTTTTTCTTACCATCTTCAGAATTATTTAAATTATTTTCAACGTAACCGGAAATTTCAATTAATTTGCTTGACATAACATTTGTATCAGCATTTTTAATATTATCCAATGCTTTTGTACAATCTTTCATAGAATGGACATTTTTTTTGCTTGGTGAAAATTTATCTTCCGATAATTGTTGGCATGGATAACTCGAGCATGCAGCATAAGCATTGTCATTATTTTTATTGTTCAATGACGGTTTAATGCTTGCTGTTCTTTGTTTTCCCGTAAAACCTATGCTTTGTACAAATGCCATGCTTTACCCCCTGCATGTTAATAAACTACCTAAACCATGTTTCAATTATATCATAAACATAATATTTTTGATATAATTTTAATAAAATTTAAAATAATCATTTATTTGAATTAAATACCGCAAATTTATTAAAGTTAAATATGCTATTTTATTTATATATAACTATATATTATTAAAAAAATTAATTAGTCAACTTACTTATTATATGCATTAAATATGTGTATTTTTAGACTAGACTACTTGCAGCTTCTTACTTCACCTTTACTTGCATCATAGCCTAGTACATTATTATTTGGACAAGTTCTTGATTTTGCAAATGAAGAACGGTCTTTAACCATTAAATAGTCCATATTGTCATTGTCCATTATCCATTGACCGCAAGCACCACCACCTGAACGCCCATGTGTACATCTATCAGCTAATTCAATAGCTAAGACATTACTTGAAAAATGGGCCGGTTTTATTCCTTCTTTTGTTATTGGCATAGAAAATATATCAATACCAAAAATATTTTTTCCATTTTTAGGACCATCAATATCTAAATAAATCCGACCGCAAGTAATTCTTGCGGAATTATTATATCCTGTTGTAGCATTCCAGGGGGAATTATAGTAATAATCATTGCAATTTTTATAATCTATTATTACACCAATGCCGGCACCACTTGAAAGTATTGCTGCATACCGACTTTCTGCATTTTTTGTATCATTAGCTAATGTCGTAAATTTTTGTGCTATGCATGGTTCAAGTTGGCTTGCTAAACCATTAGTTTTACAGTTTTTTGTAACTTTCATAAACTCTGCTAAACGATTTACATATCTTTCAGATTGCCATGTAACAGTACCCCAACCGGACAAACCTGATGGTGGATTCATAAACCACTCATCTACCGGGCCATATTTAGCCACAGCATTTTCATGTGCGTTTGCCAATTCAGTGTATAATTTTTTAAATTTTGTGACTTTTTCAACATTATTTGTATCTCTGCTCATGTTTGGTATAGTTATGGCTGCTACAACACCGATTATACCCATGACAATTAGAGTTTCAGCTAAGGTAAACGCAAAAAACTTTTTCAAAACTGTTTTATCTTTAAAGTATTGTATCATTTATATCCCTTATATTTTATCTATCTGTCTGCTCATCTTACCACACTATTATATTTTGATCCCCTTAAATTTACAAATTTATTTTTTAAAAATAAAAAATGCGGCAAAAAATATAAATATGAAACCTATTAAATAATTCCATTTAAATTGTTCTTTTAAATACAAAACAGAAAATAGCGAAAAAACTACCAATGTTATAATTTCTTGAATTGTTTTTAGCTGTGCGGCAGTATAATACTCTGCCCCAATTCTGTTTGCAGGAACTTGAAAACAGTATTCTAAAAAAGCAATAGACCAACTTACTATAATTACAAGCCATAAAGCCGTACTTTTATATTTCAAATGTCCGTACCAAGCAAATGTCATAAATATGTTTGATATTGTTAATAAAATTATTGGTAAAAATTGACGGATATTAAACATGACTTATTATAACCAAATTCCTTTCATAGACTTCTTCTGTCGGTAGTTGATATTCAATAATATCAACTACTTTTGCTTTATTCTTTTTTAGAGAAAATTCAGCAGATTTAATTTCATCTTGAACATTTTTCGCCTTGTATATTATCAAATATCCGCCTTTATTTAATAATGGCATCGCATATTTTACAATTATATCAATTTTTGCAACTGCTCTGCTTGTAATTATATCAAATTTTTTATTTTTGATATTTTCAACTCTGTCGCAAATTGCAATAAAATTTTTCAAATTCAGTTCCTTTGCAATATCTGTAATTGCGTTGATTTTTTTCGCGATACTATCAATTCCAACAACTGAAATTTCAGGGTACTCAATGGCAATAGGCAAAGCAGGAAAGCCACCACCGGTACCAATATCAAGAAGTGTTTTGTAATTATTGGGATATTTTTCAAAAAAATGTTTAATTGAAAGAGAATCGAATATATGCTTTTCATACAAATACTTTTCATCATTTTTAGATATAAGATTTAAAAAATGATTTTTTTCCAAAAATAATTCTTGATATTTGTTAAATACTTCATTTCTTTGCATTTTTAAATTCTTTTTCTATTCTGTTGAAAGCTTCAAAACCTATTCTAAATTTTATGTCATTGATTCTCATTTGTATTTTGTTTAAATTATCTTTACTAAAATCATTTTTAGCAATTTCGTATGCATTGAAATATTCTATAAGTGCTTCTTCATTTTTTTTCTGCGAATAATAAAAATCTCCGATTGCAAGTGTTGCAGAAGTTATATAGAAAATATCCTGCAATTTCAATGCACATTCTTTTGCCTGATTTAAAAATTCTATTGCTTTTTCAGGATAAGATTTCTGAGACATCTGTGCCAATTTTGTTGCAGAAAAATACATTCCGTCATAGTTGTTATTCTTCTTATCCAATTCATAAGCCTTTAAAAAGCACTGAGCTGCGTATGCTCTGTCATTTTTTTCTAAATGTAAAGTTGCAATATTCGAATATGCAGCCGACAAGTATTTGTTTAATGATTCATCACTGCTTAACTTTATACATTTTTGATAATAAGTAAGCGCCTCTTCAACATTACCTTTGTCATCCGAAATAAGAGCATATTTAAAATAAAGTTCAGACAAAGTTTCTGTATCCATGGTTTCATTAGAAATCTTTATTGCTTTTTTATAATACTCATAAGCACTATTTATGTTAGAAAGGCTGTCTTCGATATTTGCAAATTCAATATACGTTTTAGTTATTAAAATTTCAGGCATATCATTGGAATTTATAATATCCATTAAATAATTTTTTGCTAAATCCGGTTTGTACGTTTCATAATAAACATTTGCTATATTTAATTTAATATAATTTTCTTTTACTCTTTCTAATGTCTGTTCATAGAATTCTCGGGCTTTTTCGTAGTAAACCAAAGAATTTTCCCAGTTTGACATTTTTTGGTACGCATATCCGAGTTTTGTGTATATTATTGGCAAATTGTTAAAATAATCATCATCTTCAGTATATTGCAAAGCTGTTTTATACAGTTCAATCATATTATTGTACTGATAATTTATCTCTTCTTTTTTTGCCAGTTCAAGAATTTTTGCTAAAGTCGGCTTTTCTTCTTGTGTATCTTGTTCTTGTTCTTGATTAGAATTTGCATTACCGGTTTCATTTATGTTGATATTACTGTTTATATCATTATTTTTATGATTTTCTTTTATATTATTAACACTTGCTGCAAGCATTTCCATTTCTTGTTCAGTTAATTTAAACGGCAAATCATTAATATTAAATCCAAGTTTTGATAAATCAATGTTAATATTTACATTTTGCGGAACACTGATTTTTTTATTTTTTGATTCAACCCAATCTTTATTTTGTTCTTTATTTTGAGTAATATTTGATTTTTTTAGAGTAACTTGTTTTTCATTTTTAGTATTATTTTCATTCTCATTCTCATTACTTTGTGTTTGAGTATTATTAGTTACAGTTTTTTCTTTTACTAATGGCGTATATGCCAAATTTGGATTTCTGTCCTTTATACTGTACTTTTTAGGTAAAAATAAAGCATGGTATTCTATTTCGTTTCTCATTGTTTGACGAGAAAGCAAAATAGTCCTTTGGAAAGGCTTTAGCGGCAATTGAGCTTCATAAATATCAATAATCTGCTGATGAATTTTATTTGCAACATTTTGTGGAATTGTTAAATCAATTTGTTCCTTAAAATAGTCAGGAACATAAATTTGATTGTTATCACGTAACAACAGATTGTTTTGAATTAGTGCATTTATTGAATCTGCATCATATAGATGTAGTTGTTTTAACAAATTAATATTTAAACCGTGTCTAAACAAGCATAACATCCAATAAAATCTTACCGCAATAGCTGGAACAATATCTATTGATTCCTTTTCTAAAAATTCATAATAGTTTAAAAAGCTTTTTTTAAATGATTCAAGAAAATTTTCAACAGATAAATTTTTATTTTCTATAATTCTTAGTGATATAACCAAGAAAAAGTGGTATCCTCTGGTATATTTGTATAAATCATCCAACATTCTTGAATTGTATTTGATTTTTTTGTTTTTTAAATATTTTTCAAATAAATTTTTTTCCAGCGGATTTGTGCTGATTCTTTCAATTTCAAAGTTTTCAGGAAATTGTGTTGATTTGAAAGTTCTGCCAATCAGAACAATTTTTATTTTTTGAAAAGTTTTTAAGTGTATTATAAAATTAATTATTTCCTGCCTGTTTTCATCTTGTAATGCTTCAAAAGAATTAATAATTATTAAAATAGGCTTTTCAATAGTTGAAAAGTATGAATGAATTTTTTGATTAAAGTTTTCAGATTTTATTTTTGGCTGCGTAATAATTTTTTGTGTTTCAAGTTTTTTAAAATCTTCAAAAAATGATAGAAATATATCATCAAGCATGGTTGTTTCAAAACAGTTATATTTCAAAACAATTGTTTCATCAGATAAAAAATTTCTGGAATAATCTATTAGTTGTACCTTTCCTGTACCTAAAAAACCATTTAAATAAAGCAGATATTTATCACTTTTGTAAAATTCGTAAATAGCTCCAAGCTGATTGACATTATTTTCAATCAAGATACTGTCAATCATTTCATTATTTTGTGTCAATATATCTTTTTTGTCTAAGAAAAAATTTAAAAATTTATATTGCATATGAATGTATATTAAACTAATTTTATGATTTTTGCAAATAAATTTTAAGAAATTGCAAAATTTGTATGTTAATATTATTATATTGTTATATAGATATGGGGGAATTATGGAATTTTTTAGACAACATCAAAAGATAATTATAGGTATTATAGCAGTAACGTTTATAGCTTGGACTGTTGGTTTACTGATGTTACCTTTAGTATTACGTTAGGATAATTTAGTGAAAAATAGCTTGGGTGTGAAAAAAATATTAACTATTATGTTAATCATATTGACGGTAGTTGCCCTTGTGCCAATGCCGTCATATTGTGCTTCCCAAAAGGTAAAAACAAAAGAACAGGCAAGACAAAAAATTAATCACTTGAAGTGGTTAGAGCATGTAGAAAACGATAAACTTTACAAAAATCAACAAAAACTTGAATCAACTGAAAACAATTTATCCAATTCAAAAGAAAAATTAAATTCAACAACAAATGAATTGATGACATTGGAATATAGGTTACAAAAAGCAAGTTCTGAATTCAGAGCATACGATTTTAGAATGAAAACGCGCATAAGAAAAGTTTATAAATCTCAACGTAAAGGATTTTTCATATTGCTTTTGTCTGCCAGTGATTTTAATACTTTTTTGGACAGAATTTATTTTGAATCAAAATTAATAAAACAGGATTACAGAAGAATGGCTGATGCGAGAGCTAAAGCTAAAGAAATTGCTACATTAAAATATGAAATTGAACAAAGAAAAAGAGAAATTGCATATAATATTAAATCAATCAATTATCAGCAAAAATCAATTCAACGAGAAATTGAACAGAATAAGAACATGATTCACAAACTAAGAACTGACAGAGCAGCTTATGAAAGAGCTGAAAAAGAGCTGGCAAAGCAATCTGCCAGCATTGGTTCTATGATTAATAAAAGTACCCAAAAATCGAATGTTAAAGTTGCATCAGGTTTCATAAAACCTATTTCCGGCAGGATAACATCTCCGTTTGGGTATAGAACTCACCCGATATTTAACAGTCGCTCATTCCATTCAGGTATTGATATTGGCGGTCAATACAGAGGCACAGTTCGTGCATCAAATTCCGGCAAAGTTATTTATACAGGATGGTACGGCGGTTATGGTAAGGTTGTAATTATTGATCACGGATTGGTAAACGGTAAACCGACAACAACTTTGTATGCTCATTTGGATTCAATAAATGTGTCAAACGGAGCTTATGTTTCTCAGGGTCAATCAATCGGTCTTGAAGGAACTACCGGCTACAGCACAGGACCACATTGTCATTTCGAAGTTAGGGTAAACGGAAAACCTGTTAATCCGTTAAATTATATTTAATGTATATTTATTATTAGAGGTAAAAGATGTCAGAAACAAAAAACATAATAATAGCAGTATTTATTTTAATTTTATTTTCAATGCCTTCATTCGCAATAGAAGCTATACAAGAGGCAACACAATCTTTTTCAGGGAGTTTAATGGAATTATCTGACTTTACGGGAGAAGGATTCTTTAAGTCAGCAAAACAGTTAAAAAAAGAGCGAGAAGATAAAATTAATCAAGAACGCGCTGATTATTATCATAATTTTGTTCCGACTGTAAGTCCTTACTATAATTATCAATCTGGTAAAACTATGCCTCCTGTTAAAAAATTAAGATTAAAAATTAGCAGAAGTTACAAAAATCATCTTGAAGAAAAAGCCGAAAGAAAAGCTAAAAAAGCTGCATCAAAATCAAATAATGATGAAAATAGTATTAATAATTCAAGCAATTTGTCGGAGTTTTTAGACGATGAAGACAGCGTAGCAGAAGAAGAAAAAAATTTAATTGGGAATAAAGAAATAATAATAAAATGTAAAGTTATGAAATATTTACCTGAATCAAACGACATTGAAGCAACAGGCGATTTAAGCATTACTTTCCCTGAGCGTGATACTGTTATTTACGGTAAAAGAATGACTTACAACAATTATACAAACATTATACAGATATTTGATGATGTAAAAATTGTAAGAGGCGGGCTTGTTACAGATGGTGATTACTTAAAATTCAATTTGAATGAAGAATCAGGAATACTGGATAATATTAAACTTCGTGAGTATGACATTAAACTGATTGCCGAACGCGGTTATATGTTCGGTGATACTGTTATAACCGAAAAAGGTAAAATAAGAACAGAGCATGATGAATTTGTAACATTCAGCTCCGAAGGATTTAGCAGTGATATTTTAAAAACTATTTTGATGACTCCTGAGGATTATAAATATTTGCTTAATGATATAGGTGTAAGTAAATTTTTTATAACGGTAAATGAGATTAATATAAAAGCAAACGGGTCAAGTGATGTTATTCAATTAAAAAGGCCTAAAATTTATAATACTAAAGGTAAAAAATTAGTATCATTACCTTCAATGACAATATACACAAACAAAGAACATGACTTTTTTGAAGGAAATTATCCTGAATTAGGTTCACTTCCTTCAATGGGTATGTATGTAGGTCCCGGCTTAGTAATTCCAATGCCGTTTGGCTCTACATTAAAACTATTGCCAACTATCAACTATAAAAGCGGACTTGGTTTTGGTGGAATTGCAAGATTTAGAAGTGGTACTAATTTAACAAGTTTTGCATACAATACAGCTGCAAGCAGATTTTATTTAAGAGGTGAACAACAACTTGATGATTACTTAACCTTGCAATATAACGCAAATTCTTATATGAACAGTTGGTTCCTTGGACAGGAATGGATTGGAGCAGGTGCTCAATTAGCTTACGAAAGAGGATACAGACATGACGATTTTCTATATAATGGCGCTGATTTGAGTTTCAATCACAGAATTTCAGCAGGCTATTTGAAAGAAAATCATCGTTCTGCCAATAATGATTGGCTATTTGACCATACCATGAGCACTTTAAGGTTTAGATACCAAGCTCAAGCATATCAACAATTATATTCAAGATTTAGAGGTAAAGATTTGCATGACTTAAAAGGCTGGAAACAGTTTGACTTTGGTGTGGTTACAGAGGGTTCAGCAACATTGTATGGTACAGGTGATACTCAATTTATAGGTAGAGTAGGTCCAAGATTGAGTACGCAATACAGAAAATGGAAACAAGATATAGGCTATTACCTTTCAGGCTATAGTGATAATACGCCGATGCCATTTGTTGATGCATACAGATATGGCAGGTCTAACGCATATTTAAGAGAATATTTGAGAGTATGTAAATATTTGACTTTAGGTGTATATACATCTTATAGTTTTGATGACGGATTGAGAGATTATCAAGCCAAATCCGACACTAAATTTAAAGAAGCATCTTTCTATGTAGCTTTGGGTCCTGATGATTTTAAATTAAACTTAGGATATGATTTTATAAGAGAAAACACATATTTTGGATTTACAATAGCAATGAATCCAAAAGGAACTGAAATTGATTATGGCAAAATGACTATAAAAAATTATGATGATATAGGTAAAGCAAAAGGAGAACAAAATGTATTTAAATCATATGGTTTTGTTCCGCCGCCAAGTCCTTATAAGTCTTATGCGGTAATTGAAAATCTTGAAGATGCAACGACAATAATGCCCGGAGAAAATCTTTAATGGAAAGATGTGAGTTAGAAAAATTATTAATTGAATATGGTAAACGAATAGAAGCGAAAAATTTAACGCCAGGTACATCAGGAAATATGTCTGTGCGTTGTGGTGATAATTTTTTAATTACAGCATCAGGTTCATCAAACGGTCATTTAAAATCAGATGATATTGTTTCAATAGACAAATCAGGTAATAATACAGATGTAAATTCCAAAAAACCATCAAGTGAAAAATTATTGCATATTTGTATATATAATAAAAGGCCTGATATAAATGCAATATTGCATGTTCATTCCACTTATTTATCTTCGTTTGCTGCAGCAGGTATACCTTTGGATGTACCTGTAATGGCTGAAAACACTTTTTATTTTGGTCAAATTCCTTTGGCAGAATATGCACTGCCATCATCTGTTGAACTTGCGGAAAAAACGTCAGCGTTTTTTGATAATTATGATGCTGTATTAATGGCAAATCATGGATTTGTTGTAGGAGCAAAAACTATCCAAGATGCATATTTAAAATTGGAACTTGCAGAATCTTATGCACAAATAGTTTTGAATACATGCATTCTTGGCGGTGCAAAACCATTATCAAAACAACAAGAACTTGAAATTTTGGCACTTAGAAATAAATAAAATTTATTATTTGCAGCTTTTGACAACAGTTTTACCATTTGCGGGAGTTTTAGATAACCTAATTTTTTCTAGGATTTATATTGTCGCACCATTAATGTTACTGCAAACAGCTTATTTTGTATTTGCATAAACTTTAACATATTTATATTTATGTTAATTTCAAAAAGAAAAAGATTGTAAATGCTACACTTTTTATGTAATATTTTTTCAGGTTAGAGATACAAATATGAAAAAGAAATATACAGTTGATAAAAATCAAAAATTGAACACAAATACTCCAATATTAGATGCTTTAAAAAGCGCTTATGAATCACCGTCATATCAGTTTCATATTCCGGGACACACAAAGGGCAGCGGAGTTTTAAAAGAATTTAAAAATTTAATCGGAACAAAAGCCTTAAAAATTGATACAACAGATGAATTTGATAACTTGGGAACTTTAACCCCGCCAACAGGTGCTATTAAAGAGGCTGAAGAATTAGCGGCACAAGTCTTTGGTGCAGAGCGAACTTTCTTTTTATTAAATGGTTCAACAATTGGCAATATGGCTTTAGCTATGGGAATAACAAGAAAAGGGCAAAAGGTTATTCTAAACAGAAATTGCCATCGTTCTATTTTATCAGGTTTGATAATTTCAGGCGCGGAACCTGTATGGTTAATCCCAGAAAAACTCGATGAATGGGGACTATGGGGTAGTATTAATCCTAACACTATTGAAAAATTGTTAAATGAAACAGACAACGTAGGCGCAGTTTGGATAACAAACCCGACATACGAAGGTGTTGTTTCTGACATAAAAACTATTTCAGATATTTGCAAAAAGTATAATGTACCTTTAATTGTTGATGAGGCGCATGGATGTTTGTGGAATTTTAATTCAGCTTTGCCTACACCTGCTTTAAAATTGGGTGCTGATGCAGTTGTTCATTCATTACACAAAACCGGCGGAAGTATGAGTCAAAGCTCAATGCTGCATATAGCAAAAAACTCCATGCTTGATATAAATAAAATAGAAAAATCATTGAAATTACTGCATACAACAAGTCCTTCTTTGATTTTGCTTGCCAGTTTAGATGCCGCAAGAGCTAATCTTTCAAGCGAAAAAGGACAAAATCAAATTGAAAAAACTGTTAAAAATGCAAAATATCTAAGAAAACGTATCGATAAAATGGAGCATATTCATCAATTAAAAATGGATTTTGGTTTCAAAACAGATATTACAAAAGTTTTTGTGAAAGTGGACGGATTATCAGGTAAAAGGTTAGAATCTATCTTAGAAATTGATTTTAACATAGAAGTTGAAAGTGCATCTGACATTGGTGCTTTAATGCTTGTTAATATTGGTAATAAACGTTCTGAAATAAAATATTTGGCAGATTGTTTAGAAAAAATCACAAAAACAGATTATTCTAATTTATTTCATCTTGAGAACAAAAAGCATATGCCAATGCTTACTCCAAAATTAAAATATAATTTGCGTGAAGCGTTTTATATGGATAAAGAAATTGTAAAAAAAGAAAATGCTATATGTAGAATTTCCGCTGAAGTAATTGCTGAATGTCCTCCGGGAATTGCGATTTTGCTTCCGGGAGAAGAAATAACCACTGAACATTTGCCATATTTAACAGATTATGAAGAAATTGAAGTAATAAAATAAATTTGCTTGACGAAAAATTTTATTTATTATAAAATCAATTTGTAGTCAAATACAATTACAATTCAAAATTGTAAACGAAAAATAAATAACAATGGCGACGGGATGTAGCGCAGCTGGTAGCGCACTTCGCTTGGGACGAAGGGGTCGCACGTTCGAACCGTGTCATCCCGACCATTTATTTATGAACCGTCATTTTGACGGTTCTTTTTTAAGGGATATGACATTAATTTAGAGGTAAATTATGGATTTTATAACAATTACTATCGAAATACTTAAATCATTGTCAGTTGTTGGCGGATTTGGTGTTGGAATTATTTTATTAACTGTTTTGGTAAGATTAGCTATGTGGCCGTTAGGTGTTTCTCAACAACGTTCAATGCGTACTATGCAAATTTTACAACCAAAAATGAAAGCAATTCAAGAACGCTATAAAAATGATCCTCAACAAATGCAACAAAAAATGATGGAATTTTATAAAGAACATAAGTTCAATCCTATGGCAGGATGTTTTCCATTATTAATTCAAATGCCGATATTTATCCTGTTGTATTCTGCTTTGATGAGTCCGCAATTTATCCAGATGGCAGGAGATGCAAGATTTTTATTCATTAACCGTTTAGATGCAACTTTGAAAACAAACGCAGGAGTTTCGAATGACGGCGTTTTAGGTGTATCTAAATACGATAGCTTTATGTTAGGTAAAACTGCAAAAGTATATTTGGATAAGGAAGTTTTAGATAATGTAAAAATCACAAAACCGACTAAAGCATTAGAAGTTCAAGGAGAGTTAACTCCCGGCGAACCTGCTGACTTTAAAGTTAGTTTAGATAATTTAGATTTAAAATTCAGTCAATTAGATAAAATTCAAAAAGCTGAAATGACAGTTACTGATTTACAGACAAAAGAATCTGAATTGATGACTTTTGAAAGAAAAGATGGTATTTTGACTGCAACATTCCATACAAAAGAGGTTAAATCCTCTCTACATTTAGATGTATTGCTATTGATTGTAATATTCGGATTAACAATGTTTGCAACGCAAAAAATCATGATGACTACATCAAAAACTAAAAATCAAGATCCTGCGCAAGAGGCTATTCAAAAATCTATGAATACGTTTATGCCGATAATGTTGACAGCAACTTTTGTATTCATTCCAATTCCGGCAGGTGTTCTTTTATATTTAATTTCAAGCAACCTTATTCAAGTTGTTCAAACAGTTGTAATTAATAAACAACTTGAACTGGAAGACGAAAAGAAAAAACAAAAAATAGATGATGATGTCGTTGCTCGAGCGAAAAAGGTAGAAAATAAAGAATAAAATGCTTGTTAGTGAATTTGATTATAATTTACCTGAAGATTTAATTGCACAAACACCAAGTGAAAAGCGCGATGAATGTCGTATGATGGTGTTGGATAAAGCTAATCAAACGATTGAACACAAACACTTTTTTGATATCGTTGATTATTTAGATGAAAATTGCGTTTTGGTTTTAAATAACACAAAAGTTATTCCTGCACGTCTTTATGGGCACAAAGAAACAGGTGCTTTAATTGAAATTTTTTTACTAAAAGAACTTGAAAACAAACATTGGGAAGCATTAATTAAACCTGCGAAAAGAGTTAAGTCAGGAACATTAATAAAAGTCGCTGATTGTTTAAGCGTTAAAATATCACAACGTTTAGAAGAAGGTAAATGGATTGTAGAATTAATCTATGACGGACTTTTATATGAAGTTTTGGATAAAGTCGGAAATATTCCGCTTCCGCCATATATTGAAAGAAAAATGACTGATGATGAACGCAAATCGTTAGATTATGAACGTTATCAAACAGTATATGCAAAAAACGAGGGTTCTGTTGCTGCACCTACGGCAGGACTGCATTTTACGCAAGAAATATTAGATAAATTAGCAAAAAAAGGTGTGGAAATTGTATATGTTAATTTGACTGTCGGACTAGGCACATTCAGACCGGTAAAATGCGAAAATGTGCTTGATCATAAAATGGATTCAGAGGAATTTGAAATAACAAAAGAAGCTGCAGAAGCAATTAATAGTGCAAAAGCAAACGGCAAAAAAATAGTTGCAGTAGGTACGACATCTGTTAGAACTTTAGAAACAGCATATCAACAGTTTGGTGAAATAAAGGAATGCAAATCTTCATCAAGATTATTTATATATCCGCCTTATGAATTTAAAGTTGTAGACAATTTGATTACAAATTTTCATTTACCAAAATCGACATTATTAATGCTTGTTTCGGCCTTGGAAGGTAAAGATTTTATATTTAAAGCATACGAAGAAGCGATAAAAGAGCGTTACCAATTTTATTCATACGGCGATTGTATGTTCTTAAAATAAAACTTTATTCATATATCCGTACATAATTCCAATACGATTTTAGGACTTTCTTTAAATAATTTTGTGTTTCAGTATAAGGTATTTGCTCCAAAAATGTATCTTCATCTGAATAATTTAAAGAATTTCGCCAATTATTAACACTTGCGGCACCGCCATTATAGGCTAATACGGCGTAAAAATCATTATTAAACAGACTCCTTATTTTGGAATAATATGTACTTCCTAATTGTATATTTACACGCGGATTATACAATAAATTAGCTATATTTTCATTTATATCATAAATCTGTTTGACTTCATTTGCTGTTTGCGGCATCAACTGCATCAAACCCATTGCGCCAACAATACTTGTAGCTTTTGGGTTAAAATGGCTTTCTTCCTTAATTATTGACAATAATATTATAGGATTATTGTTAAGTGCAAAATCTAATACATCATTATAATAATGCATTGGATACACCAATCGCCATCTAAAATCATCTTTCGCCGGTTTATGTTTTAATTCTGTCATTGCATCTCTTGCTAATATAACCGATTCAGTATATGATTCATTTTGGTATGCCAACCAGCTTTGAACAAATTTATCATTTTTGCACAATTCATCAACCAATGCATAGTCTTTTAAAAGAGCTAATTTTAAAACTAAATTTCCTTGTTTCGATTTTTCGTAAGGAAACACAACAGGCTTATATACTAATTTTTTAGCGAATAAATTTTTCTTGATTTTATATAAATGTAAATAGGCCCTGTATGCATAATATGAATCCGGATATTTTTCTATAACCTTTTTATAGTAATTGTTCGCTGATTCGTAATTTTTTAAATATGCTTCTGTTTTACCCAGCCAAAAAAGGACAAACGGAGTTGAATTAACATCAGAGAAATTACTTAAATGAACTTCACCGAGTTTTTTTGCATAATTATATTTTCCATTGATGATGTTCATAAAAAACACATTAGATAAGGCATCAGCTGAAAATTGACCGTTTGGAAATTTATAATACAATTCAGAATAGCAAATGTCCCTGACGTTGCTTGGAGTATTTTTACATTTCAAATACATAACATAATCTTCACCGGGTTTTTCTTTAACAAGTGAAGACAATTTTGTTAATGCAGTTTGCTTGTTATTTGAATTTGCATTTAAGTACAAATCCACAGCAACATATAAATCTTTTAAATTAATATTTGAAGAGGATTTGACAATTCCTTTTTCGGTTATTTCTTTAATTTTTAAATTATTTCTCAACTTACTGTAATTTTTTACAATGTCACACCAACTTTGAGCTAAATCAGTCTTATCAAAATATTGTCTTGCTAAATCATATTCACCCAAAGCGTGATAAGCTCTGGCAATTATTAAACATTCATCGTTTGATAATTTTGAGGGAGCCAATTCAATAATTTTATTTATTGAAGATAAAGCGAATCTGCCCGAAGGAGCGTTTTTCAAATATTCTTTAAAATAATCACTTGCTTTTTGCGAATAAACAATTAATTTTGTTTTATTCTGAACACCTTTTAATTCTATAATTTGTATTAAACCCAAGTAATATTTTGAAGCTACCGCATAATCACTATCCGGATAGCGTTTTATTATACGAGCAAATAACTTTTTTGATTTTTGCGGACTTTTGCTATACATATTTTGCGCTAATAAATATTCTATCTTGGAATTTAAGCCGAATTGAGAATAATTACGCAACAATTTTTTATAGTTTTTAATGGCTAATTTATCATTATGCATGAATTCAGCGCATTTTGCCTGTCTATATATTGCAGCAGATTTTAATGTAGATTTTGCTGAAACATGCCCAAATTCAGAATATGCTTTTTTATAATCTTTTGATTTGTAAGATTCTAAAGCCAATGCATATCGACTAATACTATCAGATTCATATCTGGCACTATTCCATACATTTACGATAATTATTCCAAGAACAGATAAAATTATTATTGTTATTAGTATTATTTTTTGTTTTATATTCATACTTACAACCTATAACCAATTTTTATTTTAACAAAAAATAACTAATATCGCCACAATAAGACTATTATTTTTTACAAATATATAGTTAATAATCTATTATAATTATGAGAATAAAGACATTTCAACCAATTAAAACAAAAAATAATATAATAAAAACATATATTCTATTGCCGGAAATAAAGGTTATAAAATAAGTGATAATTGCCAAATAAATTCAGCATGGACAAAATTAATAATATTTACTTGCATCTGCCGATTTTCCAAGTAAGTGGAGTTCCGTCAGGACAATTATATGGACTGGTGTGTTTAACCTTTAAGTAATCCATGTCGTCAAATTTCATTATCCATCTTGCACAGCCATCACCACTCTGAAAACAATAATTGGATCATCTTTAAGAAATTCACTTGAATTATTTGCTATAGGCTTTATTCCCTCTTTAGTTATGCTTAACCTAAAAAGATCCATACCGGCTGTATCATTTCCCTTTTTAGGACCATCTAAATCTATATTTATAACACCACATGTAATATTTTTGCCTGTATTTGAATCATCATAATATGTTTCACTTCAATCAGAAACATGCATATTTATACCCATACTTAGCTACCGCCATTTCGTGTGCTTGTGAAAGTTCAGAGTAATATTTCTTAAATTTGGCTACATTATTAGCATTTATATCATTCTGTTCACTGTCCACTTTGGACAGTCCACCTTCAAATAAGTTACGAATAAAGATTTTTAGGAATTTAACAGGTCAAAAGCCTTTCTAAGAGAGAGTTTAGCATTACATTCTTTAGCTGAAATGCGGTCTATAAAAGGTTTTACACAACTTTTTGTTTTATCCATTATTGTAACCTCACTTTTATCTATTCGATGTTGTAAGTATAACATATTACTTTTACTCATGCAATATATTTACTTGGTATTCTACTCAATCCAACGAAAACTTTGTACATAATCGTCGGCATTTATATCGCCATGAATTTCTGCTGCAAATACTCTATATATTTTATTTGATATTTCAAGCCCGGGTAATTTATTAACTTCATTTAGTATTTTTATATTTGATTCATCACTTAAATCTATTCCGGGAATTGTACTAAATAATGTATTCAATGATAAATTTCCGATTGGACCCAACAATGTGGATATTTTTCTGGTTAATTGTCCAAACACATACATATTCGCATTGTAATTAACTAAGTTATAATCTCCGATAACGTATAATTTTAAATCTTTACCGATTGATAATATTTTTATGTTATCTGCAATACCTTTATTAAAGGTTATTGCTCCTTCGATTGAATCAAAATTGCCTGTTTTCAGTGGTGTTACCAAATCTATAATACCATTCATTGATAATCCTGTAATACCACTTTTAACCAGGTTACCCGCTTTTAGCAGATATTCCAATGACCCTAATTTTGGCATACGCCCGTTTTTAACTGAAAAATTTGCATTACCGTTTAAACTCTTTATACATTCATCATTATTATTTCCTGTACAAGATAAATTTAATGAGCCGTTAATATCACCAAAAATTTGTCCTCTAACATCAAATAGTGACGATAATAGCATGTTCGCCTCAGTATTTTTTACATTTAGATTAAAATTATACTTATTAGAATGCATATTGTACTTTACTGAACCGTCCATATATCCTTTATCCAGCGTAAATCCAAATTTGTGAATATTTGCTACGCCATTTTTTAAAGACATAACAGCTTTTAAATTATTTGCATTAAATTTATTTATTAATACACTATTTGCAACAATTTCAAGGTTATTTATAATTAATTGATTTATATCAAATTTAAAATTATTGTTTGATTTATCTTTATTCGCATTTGATTCAAGTTTTACTGATTCAACTTCATAATAATTTAATGTATCAAGTATCCTATTTATATTTACATTTTTAGCATCAATTTTTGCCGAATTGATTACATAAGGAGCACTAAAGTTATTTTTTGCATTTATGTCAATACTAAAATTATTTGATAGCACATCACCGTTTAGTTGACCAATAATAGTATTTTGTAAAAATTGCAAATTTATATTATTTATTGTTGTATCAAAAAATGGAATATTCATCGCACTCGTACTGATTTGACCAAGTATTTTCGGATTATACATATTTCCGTTGATTTCAATATTCGAATTAAAATAACCACCTTTTATTAAAGGCTTTTTGAATACTATGTTAAAAATACGCATATCAGTAGGTGCAGCAGTTTTTATTTGTAAATTTTTAAAATAAGGTACTTTATTATAATATATAGCCCCGTTTATACCTAATTGTTTTTTCGCATAATAATTTCCACGTATTGACTGAAGTAATTTATCATAATTAAATGTCTTAATACGAACAGCATTTGGTTCTAATATGCCATTAAATAAAATATGAATCGGATTATTCAAATCACCTATTGCAGCTCCCATATAATACAACATTGAATCTTTACCTATTTGAAGATTAATATAAGTATTTAATTTATCTAATTCACCGTGAATAGTTGATACACAAGTAATATCTCCTTTTGCTTTTATTGGATATATTGAATTTTTGTTAAATGCATAATCAAAAAATTTTTGATTAGGTTTAGCCGAAAAAGAAATATTTAATATAGGCTTTTGACCAAATAAGTTCCTTATTTTGCCCTCAAGCAATATTGGCATTGTACCCAATTGAATATTGTTTTTATTAATGATTAATTCATTATTATTAATAACCATATCACCTGATAATACTTTAATCGGAAGTTTATTTTTTGCATGTATCAAATTTGTATTTTTAAATTGCGCTTTTCCGCTAACATTAATTTTTGAAGTATCAAATTTGGATATACTTCCATGATAACTACCTCTTAATGTAATATTTGAAAAATCCTCATCACGCTTACCGGCAATATATATGTTTGGAATTTTTATAGTTTTTAAAAAATCATAAATTCTTATTAAATCTGTTTTAAAGTTTATATTTGCAATATCATCGTTTAAATTGCCGGATATATAAATCTTTGACAAATTTATCGCAGAGAATAAATTAACCTTCAAATTTAGGTCATTATAATCAATTTGACCCGAAATGTTTTTTAGCGAAATATTATTTTTATTTAACTTGATTTCATTTTGATTTAGAATTAATGAACCTTTAGCGTGCGTATTTTTTGAAAATTCTAATTCTCCTATGTCTTTTAATTTGCCGTAAACATTTAGACTAAAATCCGCCAATCCTTTTGCTGAATCGAATGAATTGACTGATTTCGATATATCTTTCAGCATTTTTGAATCTTTTAAAACTATTAACAAATCGTTTAATTGCTGTGATTTCATGTTTGCATTAAAATCAAATTCCCCATCTAAAGTACAAGTTCCATCAATATTTACAGGTTTATTGTTAATTTTGCCACTAAGTAATTTAAATTTTGTAATATTATCTTCAAAAGCCAGTATTGAATTAGCATTTGTTAATTTCAAATGGCTAATATCATCAAATGTAACATTTGCATTTGTAGTTTTAAACCACCCATAAGTATGCGGATTAACTTTAGTTCCCTTTACTGTTAAATCAATCTGCCCATATCCGCTAAAACCCATAATAGGAACAGGTCCTAACAAAAACTTAAACGTCCTATAAATGGGATCTAACAACTTTTCTGCTAAAGCTAAATCTATTAATTCTGTGCTTGTAATATGTAAATCTGCGTATTTATTTTTATAAATATATATTTTACCAACAACTTTCACCCATTGTTTTATATTTGTCGGCACATTGACATCTAAGTTTAAAATATCTTTATTATAATTGATTTTTATTGTTGCACCGCTTGGAGCATACTTTATCGGTTCAAAAATATATGCATTTTTTAAATTGATATTGCCATATATTTCAGGCTGTTTAAAATTATCTTTAATATTTAAATCAACATCAACATCTGCATTAAAATTTGCATCTTTTGCAACAGAAATATTAATATCAGCTAAATTATCCAAATATTTACTATGAGGAATTAAATCCAGTAAATCTTTTGCTTTTGCATTAAACATTTTTATGTTTATTGAAGGAACAGGTTTTTTTGACGATAATTTGTCTATTGAACCTGAAATTTTTGCAGAAAACTTATTAGTAAATATTTCAAAACTTGGAATATTTAAATGGTTTCCGGACAACAAATATGATGATTTTAGCTTAATTACTCCAGGATAAGAATAAATTTTATCAAAATAAACAGAATTTATTACAAATTTACTTAGTTGTATATTTGAAATATATAATTTTTGTTTTGAAATTTCTTTTGCAGAACTAAAATCAAAATTTGCTGTTCCTTGAATTGATTTAATTTTATCCTTTGTTAGTGCTCTAATCAAATTTGAATAATTACTTAAATCCAGATTTGATAAACTTAATAAAATTTCTGGCGGATATGTATCTAAATGCTTGTTTAAAGGCATTTTGGAATCAAAATAAACTTTTAATTTACTTACATTATTATCACAAATCAAATTGGCATCCATGTACACACTAACATACTTTTTAATGTTATACTTATTTACCTTTATATTGTCCCCTTTTACAAGAATACTTTTACTGTTTGATAAATCTTTTAAGTATAATTTATACCTATTAACAAATATTTTTGAATCAGTAACATCTAATTCAAATTTTGAATTGTTATTTAATAAATATTGACCAAGTTTAAACCTAAACTCTTTATCATAAGCTAAATCAACAAATAAATCAGACGTATAAAAATAACACAAATGAATTTTTCTAAAAAGCAACGAAAAAATTGAAATTTCAATTTTTGGTTTATTTAGCGATAAAGCCTTTGAATCATCGTCATTAAAAATATTCAAGTTATCTGCACAAAACCATATCGATGGCGATAGACCCATCTTAATTTTAGGATTTTCTAACACTAAATTAAATCCATACTCTGACTTAACAGTATTCAAAACTAAATTATTAATATATTTAGTATTAATTATTGCAGGCAAAACGAAATAGTATATTAAATATACACAAACAATAACCAATATCCCCAATATGAACTTAGATTTCAATTTCATAATATAATTTTACTTCAAATATAATTATAAATCACTTTAATAAATATTTCGCTAATCCGGTACCCATGGAAAAACAACTTGGAATAATTCTTAAAGCGCTTTGAGCATAAAAATCAGCAGAAATGCAGCGTCCTGCTACATATAAATTATCAATATCTTTAGAAATAAGCGATTCAACAGGTAACTGATATTCAATATTAATTTTTTCCATAGCAGATGAAGATTTATCAGTTGAATGAACATCAATCGGATAATTTGATATTAAAACAGGATTATCAAATTTTTTACCTGATTTTAAATCAGCTATGGTATAAACATATTTTCCGGCTATTCTATTATTCTCGCGTATTCCGACCATATCTGCAATATTTGAGATATAAGCATTTTCAAATCCTTTAAGATAAATATTCATGAATTTTAATAATCTCATAATAGTAAATCGCGCATTTTGAAGTGATTTTGAGTACATAAACGGCTCAAAAGGGCTAATATTGCTGTCTAAAATCATTCTGGGACAGTTAAAAGCTACTGCATTAGGCATTTTGGGCACTGTAAAAAGCTGGAAATAGTTTCTATCACTGTCTTTTAGTATATTTTTATTTACGGCATCATCAAATAACGTACTCAATGCCCAATTTCTGTTATTATCCCAAGTATAAGCAGTTGATAAATGAATTTCATCGTTAATTTTGCAAGATGTAGTAACATCTCTATCTTTATCAAGATTTGTTATCCAATCTGAAAATTCTTTCAAATTGACATTTTCAACAATAAATCTTAAAGTCAGCGGTTGAAAATTAGAATTATTTTCCAAAAAATTACAATTTGAAAGTTTTCCGACTTCGCAATTTCCTGTTGCATCAATCACATACTTCGTTTCGATATGTACCGATAACATATTAATGTCAATATCAATCGAATTGATATATCTATTAGATATATTAACATTTCTTAATGAAGCAGAATATAAAACTTGAACATTTGCTTTACACATAAGCTCGTCCAAAACAATCTTAGCAATTTCCGGATTAAACCAACCGATGTTACCATCAATATACGTAATAGCAGCATCATATTTTCTCATTTCATTTAAGAAATCATCTAAAAACTCATTATTAATAGAGTTATCAGATGTTTTCATCATAGGCGTCACAAGAGCGGAAGTCATAGTTCCACCGAGATGAATATTTTTCTCGATTAATAGAACATTTTTATTCGCTTTACCCAATATATAAGCAACAGCACAACCGGCTGTCCCACCACCTACAACAACATAATCAAACTTCATTATGTTTCTCCTTATAATTTTTTAAATACATAGTGCTTGAAATGAGAGAACTATTGGCAACTTCTATTTCTCTGTTTTTCATAATTATTTCATTCGGTAAATTTAAATTTTCATCTCTAAAAACTATCCCCGCTTTAGAGGTTATAAGTCCAATATCAAAATCGTTTAGTGGATATTCGATATTATCAATATTTTTTGATGCAATAGTACCTGTAAATTTATTTTCTGACTTATTAAAAATTTTTCCAACATGAAAACCATTTTTCAATAAAGCATTTCTAATTGCTGCAGAATTAGAATACGTCAAAAGTATTCCATCCGGATTTAATTTATTATACAGGAGCTTAAAAAAATCATAAGTCCATAAATTTGGAGTTTTAGTTGGAGTAAAAGCATCTAAAAATATAAAATCATAGGTATTTGAATCAAATTTTAAAATATCTCTTGCATCGCCGAAGTTGCAGTTGAAATCAAAATCCATATATGACAAGGCTTGTAGTGCATTTTTATAACTTCTCGATATATACCTATAATATATATTATGTAAGAAAGGCAATTTATACTTACAAGAGGATAATTTATACCTGTCATAAAAATAATATTTAATAAATGACACCATCTCTTTATCAAAATAATTGCCAAATTTTTTATCCTGCAAAATATTCTTTAAATCATAATCAAAATAATTATCCTTAATTCTTTCCAACAATTTAATTAATAATATGTAATTAACTTCTTTATGATATTTATATTTATTTTTTATTCGAAGATTTGTTTTTTTTAAATATTTATCAACAGCATGTACTCCTGTTAATTTAATTTTTTGGCGATTATGTTTATACTTAAATAATGGAGATAATTTTACCAATGTATCATCAATATCAATAGCATTAATTTTTATGGCATATTTGCCATTACAAAAATCAGAACTATTCGTTTGACTATTACTGATTATAGTTTCACTATCATTTTCATTTAGTGTTTTTTGCTCATAATTAATTTTTTTGTCGGATTTTATAAATTTACTTATTAATTTAAGAAATATATTTTTAAAAGTATTATTAGAACATATCGTTTCGTTACATAGGCTATTTTTATCTATTGATTCACAAAAAATATTTCCAACGATATTATCGGAATATATCGAACTGATATTATTTGCAAAACTCACTGCATTCTTATCAGTATATGTCGAATCAATATATATTTTATTGTTTAATTTTTTATCAGTATATAACGATTCGGTATTTGCTTTATTTGTACAATTTATATTTTGCTCTTTTTTGTATATTTTTAAAAATTTTTCGCAATTTTTTTTTATTTTATTTATTTTTTTTG